>NZ_SGXG01000001.1:0-620000 GCF_004216715.1 Cecembia calidifontis
TACCTCCCAAGGCAAATCCATCAAAACAAGGATTGAAACCAAACTTGACAATATAAACCAGATAGAAATAATTCCCTCCCAAGGCAAATCCATCAAAACAAGGATTGAAACTAGGTACTTTGTTTGATGCCCTTAGTAATTTGGCCCAGCCTCCCAAGGCAAATCCATCAAAACAAGGATTGAAACTAGACCTGGACAGTTTTCAGCCGGCCACTCCTGCCAGCCTCCCAAGGCAAATCCATCAAAACAAGGATTGAAACATGGAATAACTGATTGCCGTAACCGTTCCTGAATCATCCTCCCAAGGCAAATCCATCAAAACAAGGATTGAAACATGCCTGGGGAAATACTTCCGGGAACCTCCTTCCGCTCCTCCCAAGGCAAATCCATCAAAACAAGGATTGAAACAAGAACTGCTTCCAAAGAAAGAGAAAGGAGAGGGGAACCTCCCAAGGCAAATCCATCAAAACAAGGATTGAAACGACTATAACCCAAACGCTGAATTTTGGGCCCATGAAGCCTCCCAAGGCAAATCCATCAAAACAAGGATTGAAACAAATTCGCCATGCGGGAAATATACGCGAAAAATAGGACCTCCCAAGGCAAATCCATCAAAACAAGGATTGAAACTTACAGCGCCGGGGCCGAAAACACCCTGGCGCAAAATACCTCCCAAGGCAAATCCATCAAAACAAGGATTGAAACAGATGGTCAATTACCGTCTCCCTATCTGTTTTGAATCCTCCCAAGGCAAATCCATCAAAACAAGGATTGAAACCCTCCATTCTGCTTATCAGCTAGAAAAATTGGGTCCACCTCCCAAGGCAAATCCATCAAAACAAGGATTGAAACCAAAGCTATGAGATATTGGTCACCAGGCAAAGCCTAAACCTCCCAAGGCAAATCCATCAAAACAAGGATTGAAACTGGATATCTCCTTTCAACGGGAGTAGCATATATTTACCTCCCAAGGCAAATCCATCAAAACAAGGATTGAAACCCACATACCGAGCCGAAAGGATAGCAAGGACAGAAATACCTCCCAAGGCAAATCCATCAAAACAAGGATTGAAACGTAAGTCTACTAAAAGATTAATTATAGAACAAACTAACCTCCCAAGGCAAATCCATCAAAACAAGGATTGAAACACCTTGAAGGACTTGCGCAAAGGAATTTCTTTAACTCCTCCCAAGGCAAATCCATCAAAACAAGGATTGAAACTGGACCCTTCGATAACCTTCCCAATTCCATTATAGCCTCCCAAGGCAAATCCATCAAAACAAGGATTGAAACCTTAGGAGAAGTGACCGGGGATGACGTCTACAGGGTTCCTCCCAAGGCAAATCCATCAAAACAAGGATTGAAACTGTTAGCGAATGGAACGGGGATAATTCCAATGCAGCCTCCCAAGGCAAATCCATCAAAACAAGGATTGAAACCATCTACACCATGACAACAAACTGGATTTACAAAGCCTCCCAAGGCAAATCCATCAAAACAAGGATTGAAACATAAAGTTGAAAATAAAAGACGGTGTTTTTTCGCTTCTCCCAAGGCAAATCCATCAAAACAAATATTTATTAAAAAATCCTTTTCCAAGTCTACCAATCAAAATCCTTTTCAGGCCCAGGTTAATCTTTTGAGAGTAGAAAATGATGAATAAAAAAAAAGCCTCTATCAAAGAGGCTTAGTGGGAGGTGAGGGATTCGAACCCCCGACCCTCTGCTTGTAAGGCAGATGCTCTGAACCAGCTGAGCTAACTTCCCATGATTTTTAATAAGTGGGAGGTGAGGGATTCGAACCCCCGACCCTCTGCTTGTAAGGCAGATGCTCTGAACCAGCTGAGCTAACTTCCCATCAGAAACGTTTGCTTACCAAACGGAATGCAAATGTAGAGGTATTTTTATACGCTGCAAATTTTAATCTCAAAAAATATACATCATTTTTTTTAACACCCTGAAAATGAATCTTGTTTTTTTTTACTTTTTAAAACTTACCCAAACTCTTTTGTGGTGAAGGAAAAATTTCCCTCACCACATATTTTTTTTAAATTTCAAACTTAATCCCCTGTGCCAACGGCAGTGCAGTACTATAATTAATGGTATTGGTCTGTCGCCTCATATAGGCTTTCCAGGAATCAGATCCGGACTCTCTTCCTCCACCGGTTTCCTTTTCTCCTCCAAAAGCTCCTCCTATTTCAGCACCGGAAGTACCTATATTCACATTGGCAATGCCACAATCAGAACCCGAAGCAGAAAGGAAAAATTCTGCTTCCCTCATATTGAGGGTCATGATGGCTGAGGATAAGCCCTGTGGCACAGCATTGTGCATGGCAATCGCCTCTTCCAAAGTCCTGTATTTCATGATATACAAAATCGGGGCAAAGGTTTCCTCCTGAACCATCTCGAAATGACTTTCCACTTCAATAATACAAGGCTTTACATAACAACCCGACTCAAATCCAGGACCATCTAATACCCCTCCTTTTACCACCTCTTTTCCTCCTTCCGCCTTCACTTTCTCTATGGCTTTGAGGTACATAACCACAGCTGCCTTGTCAATCAATGGACCAACATGATTCTTTGCATCCAAGGGATTACCGATGACAAGTTTATTGTATGCAGAAGCCAACCTTTCTTTTACCGTTTCATAAACAGACTCTTGGATAATCAACCGCCTTGTGGAAGTACAACGCTGGCCTGCTGTCCCCACTGCTCCAAACAAAGCTCCTCTGACAGCAATATCCAAATCAGCATGCTCGGTGATGATGATGCCGTTATTGCCCCCTAACTCCAACAAAGACCTCCCTAACCTGCCGGCCACCTCCTGCCCTACGATTTTACCCATACGGACAGATCCTGTGGCGGATATGAGAGGAAGCCTTTTATCTTTGGTCATCATTTCACCCACCTTGTAATCTCCCACAATCAAATTCGAAATCCCTTCCGGAAGACCATTGTCTTTAAATACCTTGGCAACGATATGTTGACATGCCACAGCGGACAGAGGTGCTTTTTCAGAGGGTTTCCAGATACAGACATCACCACATACCCAGGCAATCATGCTGTTCCAAGACCAGACAGCAACAGGAAAATTAAAAGCAGAAATGATTCCTATCACACCTAGCGGATGCCATTGCTCATACATCCTATGGCCCGGCCTTTCGGAATGCATGGTCAAACCGTACAACTGCCTGGAAAGTCCAACCGCAAAATCACATATATCGATCATTTCCTGTACTTCTCCCAAGCCCTCCTGATAAGATTTACCCATCTCATAAGAAACCAATTTCCCAAGATCTTCCTTCACCTCTCTCAAGGCATTTCCTATTTGCCTGACGATCTCACCTCTTTGAGGAGCGGGCTTTGCCCTCCAAATCTTAAAAGCTTCTTCCGCCTTTTGGACCACGGCCTCATAAGCCGATTCATCAGTGGTCTGAATTTTTCCTATGAGCGCAGCATCCACAGGCGAAAAAGAGCCGAAATAATCTCCATTGGTCTTTATCCACTGGTTCCCGGTAGAGGTTCCAAGGTTCTGATTGCTGACCCCCAGCCTTTGCAATGCTTCTTTGATGCCAAATTTATCTAACATGTTATTTTGGTTTATTTGCTTATGAAATGATGGCAAATCTAAGAAAATTACCTTCGAGCCACCTAATTTTTGGTCTTTTGTCTCCATTTTGAAGGCAAATACCTGGACGGTTCCACATAGTCCAGATACCGTTGGAGCTTGAGCCCTGGCAAAAATCGGTAAATCAGATTAATCCGATAATTACCTGTGATAAAAGCAGGATTAAAATCATCAACGGTGGACATCCTGACATAGCTCCTTACATAATTCGCATTGATAGACCATTTTGGGGAATTATACCCCAAAAATCCCCTTGCAAAAAAATTGGGCTGCGCACTCCATCTGAAATCCCTTCTTTCCGCCATATCCAAATAATTTTTTCCTAAGTCCAAGTTAGCGGATACCATACCTGTAATAAAAAAATGCTTCAGGAAAACCAAGGTATGCACATATCCCGCATTAGGCCCCAACTGGAAAAAACCTAACCGGGAAAAATTCCTATTGAGAGGAACTCGGTCTTCCGGAAAAAAAAGCCCGCGGTTATCCGCAAAACCTCCAAAGGCTTCAAAACCCGCCAAAAGACTCCCCGCTGATTTTTTCTGCCTGGCACTCTGTAAAAAAGCCGCCTTCATAGAAAGCTTATCCCCATTAAATAAATACTGAAAGTTAGCACCAAACATCCTTACTGTCAGATCAGGATAAAGGACAGGATTGAGTGTGAAAATTTCATCATCCAATCTCCTGAGATAGTAGCCAGTATAAAACTGTGCAAAGAGATCGATCACAAAATTCTTTGGATAAATGTGGGCCTGAAGGTCAAGCATCTTGGTATCTCCCCTACCTCTTTCGGGATTCATAAACCCGAATCCTAAACCTATATTCAAAGTGACATCATTGTAGGTAGCCCCAACCCCAAGATTTAAATTAGAATTGGGCTCAAACCTCCAGCGGGAATCATCAAACTTATCCAGGACTGTCAAAGCGGTATATTTCCTCGATGTGTAGAGACGGGTAGTCAGGTAATTTTTATAAGACTCATAATAGGTTGTATCCTGAGCAAAGGTTTTTTTTGGAGGAATCAAAAAAAATAAGGCAAGGAAAAACAGCAATTGATATCCAGAGAAATCAGCTAAAGGCCTGGAGTTTTGTTGCATTTTAGTCAGTATTGAAATCTTACACTAACCTAATAAAAAAATCCGCATCGCTGCGGATTTTATTTTTTAAATGAAGGCTAGAAAAAGCAATTATCGAAATAACCTCCATTCGAATTTCATTAAAAACACCAAGCAGAAAAAGTTGCTTAATCACCCGCAACAAATATAAGCAAGACATCAAATACAATCCAAAATTTTGACTTAGTTTTTTTTGATTTTTTAGCAAAAAAATAACAATTCGATTTAGGAAGGGAATCGAAAATCCCGAAAATATATCAGGATATAAAACCAAATCAATGAAAATGCAGTAATCCTTTAATCTATTTAAAAGATAGGCAGTTTCCTAAAAAATAATTTTGAAAACATTTTTTTGCGTTTAAAATACTGATTAATCAACGTCATAACAAATTAAGAAAAACAGGTTTCTCAAGCAGGAGAGAAAGAGTCTGGCTGGTCAAAAAGCAAGTAAGTATGGGACAAAAAAAATATGAAGCCAATTTTTTATTGATATTTTTCAATTTTTAATTGATTCATTAGAAGTTTGGACATTCCACAACCAGGCTTATAATTGATGTTAAGGGAAGGCTTTATTGGAATTTGCCAAAAACTCAGACATAAAAAAGCCTTCCCTATATTGTAAGGAAGGCTTTCATTTAAAATTTACTTAGCCTGATTTATTTCAAAAGGGCACAAGCCTCTTTGATCCTTTTCATAGCTTCTACAAGTTCTTCTTCGGAAGCCGCATAAGACAATCTGACGCAATTAGGCGCACCAAAAGCTTCTCCGGTCACCAATGAAACGTTTGCTTTTTCCAAAAGATACAGGCAGAAATCATCTGCATTCTTTATAGTAAACCCATCGGCTGATTTCCCGAAGAAATAAGTAATATCTGGGAAGAAATAGAAAGCCCCTTCAGGAACATGGGTTTTAAATCCCGGGATTTCCTGGATAAGTTTCAAAACCAAATCTCTTCTCTTGAGGTAAGCCTTCTCCATTTCTTTTGAAGGAGTCTGATCACCTGATATAGCTGCCAAGGCAGCCCTTTGGGCAATACCTGTACCTCCTGAGGTGAATTGTCCCTGCATTTTTTCACAGGCCTTAGCTATGAATACAGGAGCACAGATATATCCTACCCTCCAACCAGTCATGGCATAACCTTTGGAGAATCCATTGACAGTGATGGTTCTTTCAAACATTCCGGGGAAAGAGGCAATACTTGTATGCTTTCCTGTGAAATTGATCAGCTCATAAATCTCATCAGCAATCACGAAAAGATTTTCTCTCTTCTTCACCACTTCAGCGATTGCCTCAAGTTCTTCCTTGCTAAAAACCGACCCTGTTGGGTTGCAGGGAGAAGAATAGATGACTGCTTTAGTTTTATCTGTAATGGCTTCTTCCAATTGCTGGGCAGTGGCTTTGAAGTTGTTTTCCAATGTACCCTCTATAGTAACCGGGATCCCTCCTGCCAATTTGATGATTTCCGCATAAGAAACCCAATACGGAGAGAAAATCACCACCTCGTCCCCTTCATTGATCAAACACATGAAGACATTGGCAATACTGTGTTTCGCACCGGTAGAAACGACAATATTTTCAGCCTTAGCTTCTGTTATTTTATTTTCTTCCCTAAGTTTTTTGGCGATTGCCTCTCTTAAGTCTTGATATCCCGCTACAGGAGGATAGGCAAAATATTTTCCTTCATCAATGGCTGCCTTAGCAGCTTCCTGAATGTGTTTAGGTGTCTTAAAATCAGGTTCCCCCAAACTTAAGCTGATAATATCTTTGCCCTGGGCTTTCAACTCCCTGGCTTTTTTAGCCATGGCCAAAGTGGCCGATTCTTCCATTTGATTGATGCGGTCGGATAGAACTGATGTCATTTTATGGTAGGTTTAATAAATTCCGCCAAAAATACGGATAACAATTATTAATTCTAAATCAAAACTTGGAATTGATTTTGTATTTGTAAATTTATCACAAAATATTCCATCTAATTGCCGCGTTTTATCAACATGATCAGGAAATTCTTCATTTTCATTTTACTGGTTCAGTTTAGCCAAATAGCTTTGGCACAGAGCAAAAAAAAGAAAAACAAAGCCGAAGACCCTGACTCCTCTGGAGTGGTGAGTGATATATTGATGCCTACCAATCTTCCCTTATTATTATTTGATGAACGTGAGCGAAAAGAGAAAAAGAAAAAAGAGAAAAAGAGCAATCGCAAAAATATTTACTACGGGGAAAGAACAAAAAGGGTAAGAATCAGGACAAACTTCAGGAGCCAAAGCCAACTGCAGAACTTTTTTATAACAACACAAAGAAAAGTCGTAGACCCTTACATAAGGGACATTTTCTGGTATGACAAAAAAGACAATATGGTAAGAACAAAGGATTTTGATCCATCAAAAGGCTATCTCCTACATGGTCCGTACACCAAATATATCAATGAAACTGTGATAGAAGAAGGTAACTTTTATTACGGTACAAGACATGGGATCTGGCTCAAATTTGATGACAAAAGCGTATTGTTGGATAAATTGCACTTTTCTGAGGGTTGGCCAAAAGATTCAAGGGTCACCTATTACAACCAAGCTTCACAACAGATTGAGACCCTTACCCCTATTGAATATGAATTGAAAGAGGGTAACTTCTTCCATTTTTTTGAAGATGGACAAATTGCAGTTTCCGGTGAGTACCATTTTGGTGAAAAAGTGGGACTGTGGACAGAATACTGGAACCATAAAAATAAAGTAGTTAAAAAAAGAGAAATCCAGTACCAGGAACAACCTTTTACAAAAAACTTCAGGCCATTTATCCGGGCTGAATGGGACAAAGACGGCAATTTGGTCTACAGGAATGAGGAAAGAGCGAGAAACTAAATTCTATTAACCCTATATTTTTTGTAGACTATTATTTTTTCTTAAATCAAAGCCCTATATTTGTCATGCTAATTATTGGTATGACACAGGAGCAATTCAGTAAATATTCTTTCCTTTTGGACAGGACAGCAAAACGGGTAAAGCAGTATGCCCAAAGGAAATTTAAATTGGGAGATTTTGACCTGACAGTAGATCAATGGCTGATCATGAAAAACCTGTCAGAAAATGAACTGCTCAGTCAGGCGGAATTAGCACAGTTGGTTTTCAAGGATCAACCTACCTTGACAAGAATAATAGATATACTAAGCAAAAAAGGATATGTGGAAAGGATTCCCCATCCTCTCGACAGGAGAAGTTTTCAATTGGTTCTGACTGAAGCAGGAAATGCAAAGGTTCAGGAACTCAAACCCAAAGTAGCTTCTATACGCGAAAAGGCCTGGGAAAACTTGAATGAACAGGATTTTGAAGAATTCAAAAGGATCCTTAACACCATCTACAAAAACCTGGAATGAAAATTGACCTCAAGTTGAAAAATACTTGTTATACTAATTATATTTGCACGAACAATTTGAAGCTAATCTGGTTTCTACAATAAACAAAACACACATCATGATTTCTACTGACATTTGTATCATTGGGGCAGGACCGGTAGGCCTTTTTGCTGTATTTGAAGCTGGCTTATTGAAGATGCGTTGCCATCTGGTGGATTACTTGCCGCAAGTAGGTGGACAACTATCTGAAATTTATCCTCAGAAACCCATATATGACATCCCCGGATATCCTGAGATCAAAGCCCAGGAGTTGGTAGACAATCTGATGGAACAGATCAAACCGTTTCAGCCGACTTTCACTTTGGGGGAAAGAGTGGAGCACCTCAATAAGCAAGCAGATGGTTCCTACATCGTGGTCACCAATGAAAATACACAAATCCATGCAAAAGTAATTGTTATAGCGGGTGGGCTGGGCGTATTTGAACCAAGGAAGCCGGCCCTGGAAAAACTGGATCATTTTGAGGGAAAAGGTGTTGCCTATATGGTGAAAAATCCGGAAACCTTCAGAAACAAGAAAGTTGTACTGGCAGGCGGAGGTGATTCTGCATTGGACTGGACCATATATTTGGCCAATGTGGCAGAAAGGGTAACCTTAGTGCATAGAAATGAGACGTTCAGAGGTGCACCTGATTCAGCCGCCAAGGTTTTTGATCTGGCCAACAATGGAAAAATTGACCTTATCCTATCAGCTAACCTGAAAGAACTTGGCGGAAACGGCAAACTGTCAAGTGTTACCCTCGAAGGAAAAAACAAAGAAGAAATTGTCATTGATGCAGATTACCTGATCCCTTTGTTTGGACTGAGCCCAAAACTTGGCCCGATTGCAGACTGGGGATTGAGTATTGACAAAAATGCCATAGAAGTGGACACCAGGGATTATTCCACTGGAGTAGAAAGGATTTACGCCATAGGCGATATCAATACCTATCCCGGAAAACTTAAGCTGATTTTATGCGGATTCCATGAAGCTGCCATCATGATGCACTCTGCCTTCAAGTATGTGTACCCTGATCAAAAGCTAAGCTTCAAATACACCACTGTTAACGGAGTAAATGCATTTTAATATACCTTTGCATCATGGTAACATTTACAGTTGAAGATCATGACGGAAACCGTCAGACCGTAGAAGCTCCTGATGATATGGGCTTAAGCTTAATGGAAGTATTGAAAGCTTCCGAATACCCCGTTCTGGCTACTTGTGGAGGCATGGCACTCTGCGCTACCTGCCATGTAGAAATCTTAGAAGGAGAGGATGCATTGGGAGAGGCAACAGATGTAGAATTGGACCAATTGGAAAATCTTCCTGAGTATTTTCCGACCAGCAGGTTAGCCTGTCAGGTGAGGATAAGCCCATTACTTGAAGGGGCTGTAATAAAACTGAGAGGAGAAGATAATTAACAAAAAAAAGGCCTTTTCGGCCTTTTTTTTATTTCTTTTTGAACAACTGACCTACCAATTGGGTGAAATTTTCCAAACTATCAACTCCGGACATGATAGGCTTAAGCAGGGGCGCACTACCGTAGGAATTCATATCCTTGTCGTCAAAATTGAACTGCATGGGATAGATCAATACGTAGTTGTTCTGCATAAAATATTTGTTCAGGTACTTAGGAAGTTTTTCCATCTGACTTTCATAGGATGCCCCACTTTTTCTGCTCATCACGACCACAAGGGCATCGTTTTCTTTAAGGTCCTTTGCTAGGATTAAGAAATCTTCCCAGTCGGAAAACTCTAAAAAGTCCGCCTCTACACTAAATTTTTTCTGTACCTGTTTGATATATTTAAGTGTCTCCTTTGATCCATAAAAAATAAGCTTTGCTCCCGTATTCCTTCCAATATTCCAAATCCTCAGCAACCAAAAGGCAAAACCCATTTCTTTTTCAGCATTCTGCGGTACTACTACCAAATATCTGGCAACCGTATTGAGTGGCTGCACGCTATTATAAATTAAGGCAGTTACATTGATTTTTCCCAGGATGCCTTCAGTAAGTTTCCCTAAAAACGATCCCGATATCCCTGCATCTTTATGGAGACCAAGGATGATATCCGTTGCCTTGTTTTCCTTTACTGCATTGGTAATCCCATTGATCACATTGGAATCGTACCGGATCAGTTCCGTAAGGTTATTGTCCGTTGCTGCGGCACAGATACTGGCTTTTTCCAAAAGTTTTTTGGCATATTTCTCTTTGGAAGGGTCTTCAGAATCCGAAGGGATAATATTCAAAGCTATCAATGCGTCTTTTTGGGATTGCGTTTTAATGGTCACGCCCAAGTTGATCAATTCTGAAATGTTTTCAGGATAATTTACCGGGATGAGGATTTTTTCTTCCGTACTTTTTCCATCATTCTCATCTTCTCCGTCTTCTTCTTCCAATGCTAATTTTGTAGCACCCTTTTGGGCCACAAAAGAAGCAATGGTACAGGTAACCAAAATCATCAAAATACTTCCGTTCAGCACACTTTCACTCAATAGCCTGATAGGAGTACCATCTTCGGCCTCTCCCAGAATGATATTATAACCCACCAATACCGCTGCAAGTGTGGCTGCTGCCTGGGCATTGCTCAACCCAAAAATCACATCCCTTTGTGCGGCGGAAAAATTAAATGTCTTTTGTGTCAGCAAAGCTGCCAGGTATTTGCACAATGTAGCCACTACTGTCATTACCACTGCCACCTTGATGGTTTCTAAATCATTGAAGAAAACCCGGAAATCAATCAACATCCCTACTCCTATCAGGAAAAAGGGGATGAAAAGCGCATTCCCCACAAACTCGATCCTGTTCATCAACGGGGAAGTATGGGGGATCAGTTTATTTAATGCCAAACCCGCCAAGAAGGCCCCTATAATGGCCTCTACCCCTGCAGCTTCTGCCAGGAATGCCGCCAGAAAAACCAAAGCGAGCACAAAAATGTACTGTGAGATGTTGTCATCGAACCTTTTAAAAAACCATCTCCCTAATATTGGAAAAATAAAACTTACGATGGCAGCAAAAATGATCAATGAAACAATCAACCTGATCCAAAAATCACTGGTAAGTTCCCCCACAGAAACACCTACTACCACGGCAAGCACCAAGAGGGCAAGGGTATCCGTGATTACAGTTCCGCCCACTGCTATATTTACTGCTTTATTTTTTGCAATTCCCATCTTACTGATGATAGGGTAAGCCAATAAAGTATGGGAAGCAAACATGGATGCCAGTAAAACTGAAGAAGGAAAAGAAAATTCCAAAAGATAAAACCCTGCCACTGTACCCACTATCATGGGAATCAGAAATGTGTAAAGGCCAAATATTATTGATTTATTACTGTTCTTTTTGAAATCAGCCATATCCACTTCCAACCCTGCCAAGAACATGATATACAAAAGACCTACGGTTCCAAAAAGAATTACACTGCTGTCCCTTTGCAAAAGATTAATCCCATTGGGCCCAATCACCGCACCGGCGACAATTAAGCCTATCAATTGGGGGATTTTAATTCTGTTTAACAAAATGGGGGCAAAAAGTATAATAAATAGGATACTTGAAAAAATCAAAACCGGATTAGACCAAGGTAAATTAAAGTTCAACTCCGCTAATAAAATCATTTTTCTAAGTTTAGTTTCTTCAAAGATAACCCAAAATCTTTTTCCTATTAATGAAAATGGGCTGAATTGAGTTCCAGCCCACTTAATAAATTAACTTGCTATTCGAAAATCAAGCCTGCATCAATTTGGTTAAAATCTCAATGGCAGCCTTGGATATTACCGTACCGGGACCGAATACTGCCGCCACTCCGGAATCATAAAGAAAATCATAATCCTTTGGTGGGATTACCCCTCCTGCTATAACCATAATATCCTCCCTGCCAAGTTTTTTCAACTCCTCAATCAATGCCGGCACGAGTGTTTTATGCCCGGCAGCAAGAGAAGAAGCACCTACTATATGCACGTCATTTTCCACTGCCTGCATGGCAACTTCCTCCGGGGTTTGGAAAAGCGGTCCTATATCCACATCAAATCCCAGATCAGCAAATCCGGTTGCAATCACTTTTGCCCCCCTGTCATGACCATCCTGACCCATTTTGGCCACCATGATCCTTGGTCTTCTACCCTCTAATTCTGCAAAGCGGTCCGCCAATTCCCTGGCTTCCTTAAAGCTCTTATCGTCTTTGGCCTCTCCTGAATACACGCCTGATATAGATTTTACAGTGGCTTTATGTCTCCCAAATTCCTTTTCCATGGCAAAGGATATTTCTCCTAAAGTAGCTCTTTTTCTTGCTGCCTCCACCGCAAATTCCAACAAATTTCCCTTGCCGGTCCTTGCAGCCTCTGTTATCGCCCCCAATGCGGCTTCCACTTCCTTTTGATTCCTGTTGGCTTTAAGTTGGTTCAATCTCTCAATCTGCTTCTCTCTCACCGCCTTATTGTCCACTTCAAGAATATCAAACGCCGCTTCCTCATCTGTTTGGTACCTATTTACCCCAACTATGATATCCTTCCCACTATCTATCCTTGCCTGTTTTCTGGCTGCCGCTTCTTCAATCCGCATTTTGGGAATTCCTGCCTCAATTGCCTTTGCCATCCCACCAAGGCTTTCAACTTCTTGTATTAGTTCCCAGGCCTTTTTGGCCAATTGATCGGTAAGGTATTCCACATAAAACGAACCTCCCCAGGGATCAACTGTCTTGGTAATCCCGGTCTCTTCCTGAAGATAAAGCTGTGTGTTTCTTGCAATCCTGGCAGAAAAATCCGTAGGTAGGGCTATGGCTTCATCAAATGAATTGGTATGTAAAGACTGGGTATGCCCCAAGGCTGCCGCCATCGCTTCAACAGTGGTCCTTGTCACGTTATTGAACGCATCCTGCTCTGTCAGGGACCAACCGGATGTCTGACAGTGCGTTCTTAAAGCCAGAGATTTAGGATCCTTAGGATTAAACTGATTGACAATTTTAGACCAGATCAACCTACCAGCTCGCATCTTGGCAATTTCCATAAAATGATTCATTCCTATTGCCCAAAAGAATGACAGCCTTGGGGCAAAATCATCTATGTCCAGACCCGCAGCAATACCTGCTCTCAAATATTCCAGCCCATCTGCCAAAGTATAAGCCAATTCAAGGTCAGCTGTTGCTCCTGCTTCCTGCATGTGGTAACCGGAAATAGAAATGGAATTGAACTTTGGCATGTGTCGTGAAGTAAACTCAAAAATATCGGCTATGATCTTCATGGATGGCTGGGGTGGATAAATGTAGGTATTCCTCACCATGAATTCTTTCAGGATGTCATTTTGTATCGTACCGCTCAACTGATCCGCTTTGACCCCTTGTTCTTCGGCTGCCACAATATAAAAAGCCAAAATAGGAATCACCGCACCGTTCATGGTCATGGAAACAGACATCTGATCAAGTGGGATCCCATCAAACAGGACCTTCATATCCAAAATGGAATCTATAGCCACACCTGCTTTGCCCACATCCCCTACTACCCTGGGATGGTCGGAATCATAGCCCCTGTGGGTAGCCAGGTCAAAAGCCACCGAGAGGCCCTTTTGACCGGCGGCGAGGTTTCTTCTATAAAATGCATTGGACTCCTCCGCAGTAGAAAAACCTGCATATTGACGGATTGTCCAAGGCCGCATAACATACATGGTACTGTACGGTCCCCTCAGATAAGGAGGTATTCCCGCTACATAAGCCAAATGGGAAAATCCCTTTGTGATTTCCTTTGAAAACACAGAAGGTACAGGAATCTTTTCAGCTGTTTCCCAAATCTCAGATGCTACATTGTCAGGCTGGGATGTGTTTGAAAATTTCAATTGCTTTATATCGGGTCTCATGCTACAGTTTCATTTTTTGACTCCAAAAGATCAGTTTCTCTACCAGCAAACAGTTGCCAGGGCAACTCTTCCACCTTTTCAGACAAAGTAAATTTTGCCTTTTCTTCCTTCAATTGGTATTTGTTCGCACCAATTTTAGATTTTTGAAGCTCAAGAATATCGCTTTGGCGTTTTTTACGGGTGGATTTCACTTCCTCCTGAATCAATTGGTCTTTGTATAATTTCCACCAACCTCCACTGGCTTCCACATTTTCTAAACTTTCTTTTGTTCTGTCCAAAAGAATGCCTGTAAGGTTTTCTATGAAATAACTTCCTGCTACAGGATCCAGTACCTTATCAAGGTAGCTTTCCTCCCTAAGGATATTGGAAATATTCCTGGCCATTCTTCTGGAAAAAGAGTCTGGACCAGATAAAACCTCGTCATGAGGTCTTACCCAAAGCACATTACAACCCCCTAAAATGGCAGACATGGCCTCGGTCGTATTCCTCAACATATTCGTATAAACATCCATTCGGGATTTGGTCCAATTGCTTGTCTGGCAAAACACTTGGATATTCTCAGGCAAAACTTCAACCTGATAGAGCTCACCAAGACTTTGAAAAAAAATACGGCCCGCCCTGATTTTACTTATTTCTTCAAAATAATCTGAACCTACAGAAAACCTAAGCATTGCCTTTTCAAAAACCTTTTGAGCAGGAACACCGGCTTTTCCAAGATGGTCCAGCAATTCCACAATTGAAGCAAAACCGAATTTTAACTCCTGAATTGCAGTGGCACCAGCTTCATGGTAACAGGAAAAATCGATGCAGCAGGCTTTGAAAGCAGGGAAAGGTTCCAGTTTATCAATCAACATAGCCAATTCCTGGGAAATAACTTCCATTTCCGATTCCTCATGAAAAAGCCGGGTCATGCCATCCCAAAGGACTCCTCCCTGAAGTTGATCTGAACCCCAGTCTTTTCTACCGAACCAATCCAAAAATGGAGCAAGAACAACACTTGGGGATCCGCTTGATAGAACAAGAAATATCTGGATATAAGGCAGTTCAACCCCTTTGAGCAATTGATTAAAGTCCTCTTTACCTGACACTTCCAGTACAAGGGCATCACAACCATTTTGTAAGGCATCCAAAATTAGTGCATTGCCTTTATTTTGGTCTTCAATTCCTACATGAAAAACATTGGACCATATCCGGGGAGACAATCCAGGTATCTCTGATGGAGGATGAATTTTGTTATGATATGCTTCAAGAAAAGCAAGGGTTTCAAGATCTTCTTCCGTATAAAAAGGCATGATTTCCAACCCACCTGCTGTTTTGGACACCAAATGCGTTGTGAAATCTTTGCCTTTAAGATCAGCAATGGCCTGTTGAATCCATTGTTCTTTGGTGACAGGACCAAATTCCTCAAAAAGCTTATTTTCCATATTGGGTTTATATTGATTGATAAAAAACAACTTCCTTTGACCCATTATACTGTTGAAATGGGATTTGAAAGCTATCTTTAGCCCCAAAAATAAGAGGTAGATATCTGAAAACCCATTAAAAGACCTCAAATTGAAAAATGCTTAAAAATAAAATTTTCAAAATTCCAGTTTTCGCGGCAGTCCTTTTCCTTCTGTACGCTTGCGCCCCTGCCCTAGTAAAAACCGGAGAAGCCCAATTTTTCAGCCTTGACTCGGAAGTTCCTGCAGATCCGATTACCCAAAAATTCATCCAGCCTTTCAAAGAAAACCTAGAAAAAGAAATGAACACGGTCATAGGCAGAACCACAGAGGCTATCTTGAAAAACGGAAATGGCGAGACAGCCATCGGTAATCTGGTGGCTGATTTTCAGAAAGAGTTTGCAGAGAATTTACTTGGTTACCCCATTGATATTTCCATTATCAACAACGGAGGAATACGAAACACCCTGCCCAAGGGAAACATTACCTTAGGCAACATCTATGAATTATCTCCTTTTGATAATTACCTCCAAATTCTGGAATTAGACCATCGAGAGCTTATTGCTCTCGCGGAGTTTGCTGTCTCCAGAAAAATACTTGGAATTTCAGGAATGACAATTCATGCCCAAGATGGAAAAATCCTCGAATTGAAAATAAATGGAGAAGAAGTAAATCCTGCAAAAAAATATATTTTGGCCGTGAACGATTACCTTGCAAATGGCGGGGACGGCATGGGGTTTCTCTCGGAAATTCCCAGAAAAGCTGAGACCGATTACCTGCTCCGGGAAATCCTTATAGATAGGATTAAAGCAAAAACGGCATCCGGGTTGAATATCGAAGCTAAGGTTGAAGGAAGACAAAAATTTGATTGAAATGAAAAGAAGGGATTTTATTAAAAGCAGCTTACTTACAGGAGCAGCTTTAAGTTTTGGCAGCCCACTTTTGGCAGATGAGATGCTTTCAAAAAAAGGAAAAAGAATCAGCATCCTTCATACCAATGACATGCATTCCCGGATTGAACCTTTTCCCAATGACGGCAGCCGAAATGCAAATCAGGGCGGGATGATCAAACTGGCTTCCTTGGTATCAAAATTTAGAAACGAGGAGGAAAATATGCTATTATTGGATGCCGGGGATGTATTTCAGGGTACGCCTTACTTCAATTTTTATGGAGGGGAACTTGAATTTAAGCTCATGAGCCAAATGGGCTTTGATGCCTCCACCCTTGGAAATCATGAGTTTGACAATGGGCTCCAAGGCCTGTATGAGCAACTTCCGCACGCATCTTTTCCCCACATCTGCTCCAACTATGATTTTTCCAACACCTTGATGAAAGACGCCACCATACCTTATAAGATTTTCAAAAAATCAGGTTTACGAATCGGGGTATTTGGGCTTGGAATAGAATTGGAAGGTTTGGTCGGAAAAAAGAATTATGAAAACACACAATACCTTGATCCTGTTGGTGTAGCGAAGGAAATGGTCCAAGAATTAAAGGCAAAAAAATCAGATCTGATCATATGCCTTTCGCACTTGGGTTATGCTTATCGGGGGACAAAAATCGATGATCTCAAATTGGCAGCAGCTGTGAATGAAATTGATTTGATCATAGGAGGTCATACACATACCTTTTTGGATGAGCCTACCCAAATCAAAAATACAGAAGGCCACACCACAATTATACATCAGGTGGGAACGGGCGCATTGCGATTAGGGAAAGTAGATTTTGTATTCACTAAAGAGAACAAAATTAATTTTGCCAGCGCAAAAAGTTTACCGATTTATTAGAAAGTCAAGCAGTTTTTGATTTTTTATTTAAATTTATTTTCCCCAAATTTGATGCCCTCCAAAAAGGCAGGGAATCAGCTAAATCTACAATTCTTTCGCTTGGATAATTATTGAGTACTAAATGAGTTCAGAGGCTAATGCAGTTTGGAATGAATGTTTGCGTGTAATCAAGCAGCACGTCAATGAACAGAGTTTTTCAACCTGGTTCAAACCAATAAACCCTGTTAGATTAGAGGGAAGCACCCTCACCATTCAGGTACCCAGTCAGTTTTTTTATGAGTGGTTAGAGGACAACTATGTACAGGTTTTAAAGCTTGCCATCAAATCCACGCTGGGACCCAACGGCAGGTTGGAATATGCTGTAGTAGTGGACAAGGGCAATTCTCAAAACCAGCCCTATGTGGTAAGTTTCCCTCAAGGAAATTCTGCTTCAAGTCCAAAAAAATCCAATACTGCTTTAGCTGAAAGCAAAAGTCCATTTGACATGCAGTCTTTGGACAGCGAAATGCTGCTTCAATCCAACCTCAACCCGAATTATACTTTCAGTACTTACATAGAGGGTGACTGTAACCGTTTGGCCAGATCTGCAGGGTTTGCCGTTGCGACCAAGCCAGGGGTAACTTCATTCAACCCTTTGATGGTATATGGAGGAGTGGGGCTTGGCAAAACCCATTTGGTTCAGGCCATTGGAAATGAGATCAAAAACGGACCAGATGACAAATTTGTACTTTATGTCTCTTCAGAAAAATTTGTAAACCAGTTCATGGATGCCATCAAAGATGGAAATGTGAAAAGCTTTACTAATTTTTACATGCAGGTAGATGTTCTGATCATCGATGATATTCAGTTTTTGGCAGGTAAAGACAGGACCCAGGAAATGTTCTTCCATATCTTCAACCACCTGCACCAAAACAAAAAGCAGATCATCATGACCTCAGACTGTCCTCCCAAAGATCTGAAAGGATTGGAGGAAAGGTTGCTGTCCAGGTTCAAATGGGGATTAACAGCAGACTTGCAAATGCCTGATTTTGAAACCAGGGTGGCCATTATCAGAAGAAAAATGCAGTCAGAAGGCATCTTTATTCCAGATGATGTTGTAGAATACCTTGCTTATACTGTTGACACAAATGTAAGGGAACTGGAAGGCGTTTTGATTTCCCTGATTGCCCATGCTTCACTGAACCGGGTAGACATTGATCTTACCCTGGCCAAGACGATCATGAAAAACATCGTCAAGGACATTGAAAATGAAGTTGGGATTGATTTTATCCAAAAAACAGTCTCTGAATACTTTGACATCAAGACGGAAGACCTGAAGGCCAAGACCAGGAAAAAAGAAATTGTAACAGCAAGACAGGTCGCCATGTATTTTTCCAAAGAATTCACCAATCATTCTTTGAAATCCATTGGTTATCATTTTGGCGGAAGGGACCACAGTACGGTCATCCATGCCGTGCAGACGGTCAATGACCTGATGGACACAGATACTGCTTTCAGAAACTCAGTAAATGACCTGAAAAAGAAATTCAAAATGCGGTCCTATTGACCGCATTTTTTTTGTATTTACTTGCTTTTGGCTTTTTTTTAGTGATCAGACACACCTTGATTTCAAAAAGGGATTCAATCATTTCCTCTATTCTTTAGGAATAAATCGAACAATTCACGGGCTTTGGCAATGGCGGAGAATTTCCCGGATTTTATACCAGGAAGTAATTCCTCCATCCTCTTTTTGACCTGGGAATGATGGAAAAAAGAGCTTTCCATCAGGTACCTGATGTGTTCCTGCAACCAATTAACCCTCTGTTCTTGCCTGTTGGACTCGAGGAATCCATTCTTGGTCATCTTGTCTCTAAAATCATCAATCATTGTCCAAATTTCCTCTAGCCCTGATTTTTCTATAGCAGAACAGGTTTTGACCTGAGGGATCCAGCCATTCTCCTTTGCGGGAAAAAGGTGCAGGGCATTGGCATATTCCCTCTTTGCCCTTTTGGCTGCTTCAACATTGCTGCCATCAGCTTTATTGATGATCAATGCGTCGCACATTTCTATGATCCCTTTTTTAATTCCTTGCAGCTCATCCCCTGCTCCGGCCAACATCAACAGAAGAAAAAAATCCACCATTCCTTTAACGGCAGTTTCAGATTGACCTACACCCACTGTTTCTATCAGGACCACATCAAAACCAGCAGCCTCACACAGCAACATGGCCTCCCTTGTCCTTGCACTCACGCCTCCCAAAGCAGCACCTGCCGGACTGGGGCGTATATAAGCTCTTTTGTCCGAAGAGAGTGCCTCCATCCTGGTCTTGTCTCCCAAAATACTTCCCCCTGACTTTTGGCTACTGGGATCAATTGCCAACACCGCCAATTGATGGCCTCTTTCCACGAGTATTTTGCCAAAATTTTCAATAAAAGTACTTTTCCCTACACCCGGAACACCAGTAATACCTATCCTGATAGACTTTCCAGAATAGGGAAGGATTCCCTCCATCACTTTTTCGGCCAACATTTGATCTGAAGGCAGGGAGCTTTCTACCAGGGTAATAGCCCTACTGAGCACCATTCTATCCCCCTTCAACACACCATCTATGTAATCCTCAACGGGAAGTCTGCTTTTCTTTTTCAATTTTTAAAAGATTACGCACCAAAGATTCCCCTAATATATCTGAATTATTTGAAAGGGTACCTGACAAAATTCTCCTGACCCATAGCTGATTTTTCGTACATCCCAATGCAATAAGTATTCCGTGCGGGATCAAAATGAGGAATGTCAGGCTGCAGTTTTTTGGGGGCATAATCTAAGGAACTGAAAAAATACACTTTGGTATTGCCGTATTTTGTATGAGGCATAAATGCACCGTAAGCCTTCATTTCATCCCATAGGGTATCCGGGGAGTAAACAGCATATATCCTAATGATGGGACCGGTATTGTTTTCATTGCGGTAAAAGGCTGTTTCCACAAACTCACCCTTCAAATCCCCTATTCCCGGCTGCGAAATTGTATCTCTAATAATCCAAATGATGATCAAAATGACCGACAGGAAAAGGGCAAAAAAGACAAAACGGTTACTCATAGGAATTAGCGGTTTAAATTTAAAGCCTTAATTTAGGGGAAAAATTCCATGATGGCTTTCGAATATTTAAAAGCGCTGCATATCATCTTTGTCGTGACCTGGTTTGCGGGCCTATTCTACATAGTGAGGTTATTCATCTATCAGGTTGAGGCCCTGGAAAAAACAGAACAGGAAAAAGCAATACTGATGCCACAACTCAATCTTATGGCACAGCGCTTATGGTATATCATTACCTGGCCTTCCGCCATTTTGACTTTGATCTTGGGTTTTTGGGTATTGTATTACAGATGGGGATATATGCAGTTGGGCTTTATGCATGCCAAATTGGGTTTTGTTCTTGTACTGTACATTTATCACATAATTTGCCATAAAATTTTTAAAGATTTACAAAATGGAATAGCAAAATGGACCTCAACACAGTTAAGAATGTGGAACGAATTGGCAACCCTCTTGCTATTTGCTATCGTATTCCTCATTGTACTCAAAAGCCTTATTAGTGTGGTCTGGGGTATTGTTGGTTTATTGGGCCTTAGTGTCCTGATGATGCTTGGCATCAAATGGTACAAAAAAGTTCGGGAAAAAGCGAATCCATAATTAATTCAAAAACTTATATGAAATCTAGCATAGCAACCATTTTCTTTGCCTCACTGGTTTTACTGTTTTCTTGTTCTGGACCTAAAGAAAATGACAACAGTTCTTCTTCTCTACCTATTTTGGGAAACAAGTATGTCAATGAATTTGAAATCGAAGGCAAAATTGTTAAAGACACTGTCTATCATAAGATTGCAGAATTTTCATTTATCAATCAGGAAGGAAAAGAAGTGAATAATGCTACTGTGGAAGGAAAGGTGTATGTGGCAGACTTTTTCTTCACGACTTGTCCCACTATCTGCCCCATCATGAAAACTCAAATGCTCAGGGTTTATGAGAAATTTAAACACGAACCCAACTTTATGATCCTGAGCCACACCCTTGATCCCGAGCATGACACACCGGAACTTTTAAAAGATTATGCAGCCAAAATCGGGGTAGAGGATGATAAAACCTGGAATTTCTTGTCAGGAGATCAGGAAAAAATCTTCGAAATCGGCCAAACAAGCTACCTTACCACTGCCATGTCGGATAAAAATGAACCAGGAGGGATTTTACATTCCGGAGCTTTTGTATTGGTAGATCAGCAGGGCAGGATTAGAGGTGTCTATGATGGGACCAAAGAAGAACAAGTCAATAGATTGATGAAGGATATACCCAAATTACTGAAATAAAAACATGTGGAAAATCGGGACGGGAATCGGCATTTTGATCTTCCTTTGTTTTAGCTGCAATCCCAATCAGTCAGACAAAGATAAGACTCTTGCCTCCATCAAAGATACCAAAGTGCTTCAGTATGCCATTGAAGGGAAAAACTTGTATGAATTGTACTGCGCTAATTGTCATCAAAAAGATGGGACAGGTTTGGGAAAACTAATCCCCCCACTTAATCCTTCCGATTATATGGCCGAAGATGTGGGAAGAACAGCAAGAATCATAAAATATGGTTTACAGGGAGAAATCATGGTAAACGGGCAAGTCTATAATCAGCCTATGCCGGGAAACCCCAACCTTACCAATTTGGAAATTGCAAGGATAATGACCTATATTTATAATATTTGGGGAAATGAGGAAGGGGTAATCGATGCTAACTCAGTGGAAAAGTTTTTAGAAAAGAAAAATTAACCCTTTCCTAACTCCTGCTTGGCTGCCTTGAGCGCTTCTTTGATGTCTTTATTCACCTTCTCTACCAAAACTTTCTGTTCGGTAAGATAGGCCTTTGCTTCTTTTTCCTGACTTCGACAGTCGTCAGTCCCATTTTTACATAAAGTATTGAAATATAGATCATTATAATTTTCAGATTCTCAATTTGGGTGTCCCGGGGTGGTTTTTTGTACTTTTAGGCATGTTTGTTCGGAGAAAACCCAATAAAAGTGGCAAGATCAGTGTTCAGGTAATTGAGAAGATCAAAGGTAAAAGCAAGGTTGTAAAAACGATCGGAAGCAGTTCTGATCGATCTGAGGTTGAAAGACTTTTTATTCTTGGGGAGGAATGGATAAAAAACCATAAAGGAGCACTTGAAATCCCCTTCAGTGATGAAGAACGGATTGCCGATTCTGTTCTGGAAAGTGTTGAAAACATCACTGTTTCAGGTACCGAGCTGCTTTTGGACAGGATTTTCAATGATATTGGGTTCAGCGCAATCCAAGATGATATCTTCAGGTGGCTGGTATATTCCAGGATCTGTTTTCCTGCCAGCAAGCTGAAAACCTGTGATTACCTGCTCACCTACCACGGCCTCGAATTCCAGGTTCAGGACCTTTACAGGTACATGGACAAGCTTTACAACAACTATAAGGAAACGGTCCAGCTGATCAGCTTTGAACATACCAAGAGAATACTCGGAGGGAGTATCAATATCGTTTTCTATGATGTTACTACGCTTTATTTTGAAGTGGATCATGAAGATGATCTTAGAAAGAGTGGTTTTTCCAAGGAGGGAAAGCATCAAAATCCACAGATTGTTTTGGGTCTGCTGGTTGGACTAGAGGGATATCCTCTGGCTTATGAGATTTTTGAGGGAAACAAGTTTGAAGGGCATACGATGATCCCTGTGATAGAAGCTTTTAGAAAGAAGTATAGCTTACCTGCTCCGATTGTTGTTGCCGATTCAGGTTTACTGTCAAAAAGCAATGTAAAAGAGTTACGGGACAACGGTTACGAGTTTATTCTGGGAGCAAGGCTGAAAGCTTCCCCTGATAAAAGTAAAGAGAGGATATTGGCTTTTGAACTTGAAAACGGCGAGAGCAGGCTGCTGGATTGGGAGGACGGGCTCAGAATGGTTGTCAGTTATTCAGACAGAAGAGCCAAAAAAGACAGGATCAACAGGGAGAAAGGTCTTAAAAAGCTCGAGAAACAGTTAAAATCAGGAAAGCTCAACAAAAGCCACATCAACAACAGGGGCTATAACAAGTATCTTAAAATGGAAGGGGAGGTAAAGATTGCACTTGATATTGAAAAGTTTGAACAGGATGGGAAATGGGACGGTCTCAAAGGGTATATTACCAACACAAACCTTGACAAAGACGAGGTCATTGAGAATTACAACAACCTTTGGAAAATAGAAAAGGCCTTCAGGATAACAAAAAATGAAATCAAAGTCAGGCCTGTTTTCCATTATAAACAACGCAGGATCGAAGCACATATAAGCATCGCATTCGTCGCTTACAAAGTGTTTAAGGAACTGGAAAGGCAGTTATTGGAAAAAGGATCAAAACTTTCTCCTCAGAAAGCCATAGAAATAGCAAAAGGGATTTACACTGTTGAAATACAGCTCAAATCTTCAGGTAAAAAGCTGAGAAAGACCCTGCTTTTGAACGAAAGTCAACAAAAACTCGCAAAAATGTTCGGTTTTTGATTTTGGGTGTCCCAGTGTCGAAGTCAGGAGTTTTTAGAAAAGAAAAATTAACCCTTTCCTAACTCCTGCTTGGCTGCCTTGAGCGCTTCTTTGATGTCTTTATTCACCTTCTCTACCAAAACTTTCTGTTCGGTAAGATAGGCCTTTGCTTCTTTTTCATCGACAGATTCATCAGGAGCTTTGTACTGCCTCATCCAAACAAACATCCCTTCAAAAGCATCCTCCAGTTGGTTTTCAATATTCCTTAGCTCATGGATCTTTTCTGCATTGACAACAGAATCTTCCGCTATCAAACTATCGGTTTTTATTTTAATTTCTTTCTTTAAAGACTTAAGCTCCCCCATCAGAGGCATGACCTCATCATGAATAGCGATAACTTCATCTCTAAGCAACTTTGTTTCATCAACTTTTTCTGAATTACATGCAAATTGCACGAAGAGTAACATAAAAAAGATAGATCTGGCAATAGATTTCATATTAAACCGACATTTCTCCTGCAAGTTAGGATTTATTTGATTAATAAAAATTCATTTTATCATCATTTTTTTAAAACAAATCAAAAAAGTCCTGTTTTAGATTTAAATAGTTACTAAAACATCTAACAGCAGCACCATTGATAACGGAGACCTATATAAAATATTTTTCCTTACGCAAGAATATGTAATTTTGAAAATTATAAACCTTAACGATTGACCATGAAACCATTCTGTTTCTCAATAGATAAGATCATCCCTTCAACTGAAGCTTCATTGCACCCAATGGACATTGGGTTAATAAGGGGATATGGGATATTTGATTTCTTCCGTACATCAAATTACACACCTTTATTTCTAAGTGATTATTTGGATAGGTTTGTACGCTCAGCGGAAAAAACCCACCTATACCTACCCTACTCCAAGGAGGAGCTGGCCCAAATCATACACGACCTGATACAAAGAAATGATTTGGAGTTTGGAGGGATAAGAATGGTATTAACGGGAGGCGTTTCAGCCAATCATTTTTCTCCTACTCAGGGTAAACTTTTCATTTTTTGTGAAGACCTGGATTTCCCCTCTCCTGCCAAATATGAGTCTGGGGTGAAATTATTGGCCGTTGAACACATCCGGGCAATTGCTGACATCAAGACCACCAATTATGCATTCCCCGTATGGCATAGTGCCATTTGGAAAAAAGAGGGTGCTGAGGATGTTCTCTATCATTTGAACGGGACTATCTCTGAAAGTTCAAGGTCCAATATTTTTGTCATTAAAGACAACAAGATAGCAACTCCAGACAAACACATCCTTCACGGAATTACCAGAAAAAGGGTTCTTGAATTGGCTCCCGCAACAGAGGTCAGAGAAATTTCACTTGAGGAAGTCTTGGATGCTGATGAGGTATTCATGACAAGCACCACTAAGAAAATCCTTCCAATAACCCAAATTGAGGGGCATAAAATTGGCAACGGAAAACCCGGCCCAATTACCGAAAACCTATTAAAGGAATTCCTCGAAATGGAAAAGTCAATCATCCAATCGGTAAAAAAACTTTAAAAAAAGGGGCTGTCCGAAAAGGGCAGCTTTTTTTATGCCGCTATTTTTTGATTTTGAAAATCCAATGCCATTACCAGTGATCTTTGATTAGAATTTTCCTTTGGAACGTAAAATACCGGCCGACTATTGTAGGGTTTATAACCCAAAGATGATTTTTTAGATAGTTTTAGTCCAGAGTGCATACTTTTAGCCACCATTTTTCTCAGATTATGGCCAATTGCCATCAATAAGAACTCTAATTCCACTTTTTCTAAACCAGTGAGTGTAAATCTGTTGAATTTATTATTGCTTTTCAGCTGGCCAAACGCAGCTTCCGCCTCTATTGGTCTTTTGCTCCTGTGTTCAAGCCCCTTTTTATTCATTAGTTTTTCCTTGGCCTGCTGTTTTAAGAAGTTTAACCTATGGTTCACTTCGATTCTTCTGTTACCTGTCGCTTTGTGGCATTGTGCTCTTAAGGGGCATCCTTCACAGTTTTTTGCCTGATAATAAGTTACTTGAGATACATACCCATTGCTTGAAGTGCGCTTTCCTTGTCCAACATTCTCCATCCGCTGTCCCATGGGGCATACGTAAAAATCTTGCGCTGCATTGTAGAAAAGATTTTGGGGAAGAAAAGGATTGTTCTTTGTCTTCTTCTTTTGCTCCATGTGGAAGTAATTGTATTTCACATAGGCATCAACTCCCTTTTTTTCAAGCATTTCATAATTCTCCTCACTGCCGTATCCTGCATCAGCTACTATCTCTTTACTTTGTTTACTATACGATTTTTCAAAACTGTCCAAGTGGGATTTTAAAGTGGTGGTATCCCCTGCTGTTTGGTGGATAGTAGCATGGGTAATGAATTGATTTTCAGTTGATATCTGAGGATTGTAAGCGGGTTTTAGTTGTCCGTTTTTCATGTGGTCCTCTTTCATTCTCATGAATGTGGCATCATGATCTGTCTTACTGTACGAATTTCTATCCCCCAAAATCTCCAGGTCTTTTTCATACTTCTCCAGCTTGGGAAGATGTTCTTCCTGAAGTTTTTGAAGCTCCTTAGCAATCTTCTTTGAAGGCTCTTTTAGCTTTTTATTTATGGCTGAAAGCCGCTCCCTTAATTCTTCAGAATCAATTTTTTTAGGCAATTCTTCTTGATTAACTTCTTGATTATCTGATAGGATGCTTTCTTCGATATCTGATAAAACACTCTTGATCTTACCTTCTAACCTTTCTTTGTGCTTTTCAACTGTCTTACGCCAGACAAAAGTGTACTTATTGGATTTTGCTTCAATCTTGGTTCCGTCAATGTATTGTACATCAAGGCTTACATATCCCATCTCAACAAGCATTTTTACCACTTCGGCAAACAATGTCTTGATGGAGTCTTTTAAGATTTTACCGCGGAAATCGTTGATGGTTCTGAAATCGGGGGTTGAGTTTCCTGAGATAAACATGAAATGTATGTTCTCATTAAGTGCTTTGGCTATTTTCCTACATGAATACACATTGGATAAATAGCTGTAGAACAGCACTTTAATCATCATTCGTGGATGATAGGCTGATGTACCGCCTCCCTTGTACCTCTTTATAATATCACTGATATCCAAAGAGTTAACCACAGTGTCAACCAATCGAGCAGGGTGGTTATCAGGGATTTTATCAAAAATATTTGCCGGAAATAATTCTGGACAATTGCCAGTCTGATTTTTAAAAACTACCTTAGACATTGTTGTATTTTGTTCAACTCTAAAATAATAATTTTAGAGAAAATCAACAATAAAAAAAGGGTGTCTCGACTTTTCGGACACCCCCTTTTTTTATGAAATTCAGTTGTAAGATTCCATTAATTTGTCAAAAGCTCAGCATCTTTTAAAATGTACATCAGCTTTTCAGGATCTTTGTCATTCAAGGTCAATTTACCTCTGACTTTTACCCTTTTGGAAGTATACTTAATAGGGTTTTTCAGCATTACTTCCATAACCGTCTCAGGCCCGCCTGATCCACAGAAAAAACACTCTGCTAAAGGAAGGGAGGATAAAATGATATGCTCAGGTTTAAACATCCCTTCGAAAGGAATGATAAAGCCATCCGCTTCAACTACTTTGCCCTCCAGACTTTTTATTTTTTGACTGAAAACCGGAATATATAATTCACCGAATTCATCCTGTCCTATTTTATAAGTCACATCAGACAAATCCCTCCATACATTTTGGGAAGTCTGACTGATTGCCCAATTACTAAGAAGGACAAAACCAAAGACGAATACTATTCTTTTCAATACCATACCTTTTATGTATAACAAGTTAATCCGATTGTGAAGTTAAGATTTGGACAATTGCTTTGCAATATCTGTTTGATAAGCGTTCCATGCAGGTATAAGAGAGGCAATAATACCCACCAATACCGCATAACCCAAAATCCATAACTCTTCCTGGAGGAACACAGCTGCGGAAAGTCCACTGATGGCACCCTGTTCATTCTGCATAACAAGCAAAGCCAGGAAAAGGTGCCCCATTAATATCCCTACAATGGCTCCAAGAACGGTTAAAATCACCCCCTC
The DNA here is from genome assembly GCF_004216715.1 of Cecembia calidifontis. Lineage (NCBI taxonomy): Bacteria > Pseudomonadati > Bacteroidota > Cytophagia > Cytophagales > Cyclobacteriaceae > Cecembia > Cecembia calidifontis. Next base: position 27,792 of record NZ_SGXG01000001.1, read on the forward strand.
AAGAACTATATGCAAGAACAGCTGTCCTCTTGAAGCCCCTAATGTCCTCATCACTGCCAGGTCATATTTTCTTTCTTTTAATGAATTGAACAGCGCTATAAAAATTCCCAGACCTGCAATAACAATAATCACGATAGCCAGGCCCTGGATCAATTTAACTCCTACCCCTAAAAGCTCAAACAACCTTGATATTTCAAATGAAGGGGAGGCTGCCTGTAATGCACTTCTACTATTGATATATCGTGGCAATTGAACTGCTGCCATGGGATTGCGGTACTGAACCAAGAGGGAGGTTACTTCTCTGTCCTCGTCAGTTTCAGGAAATCCGGTTTTGGCAACCGGTTTTTCAAACTTATCATGATCATGATCTTCATCATGGGTGTACCACACCGACTCTATACTTGTCAGGACCAATTTATCAAGAACATTCCCCTGTGGTGCCAAAATACCTGTAACGGTGTAAGGATGTTCATCATGTTCATGACTGCTACTGCCAATCCCATGTGAACCAACGAAATTATCTCCAACCTTCAGCCCAAGTTTTACTGCAACTTCATGACCTAAAACTACATCAAAAGGTTTTTTCCAAATCAATCCTTCTCCCATTTGGGCATTATACAGTTCAAGGTAATCGTAATTGGTCCCTACGATTCGGTATCCCTGATAATTATCTCCAAGCCCCAATGGAATGACATTCTTGATGAGACGGTTTTTGGAAAGGGCAATGGCATCCTCCATATCAATATTCCCGGTGGGGAAATCAATATGGTAAACACTGGATAGAATCAGTTGAAGCGGACTACCCTTGGCGCCGACAACCAGATCTATCCCTTCTGCATCTCTGGTCATTTTCTTTTCGAACTGATCCTGAATAAGAATCAGGACGGTGATAATCGCAAGACCTAAAGCAAGCAAAAGTATATTTAGACCAGTATTAAGTGGCTTAGCCACGAGATATTTCCAACTCAGTTTGAACATGTTCATACTTCACCTCCTATCGTAATTTGATTGGAAATATGATCTTTTACCCTCTGATCATGGGTTACTATTATAAGAACGGCATTGAATTTTTCTGCCTGCTCCTTAAGGAGCTTAACGACTTTCCCGGCATTTTCATCATCAAGACTGGCTGTCGGTTCATCCGCTAAAATTATTTTCGGGGAATTGGCCAATGCCCTTGCAATCGAAACGCGCTGTGCTTCCCCTTCTGAAAGTGTATTTACTTTGGCTTTCCTTTTTTCAAAAATCCCCAAATCCTTTAGCAGAACCTCATTTTTATCTCCCTTTGCTTTGGAAAAATAATTGGCCAACCGAAGATTTTCTTCCACCGTCAAAGGGGAAAGAATATGAGGCTTCTGGAAAATGATGCCTATGTTTTTCCCTCTGAATTTATCCAGGGCAGCACCACTCAATTGGTAAAGTGAAGTGCCATCAATCAACACTTCCCCTTTAAGCGGTTTTAACAATCCACCCAACATGTTTAAGATGGTTGTTTTACCGCTACCTGATTTTCCGAGTATGAGCAATTGCTCACCTTGATTTAAAGAAATATCGGGGATATTAAAATTTTGATCTGGACTGTAATGGAATTCAATATTCTTTGCGACAAGCATGCTTTATTTTGTTATGGGAATCTTTACGAAGAAAGTTGTGCCTTCGTTCGGTTTACTTTTAAAAGTAATTTCACCTTCAAGAACATCCACACATTTTTTTACTATGGAAAGCCCAAGTCCGGAGCCTTCAATAATTCCGACGTTCTTTGCTCTAAAGAAACGGTCAAAAAGCTGATCCTGTTCTTCTATGGGTATACCAATTCCATGATCGGATATTTTTGCATGCAGATAGCCATTTTCTTCCGTGAGTTCAAATTCCACCGACTGACCGTCTTTGGAATATTTTACTGCATTCGAAAGCAGGTTTTCAAATATTTGGTACAAAAGATCTGAGTCGGAAGTGATGGTTTTGGGAATATTCCCTAGTTTTAGATTGATCTTGACATCGTTTTCACTTCCCGCTTTGACTACATCTACCACCTCATTGATCAGGGCATTTAGGAATAGTTTCTTGGGCTTGTAATCAATTTTATTGGCATCGGCCTTACCAAAAAAGAGCACCGAAGTCAAAAGACTGTTCAGGTTCCTTACAGAATGCTCGATTTTCTCCGCATGCTTCATGATTTTTGCTTTGAAAGGATGGTCTTTTTCAGCATATTTTTGAAGCAATTGCGCAGAGCTCAAGATAGAGGTTAAAGGGGTTTTGAACCCATGGGACACATTCAAAACAATCCTTGACTTGAGTTCACCAATTTCCCTTTCCTTTTCCAAAGCCCGTGTAAGTTCTTTATTGGCTTCAGCAAGATCCTTCGTCCTTTGCCTCACCTTTTCCTCTAATTCATTATTGAGTTTTTGAAGTTCTTTTTCCTTACGGTCCTTAAAAATGGCCAACTCAATAACCATATTCAACTCCCTGATGTTAAAGGGCTTGATAACATATGCAGAAGGGTTTGTTCCCACCACCTTGGTGAGGGTTTCTGCATCCGAGCTGGCAGAAAGGTAAACCACTGGAATATCATATTTCTCATTTATGATTTCAGTGGTTCTTATACCATCCAATTCACCCGCCAAATTGATATCCATCATCACAATATCTGCATGATGTTCCGCTAAGATCTCAAGAGCTTTTTCTCCCGAATCAGAGATACCAATGATTTGATGGTTGTTTTTTTCAAGCGCTTTTTTCAGTAGAAGAGCCGACACATGGTCATCTTCTGTAATCAATATCCTTAATGGAAACATAGGCGTATTCTCTCCAGCATGCAAATTACAAGATAAAATGGATATCAGAAATCATTTTTGAAATACAGGCAAAATTATCCTGACACTTGTACCCTCATCCTTTTTACTGTTTATAAAAATTTCACCTTTCATCATCTGAACGAGATTTTTTGTAATGGCAAGACCCAATCCGGTACCTTCATACACCCTCCCGTAGCCGTCACTTTCCTGCTCAAAAGGTTCAAAAATCCGCTCCAAGAATTCCTCACTCATACCAATCCCCTGATCGATCACCTCCAACTCAATGAATCCATCACTTCCCGATAATTTAACAATAATCAAGCCCCTATCCGAATATTTGATCGCATTCCCTACAATATTATTTACTATCATTTCAAAATACCTGGGATCAATTTCTACCACCATAGCTTGGGTAAGATTCTTGACTGAAATCAAGATACCTTTTTTAATGGCCAAAGACTTCAATGGCAACAACAATTTGGACAAATACTCATTGAGATTGATGGGTTCCGGTTTAAATTCCAGTTTATTCGATTCAATTTTAGACAGATCTAAGATACTGTTGATCGTTTTGAGCAAGCGTTCACCCGATTCCTGTATGATCTCCAGTTGGGCAATAAGTTCCGGGTCATTTTGTCTGTTCAGCATAATGTTTTCAGCAGTACCAAGAATCCCATTGAGCGGGGTCCTGATTTCATGACTCATGTTGGACAAAAAGCTGGATTTAACCTTGGCTGCTTGTTCTGCTTTCTCTTTGGCAATTTTCAATCCTTCTTCGTAAATCTTTCTGTCTGTGATATCCCTGAATACAGAAAAATAGACCTTTTGCCCATTGTATTCGGACTTCAATTCACTGGCATAATAATCCACATATTTTAAACCGCTCTTAAATGGAAGTTTGATTTCAAAATTAACCTGTTTGACAGGATGGTCCTTATAAATTTCTTCCAGGCTTTTCCTTTGTTCTTCATAGAATTTTTTATCATCAAACATTTCCCATATAAAGCCATTCCGAAAATCTTCCAGCTTAATCCCTGCCAAATCCGCCAAAGCTTGATTGGCAGCAATTACTTTTCCATCCTCAGAGCTCAATAGCAGACCATCTTTGGAGCTTTCCCAAACCATCCTAAATTGGTCTTCAGATTGAATAACTTCCTTGGTTTTCTCGTCAATTTCGATTTTTAAAGCACCTGCTTTTTTGCTTTGTGCAAAAAGAATCCTGATCAGGTAACCTATACCCAGCAAAGCCAAAGCAACAATGATCAAAAACCAATTTTGAAGATAAACGGGCTTTAGGATTTTAAAAGGAGGAGTGGACACAGGAGAGGTAAAAGTAAATCCATCATTGCTTGCCATTAAAATAAGTTGATACGATCCCGGAGGCAGATTATTGAAAATCAATTCATTTTCTTTTGGGTTTCTGATCTCCAACCAGGAATCATGCAGCCCCTCCAGTTTATATTTCAAAGTCAATTGTGTATCCTGTAGAAAAGTAACTGCCTTAAAAGGAATAATAACACTGTTATTACTAAAGGGAATTTTGTTGATGTCAATTTTTCTTGCCGGGAAATCAAGTAATTGTACTTCGCCGATACTGAGCAGTGGTTGAGAAAAAATGTAGAAATCTTCCCGTGAATTAAATTTTGAAAGCCCTTTGGAAGTACCTATCCAAATATTCCCCTCATCATCCTCCACCAATGCCCCTCGGTTGATTTCCGATCCTGCAAGCCCGCTATTTTCATTGAAATTCCGAAGTCCAAACCTGTCAATTAAAAAAATCCCCCTATCTGTTCCTGCCCAAACTCTTCCAGATTTATCATGGAGAATGGCATAAACCGGCCTTTGTATTTTTTGACCTTCCCATTCAAAAGGCACCATTTTACCATTTTGATATACTTTAAGGCCTGTTTCCGTCCCGAAGTAAATCCTGTCACCAAGTTCCAAAAAATCATACCCTATCACAGCTACCGCACCTTCGAATTCAATTAATTTGTCCACCTCCGGTATCGCATTCCCACCCTGCATAAAGACCAACTTTCCATTTGATAATTTCCCTATCTTCCTCAGGAAAAATTGGGACTGGCCAAATGCCTGAAGCATCTGACCGGTAATATCATTTTCAAAATGTTTATCAATTGGCTGATCTATGGAAGAAAGGAAAATCTTTTTATTGCTGATAGTAAAAAGACTATCACCAACAACATGGACAGAGTTGACAAACCTTTCATAAGGATTTTTTTGAAGAGACAGGCGATTTGTTAATGGATCGAAGCTCCCCAATCCCAAGGCATTTGCTGTAAACCATATTTTCCCCCTTCTATCTTTTGAAAAATTGGTGATCCTAATTTCTGGCATTCCCCTCAATTCCTCATCCTTAAAAAGAGTTTTCACTTCCCCATTTTTCCATAATTGAAGGCCATTGTTAAAGCCTACCAAAAAGCCACCTTCCAATTTGCTTAAAGCGGTGACTTCATCATCCAGAAATATCCTGGAACCATAATTCTGAAACCTCAAAGAATTGATATTCACCACTCCGCGATGTGAGCCTATCCAAAGAATCCCTTCCCTATCTTTTAAGTGACAGTAGATGTGATGGGTTCTCAGTTCATCAAAAGTACTTAACTCGACTACTTGATCCTCATCAATGGAATATTTGAAAAGCTGGGAATTGTAATGGTAAAATATATCCTTATCAATTTGCGTCAATCCACTGTGGGGTTCTGTGATATAAAAACTTTTGACAAAACCCTGGTGGATGATCCTGTCCACATAATCTACACTCGGACCGGTCGCCAAAAAAACCTTTCCCAAAAAATAATACCTGCTGTTTTTTTCATCTTTTATTATCCTTATTACCCGATCGGGAAGATCCAAGCCCTTCCAGGAAAAATCGTAAAAGTCATTTCCGTCAAAAGAAAGGGTATTCTTATCAAATAAAAGCAACGTAGTATCCATCTGGGAAAATACCGAATGTAAACCTCCATTCTTTTTTACATCCCAACTGAAATTACTCCATTTTTCACTGTTTGAAATATATATGCTATCCGGCGTCACATAAAAATAATGCTCTTTGTTATCATGAAAACTAATATCAAAATATAGGTAAGGAAATGTTTGAGCGTTCATTGGCTCAGGCAGATCCGCTATCACCCAATTTCCCTTATGGAATTTGAGCAGCTCAGGTTTTCCTATTTTGTTGTATACCCAAATAGCCCCATCTTTTCCCCTGAGCAAACCGATTCTTTTAGATAATAGGAATTGAACAGAGTCTGGGACAGGATAAGTAAAGAATCCGTCTGAATAAAAGAGTCCTAAGGCCGTATTGAACCAGATTTGCCCTTCTGCATCCTGCATGATATCATAGACCACATCAGAGGGAAGCTCCACTCCTCTGATTTGATCGTTGATGGGAAAATTCTGGGCGGGCGCTTCACCTAATAGAAACAAAGCGAATATGCACCCGATGATAACTCTCATAAGCACTAAGAACAGCCATCTAAATTATAAAAAGATATGCATACTGTAAATTAATTGGAGATTGTTTACCTTTTCTTTTTGTGGTAGGGCTGAATCTTTTATTTTTGTCGAAACTTTAAAAATCGAAGCATGAGTGTTTTAGTCAATAAGGATTCAAAAGTGATCGTGCAGGGCTTTACCGGTTCTGAAGGTTCATTCCATGCACAGCAGATGATTGAATATGGAACAAATGTAGTGGGTGGCGTGACCCCTGGAAAAGGCGGTACAACCCATTTGGAAAAGCCAGTTTTTAACTCTGTGGAAGAAGCAGTAGCAAAAACAGGCGCCAATACTTCCATTATTTTCGTTCCACCTGCATTTGCAGCGGATGCCATTATGGAAGCAGCGGATGCCGGCATCAAGGTTATCATTGCCATCACCGAAGGAATTCCTGTGGCTGACATGATGAAAGCCAAACCTTATATCAAAGAAAGAGGAGCTGTATTGATCGGGCCTAACTGTCCAGGCGTCATCACACCAGGTGAAGCGAAGGTGGGCATCATGCCGGGCTTTGTATTCAAGCAAGGCAGAATCGGAATTGTATCCAAATCAGGAACTTTGACTTACGAAGCCGCTGACCAGATCGCTAAAGCTGGTTTGGGCGTATCTACAGCCATCGGTATCGGTGGTGATCCAATCATCGGTACTTCTACCAAAGAAGCTGTACAGATGCTCATGGAAGATCCTGAAACCGATGCCATCGTCATGATCGGGGAAATCGGCGGTAATTACGAAGCAGAAGCGGCTAAATGGATCAGAGAAACCGGCAATAAAAAGCCTGTGGTGGGCTTTATCGCAGGTCAAACTGCACCTCCGGGACGTAGAATGGGACATGCCGGAGCCATCATTGGAGGAGCTGATGATACTGCTGCTGCCAAAATGCGCATTATGGGTGAAAATGGCATCCATGTAGTGGAATCACCTGCCGAAATCGGTGCGGTAATGGCCAAAGTACTTGGCGTTGAAGCTTAATGGATTTTTACATTTAGCCTATGTGATATTTAGTTATTTATTTTGATTGTTAAATTTCTTTTCTTAAAAAAACACCCAGTTTACTCTGGGTGTTTTTTTGTGGTAAAGTCAAGGCTATGACCATTCCAAAATCATCAATACTAATCCTATTTTTTTATCAAATCCATACTTAGGTCCAAGTAGTTAAAATTCTAAGAGTAAATACAAGTAAGAACATTCCGAAACAAATAGACACTCTTTATAATGCATAACCCAACCTGAACACTACCTGCCTCGGCCTAAGTAACCTAAAATCTTCTACAAAAACAAAAGCAGAGTTAAATACTGTTGTCCATTCATTTTGACCAAGTAGATTATGGGCAAGCAGGGAAATCTCCAGCCTGCTTTTAGGTATTCGATAATTGTACTCCAAATCCAAAAAATGTATTCTAGCTGCTGAAGTTCCGGCGTTCGAATTGATGGTCAAGGACTCAAAATTGAAATTAGCAGTTTGATTTTTAGACGGCAAGAATATTAAAGAGAGGGAAGGTGTAGAAATGTAGGTGTGGTTGTCAAAATCACCTTCCGAAAATGCTACTGTTTCATCATATTCATATTTTAATTCAAAATTGATTTTACCCAATGGCCTGTAAGCTGCTTTGACATAGGCATTGGTTCTGGAATAATTCAAAAACTGAAAATTTTCATTCACTGCAATTTCCCTTTGAACCCAATTAAAAGATGACCCCACAGCAAAAGTGGTCCGGAATTTTGATACAAATTTACTGGCGTCCCCCATCCAGGAAAATCCTTTACCAATGTTGTCCCAATTTAGTGCAGAAATCATAATGCTGCCATTGCTATCTACCTGATTTTCGAGAATAGTGTTTCGCTGAGAATAATTTAATGAAATGGTAGAATTGATAAACAATGAAATCAAAGGATCTTTGAAGCTTTGCCTCAATGTTAACCTGTAATCATCTACTACAGGTAGCTCTGAATTTTTCACCTGCACTGTTTGGAAACCGGTAAAAATCTGACCTGTATATATATCAGAAAGATCTCCAAACGAAACCTTTCTTCTGAATGAGTTTCTAAAGTCAAAATATGGCCCTTTTTCCAGCCTCCAATAAACTTCTGGTTCAAAAACAAGCCTGTTCGTATTATCTATTTCTTCCGACTCCAATCTATCCTGAACACTGAAAAATGCGAATTTGGTCGGCAAAACCAATTTCAACTGGCTCTGTTTCCTGTTTCTTTCAAAAGACAAAGAAGCATAGGGTGATGCTTCTCTGAAATACATTTTGTTTTCAAAGGGCAAGCCAAGAACAGTGTTACCTAGAAATGCGCTGGTGTTTAAATCAGAATGTCCATACACAAAGCCTGAAACACCGGAAGCCTGAAGACCTAGTAATTTGATGTTTCTGTATGAGATGTAATTGTCAGCTTCAAATCTGTTAAAATGAAGCTGTTGAATTCCTTCAACAGACAAAGAACTTTCGGCCAATCCCAAAAAGGGAGGCAAACTGCTCAATACAGGTCTCTGATTGATAAAGAATACATCAGAATTGAAATCCAGAAGTTGTGAGCCAATTGTGATGATCTTTTTAAAATTATTGGAAAATACGATGTCCGGTTTTCTAATGTGCTGAAAAACACTTTGGTTTTCAAAGTTGAAATCACTCGTAAAGAAGGAATTTACCAAAGTAACTTTTAGCCGATTGTGAAAATAGTTGGTCGGAGAATTTTTTTCCAACGATAAATTAACCCTAAATCTATCGGCTTTTTCGGAAAGAAGACCGGATTCCTGAATAGACACTACATTATCCCCCACGAAGTAATTTTTGTTGATAAGAAAGGAATTTTTGATATTTTCTCTTGAGTAATCCAGTGCTGACTTTAGCTCAAGGTCATTTTCCAGCTTTTTTATCGTATTGACAGAAGCTAGAAGACTTCTATTGAATATATACCTATCATCCCCCAAACTACCTCCTCTTATTCCAGCAGACTGAAACCATTGTCTCGACTCTTCTTCGATCAACCTTCGCCCCGACTTACTGAAATCAAGAATTTCATCAGACAAATTTTCCCCTGCATTATTACTTCCAATGCTGACAATAGACTGAAAAGATTTGTTAAAAATCATTGGGGCTATTTTTGCATCCCAAATTCCCGGAAAACCTCCTCCTGCATACCCTCTTCCGATCACCACATCGTTCTTTTTTAACTTTATATTGATAGAGGCTTGGCTTGTAAACTCTATACTATCCAGCAATCGGATAGGTTGGTGGTTTTCAAGGATATCTACAGATTTTACGGCATCTACAGGCAGATTCCTGGTAGCTATATTGTACCTGCCTTCCAGTAAATCCAGTCCTTCAATGTAAAATTTACGAATAGATTCACCTCTGTAACTTATAGCTCCATTCGACGAAACTTCTATACCCGGTAGCCTTTTCAAAACATCTAATAATACCCTATCATTTTGATTTGAAAATCGCTCCAAATCAAATGATATAGTGTCATTTTTAGACAATACAGGACTTTTAGCTGCTTCCACTATAATTTCTTCTAAATGTAGTACAGAAGGTTGGGCTTCCAAGATTACAAATTGGGTAGTGTTTGCGATTTTAAGCTCTATCTTTTTTATGGTCATTGATTGCCCGACAAGCCATAAACTATCTGCCGCAGACTCTACATTTATGGAAAAACTTCCATCTTCTTTACTTACCGCAAACCCAAGAATTTCTGAACTGCTTTTATTTTTGACTAAAACATGCACTGAGCGAAGAGCGCTTTGATCAGTTTGAAGGATAACCCTTCCAGACAGCACTGTTTGCCCAATGGTTAATATTGGGTTAATTAAAGTAACGACTATTACAATTAAAAATTACTGTCGTCCGACTAAAATAAGAAATTTAAAATAAAGTCCTCTAATGAAGTTTTAGAGGTGTTTTTTGTTGAAAGTCAAAAAGCACCCCCTATCCGGAAAGGAATAATTGGGTTTGTACATTTTGGATGTCTTTTTGAAATATACTTTTAAAGTAAGCTTCAGGAAAAAGTAGGAACTTTTCAAGACTGACGTAGGAGCAAAGATTTTTTGCGGCTACCATGACCATGGTCGAGAAGTCTTCAGCCTCTTTTATCCGCTTATGTAGAACTGTAAACAGGAGGTTGAGTATCAATGCCACCCAAATCTGGATTTTGATCCCGTTCTCGCTGTCCGACAAAAAATATCTGAGTTCAAAATTCTGCTTGATCTGCTTGAAAAGCACTTCGATAACCCACCTGTTCTTATAGAGAAGAGCTATGGTTAGGGCATCCAATCCCTTAAGATTGGTGATAAACTCCAGCGTTTCACCGCTTTCAGGGTCAGCATAAACCACCAGTCTGGCTTCAACTGTCCGAGAAACTCCCTTCTCCCTGTAGCTCAGTGAGATAATCTGGTCCTTGATGATGTCCAAGGCATGCGTACAGTCAAACTCACTGACCACTTCATATCTTGCATTGTCTTTTTTTCTGGTCACAAAATATCTGTTTGAACTGTCCCACTTTTCAAAGCAGGAATAGCGGTTATATCCTTTGTCGAAAACAGCTATCCCGTGCTCAGGCAGATCCATCACTTTTAAAAACATATTTTCATTTGTGGCCGCAGAACGGATACATATGAAGTTGGGAACGCCTTCTGCCAGATTCATTTTGGCAAATATCTTGGCACCACCTTTTTTCTTTCCGTTCAGGGGATTGCGTCCGGCCCCTCTGAGGATTTCCTTGAACAGCGTGACCGTTGAGGAATCAAAAACCTCAACACGGCTGAGGTCGACCTCTCCACCGATATCGAGCCAATTTCCTACCAAAGATGCCCTATAGTATGAATACAGCCCTTTGTATAGTTGTTCAAAAACACGATAACTGCGTTTACGGTTTGCATCAGAAAGGGTACTCCTGGCAGGTAGCTGCTTCATTCCAAAAGGAATAAGCTTGGTTATGATCAGGCCGATGTTTTTGCAGACCTCTCTAAGACTGCTGTTTCTGGTCAACACCGCATAAAACATGCAGATGAAGTGATCACTTGTTTTGAGTTTCTTGTAGTACCTATCCGAGTTTTCTTCCTCAACGACCTGATTCAATAGCTCTTTGGGAATAAGAGAGAGGAGTTGAGCGATAATAGGATGCCCAGACAAAAATTTATGCTTAAATTGTGTCACGTTGTTGGTTCTTGGTCGAAACAACAATATGAAAAAGATGGGTAAGCTCCAAAAGGGCTGCCCATCTTTGATTTTTGTACTATTCTAGGATTTTATTTTTTATATTGCCTCAGTTCTCGGACGACAGTAATTAAAAATATGAAAAACCGCACTTCAGTTATCAATAATCAATTCCAAACGGTTATTTTCAGATTTCACCCTTTCTTGAACTCTTAAGGCATCCGAAGGGGAAACTCTTTGTGCATCCGCTTCACTCATTTGACTAAATACATTTTTCTTGTATTCATCTTCAATTGAAAAAAATTTCAATTTATTAACTTTTAAATAATTATCAGGAAGGTAGTTTTCTATATTAATGCTTTTCCTCTCTAATCCGATAAGCGTAAAATGAAAGTTACACTCAGAATCATATAGTTCAAAAATAAGTCCCGGTAAGCCCTGAAAAATATATGGCCCATCGTCAAGCGGAAGTTCAGGTGCAAACCATGCCATAAATTTCCTGCCCCCATAAGTGCACGTAGCAAGATTGCATTGATACCCTAAGATTTCCTTTGCCTCTTTTTCTATGGTCCAAGTAATCCCCCCCATGGATTCTTGATACATATAATCAGTCCTGAATATTTTTCTGAAATTATTAATTTCTCCTTTATTTTTGTGTTTGACAACTTTATAAGAAAATAAGGGAACAGGAAACTGGTTCATTTCTTGAAGCATTTTATTTATATCAGTACTTCCTGCTGGTCTCTTATTATTATCGTTATCTTTTGCAATATTTAAATAATGATTTAAAACTGAATCTCTTAAATAGCCATTATAGCTTTGGAACATGCTCATTTCAGGTCCAGACCACAAAACCATTAATTCTTTTTGTCTGGACTCTAGGTCAGTTGTATCTTTGATAAAATCTAAATTATAAAAAAAAGCAAAATTGGAATTCTGACCTCTTACTTGATTATAACTAATCAATAAGAATATAAGTAAAACTAAACTTAAATGCTCAATGGTTTTCATAAACAAGATTTTAATCATACTTATATAGTAAAACTATCATGACCTTAATCAACTCGTCTTTCTAAAAGTATAATTGAAGGTTATCTAAAGTTATTTTTTATTCCAAATAAATTTCAGTTCCTTAGTTTTTCAACAAAAAATTTGGGATAAGGAGTATTTAGCCTCCTTATCCAATTGCCTTAAAGATTCATCCTCCACAATAAAATGCCGTCCAATTTGCAGCATCTTGGATTCTTTCTGCTTCCGTAAATCCACAAGCCAAACCACTTCCTCCACAAGGCAAACTGAAAGGAATACATTGAAAGGAATCTGGAATCGAAGCGTCTTGCGCTCCAACTTTAAATATCCCTATTATACCCGTCAAAAATGTAATCATTACAATTTTTTTCATAATTTAAACTACTGTCGTCCGACTAAATTACGAAAATTAGAATAAAGTCCTCTAGAATGATGTTAGAGGACTTTTTTTTTGATTTCAAAAAGTACCCCCTATCCTGAGAGGAATAATTGGGTTTGCATATTTTGAAGGTCTTTTTGAAATATACTTTTAAAGTAAGCTTCAGGAAAAAGTAAGAACTTTTCAAGACTGACGTAGGAGCAAAGATTTTTTGCTGCTACCATGACCATGGTCGAGAAGTCTTCAGCCTCTTTTATCCGCTTATGTAGAACTGTAAACAGCAGGTTGAGTATTAATGCCATCCAAATCTGGATTTTGATCCCGTTCTCGCTGTCCGACAAAAAATTTCTGAGCTCAAAATTCTGCTTTATCTGCTTGAAAAGCACTTCGATAACCCACCTGTTCTTATACAGAAGAGCTATGGTCAATGCATCCAATCCCTTAAGATTGGTGATAAATTCCAGCGTTTCACCGCTTTCAGGGTCAGCATAAACCACCAGTCTGGCCTCAACTGTCCGAGAAACTCCCTTCTCCCTGTAGCTCAGTGAGATAATCTGGTCCTTGATGATATCAATAGCATGCGTACAGTCAAACTCACTGACCACTTCATATCTTGCATTGTCTTTTTTTCTGGTCACAAAATATCTGTTTGAACTGTCCCATTTTTCAAAGCAGGAATAGCGGTTATATCCCTTGTCGAAAACAGCTATCCCATGCTCAGGCAGATCCATCACTTTTAAAAACATATTTTCATTTGTGGCCGCAGAACGGATACATATAAAATTGGGAACGCCTTCTGCCAGATTCATTTTAGCAAAAATCTTGGCACCTCCTTTTTTCTTTCCGTTCAGGGGATTGCGTCCGGCCCCTTTGAGGATTTCCTTGAACAGCGTGACCGTTGAGGAATCAAAAACCTCAACACGGCTGGGGTCGACCTCTCCACCGATATCAAGCCAATTTCCTACCAAAGATGCCCTATAGTATGAATACAGCCCTTTGTACAGTTGCTCAAAAACACGATAACTGCGCTTACGGTTTGCATCAGAAAGAGTACTCCTTGCAGGCAGCTGCTTCATTCCAAAAGGAATAAGCTTGGTAATGATCAGGCCGATGTTTTTGCATACCTCTCTTAGACTGCTGTTTCTGGTCAACACGGCATAAAAAATACAGATAAAGTGATCACTTGTTTTAAGTTTCTTGTAGTACCTATCCGAGTTTTCTTCCTCAACGACCTGATTGAATAGCTCTTTGGGAATAAGAGAAAGAAGTTGGGCGATGATAGGATGCCCAGACAAAAATTTATGCTTAACTTGAGACATATTGTTGGTTCTTGGTCGAAACAACAATATAAAAAAGATGGGTAAGTTCCAAAAGAGCTGCCCATCTTTGATTTTTGTACTATTCTAGGATTTTATTTTTTATCTTGTATCAGTTCTCGGACGACAGTAAATTTAAACGATTAAAATTAAACATATTATTAATTAAAACTCTATTTAAAAAAAAAAAAAAAAAACAAGTATTAGTTCGAAAAATTGACGAAAAAGCAATTACTCTTCCTGGAAGGAATGAGGTTCACTCCGTGATTTGAACATTTAGCTTTGATTTTTTTTGGAAAAATTCACCCATGTGAAAAACTCAAATTGCTCCATTTGATAAAATAATCAACATCATTATGACTTGTCCATATTGACCTCTTTTTCTTATCCAGTTTCAATAGATTTCATAAAATATTCCCCTGTACCCTTACTCATTTATAAATTTATTTCCACTTTAATTCTATTTAAGCCTACCTTTGCCCCTTGAATTCTTAATCCAATGATCTCAATTGACAACATTGCCGTTATCCACGGCGGACATGCCTTATTCAGTGACGTTTCTTTCTCTATCAATCCCAATGATAAAATCGCCTTGATGGGGAAAAATGGCGCAGGAAAATCCACCATGCTCAAAATCATCGCAGGAGTGACCAAGCCTTCCAAAGGTGGTGTTTCCGCCCCTAAAGATGCGGTGATTGCCTACCTCCCTCAGCATTTGCTGACCGCAGACGACTGTACAGTGTTTGATGAAACGGCCAAGGCATTTGCTTCCTACTTGGGACTGAAAGCCGAAATTGACCGATTGAATGAGGAATTGACAGTAAGAACTGATTATGATTCAGAGGAATATTACAAAATCATCGAGCGGGTTTCAGAGGTTTCAGAGAAGTTCTATTCCATAGAAGAGGTGAATTACGAGGAAGAAGTGGAGAAGGTCTTGTTGGGCCTTGGCTTTGAAAGGGCGGACTTCCAAAGACCCACTTCGGAATTTTCCGGGGGTTGGAGAATGCGGATTGAGCTGGCCAAGATCCTTTTACAAAAACCTGATCTGATTCTGCTGGATGAGCCTACCAACCACCTGGACATAGAATCCATTCAGTGGCTGGAGGAATTTTTGACCGAAAAAGCCAAAGCCGTGGTGGTGATTTCCCACGACCGGGCATTTGTAGACAATATCACCAACCGTACCATTGAGGTAACGATGGGCCGGATTTATAATTACAAAGCCAAGTACAGCCATTACCTGGAATTGAGAAAAGAACGCAGAGAACAGCAGCAGAAGCAATACGAAGAGCAGCAAAAGATGATCGCAGAGACCAAGGAATTCATCGAACGCTTCAAAGGCACTTATTCCAAGACCCTGCAGGTCCAATCCCGTGTTAAAATGTTGGAAAAACTGGAATTGGTCGAAGTGGACGAGGTGGATACATCCGCTTTACGCTTGCGTTTTCCTCCTTCACCAAGATCAGGCAAGTATCCGCTAATCGTGGAAGACCTTTCTAAATCCTATGGGGAGCATGTGGTTTTTAAAAATGCCTCAATGACCATTGAAAGAGGACAGAAAGTAGCATTTGTGGGCAAAAACGGTGAAGGAAAATCCACCATGATCAAAGCCATTATGGGCGAGATCGACTTTGAGGGAAAATGCGAATTGGGTCACAATGCACAGATCGGTTACTTCGCCCAAAACCAAGCTTCTTTATTAGATGAAAACCTAACTATTTTTGAGACGATAGACCAGATTGCCGTCGGTGAAATACGCTCCAAAATCAAGGATTTGCTCGGTGCCTTTATGTTCTCCGGAGATGACATCAACAAAAAAGTCAAAGTGCTTTCCGGAGGGGAAAAGACCCGCCTGGCCATGATCAAACTTTTGTTGGAACCCGTAAACTTGCTGATTCTCGACGAACCGACCAATCACCTGGACATGCGAACCAAAGACATCATCAAGGATGCCTTAAAGGATTTTGATGGCACCTTGATTTTGGTTTCTCACGACAGGGACTTCTTAGACGGTTTGGTGACTAAAGTTTTTGAATTTGGCAACAAACGTGTCAAAGAACATTTTGAAGACATCAATGGCTTCTTAAGGAATAAGAAACTGGAGAATTTGAGGGAAGTGGAAAGGAGATAAGCCTTTAGCTGTTTAAATGGAAATATGCTTCGCGAAATATATTTGAAATAAAAAAGTATTTTCAGATAAATAGATTGTCACGTATTCTAAGAATCGGGAATTACTAAGTGATATTGATGGATATTTGCTTTGCGATATTCATTGATATTTTTTGGGGAAATTAAGGGTAAAGGTATTGAAATATGCTTTTAGTTTAGAAGCCAGGTTTGTGACAATTATAATGATCAATAAGTTTGACTGGGATCGAAGCTGACCAATCCATCATGGGCAATTAGAAGAATTGGTGCGGATTGATAATTGAATTTGTTTTGGAATTCTTTTTTCTTTGATTCATCTCTGAACTCAACCCATTTCACATCCGGATGGATTTTTTCTAGTTTGGCTTTAAAAGCTTTGAAGTTGGAAGAATCTACCAATCCGAGTATATCATCCGAAGTTTTAAATAATTTCTTTACTCTTTCCTCACTGTAATTATCACTGATCAAATAAACTATAAATCTGCTGCCTTTTGGTTGTTTAAATTCTTCTTTCCTTATTTCATCAAAATAAGAATAATAGTTTTCAGATTTTTGAAAAAAGAAGAATGAAAAAAATACCAGATAAAACAAGATTTTAAAATTCATAATCATGAGAATTTAAGTTTTAATAATAAATTATTATTACTGCCTTCTATCAGTGTCAATACATAATCTTTACATGCGAAAATAGGCCTACCGAATTCCAGGGGAATTATAATATCATTTTTAACTCTGTTTCCTTCTTTATCTGAAACATGTAAAACATACCTAATTGGAGGCCCATTTTTATTATCCATTTTGGAAATATCTTTATAGTAATCCTGTATTTCATTTTCAGTGTAAGCCCGGTCATAAATTACAAAAACCAAATTCTCCTGAATAAAAATATCATATAGAGAGCTGTTCATTGCACTTAGAAATTTTAATTGTTCTGAAGTATATTTTTTCCCGAATGGAAGCAGTTGTGGCTCAAAATATTCTAAATCTAGAACAATAGGTTCTTCTTCTTTTTTTGATTTTAGATCATATCTTCTTAAAACTGTTTCATTTTGATCCATTAAATACAATTTTTTATCATATATGTCTGAAATAATTAATCCGTTATTTAAATAATACCCTTCTAAATCATTTAACTTTTTAAATGGAAAACTTGAGATCAAATTATAACTTTCTTTTTCAGTGTCAAATTCAATTAGCAGATCATGCTCTTTTCTAAAAAAATCAGGATTTGAAGACATTCCTTGGGGAAGGTTTATTCCGAAAATTGAATTATCTATTCCAAAAGGTTTTAAAACCGGTGCCCGAGTTGACTCTCTATTAAATATAAAGCTCTTGATAAAATTACCATTAATGTCAAATAACTTAAAGTCTTTAATTCCAGATATAATTATTTCTTGGTTTTCCGTAAATCCTAAATTATTGTAAAGAAGTAAATACTCTTCTGGTCCTGAACCAAAATTATTAAAATAAGATAATTCTAAGGACCTTATGTCAAATATTATTACATCATTATTAAAGGGGTTATATCCTAACAACTTACTTTTAAATTTTGATGCAAACTTAAAGTATGGAAAATCATAAAAAACTGTATCTATAATTTCAAGCTTGAAAGAATCATGGGGTATTTGAACAATTTCCTTTTGTTCTTGCTTGCACGAAATTTGTGCAATTAATAAAAACCAAATTAAATATCTCATTTATTTTATCTCTTTTTATAAAAGGATCCCAATTTGAAACCAAAATTGAATATCCTAAGAATATTGAAAAATTCAGTAATGGACTCAAAATGGGATCCAATTTAAAAACTGATTTTAGGTTGCTTTTCCAAGTTTACTAAAATTCAGGACATGGAACTATACAGGTAGTGTGCCCAATTCCCAAGCAATAGACTATTCCTGTATCTTTTTCTGTTATACCCATTGACTCACAAAGAGCTGCTTGAGATTTCACTTCAGATGGCTTGAACCAAACAATTGTCATTACCATAATTACAAATAAAGACTTAATTAGATTTTTCATAAAATTTTTTGTTTTTGGTTAAAGTATGAATTTCAATCAACTAAGCTTAGTGACAACTAATATATATATATATATATATTATAATCAAATTTTTAGGTAACTTTTTTTACTAATTAATCAATTGAAATATAATGCCGTTAAGTTAAGGAATGTGATTAAATAGATTTGTAATTCATTGAGTATTTCAGTTTAGCTCTGAATTTCCGCTTGAATACCTGGTTTCTTCTTGAATATTCTATTTTGGAAGCGATTTTATTTACATATTTCTGGATAATCTCCTCTAATTCACCACTTAAATCTGTGATTTTCAGAATCAGGGATTTTGTTTTTGACAGTGCATAAGTTTTATTGATTATCAAGGTCCTTGCTGACTTTGATGTCCGTCCTGTTTTGGTCTTTGGCTCCACATCATAGCAAAGAATATTGCAGAGTGATATGATCAGGGTCTTGGCATAGAAGTCCTGCTGGACCGCCCATGCTGTTTTGCCGGAAAAATCAGATACTTCAAGTCTTGATTTGATCAGTTTATATGCTTCTTCTATTCCCCATCTCTGTTTGTACAGGTTTATTAGAGAGGAAGCTGTATATTTTTTCCTGTCCAGCAGCGAAGTTGCATATATTGATATCTTACCCTTCTTATTCTTTTTCTTGATCAGTCTTACGGTCATGGTTTGGGATAACGAGGGATACTTTTCAAGCAGCCAACCGTATTTTGGAGGGAGTATTAATGTATATTCCGCATCAGTGGAACTGCTCAGGGAAAAATCCTCGACACAATTCCACCAATTGTCCTTCATCCTAAAAAGAAAATCGGCCCCCTTTCCTTTCAGCTCGAAAAAAAGTCTCAGTGATGCATAATACCTGTCGCACACAAGAAGATCCCCTTCTTTAATATGTCCAAGATGGGCATGACATAGGGTGGCTTCGGAAGTGGTGTAGCTTTCCATACCGGCATCCAGTACTAGGCCGTTGTAAACATCATACAGGTAAGATATCCTGCTCATGTAATGTCCTGCATCCGCATTGGGCCCAAAACCATGATAGCTGAACTTCTCTGACATGGAGGGATGATCTGGGAGTTCAAGCGTTGAACCATCAACAGAAAGCACCCTATGACCCTTCCATTTCTTGAACTTTGCATGTTCGTAAAAAAGACTGCAGATCAAACTGTTAAGCTTTTTGAAAACTGTATAGCACAGTTTTTTCCTGGCCTGGGTAAATGCACTTTTAGTGGGCGATAAGAAAGATTCCCCAAAAAACTCTTCAAGGCAGATATTAAGTCCTTTGTTGCTCTTTGACAAAATAAAAAGCACAAGAACTTCAAAAGAAAAGAAACGGTCACGAAGAAAATCTTTCACCGAAGTCCTACTTTCGATGATAAATTTTTCATAACTTAGTTTTAACTTGAATTCATTTACAATTAAAGTTTTAAGGCTTCCAGCACTCCCTGCTTTCGGAAGCCTTATTTTATACCTCTAATATAATGAATTTCACTCAAATAACCACTAACTAAACGGCATTAAATGCCAAATTTTAAAATCTGAGCATGAGGCGTAATTTTTTCATTAACCTTTCTGTACTTTTTCGTAAATGTTCAATACTCGGCATGACAAGGAAATGCTTCTTTCTATAGCTTACCGACTGGAATTGGATAGCTTTTGGGATACAATTTAATTCGAATGCAGATTTGCTCTCGCTTCTCGCTTCTAATTTCTCTTCTCTAAATCCAGCCCCCCTGCATCAAAATCAACAAAAGAGCCTGCTGAATAGCCAAATGTCCATCCTTGTTTACCCACCATTCATCCAGACTGTGGGCACCGCCTCCTTCTCCTCCACGGCCAATGGTCACTGCGGGAATGCCCAATGAAAAAGCCACATTGCTATTGGTCGAGCTGATACTTAATTCCGGATCATTCCCTGAAAGGTGCTTGGCTATGGCCATGGTCCGCTGAATCAAAGGGGAATCAGGGTCTGCCAATCCACTGGGTCTGTCCCCAACTTTTTCAATATCCACGGTCAAAGCTTTGCCTTGTCGGATAATGGCATTTTCTTTTTCCAATCCTTCCTGTATGGACTCCAAAAACAATTGATTGATGCCCTGTAGTTTTTCCTGACTTTCTGAACGCATATCCACCAGCATCCAGGATTCATATGGAATAGAGTTTACCGAGGTACCTCCTCCAAGTACTGAAACACTGTAGGTGGTTTTAGGTCCTTCCTTGGTAAAAGCATCAGCTTTAGGCACAAAGGCAACCACGGCCTGGGCCAAAGCATTATGAGGATTTCCTATCCCAAATGCCCCATAAGAATGCCCTCCTGGCCCTTTGAAAGTCACCTTATATCTTAAGGAACCAATTCCCCCATTCACGATATCTTCCAGTCCTCCTCCATCAATGGCAATATGGGCCGCTAATGGATGTGCACCCTCCCTAAACAGAAACTTCATACCTTTAAGATCTCCCAAACCCTCTTCACCCACCGTCCCGGCAAACCAAATGTCATCTTGCGTGCGGATATTTTCATGTACCATGGTTTTGAGTAAAGCCACTACAATAGCCAGGGACCTGTTGGCATCTGTAATCCCGGGAGCAAATAAGGTATCCCCTCTTTCCTTGACGGTTACATCGGTGCCAAAAGGAAAAACTGTATCCAAATGCCCTTCCACCAAAAAAGTCTTTTGGCCTTTGGTTCCCTTCCTAAGCCCTATCACATTTCCAACCTCATCTGTCCAGACAGAATCTGCTCCCGCATCCCTTAGCATCTGGGCAAAAACCTTTCCTTTTTCTTCTTCATGATGGGATGGCGATGGAATTTCGGTCAGGGTAATCATGTCCTGTACGGTCTGCTCATCGATACGAAGGATATATTCAAAAGCCTTTTTTACAGCAGGATCATGTACCAAAGTTTCCACCTGATCTTTGTAGGATTGCTGAATCACTTGAGCCTTTACAGAAATGGAAATAAGCGCGCCGAAAACACTCAATGCGAGGGATCTGATTCTCATAAGGGTTTCTTTTAGAATTTGAAATACCCGAAAAAATATGTTTATGGCAATACCGTTTGTCAACTTATCCTTTTTCTGAGCTAATGAGATTCATCTCAAGGGAAAATTTGTGAAAAATCAGACAAAACTCTTGACATAGTTGTTGTTTTTTTTTTAGTTTTCAAAAACTAAATCTTTAACCAAAATTTAACAATTATGAAAAATTTCTTTAAAGCCTCCCTTCTGACAGTAATGATTTCAGCAGGTATTTGTTTTTCAAGTGAGAGCGCATGTGCCTACGATCAATCAATTGATTGTATGTTTTGTGCATTCAATAAAGTAGACAGAGGTGCTTGCGCTGGAACTGGAAGCTCTTGTCCTCCACAAATCATATGTGGAGGTGGGGCGCAACAGTAGACAAATTTAAAACCGCTTTGCATTCCTAGGATTTCAAAGCGGTTTATTATCTTTTTACCTTCAAATAATGCTTTTATGAGAAGACAAATCATTTTATCTTATATCAGTTTAATCTTTATTTCCTCCTGTAATTTTTCCCAAAATCTCCAGGTTCCAGAAAACCAGTTTTTGGTGAAAACAAAATCTTTACGGTTACCATTAGACGAAAAATCCACCTATGAATTTTACATTTATCAGGTAGTCCGAGACACTTTGTTGGTTTTGAACCAGGTCAATTATTCTTTGGATTTTTACAGTTTGTCTGACCAAAAACTGATCCACAGGATACCTGTAGAGAGAGAAGGGGTAAATGGATTGGAAAGGTTAAACACATTCTATTATCACAATGCTGACTCTATTTTTTTATTCCCTCAATTCCTTTTGAAAAACTCACTTATCGTAGACCTAAGTGGAAATATTGTAGACCGGATCAAGCACAATGAATTTACCAGTGATATTGATGGTTTAATAAATCATGTTGGAACACCTTCTGTTCCATCGATTCTTTTTGGAAACGAATTACATTTTTCAGTCTATCCTTTGTTGGATGCAAGTCTTCAGGATGGGAATTTTATAACGGAACATAGCCTCAATTTAATTTCAGGTGATTTTACTTCATATAACTACGTAAAAAAACCCAATGTTTTTCATGATCAAAGATGGATCGAGGAAACATTTAAAAGGGTAAAAATTGGTCCAGAAGAATGGTATTTTTCATGGAACCTATCAGACACAGTTTATCATATCAAAGGAGAAAATGGAGTTTTAATTGAGTCAATACCAATTCCTATGAATGGAGAAATAAGTACCAAACCACAGCCTGTTCCTAAAGATAAGTACAAAGAAAAATGGCCTAAAATGATGTCTGAAGGCTATGTTTATGGAAGAATTTTATTGGATTTGGAAAAAAACATTATACACAGAATTCGGTTCCTTCCACTAGCCGAGTCAAAAACAAAAAATAGCGACATTATAAATATTTATCTTTCAAAGGACTTTGAAATTCTCACCTATAACCTCAATGGTGAATTTTTTGGAAGCACCAAATTCAAGGCTGGCATTTATGATCCATTAGTCCCTTTTTTAGGCCCTGACGGCATATACTTACCAAGGATCCACCCCAATTATAAAAATCTAAATGAAGATGAAATAGTATATGATGTATTCAGTGCGAAATAAAATTTCATTTGCTTTAATACTCTTGTTGCTATCCTGCCTTGGAAAGCCTAAAAAAACAAATCCGGAACTTGAAAATGCAGTCAAGTCGGCACCCCATTTTGCTATCATTGATTTGGACCGTTGTAATTCCTGCTTCTCAGAATACAGCGACAAATTGAATTTAAGCACAAACGATTCATCTACTTTAGTGATAGTGCTTTCCAATTCCAAGAAAAAAGCCATGTTGTTTGGCAGTAAAAATAAGATTAAAGTTCTTTGGGACAGCACGCGTTATTTTGAAAATTATTTGGAAAAAAGCAGTTATTACATCCAAACTAACTCCTCTATTAAATGAAATCAGCAAAACATTACCTTTGGTGTATCTGTCTTTTTTGCCATCTGATTTTTCAATCTTCCTGCGAAAACCACAAGGAATCATTTCATGATATTGAGCAAACATTAAAGATTGAAAAAATCAGAAACCCCAATGAACTGCTTATGTCTTTTCATCAAGATGCTATTTTTGTCCTCCACAACTTCCGTACACAGCTGGATATATATAAGGAGAACAAATTGGATTCAGCCATTCAGCTGGTCGAGATGAAGGAAACTTATGCAGGATTTGAAATCAAGGGGCAATATGTTTCCAAATTAAATTATTTCGACTCGGAGACTCTTGCGATTCTAAAAATATCTCCGAATGAATTTCATTTTATCGACACTGAAAACCCCTATAATGTCAAGGTATTAACCATAGACATTCCCTCTACCGAATTCATTTCAGATTTTACCAAGTTCGATAATAACCACCTTATCATAACCACTTTTGTATTCGAAAAACTAAATCAATCCAAAACTTATTTATACAATATCAAGACCCAAACTTCAAAGCTCCTGTTTGAAGAAACCTTGGAACATCCTGTTGCAGAATTTGTCCAAGTGCTTGTAGAAGGCGACAAATTCCACCTTTTAAATCCATATTATCAACTTCTACTCACTATTGATAAAAAAGGGAAATTGATTTCGAAAAGAAAATTTTCAGTACCTGAAGAAATCAACTATAATTTCACGGAAAACAAGCGGTATGCCACAATGGAGGAATACGCTAAAGCAGAGGTTGATCTACAAGAATACACCAGAGTAATGGATTTCACACTTTACAATGATCAGCTTTTATTAATTGTAACACAGCATTCAGACAGGAAAACATTAAGCCGACATTTGATAAAATGTGCTCTTGATGATACTCCTACAGCAGTATTAATTGATATCCAGCATATGCCCGTTCATTTTGGGCCAAACAACCATTTATTTAATTATTTTGAAAAAGACAGTTTACAATACATAGAAATCACACCACTAAGTTCAGTCTTTTAATAAATTCAAATGGAATGAATTCAAGTCCTTACAAAAGTTTTCTGGAAAAGCTATTATTTCTGTATCTTCCGATATGAAATTTCGCTTCACCTTCCTGATTTTACTTTTAGCTTTGGAAAGCTCCGCACAAAGTCTTTTTAATGGAAAAGACCTTAGCGGTTGGTATATGGATGTACCCGAACTTGATAAAGACGCTTCCTTGAGGAAGCCTTTTATCGTACGGGAAGGGATGTTGGTAAGTCTTGGGACACCATTAGGACACCTGATTACGGAAAAAGAATTTGAAAATTACCGCTTGGAAGTAGAATACCGCTTTCCGGGAGCGCCTGGGAATTGTGGCGTTTTGGTTCATGCTTCTTCCCACCGATTCCTCTATGACATGTTTCCCAAATCCATAGAAGTACAGATGATGCATGAAAATGCCGGAGATTTTTGGGTAATCGGAGAAGATATCCAAGTTCCTGAGATGGAAGCCCGAAGAGGTCCAAGGGAGAACTGGGGAGTAACTGAAGGAAAAGGACGGCGAATTCTTAACCTCACTGACGGCTCAGAAAAACCTTTGGGAGAATGGAACCGTATGCTGATCGAATGCCAAGGAGATGAGGTCAAAGTATGGGTAAATGGCGACCTGGTCAACCATGGTTTTGGAGCCACCGCCAGCAAAGGCAAAATCGCCATTCAGGCCGAAGGGGCAGAAGTGGAGTTTAGGAAGCTGGAACTGACAAAACTTTAAAATGCCACAAAGGCACCAAGTCACAAAGATCCGAAAAGAAAAGACCTTAGTACCTTAGTGTCTTTGTGGCAAAAATATTGGCTTTTCTTAATCAAATCAAAATCAACCACAAAAGTCAGAACTGCCATACTACCTAAAGCCTTGACAACAACCTTTCTTTTGTTTCCTTTTGTCACTGTTGTGGTTCAATAAAATCCAATGATTGATGGCTTTCCCTTTGATCTTCAGCCACAACTCTAATTGAAATTTTAACCACAAAAGCCCACAAAAGTCACAATAGCCAAAATATCCAAAGCATTAAAACAACATTTCTTTTGTTTCCTTTTGTCTCTGTTGTGGTTCAATAAAATCCAATGATTGATGGCTTTCCCTTTGATCTTCAGCCACAACTCTAATTGAAATTTTAACCGCAAAAGCCCACAAAAGTCACAATAGCCAAAATATCCAAAGCATTAAAACAACATTTCTTTTGTCCCCTTTTCTCACTGTTGTGGTTCAAAACAATGCCGTCACCTGCATCCTTCCGATATGCACCAGTCTGCCCAAACCCTCAGAGTTTCTTCCCTCATACACCATATTCATCTGTAATCCCTCCCCGATTTTTTGCAGCCAATTCAACGACCAGGTCACATTGTTCCCAGTAGTCAAAGCCTGTAACATCTCATATCCAGTAGGGGTATTGGCCTGTCCGTTATAATCAATATAGATGTACCTGAAGTTGGCATTGATCGTGGTTTTTATGGCCTTGGCAAACCTAAAGTCAAGACCAGCTTGGTGGATCATTGCTTTTTCATCAAACTCTGTATTGGCCTGATTCACTTTGTCCATATACTGGTACATGATGGTTGTCCTAAAAACATTGCTGGGCTGATAAGCGAATTCGGGACCATACCCATATTGCTGAATGGAATAATTGCGGTTGTCCAAAAAATCTGAATCGGCAATTCTCCTGCCCGATTGCCCTATCAAGCGTAAATTGAGATTTGGATTGATATTGTAACGCGTATTCAAGCGCCAATCCTTTTGTAACAAATCATCAAATCCTCCGGCCAGCAGTTGTTTGTTTTGACTGTCAAAAACTGACACATCAAAACCATACTTGGCAGAAGAACGGTTAAAGAAGAAAGAAGAACGGATCACCTGCCTGACCGAAATCAAGTCCTCATCCGCGAATCCCCCCACAAAAGGGTTGATCCTGTCCCAAAATTCATTGGAAGTAATCTTCTTCTCAATACTCAGGCTTGTAGTATTGGAAAATTTCTGCAGAAACTGCTTCATCCCCCCTTCTTTTCTCCAGGAATCAGGAAATCTGGCATTGAGGCGATAATTAAAAATGGTTGTATAGGCCTGTACAAACTCAGTGGTAGGCACAAATACCTTTATAAAATTTTTCTCTTCCGGATTGAAGGCCAGGTAAAACTCATTCAACTGCTGAATCCCATCTCCATTGTCATCTCTCCAGGTATGGGTACCCTCTCCTGTAGGAACTGGAAGGAAGACAAACTCCCTGCGGAATTCCCTGCCATTGCCCAAGGCATAGCTGAGTTCGTTCCTTATTGCTCCCTTAGCCATTGTTCCCAAGTAATCCACCTTTCCCAAAACAGTGGTTTCTTTTTCTCCATCCAGCCTCAAAAATTCCAGTTCCCGGTAAGTAAAACTTGCGCTAAGGTCATGCCCTTTGAACCTCCTCTTCAATCCAAACATGGTCTGAAATGCTTCTGTATCAGGAGCCAAAATACCATTCACAGGAAAAAGATCTTCCCTAACTGAAGCATTGATAAAAAAAGAATAAGGCAAAGTATCGTTACTGTTAAGATAGGCCATATGCTCCACAAAGTTCATGGCGGTACTCACCACAGAATCCGTTTCCATGTTTCTGACCGCATTTCTATCGAGCATTAGCCGGTAACCGGGAACCAAAATTTTGGATCTATACTGAAAATCTCCGGTATATCTGAACCAATCGGAGTTGAGATTCCGGACATCTGAATCCAGCACAAAAAGCTCATTTTTAAGAAAAAACCTTCTTCCCAATTGCTGGTTGAATTTGGCCATATGCTGGGTTCCGGACTGAATGGCTCCACGGTTCCTAAAATTAAAGCGATAGCTCAATTCATTATGCTGGTCCTTCATGAACCCGAAACCGGCATTAAAGATCCGCTCATGTCCAGCTTCCAGCATATCCTCTCTGCTCAAGCTCCAGTCCCGGTCAAATTCTATATACCGTAACCGGTCAATGAAGCTGAAATTATCCGAGTTATATTCAAATTCCGTCAGGGCATTGAAGCGGTAACCCTTTAACTTTTCCAAGGGTCTATTTTCTGAAACAAAGCCTGACTTGATACCAAAGCCATTGTTGGTTTCATTATCAATTTCAGAAAACAGGTTTTGGTCCACGTTGGAGAAAGCCATTTCTGTATAAACCTGCTCAAATGAACTGAGCCTTACCCTGGCGCCCGTAGTGAACATCTGTTTTTTATTGGGAGCTGGAAGAGGGGATAAGATGGAATAATTCCCTTGGGGCACACCATTGACCCTAGGTCTGAACACAAATACCGGCCCATTGGCCAATTGCCGGTCCCTCACATAATCCCCATTACCTTGTCCAACTTCCGAGAATCCGATGGCAAAATGGGTCTGCTCTGGATCAGTTGAATATTCATAAAAAACTATGGGATTGCCTTGATCATCTACATCCAGTACCCTCCTGTACAATACACGGTTTGGATCAAAAGCTACAGAATCCACCCTTGGAACGGCAGCTGACTCTAAGTCATTCCCGACGGAGGCCAGCAGTCTTTTATCCGCATCGCTGAGTTCAAAAAAAAGCGGGCGGTTTCGGTTATCCATTTCCCTGTAAAAATTCATATACAAAGCAACCTTATCTGTTTCCTGAATATGGTTAGTTGTCAGGATAGACCGGGTAAAATTCCTTTCGGCATATTCATAATCTATCCTTATACGGGTATATTGGGTAATCAATACATTAGGGGTAAAAGTGATTTCCCCTTGGTTATAGTCTATGACATAATCGTAATTAAAGCCCCTTTGCAGCTGCTTACCATCTAGGAAAACCCTTTCGGAATTGGCCATGATGATCACAAAGCGCTCGTTCTGTGGCCCGGGAATCCGATAAGGCCCAAGAGTACCCTCAGTAACTTCCAAGTTTATGGAAGCAAATTTACCCTTTGCCACAGAAGCCGCAGCCTGGGTGGAAGCTTTCCATTTATCTCCTATCGCATATTTAGTCGTCAACTGCGCCCCTTGGACATTTTTATAATGCCGAAGAAACTCTGATTTACGCTGTTGCAATACCACATCCCCCGCTGCCAGGTTAAACCGCTCATTGTAAAGCTCCACCAGTACATTATCAAAATCCTGTAATTGTTGGGTATTGCCTTCCGGTTGAAAAGGTACATTTTGATCAGTAATGCTTGCCCTGATATTCAGATTCTCCGAAAGCTCACCGTTCATTTGCAGATTCAAAGAGGAATTGACAAATAAATTCTGAGTATTACCGAATGAAATCCCTCTGGTAAGGTTTCCCGATTTGTTGAGGTTGGTGGACGGGAACAATTCCTCCCTAAAATCAAACAGAGGAGAAGCGGCCATCCTCCTATCTTTGAAATAGGCCATGGAATCGTAATCTGCCAAGAGGGTTCTTTTCGCCACCCTTTCATGAAAAGCAATCGGTATAGTTCGATAACAGATCAGCAAAGAATCTGGTCTATTAACATCAGGGAAATGTATCTTTATGATACCCGAACCAAGATGATAGGAAAAATCATATGCTCTTTCCTTGCTATCTGTAATGCGGATGGTTTCTTCCAGAACAGATAAAGAATCTAAAATAAAAGTTTGGGCTGCGAGTTCTCCTGAGATTGTTTTACAGGTTTCAGTCTGGGCACTTGCCCATTTACCGAAGCTTGTAAGGCACAAAAGGAAAATTAAAATGGCACTAACCCTAAGCATATTCACACACAAAATACATACTAAGGTAAATTTTATGGATGAAGAATTAAAATCAGGGAGTTAGCCTACAGAAAAATTGAAATCGTATCCTGAAAAAATCAGTTGACCAGATCAAAAGACAAGAAGAAAGAAGTGCCCTTTCCCAATTCCGTTTCAAACCAAATACGACCACCGGCAGTTTCAACACCTCTTTTGGCAATCGCAAGGCCAAGCCCAGACCCCTCGGATTTGGTGCTGAAATTTGGAATAAAAATCTTGTCCTTTAATTCTTCAGGAATTCCTTTTCCATTGTCCTGGATTTCCAAAATCACTTGCCCTTCCTCTTCTTTGAGACGGACTTTGATCTCAGGTTTATCGGGTTCTTCAACAGCCTGTATACCATTGATGATCAGATTGGAAATAACCCTTCCAAACAGATGGTCGTCCCCCATAATCTTAAGCCTGTCCGAGTGGCTCAAATCTTCAAAGCTGATCGTACCTTTCTCCCTATTTTTGAATAACTCCAATGTATCCTGAACCACCTTTCGGAAATCCATCAATTCATTCTTTGGAAGCGGCATTTTTGCAAAAGTGGAGAACGATGTAGCTATATCACTTAAGGTGTCTACCTGATGGATCAATGTTTCAATCGGCTTCTTAAGTTTTTTGGGGTCATCTATTTTTCCCTCTGACTGCAACCTGAGCAGATGTTGCAGGGTCAGTTTCATCGGGGTCAGGGGATTTTTGATCTCATGGGCCACCTGTTTGGCCATCTCTCTCCAGGCAGACTCTTTTTCTGTACTGGCCAGGACATTCTTACTGGCCTCCAGTTTGAACAACATGTTATTATACTCATTGACCAAAAGTCCAATTTCATCCTTAGCCGGCCAATACATAGGCTCGTTATTATCCAGATCCGTAGCTTTAAGTTTTTGGGTCAAAAGCTTGAATGGGAAGGTCAGATTTCTGGAAACAAAATAGGAGACAAAAAGGAACATGATGAACACCAGCACGAAGATGTTCAGGATGTTACTGAGCACATCTGCGATCAATAAATCCAGCTCACTTTCTGATTCAAAAAACGGAATGGCCACAATAGCTTTTATTTCCTGTCCATCCGTGGACCTTACCGCTGCATATACCGTCTTATAATTCAATGAGCCTACCCTTTCCTGTAAAAGCACCAGGTTGTTTTGACCTTCCACTACCTCCACAATGGCCATGGGGTTAATGTATTTGGTGAGGATGCGTTTATCAAAAATATTGGGCTGAGAACTTGCCTTAAGATATCCTTCCTTCTCATAGACATTGATTTCCAGATTGGTCGTCCCGGACAGACTATTGACAGCTTCAAAGAAATCATCCCTATCTGCTACACCGGCCAGTTGTTTTTCCATAATGGCAGCGAGGTTATCTTTAATCAAAGTCGCCTTCTGAAAATACTGCCTGTGAAGCTCTTCCTGATAAGAATTGGTCAAAAGCCCTAAAATAATTGCGGATATGATCAGAATAGGGAAAAAGAAAGCAAAATTCAGGTACATCTGCAACTTAGTGGCATAATTGAATTCGAAGGTTTTCAGTCCCCTGATCAACGCATACACCAACAGACTGACTAAAGTCAGCAGAATAAAGGAAAGGAAAAACAAGGAAATATCTGCCAGGATGTAATAAACAGGATAAAGAGGGGAAGATACTATGATGACTTTGTCCTCATTTTTCACCCCTAAATGGTGGTATTTTTTCCTGTAAATTCCGGACTTATATAGTCCGGGAAGATCAAGCAATTCATAAAAATCAGCTGCCCGATAATTAAAAACCCCCACAGCATATTGAAGCACCCCATCCTGAAAAAGTGCATAATTATAATTTTTGTCATTCAGTGTGGCAAGATAATTCCTATCCATGAGAAGCTTGGGAAATACCGCTCCCGGAAGAATTCTGAGTTGCTTCAATTCCAAATAAACAGTACCTATAAATACGTCATCCTTATAGAGCGGGATAAAAGCAAAGTACTGGTTACTGGCACCTTCCTCATTCCCTTTAATAAAATAAAGGTCCCTTACAGAGGTAGCATAATCACTTTTAACATAACTGAACCGCACAGACTCCAGGTTTTCCTCATCATTTCTTATCAAAATATTATCTCCAGCAGCATTGAACACCTTCACCTTAAGTGCATATTGGTCAAAGTAAGGTGTCATATGAATCCTTCTTATCTTCCGCTCTATGGGTTCCTTGGACTGGAAAGGGTCTGTTATTGCATTTTTAATAAAAAGGTCTTCACGGATCCTGTTCATGATATCCGATAGGAAAAACTCAGCCATGACATCATTTTCAATCAATTGCTGGGTACCAAACCTGGTTTTTGACTGCAATTGTTTTTTCAAATACACATCATGAACAGCAATGCCCGCAATTATGGCTGTAATCAGACAAGCAAAGAAGAAGGTCAAAAAGGTATTTAATCCCAACTTGAAAATATTCTTATGAAGATCGAAGGAGATGATGGAAACAAGAAATATGACATGGGCTAAAAACGCCAAAAGATGGACCCAATTGATCCATGCCAATAAAATAATGATAGGGGAAGCAAAAATGACAAGTACTTTGAGTGCATAGGTCTTTTCTTCCATACCATGGTTCAGTACCAGACTCAATCCTAAAATCGAGAAAAGCACATAAGCTCCGGCACCAAAGAAAATGATCAACAAGCTGATTCCTTTCAGGTAATCCATTGAGGGAAGGCTAAGAATATTGAGCTCCCACTGGGAATTGCTCAGGATATCGATATACAGCCCATAAAATGCGACCAACAGTAATAGAGCCCCTGTATAAAGCAAGACATAAAAAAACCATTTACTGAATCTTTCCTGTACTTTTTTAAACTTAAGTAAAAACCCTTCTTTCCTAAATAGCCCCAAAATCATCGCCAGGATTACAGCAAGGCAAATAACGTTAAGCAAGAGATCCCCCAGACTCGGGTTGAACCAGGAAGAAGCATACTTGCTGGAGTCGAATAATTCATAATCAAAATAACCCTGAGGAAAGTCAAAAAAGAGCATAAATCCCCTTATAGAAAATAAAGTGCCTGCCGTGTACAAAATGGCCAGACTTTCCTTCCCCTTGAACCAGATCGTTTTGACAAATCCATAGCCTAAAATCAAAATGAGCAAAAGGAGAGAAAAGAAAAAGACCAAAATGGCAATATTATTGGTTTGCTCAATAGGCTGGTATCCCTGTTCAAATTTAATAGAAAACAGGTACTCTCCTTTATCGCTTTCAAGGTCATAATACCCCTCCTCTCTACTGGGGGACAAACTCAAAAAGTCATTCCCAAAAAACTTTTTATTAAATCCTGTCTGCAGGAACTCATTCTGAATCTCCCTTTTGAAGAAAAAAGGATGCAGCTGAACCAGCCAAAACCCTTTTTCATTCCTTGTGAATCTCCTGACTTTGGAAAAATAAATCCCTTGCCTATCCTCATAGTAATAAGGATTAGCCATACCTCTAACCAGTTCAAAATCTGGGATAAAGGTAAAATCTGACCAATAAATCAACTCCCCATTTTCCCCGAAAATGTAGTAAGGATGTTTGGAGCTGATACTCATTTTTGAAAAAGAAATGGGGTCTTCGGGTCGGTTTTGCATCAAAAGATCGATAAAATCCTGATCAAATTCCTGAAGGATTTGATTGACCTTTTGATTGACTGATAAAAAGTATTTGTCAGAACTACCCTGCCCACTAATAAAAAAGTTGAGGGCAAGCAATAAGCCAATCCCCAAAACTGCCAATAGAAGGATAGTTCTTTTTCTCTTTAACATAGGAAGGATAAAAGTAAAAAAGCAAAGTTGGATAACCAACTTTGCCTTCTTTTATCAGAATTTATCTCCCTGGAAAACAAATTTTGCTTTTCGCTTTTTCGCTGCTCTATACCAGAGGAAACCTATTACCGCGGCAATAAGATAAGGCATCGCAAATAAATAAAGGATGCCTGCATTAAGTCCCGCCCCAATGGTTGTCTCCCCATTGCTCACGTTATTCTCTACAGTAGCCCTGCACATGGCGCATTGCGCATAAATCAAACTGACATTACTTAATAAGGCGATCAGCAGGGTCAACAATATCCGTTTAATAAGCTTCATCATAAGTTCAACGTCCCTTTCAATAAGGGGGGTTAGAAATTGTAGTAAGGACTGATCATCAGATAAACCAGTACGCCTGTGATGGTTACATACAACCAGATCGGATAAGCAAATTTAACAATTTTCCGGTGTTTACTCCTTTGATCTGTATACCCGTAGTAATAGGCAAGCAAAATAGGGAACAAGGCAATAGCCGCCAGAACAATATGGCTGATCAATATAAAATAATAAACCGGTCTGATCCATCCTTCACCTCCAAATGCGGTGCTTTCGGCACTGGCATGATAAATAACATATGAAACCAGGAAAACAGCTCCCAAAGCAAAAGCAACAGTCATGGATGCCCTGTGATAGGCTATGTTATTTTGTTTAATGAAGACCAATGCGGCTATCAGGGCCAGGGTAGCAGCTGTATTGATCACCGCATTCAAATGAGGTAGAAAATACACCCAATTACTGGCCACCTCAATTTTGGAGGGCATAAAGAGAAGCACTGCTACAACGATAGGCACAGCAATTGAAATTACTGTAATTAACCTCAAAACACCTTTACTTTCAGGCTGTTGAGCCAAACTATTATTTTCCATGTAACAATATTTTTGTTTCTAAAATCAAACGGTCCACTTCATCCCTATTGGTACCACTGTAATACCCTCTGATCCTTCCAAGTTCATCCACAAGAACGAATTTGTCACTATGTACAAAATCATCCGGTTCCCCATGACCATCAATGGTAGGCAAAATGAATCCACAACGCGCCAGGTTATAGATTTCTTCCTTATCTCCAGTCAAAAAGAACCACTTCCCTTGTATGGCATTGTGCCGGTCTGCATAATCTTTCAACACTTCCGGCGTATCATATTCAGGATCAATGGAAATGGAATAAATCTGTACATCCGGTTCGTTCCGAAATGCATCGTTTACACGTTCCATCTCAGTGGACATTACAGGGCAAATACTGGGGCAAGAAGTGAAAAAGAAATCCACTATAGTTAGCTTTCCTTCCATTTCCTCTCTACCTCTCAGGCCATTATCCTGAGTAGTGAATCGAAAATCGGGAATGTAATGCTGTCCCGACTCATTAAACTCACATTCTTGAAAAGGGTTTTCCACTCCGTCCTGAAATAATACTGGTATTTCATAATGATTGGTACCAAATGTCTTCAAAAACACAATAATGAGCACCGGGATCATCAAAATACAAATCAGAACAAGCCCTTGAAGTAATCTAATCGTACGCATATTTATCTTTACTACTAAACAAAAAATTAGGTTGAAGATTCACTCCCCAACCTATTTTTTTTAACTTTTATGGAAGCATTACCACCTCAAAAGGAAAATATCAGTTCCCTCTCTCATCAAAGCGATTACTAGCCATACAAGAAAGATCAATGGAACGATAATGGAATAGAACAGTGGCTTAGCTTCTTCTCCCAAGTGCATGAATTCCATCATGATATATTTTGCTTTCCAAATAGTTAGAGCAATGAAGATTAAGTACAAAAGGATTCCCCTATCCAACGTGAAAGCAAATACAAATTCAATGGAAGTAAGAATCAAAAGGATGAAAGCTGTCTTCCAAATCTTTTTTATTTTTTCCTCGTTTCTTGGGATAACCTCAAGCGTGGATTTATTTTCGTGTGAAGCCATATTATTGTCGTTTTAAGCCTTAGATCAAATAGAAGAATGTAAATACGAACACCCAAACCAAGTCAACAAAGTGCCAATACAATCCGATTTTTTCAACCATTTCGTAGTGGCCCCTTCTTTCATAAACTCCTACTGCCGTTTGATAGAAAGCCAAGAACAACAGGAACACACCAATAGTTACGTGGAAACCATGAAAACCGGTAATAAAGAAGAACAATTGTGCAAAGGCAGCAGGACCATACTCATTGATGAAAAGATTGGCACCATATACAGTCTCAGTTACTACCTGACCCATTTTATTAACAAATGTCATTTGAGAACCTCCGTCTGTACCATGGATAAAATGGGTCCATTCCCATGCCTGACAGCTTAAGAAGGTAATCCCTCCAAGCATGGTCCAAAGCAACCACTTAACAACATCTTTTCTGTCATTTCTGTGGCCTGCTTCCACAGCCAATACCATGGTTACAGAACTCATGATAAGGATAAAGGTCATCAGACCTACGAAAGCCAATGGAATATGAACACCATGGAAAAACGGTATGGCATCAAATACCAATTCCGGAATTGGCCAATATTCGTTAGAACCAATAAAGGTATCCTCAGGCCCTGCATATCCGGGATAACTGACCCTGATGGCAGCATATGCAATCAAAAAGGCAGCAAAAGTAAAGATATCGGAGAGTAAGAAAAACCACATCATCAGTTTTCCATAACTGGCTTTGAGTGGTTCGTTACCACCTCCCCAGATTCCTCTTTTAGGGCTCACGCCCACAGCAGTTGCAGTCGTTGACATATTGTTTGATTTAACTTTATTTTAAGTTTAATGATTCAATAATAAGAACATAAAGAGATAAAGCCAAAGCCCTCCTAAAAAATGCCAGTAGGTAACACACATTTCCATGGCATTCATATTTTTGGAATGGACTTTATATCTGAAGGACGAAATTAATACAATAATTAGAAATATCACACCACTGATCAAGTGGATTGCATGCAAACCGGTGAAAACATACAGGAAAGAGCCAGCAGGATTGCCTACAAAGTAAACATCTCTGTCCACCAAAGCTACCCAAC
This sequence comes from Cecembia calidifontis, assembly GCF_004216715.1. NCBI lineage: Bacteria > Pseudomonadati > Bacteroidota > Cytophagia > Cytophagales > Cyclobacteriaceae > Cecembia > Cecembia calidifontis. Next base: position 63,683 of record NZ_SGXG01000001.1, read on the forward strand.
TATACCATTGTCCCACCAAAAAAGCCAGTCCAAGAAGAACTGTAATGATCATTCCAATCTTCAATTTTTGAAGTTCATCTTTTTTGGCAGCCATATAGGCAAAATGCAAGGTGAAACTGCTCAGCACAATTATACCCGAGGTGTACCAAAATATGGAAGGCAAATCAAACTCCAACCAGTTACCTTCAGCCTGCCTAACGATGTATGCACTCGTCAGGGAAGCAAATATCATTACCACGGATACGATAAAAAGCCAAAGGGCAAACTTTTTCGGATGCATGGAGATGGGTTGCTCAGCTCCCTCTATATAGGCAAATTTTTCTTCCATAATTAGATTTTATCCAACATATATGCGATTTGGACAATCGGTAAATAAAGAAACGATCCAAACATAATCTTCAAAGCAGATTTCCTGGAACAATCTCTCATCAAGGAGAAGGTCTGAGCAAGGAACAGTACCCCGCATACCGTCGCCACAATTCCTGAATTGATGCCGGTTAGCCCAAAATAGGTTGGCAGCAAGCCCAAAGGAAGAAGGAACAAGGTATAGATCATGATCTGAATGGCAGTATTTAGATCCTTCTTGCCACCGCTAGGCAACAATTTAAATCCGGCTCTTTTATAATCTTCATCACTGACCCAAGCAATGGCCCAGAAATGAGGGAACTGCCAGATGAATTGGATACCAAACAAAATCAATGCTTCATGACCAATAAAACCCGTCGCAGCGGTCCAGCCCAATAATGGGGGCATAGCACCAGGAATCGCTCCTATAAATACGGCAATTGGGCCTACTCGTTTCAAAGGCGTGTACACAAAAATGTACAACACCATACTTAAAACCCCCAGAGCGGTAGTCAAAGGATTGGTAAAGAACCAAAGAATGGAGACCCCAAGCAAACCGATAAAGAAAGTGAACCAATAAGCTTCATTCAAAGAAATTTGATTTAATGGCAAAGGCCTGTTTTGGGTCCTTTTCATTAATTTATCAAGATCTCTTTCCATGATTTCATTGGCTGCACCTGATGCGCCAGTAATCAAAAAGCCTCCGGCTACCAGAGCAAAGAAACCAGACCAAGAAAAAAAGGTCCCTGAATCCCCAAGAATAAAGCCAAATGCTGCAGAGAAAGTAACCAATGCAGACAATCTGAATTTGATAAGCTCATAGTAAGCTTTTGCCCTCAAAGAAAGGATATCAAATAAAGATGCTTCGTAGCTATTTAAAGTTCTCATGAACTGATTTTTTCAAGACTTAATTTTTTCTGATCATTGAGTATTAAGAGAATCACAAACTGTATCCCGATAATCAATGAACCAAATAATAAATGCAGGGGCTGAATAAATGCCGGTATTGCAAAGTAAGCCATACCAACCCCCGTAATGATTTCAAATACTATTACCCCAAACAAGACCTGTGACCATTTGAATAAACTGACCTTCCTTAGGGTATATTTATAAATCTTGTAGAGAAAGACCAAGTGAATCCCCAATAGCAACAAGGAATAGGACCGGTGAATAAGGAAAGGAATACCCAGCATTGAAACCCATTCTTCGCGCATAAGATTACCCATTTGAAAGGCAACATGATCAATTTCTTCCCTGACTTGGGTACCAAGTACTATTTGAATCAGCATAAGTATAAAACCAACAAGCATAATGTTAAATAAACCATTAGGCTTTTCAGTCTTATATATTACCGGATAGGCAAGCCTATAAGAACGGTAGTGGATATACAACAAAAGGCAAACGATAAGCAAAGCAAGCACCATGTGCACAGTTATCATCCAGGGCAGAAGATTGGTTGATACAACAATAGAGCCTATCCAAGCCTGAAACAAGACAAGCAAAAGGTTGAATACAGACAAGGAAGGAATCCACTTATCCAAACTCCACAACGGAAATGAACGAACCATAGTGATCAATACCAATAAGCCGATCACAGCCCCGATCAACCTGTTTACATATTCTATCCAAGTCTTGACCGGATTGAACTCCTCCTCAATTAAGATAGTAGGGTCATTTTTTACCTCCTCGGCTTTTTGAACGAACCCTAGTTTATTCAATTGAGCTGCAAACTTTTCGTTTTTAGCAATTCTTTTTGCTAAGTATATCTCTTGATAATCATTTGGGAGCTGATCCACATGTGTTGGTGGAACCCAGCTCCCAAAACATTTAGGCCAATCAGGACATCCCATACCTGAACCGGTACTCCGGACAATCCCTCCGACTAATATTAGGAAATAAACAGCTATCACAGTGATTAACGAAATCCTGCGAAAGCTGCTTATTTTTTTAAGAATGCTTTGATTCATTGGCTACCAAATCCGCTTCTTCATCCGCTATAATTTCCTTCTCCAGTTTTACTAATTCTTGCTCGTGAGGCAGATTAGATTCAGGAGTAGCAGACAAAGGAACTGTCTGAGGAATAAAGTCCTCTTTAGCACCAGGCTTAGAATAATCATAAGGCCATCTGTAAACTGCTGGAATTTCTCCAGGCCAGTTACCATGTCCAGGATGTAATGGTGTAGTCCACTCAAGCGTATTGGATCTCCATGGGTTCAAAGAAGCGACCCTACCTCTATACATTGAATAGAAGAAATTGAACAAGAAGATAAACTGAGCAGCGAAAGTAATGATAGCCGCAGCAGACACAAACATGTTCAAATCAGTGTACATATTGGAGAATTCAAAACCAGTCCACGAGTAATATCTTCTAGGGAATCCGGCAATACCAATATAGTGCATTGGGAAAAACACCATATAAACCCCGATGAATGTCAACCAGAAGTGAACATAACCCAATCTGGCATCCATCATTCTACCAAACATTTTAGGGAACCAGTGATAAATACCTGCCACCATCCCAAAGAAGGAAGCAGAACCCATTACCAAGTGGAAATGTGCTACAACAAAGTAGGTGTCATGCAACTGAATATCAATAGCAGAATTACCTAAGAATATACCAGTAAGACCGCCAGAAATAAAGAAGGACACCAAACCAATGGAAAACAACATAGCTGGAGTAAACACAAGGTTACCTCTCCATAATGTTGTCAGGTAGTTAAATACTTTAACTGCAGAAGGAATAGCAATGATTAAAGTAAGGAACATGAAGATAGAACCCAAGAAAGGATTCATCCCCGACACGAACATATGGTGAGCCCATACCACGAATGAAAGGATGGTAATACCCAACATAGAAATGATCATGGCTTTATAACCGAAGATCGGCTTTCTGGAGTTTGTAGCAATAATTTCTGAAGTTATACCTAGTGCTGGCAACAAAACAATGTACACTTCAGGGTGACCTAAAAACCAGAATAAATGTTGATAAAGAACAGGGCTACCTCCAGTATTTGGCAAAGCTTCACCTCCTATATAGATGTCTGAAAGGTAAAAGCTTGTACCGAAACTTCTGTCAAATACTAAAAGCAATGCTGCAGAGAACAATACCGGGAAAGACAACAAACCAATAATTGCAGTCAAGAAGAAAGCCCAGATAGTCAAAGGAAGTCTTGAGAAAGACATACCTTTAGTCCTAAGGTTAATGACAGTGGTAATATAATTGATGCCCCCCAACAAAGAGGATGCAATGAAGAAGGTCATAGCGACCAACCACAAAGTCATTCCTAATCCCGAACCTGGCATAGCCTGTTCCAGAGCCGAAAGTGGCGGATATACTACCCACCCACCAGAAGCAGGACCTGTCTCAATAAATAAGGAGATGAACATGATCACACTGGAAACAAAAAACAACCAGTAAGACAACATGTTCATAAAACCAGAGGCCATGTCCCTAGCTCCGATTTGAAGAGGTATAAGGAAATTGGAGAATGTTCCACTCAGACCTGCAGTAAGCACGAAAAATACCATGATGGTACCGTGCATTGTAACTAAAGCAAGGTAAAACTCCGGATCAAGAGCGCCATCAGGAGTAATCCACCCACCTAGAATAGGTCTCAACCATTCTAAATTCATGTCAGGGAAACCTAACTGCAACCTGAATATCAATGATAACAAACCACCAATAATCGCCCAGAACATACCGGTAATCAAAAATTGCTTACCGATCATTTTATGATCTGTGGTGAAGATGTATTTGGTGATAAAATTATCGTGGTGCTCATGATCATGATGATCATGGCCCGTAGCACTGTGTGTAGCTGTGTGAGCTGTTGCCATAAAATGATAATTTAATTACTTGTATTCGCTGATAGTAATCTCAGCTAATTCTTTTAATTCCGCAGGAAGGTCAGCCACTAAAGCAGGGTTATTGACAATGTAAGGCTTTTGATCAGCTAACCATTTTCTATACTCCTCAGGCTCAACTACCCTGATTTCTTTTTTCATAGAGAAGTGTCCTCTACCGCAGATCTCTGTACATGCAATCTCATATATAAATTCAGGATCGTTCAATTCCGCACGCATTTCCTCGGTAGTTTTGGTAGCCGTAAACCAAAATCTGGTAGGCATTCCCGGAACAGCGTCCATTTTCAATCTCATATGTGGAGCAAACACCGAATGTAAAACATCTCTTGCCCTGATTTTGAATAAAACGGGCTCGCCTTTTGGGATAACAACAACAGGAGAGGAGAAATCATCTAGCGCATTTTTATCTGAAAAATCCACACCTGAAATATTGTTTGCATTGATTAACCTGTAATCATGCTCTCCCAAAGTATTGTCTAATCCAGGATACCTTACTTCCCAGGCAAACTGATAGCCCATTATTTCTACAACATGAGAATTCTCAGGTGCAGGAGCAGTAATATCAGACCAAGCTCTCCAACCTCCGATAACCAATAGCGCCAATACTACAGCAGGCACAGTTGTCCAGATAAGCTCAAGTTTGTTGTTTTCAGGATAGAAAGAGGCCTTTCTATCTTCCTTATATTGGTATTTGTAAGGAAACCAAAACAAGAGAATATGGGTAATGATGAAAACAATACCCGTCACCGCCATAGTAATCCAGAACAATTGGTCTGTAACTACACCGTGTTCAGAGGCAACTGGAAGATTATAGTTGTCGAATTCTTTGATAGAATACCAAAACAACAGGACAGTTGCTCCTACAAGGAACAGGACAAACATGATCGCGTTTACTTTGTTGCTTCCGGTTGCGACTTTTTTGTCACTCCCTTTCACAACTGAAACTAAAGTCTGTATTCTGTAGACCATCCAAATAATGGACAACAATAACAGAACACCAACAGCTATAAGGAATCCGTACATAACGTTAACTTTTTCGGATAATTAAATATGATGATGATAACTTTCTTCCAACATAGGATGGTTCTTCGCAATAAGCGGTTTCTTGGCAAGGGCACCTAAAGCTACCAAAGTGAAAGCAGCACCATATACCAATAACATACCTATTTCCATCAAACCAAATCCACCATTGTGTCCCAAAGTACCAGGCTGAACCATCAAGAAGAAGTCAAACCAGTGTCCTAATATAATGATAGAACAAACAACTTTAAGGAAGATCGCATGCCTTTTTGCATCTCTAGTCATTAAAACTAAGAAAGGTAAGAAGAAGTTTAAAACTAGATTGACAAAAATGAACGGGCTATACACATCACTTTGCAGTCTCTCTACAAAATAAACTGACTCTTCCGGGATGTTGGCATAATAGATCAAAAGGAACTGTGAAAACCAGATATAAGTCCAGAATACAGAGAAAGCAAATACAAATTTACCAAGGTCATGGATATGGTTTTGGTTGACCATTTCCAGATAACCTTTGTCCTTCAAAAATACTACTATTAAGGTAATGGCAGAAAGACCAGCCACAAACCAGGAAGCAAATACATACCAACCAAACATGGTAGAGAACCAATGTGTATCGATTGACATTACCCAATCCCATGCTGCTACAGAAGAAGAAACAGCAAAGAACACGATAAACAAAGCGGACCAAGTTCTCAATTTTCTCCAGTAACCAGTACCTCCCTTGATGTCCTCTTCAAATGCCAAGGATTTCAATTTATTGAAGAAAAACACCCAGAACCCAAAGAACAAAAACATTCTGAGAATGAAAAAGATAGGAAAGGTACCTTTTTCCATTGGCCAATAGAAGAAACCGCCTTTACCATCAATGATTTTATCATATTCAGGACTGTTCTTATCAAATAAGTAGCTATGAGTCCAATGGAAAAGGTCATGATTGGCGATAAAGAAAGTTAGAATCATCAATCCTGCTGCGATTGGCAACCAGTTTCCAAAAGAAAGAGGAATTCTTAGGATAGCAGTAGACCATCCGGCCTGCGCTGCATACTGCAGGGCAAAAAAGAATACGCCAATAATGGCAATACCAGTGAAATAAACATTATTTATCCAAAGGTTAGCAAATAATCTTTGATACCAATGGAATGCATGTCCACCAGCCTCCTCAGCATGATCATGGCCACCACCCACCATAGCAGTAATTATTCCAACAGCAAGGATAACAGCTCCGATTACCAAAACAGTCATTATCGACTTCTTCAGCGTAGCTGTGAACTCGAATTTTTGATCCAAATTATAGTTTGTAGTACTATGTGCCATGATTATTGTTTCTGAATTTCTTGTTTGACATAGTGAACAATTTTCCAAATTCTCTCTTGAGAAATCTGAGAACCATGAGCTCCCATTCTCCCTTTACCTTTCATAATCACATGGAAGATATGGCCTTCAGGAAGGTCTATATATGCTCCTCCTTTAAGGTTGGCAACACCGCCTACCCTTTCTCCGGCTTTGCCATCTCCTTCACCGTTTTGACCATGGCAAGTAGAGCAATACTGAGTGTACAGGACTTTACCTTCTGCCAGAACCTGATCAGTCAATTCAATTGGATTTTGGTTTTTTGCCGCCTCTTCCAATTCAAAAGCCTTCAGTCTGTAAGGCAATGATCCGTCTTTTGTTCTGGGAACGGTACCTTCTACAGGTTCCCTCATATTCATACCATGAGGGTTATTGATATTACTGTTAAAGAATTCTCCTTTACCATCTTCCCTGCTGGATAGCCAGGAACCTTCTTGTTCATTCTGGATTTGGGACAAAGGCTCGTAGGCAACAGAGTTGTACATTTGGGGAGCATATTCATAACCGGGATGGTCTCCGGAAGCACCACAGGAAGCCAATCCAAAGGAGAGTCCTGCCAAAGCAATTACGTATATAGAATATTTTATTTTCATGACTTCTATTTACCTATTCAAAACTTTTTTTATTGACTTCTGTAGCACCAGAGTTTTTCAGTACCTCAGCAATTTTATCTTCACCTAAGGAAGCATTTGCCGCCAAATCAATGGCCATCACATGCTTGTCGTCAGTTATTCTCAAATCAAAGATTCTAGGCTGACCCCAAGGCTTCAAATTACTGGACACCATAAATACACCAACCATACCGAATGCCGCCAATAACACGGTCAATTCAAAGGTTACAGGGATAAAGTCTGGAAAAGCTGCATAGTCTTTACCACCAATAATCATTGGCCAGTCAAATCTCATCATGTAAAACTGCATGGTCAATGCAAGAGAAGTACCAAGCAGACCAAAAAGGAAAGCTGCTATAGGTAATCTACTTCTTTTATAACCTAATGCCTCATCAAGACCATGAACTGGAAAGGGAGAGTAAACTTCGTGGATTTTGACACCACTTTCTCTCACTTTGGAAACTGCATCTAACAATACATCCTCATCGTCATATACACCGAGGACAAAGTTTTTATCTCTTTCCATGCTCTTATTTATTTACTTTTTCAGATGAAGATTTAACAATAGATTTTACCTCTGCCATGTTGATCACAGGGAAAAACTTAGCAAACAACAAGAATAAGGTAAAGAACAAACCGAATGTAAACAGATAAACTCCGATATCTGCCCAAGTTGGGGAGAACATAGCCCAAGAAGAAGGCAAGAAGTCTCTGTGCAAAGAAGTTACAATGATTACAAAACGCTCAAACCACATCCCTATATTCACCACGATGGACAAAAGGAAGGTAGCTACAATTGAGGTTCTGATCTTCTTGAACCAGAATAGCTGTGGGGAAATCACATTACAGGTCATCATGGACCAATAAGCCCACCAGTACGGGCCAAATGCTCTGTTTACGAATGCATACTGTTCAGCAGCTACACCAGAATACCATGCGATGAAGAATTCAGTAATGTATGCAATACCTACAATGGATCCAGTGATGATGATTACTATGTTCATCAATTCAATATGGACAATGGTAATGTAATCTTCCAGCTTAAATACTTTCCTGGTGATGATCATCAAGGTCAATACCATGGCGAAACCGGAGAAAATAGCGCCGGCAACGAAGTATGGAGGGAAGATAGTAGTATGCCAACCTGGAATAACTGAGGTCGCAAAATCGAAGGATACGATGGTATGTACAGAAAGTACAAGGGGGGTTGCCAAACCTGCAAGAATAAGTGCTACTGACTCATATCTGCTCCATGTTTTTGCAGCTCCGTCCCAACCAAAGGCCAGAGCACCATAGATGGTTTTTCGGATTCCTGTAGCCCTGTCTCTAATCGTAGCAAAATCAGGGATCAAACCGATATACCAGAATACTAAAGAAACAGAGAAATAAGTCGAAATCGCAAATACGTCCCACAAAAGAGGTGAGTTAAAGTTTACCCACAAGGAGCCAAAGGTATTTGGTAGAGGAAGTGCCCAATAGGCACCCAACCAAGGACGGCCCATGTGAATAATTGGGAACATCGCGGCACAGATAACGGCGAAGATCGTCATCGCTTCAGCAGCTCTGTTAATAGCCATTCTCCATTTCTGTCTGAACAATAAAAGTACAGCAGAGATCAAAGTACCGGCGTGACCAATACCGACCCACCACACGAAGTTGGTGATATCCCAAGCCCAACCGATAGTTTTATTGAGCCCCCACATTCCGATACCTTCCCAGAGGGTGGCCACTAGGGCAAGCCCTCCCAAGACAAGCACGCCCACTGAAACCAAAAGAGCGAGGAGCCAAGCCATACTTGGCTTGCCCTCTACTTGTCTTGAGATATCATGGGTAACATCTTTTAAGGTTTTTCCGCCTGTAATTAGCGGCTCGCGTACGGATGAAGTAACCTGCATATCTTATTATATTAATTTTTACGCTTCTGATTTATCCTTATTTCTGATTTTGGTGAAATACCACACGTTTGGACTCACATTGATTTCTTCCAAGACATGGTATGCTCTTTCTTCATTTACTTCTTTAATAGCAGAAGTGGTATCTTCCTGAATTTTGAGCATCTGAGTGATCTTGCTGTTTGGATCATTCATATCACCGAATACAATCGCATTGGTAGGACAAGCTGTAGCACATGCAGTATTGATGTCCCCATCCTGTACTTTTCTACCCTCTTTCTTAGCAGTAAGCTTACCGGCCTGAATTCTCTGAACACACATAGAGCATTTTTCGATAACACCTCTAGCCCTTACGGTTACATCAGGATTCAGCACCATTTTACCCAAATCATCGTTTTGGGCTACGTTCACTGCTGCGAATTCTTTATTGTCATGGTATTTGAACCAGTTGAACCTTCTGACTTTGTACGGACAGTTGTTGGCACAATACCTTGTACCGATACATCTGTTGTAGGTCATTTGGTTAAGACCTTCTGAAGAGTGGGTAGTAGCAGCAACCGGACATACCGTCTCGCAAGGAGCGTTGTTACAGTGCTGGCACATCATCGGCTGGAAGGTAACCTCAGGATTATCAGCAGCCTGCTCTAATTCTTTGTTGCTGCTCGCTCCTTCGGGAGAGGAATAATACCTGTCAATCCTGATCCAGGCCATTTCTCTTCTATTGAGAACTTCCTGCTTTCCTACAACCGCCACGTTATTTTCAACTTGGCAAGCCACAGTACAAGCTCCACAACCAATACAGGAGTTCATATCAATAGCGAGACCCCAGTGATGCTGGCTATATTGATGGCCTTTCCACAGGGAAATTTTGGATGGCTTTACAAATTGACCTTCTTTATAAATTTGTGGTTTGTACCTGCCAGCGCTGGCATCCTGTTTGTACTCAGAAAGGGTAGCCTCCTGAATTACAAATTCCCTACCCATATAAGTCTGATGGGTTTGGGTTTGAGCGATCCTGTAGGTATCAGAAAGAAGCTCTACGCTAACACCTTCTGTAATATCATAATTCACAAATCCATTGGAGCTGTCCAATAATTCATAGGCGTTGACACCAACACCATTGGCAACCCTACCGGCTTTGCTTCTTCCGTATCCTAGGGCAAGACCAACAGTTCCCTGTGCCTGACCTGGTTGAACCAATACAGGAACAATCAGAGATTTGTTCCCAACAGTGATTTTAGCTTTTCTGGTCGCTCCCTCAACCATCTTTAGACCATTTTCATTGGCCCATTTTTGAGAAACGGTAAGGTAGTTATCCCAAGTCGCTTTGGAAATCGGGTCAGACATTTCCTGCAACCATGGGTTATTGGAATGAGTACCATTACCTATACCGACTTTTGTATAAACAGCAAGTTCTACTCCGGCATTATCAGCTTTATAGGCCTTGGCAACAGCAGAAGCAGCAGCCGCTACATCTGCATTACCACTGATTGCGGTAGAAGTTGAAGAGATAGAGTAAACACCATTAAACAATGACCTATCCCAGAATTCCTGGAAATTAGAAATATCAGACTGGGTAACAAATAAGTTTGACTTCCAATTCTCCTGCAAGAAATCATAATAATTCGTACTGTTTCCAGCCCAAATCAAGAAAGATTCCTGTGCCTGTCTTGTATTAAATAAAGGAGAAATAGTAGGTTGTGATAAACTGTACTCGCCTTTTCTTGGGTTAAAATCATTCCAAGATTCTAGATAATGATGATCTGGAGCAACATATTGTACCAAGGAAGCTGTTTCATCCATGGTACCATTGGTAGCAATCGAAACTTTAGCTTTAGAAATGGCTTCAGCGATTTCCGCTCCTTTAGCATGGTCATATACAGGGTTACAGTTGTAGAAAACAACAGCACCCACACGACCACCTTTAAGGTCAGCAATAAATTGGTTCATTTTTGTATCATCACCTTTTCTAAAGTGAGATGGTCTGGAGAAGTCAACAGTTACACCATTGTTTTCCAACAGATCATTGATGGCATTGATTACAACCTGAACATTCGGGTCATTTGAACCGGAAACTACGATGGATTTTCCTCTGTTTGCCCAAAGTTCCTTTGCAGCTTTATCCAGATATTCAATTTCAACCGCAGGCGCTGTTACCGTAGCAGCCCCAGCTTGCTTTGCGATAGCATTGTATAAGGCCAGCACAGCCAAACCACTCTGAGAAGGTTTGATAGGGGTTCTGTAGTCGGCATTGGCCCCGGCAAGAGAAAGATTGGATTCAAACTGGAAGTGACGGGACATTACCGGCTTCTCTTTGGTAATCTTTCTGCCCTGCGCATATTGCTTGGCAAATTCAATTGGAGAAATCCAAGTTCCCAAAAAGTCAGCACCAAAACTTACAATCACATTCGCTTTGGAGAAATCATAAGTTGGCAACATGGCAGTACCATAAGTCAGTTCAGCAGCTTTGGTAATACCGTAGCTGGAAACAGGATCATAGGTGACGACTTCAGCACCACCAAAAGCAGCAGCAAATTCAGCTAAAGCCTTTTCAGTAGAAGGCGAAATAATAGTATTGGTAACAACTTTTACAGTTCCTGCTGAAGCTAATTTGGATTTAACTTCTGCATCAAGGGTAGTCCACTCTGACTTTTCACCATTGATGTATGGACCGCTAAGTCTTTGCTTGTCATATAAAGAAAGAACGGAAGCCTCCACAATCGCATTGGTTCCTCCTTTTGTTATTGGAGAAAGCTCATTTCCATCGATTTTGATAGGTCTACCTTCTCTTGTTTTCACAACTACGGCCGCATAATCACCGCCAGAAGCGAAAGTGGATGCATAATAGTTGGGAATAGATGGGTTTATATCAACAGGCTTATTTACATAAGGGATAGCCTTTCTTACCGGAGCCTCACAGGCAGCCAAAGATGCTGCAGCCAAACTGAAGCCCATTACTTTCAGAAAGTCTCTTCTGGAGGAACCATCCAAATTAGATGGACCCTCAGGAAACTCTCTTTCGGCATTTCTAACAAACGATTCATCGTTTGTCAATTCTTCTAACCCTTTCCAGTAGGTCTTTTTATTTTCTTTCATTGTATATTCAAGAAAAGTAAGTTCTGAATTGATTTAAATTAATAGTGGCATTTTGCACACTCCAAACCTCCGATATCCTTCACCTTCAAAGCATTCTTGGAGCCGCTGTGTAACTGTACAAGTTTATCATAGTACTCATTGCCTTCAGTACGGATACTTGTCTGTCTGTGACAGTCAATACACCATCCCATTGTAAGCGTACTGTGCTGATAAACCACTTCCATTTCCTCAATCGGACCATGGCAGGTCTGACATTCTACCCCACCAACAGCCACGTGCTGTGCGTGGTTAAAGTAAGAAAGATCAGGAAGATTGTGGACCCTTACCCATTCAATAGGTTTGTTTTCATCCACAGCAGCGTAGATTTTAGCGATTTCAGGAGAAATGCCATCTTTTCCACCTACATTTTGAATATGCATATGACAGTTCATACAAATGTTAGCCGATGGAATATTGGCTGATTTTCCTATTTCAACACCAGTATGACAATACTGACAAGGGATTTCAAATTGTCCAGCATGCAACTGATGAGAGAATGCAATTGGCTGCTTAGGCGCGTAGCCTTGCTGAACACCTATAGTATAAAGCTCATCAAGAGCAGTTTTCACTACGAAAGCCACTACCAATGCAGTTATGATTACAACAAATGCATCAGAGCGGAAAATCTTTTTGAAATCTGTTTTTTGATTGATGAATGCCTGATCCGCTTCATCAAGAGGCTGCGTTTTGAGGTATTTGGTAAGAATTGAAATGATCAATCCCAATACAATCAGGATCAACAACAATACAATTACCAAGACCGCCAAGATGATGGTCAGGTATTCACTTGGGATACCAGCACCACCTGCTACAGCAGCACCTTCACCGCCAGCAGCTGCCACAGTTGCGTCTGCCTTATCACCATATTCTACATATGCCAATAAGTTCATCAGATCATCATCTGATAGAAACTCATGGTTTGGCATAGCCAACTGGTTATATTCATTGTAAATGGCCACAGCCTGCGCATCACCGGATGCAATCAAAGCTTGGGAATTACGGATGAATTTTTTAGTCCAGTCAATGGATCTACGGTCGGTCACACCTCTTAAGGCCGGACCTACATTTTTTTGGTCTAGTTTGTGACAGGTTTTACAATTGGCATTGAAAATTGATTTTCCGGCCGCAATTGCTTCTTCGCTATCTGACACTTCGGGATTAACCGCAAAGACCTGTGTCCCTAGCATGAGGAAGAATAGCATCATGAGGGTGCTAAGCTTCAACGGAACACTTGTTAATGAGCGCTTGATCGACATATTTATTACTTATTAAACAGTTTGGTGCACGTTTTTTGATAAACACTGCAAATGTACTACCCCAATTCAATTTTTCAAACTTGAACGAAGGAGCTTCAAAAAATGTTTGCAATAAGGTTTCAAATATACAACAACCTGTTTTTCAGTATTTTACAACATTATTTCATAGCTTTGCCTCAATTTAGAATCATTATAAATAAAACAATATTTGGCGTTTTCTACTAGTCTACACGCACCAAGATGAACACGGAAAAAAAATGCATAAAAATTGTTGATAGCGAAAATAAGGGCAACTTATTAAAAGCAGATAAATTTTCGTTTGGCTTTTGCAAAAAAGAAGAGATTCTCTACATTTGCATTCCGATTCTGAAAGGGTCGCGTGGCCGAGTGGCTAGGCAGAGGTCTGCAAAACCTTGTACAGCGGTTCGAATCCGCTCGCGACCTCCACACAAGCATCTCAAAAATGAGATGCTTTTTTTTTATTTCTTAGATCACCTTTTTCTCAATCATCCTAGTTGACAAATCCGTTTATACAAAAGTAGCGCCCTCTCATGTTATTTTACTTGTTGTTTTAGAATCTGTTAGTTAGCTTAAGCTATCATCAAAATGACTTGAAGATGACAAAATCAATTGTTTTATCTGTAAATGGAAGGGAAAAAACAATTTTTGCAGATCCTGAAGAGCCCCTTTTGTACATTCTCAGGGAAGAATTTGGCTTAAATGGTCCCAAATTTGGCTGTGGCCTACATCAATGTGGTTCTTGCATGGTGCTTTCTGATGGACAGGCCAATTATACGTGCAGGATTCCCTGTTCAGCTTTTGAAGGAAAAAAAATAGAAACTATCGAAGGACTTGCACAAGATGAAAAATTACACCCTTTACAACAATCATTTTTTGACGAGCAGGCAGCCCAATGTGGTTATTGCTTGAATGGGATGTTGATCAATGCATTGGAACTCTTAAGAAAAAAAACAAATCCGAGTGAGGAGGAAATCAGGGATGTTCTGCATAAAGTGATTTGCAGATGTGGTACGCACAGCCGTTTTATTAAGGCAGTTAAAAAAGCCGTAGACTCCCGATCAAAATTTTAAGCGATGAAAGTATTCAATTTGGATAGAAGAGCGTTTTTGAGAACCACAGGACATTTGCTGATAGGTTTCAATCTCTTCCCAATGGTCAACTGCAGCCCCTCAAAGGAAGACCCCAATTTACCAGAGCCTTACAATGGCATTCCTGTTCGGCCCCATGCAGGAAAAGACCTGATTGACTCCTGGATAAGACTGGATGCAGAAGGGCATGTGACTGTTTTGACAGGAAAAAAAGAATTGGGACAGGGAATAAGGACTACTTTGATTCAAATAGCTGCGGATGAATTGGAAGTGGATATCAAAAGGTGTCATATTATCAATGGAGATACAGGACAAACTCCCAACGAAGGCTATACTTCAGGAAGCAACTCCATTGAAGGGAGTGGCCTGGCAATCAGGCAGGCAGCTGCGGAAGCAAAATTCTTTCTTTTGAAATTGGCTTCCGAAAAACTGCAGACACCATATGAAAGCTTAGTGCTGAAGGATGGTTGTATTACCGCACCTGACAAGAAAAAAACAAGCTATTGGGATTTGGTTAATGGTGCGTATTATGAAAAAACCATAACCGGAAAAGCTCCGATTTTGGACTTCCAGAAACACCAATATGTAGGAAAACCCATTCCCAGGAAAGATATCCTGCATTTGGTCAAAGGAGATGCACATTTCGTCCATGATATGAGGTTGCCCGGAATGGTACATACCCGGGTATTGCATCCTCCAAGCTATGAGGCAAAACTTATCTCCATAGACTCCGAAGCGGTCAAATCCCTCCAAGGGGTGCTCAAAGTCGTGATAGATGGAAGTTTCATTGCTGTCATTGCTGAAAGGGAATATCAGGCTGTAAAGGCTTGGGAAAAACTCAAAGAGGTAACAGTCTGGAAAAAACCAACTATAAATCCGCTGTCTGACAGACTATTTGCCGACATGCGCAGCAGGGCCCAAAAGCCGGAAGTCATTCAGCAAACCCCGAATATTTCTAAGCAGCTGACCAACTCCCCTATCCGGATCAAATCGGTCTATCAGCGACCTTACCAAATGCACGGTTCTGCAGGTCCTTCCTGCGCCTTGGCAAAATGGGAAAATGAGCAACTTACTGTCTGGTCACCTACACAGGGTGTCTATCCATTACAGGCTACCTTAGCAGATCTTTTTCAAATCGATGCCGACAAAATCAGGTGCATTGGAGTTCCCGGGTCGGGCTGCTATGGACATAATGGAGCCGATGATGTATCAGCAGAGGCTGCGCTCATAGCAAAACATTATCCCGATAAGCCGGTCCGTTTACAATGGATGCGGGAAGATGAGCACCAATGGGAACCTTATGGTTCAGCAATGATCATGGAACTGGAAGCCAGGGTTTCGAAGGAAGGGTTGATTCAGGTCTGGGACAGCAAAATATGGTCTGATTCACATAGCACCCGACCTCGGGGAGAAGCAGGCCATTTTGTTTCTGCCCGGCATTTGGAAAACCCAATCCCATTTTTAAAAGGAGGATTTTCCGGAGGAGCTTACAGGAATGCTACACCTTTATATAATATACAGGATGTCAGGCTTCAGCTTTTCAATTATGATGGACCATTAAGGTCCTCTGCCCTCAGGGGGCTCGGAGCCTATGCCAATATTTTTGCTTTGGAGTCATTTATAGATGAGCTGGCTGAGGCTTCTGGCATGGACCCATTCATATTCCGGATCAAAAACCTGAAAGATGAAAGGGCTATTGCTGTTCTGGAGGAATTGAAATCAAAGACCAATTGGAATGCCTTGGAGCGAACAGGAAACAAAGGGTATGGAATTGCCTTTGCCAAATACAAAAACTCCGCAGCCTATTTTGCAGTGATGGCCGAGGTTGAAAAAGCCCATGAAAAAGAGGCTTTCAAATTGAAGAGAATGATCGGTGTGATTGAGGCCGGACAATGCATCAATCCGGATGGACTGATCAACCAAACCGAGGGGGGGATGATCCAATCTGCCAGTTGGACCTTAATGGAATCAGTCAAGTATGATAAAAATGGGATATTAACCCAGATTGCAGCTATCCGCCTGTAAGTAGCTGTAATTTGGGTATTTCTGTTTTTTTGAGTTCAAGTTTGTGTACTACGGATTTTCTTTTTTTAAACGGTTGATATTTGGCCTTAAGGATGTCGTAGATTTCTTTTAGGTTTTTGTTTGGAACTGTACACTTGCGTGTGGTAATGATTTTGTCATAGGTGTTTTTCCCTGAAGTAGTGATGACCTTTTGTGTGTTGCCTACTCTTACTATTTCACGCCAGCAGCTTTTTATTCCATTCTGTTTGAGCTGGTACCTTACTGTATTGACTATCCAATATGCAAGGATTCCCAGATGTAGATGTGCCATGGCGGCATCATCATTTTTATGGTAAATCGGTCTGAGGTCCAGGTCGGTTTTGAGGGTACGGAAGGCATTTTCTATTTCCCTGATAGTGTTATAGATATTCCAGATGATGTACTCCTCCTGCACGTTCAGGTTTGTCCGTAAAAAATAGACGCCCAGATTATCGGTTTTTGCCTGCTCCCGTTCCGGGTTTTTCTTCCATGACATTGCTGTTGCCTGTTCTGTTTTAGGGTCACTTTCAACAGTGATCTCATAATAATACTGGACTGATGGATACTTTTCTTTGGCCCTCCCGATGCGCTGGTGGACTTTATCGGTTTTTTTGACTCCTCCCTTGCTGTTGAGGGCATGGTGTATTTTTTGCAGCTCCTGTTCAAACCTTTCTTCGAACTGTAGCTTCATACCTTCCTCTTTCTTCTCTTTGGAAGGGCTTTTGACTTCTAAATAATAGTCTGTGTTTTTTTCTGTGGACACGGCTCTGAGTCTGATGTTCTGCTTTGATTTTGTTTCCAGCAGAGTTGTAAGCCTGTCGGGCACATAGCTATAATCCTTGAGTTTTGTCCTGCTTACACAGAGGTAGCTGTATCCTTTGTTCCGGATAAGATGCAGGTTTTCTTCGGTGGCTATGCCCGCATCGAGTACCACTACCGCAGGTCCTGTACAGGTGTGGACGGAAAGCTTTTCAATCATTGCGGCAAGTGTGTTGCAGTCTGCTATGTTTCCTTCCAGGATTGAGGAGTACTTGATAAACCCTTCCACATTCACTACCAGTGCCAGCACAACAAGTTTCGCATCTTTTCTTTTTTCCTTGCTCCTTCCGTATTGTGCCAGCTTACTGTTCGGCTTTTCTCCCTCAAAGTAGGTGTTGGTCAGGTCATAAAGGATGATCTTATCCTGCAGATCAAAGAGTTCATTGGTACGTTTGGAAAGGTGCTTTTCGAGTGAATCTTTGACTTTGTACAGCTCAAGCGCACTTTTGTACAGCTTGTCCTTGGTTATTTTATCCATATCATAGCCCGTAAGCTCACAGACTGCCGAGTTTTCCTTTATCCAACGGACAGTTTTGAGTTCGGAAGCGGGGTATACCGCACGGGATACAACCTGTGTGGCTGCAAGACTGGCATCTTCGGCGCTGAATCCCGCCGAAAGTAATAAAGGTGTAAGCTGTAGCTTCTCCCATGTCCGGAAAGCAATATTCTCAGCTCCTATTTCCCTGGCATTACTGTGCTGGATGGTATCCATATCCACCATCCGTGACAGCTGCTGTTCCGACTTGATATCCAGCTTCTTGGAAGATACGATCCGATTCCAGAAGTCTTCAACATAGCGTCTGACGATTGGATCTTCCTCCAGGTCAAAAAGAGAAGCCTTCTGCTCATACTTCTCGGTAAGGTGTTTCTGTATTTTGTTGAGCTGCTCGGGTGCAGCATCCTCCATGAAACCTATATTCAGGATAGTGCGATGACACACCCTGTTGTCCGCATTACGGTAACTTTCCACCAGCCGGTAGTATCCGCTGAGTATTCCCGTATCGGGATGTTTACGTAAAGAGAACTTGAAATACATGGTGTAAAGTACTGGTATTGAACCCCAAGATGCAATACCCCTTGTGTACTACAAACCGAAAAATGGCCTTATACAGCCCGTAGAAAAAAAATCACGTAGGGGGGTACGGATAATCGGAGCTAAAAAAAAGAAAATTTCCCGAAATTTTCTTTTTTAACCCCTAAAAGCTGCAATCTGGGTTAAGTAAAGATTGGAACAGTTATCCAATCCTCCGGGCCAAAGATATCCCTGAAGTCGAAGTATATGTCATCAACAGGCCTGAACTACCTCCTTTGGGTGCAGGGGAAGCAGCCCAAGGACCAGTGGCAGCAGCCATAGCCAATGCTGTATTTGATTGTACCGGAACAAGGGTTAGGGAATTGCCAATTACAGCCGAAAAGTTTGAAAGATAGAAAGAGGTCTCAAAAAAAACTCAAAGGTTAAAAAAAGTGGCTGCCTTCCGACAGCCACTTTCTAAATTATGTAAAATCGAGTCTAGACTCTCGCTTCTAGCTTCTTATTTCTTTCCGCCTTCCATCTTCTCTTTCAACTCCGCCAAAGCATCGATATCACCAAGGGTGGATTTCTCAGCAGCAGCAGGAGCATCAGCAGGGGCAGCAGCGGCTTTCTTAGCCTTTTTAGGCGCAGCAGCAGGCTTAGCTTCTTCTTTGAAAGTAGCAGTGTGGGAAAGTACGATTCTCTTATCGTCTTTGGAGAACTCGGTCACTTTGAAGTCCAAAGCTTCACCAACTTCTACAGAAGAACCGTCTTCTTTTTCCAAGTTTTTGGAGGTAGCAAATCCTTCAAGACCATAAGGCAATTCAAGAACAGCACCTTTGTCGTTTTTGGAAACTACAGTACACTTGTGAACAGAACCTACTGGGAACACGGTCTCAAAAGTATCCCAAGGATTCTCTTCCAACTGCTTATGACCCAAAGCAAGTCTTCTATTCTCTACATCAAGTTCCAAAACAACCACATCCAATTCATCTCCTACTTTCACAAACTCGGATGGATGCTTGATTTTCTTGGTCCAAGAAAGGTCAGAAACGTGTACCAATCCATCGATACCTTCTTCCAATTCAAGGAACAAACCAAAGTTGGTCAAGTTTCTTACCACACCTTTGTGCTTGGTGCCTACAGCATATTTGGTCATCATGTCGCCCTTAGTCCAAGGATCTTCGGTCAATTGCTTGATGCCCAATGACATTTTTCTTTCGTCCTTGTCCAAAGTCAACACTACCGCTTCAATTTCGTCACCAACTTTCACGAAGTCTGCTGGGTTTCTCAAGTGCTGGGACCAGCTCATTTCAGAAACGTGGATCAAACCTTCAACTCCAGGAGCCAATTCCAAGAAAGCACCGTAGTCAGCTACGTTAACAATTTTGCCTTTAACCCTAGATCCCACTTCCAATTCAGCAGAAAGAGCATCCCAAGGATGAGGCGTAAGCTGCTTCATACCCAAAGAAATTCTCTTCTTGTCGTCATCAAAGTCAAGCACAACAACTTGAACTTTATCATCCAGATGAAGTACCTCTTCAGGATGGTTGATTCTACCCCAAGAAATATCAGTGATGTGCAATAGACCATCTACACCACCCAAATCGATGAATACACCGAAATTGGTCATGTTTTTGATCACGCCTTCCAATACCTGACCTTTCTCAAGGTTATTCAGGATCTCAGCTTTTTGCTTCTCAAGATCCTTCTCGATCAAGACTTTGTGAGAAACTACTACGTTATCGTTGGTATGGTTGATTTTTACCACTTTCACTTCCATCTTTTTACCTACATAGACATCAAAGTCTCTGATAGGCTTCACGTCAATCTGAGAACCCGGCAAGAAAGCTTCCACACCATAGATGTCCACGATAAGACCACCTTTGGTTCTTCTTTTCACCAGACCTTCGATTACTTTATCATTAGCCAGGGCGTCTTCGATATCACTCCACGCACGTACCATTCTGGCTTTCTTTCTGGAAAGCACCAACTGGCCCAATGCATTTTCCTGCTCTTCGATGAAGACTTCAACTTCATCTCCGATTTTAAGGTCAGGAAGGTCACGGAATTCTGAGGCAGGAACTAATCCATCAGACTTGAAACCGATGTTGATGATAACGTCTTTATCATTGATTCCCACAACAGTACCTTTGATCACTTCTTTTTCAGTGATTTCATTCAAAGTTCCTGCATAAAGAGCCTCCATTTCAGCTCTTTTGTCTTTGGAATAGCCTTCACCAAATCCTCTGGTGTCGAAATCGTCCCAGTTAAACTCTTTTTGTTTTGACATAATATTGATTAACCCTGATTTTCAACAATCCTAGGGTCATCGGATTGAGGTTTTTTAGTGAATAATAAAGTCCCTGATTTTCAAGCCAGGACCCCCGTTCACCCGAACGGACTGCAAAGGTAAGGAATTTTCAAAATATAAATAAAGAGTTGAGAAATTTATCCCAATTTCAAAAAAGGGAGAACAATACCGTCCTAAATAAAATATGAGAGGTCTGGTTTTTTGCCCAAAATAGCTATTTTGGGTTTGCACCAAAAAACATAAACCTCCCATGAGTAATATTACATTGTTTTCTCAGATTATTAAAAAAATCGAGCGTTCAATTTTCAAGAAACTGGTTGAAGAGAAGCAAACGGACAAGGGCTGCAAAGGCTTTGACAGCTGGACGCATTTGGTTTCCATGCTTTTTTGCCATTTTGCCAAAAGTACTTCTGTAAGGGATATTTCAAACGGCCTGCGTTCGGCCACGGGGAACCTCAACCATCTGGGGATTGCCAAGGCACCATCCAAGTCCAGTATCAGTTATCAGAACAAGCGCAGGGACTCTGACCTGTTCAAGGAGCTGTATTACGGGCTTCTGAAGCATTTAGGACAGCAGGCGTCCCTGAGCAGGGTAAAACTACGGATCAAGGCTCCCGTCTATCTGCTCGACTCCACGGTGGTAAGTCTTTGCCTTTCGATGTTTGACTGGGCAACCTTCAGGACCAAAAAGGGTGCTGTAAAGATGCATACGCTTCTGGACTATGACGGGAAACTCCCTGTTTATGTGAATATTACAGAAGGAAGTATGGCAGACAATAAAGGCGCTTATGATATTCCTTTGGAGAAAGGATCCGTTATAGTGGCGGACCGCTATTACAATGACTTTCCGATGCTCAACATTTGGGACAGCAAGGGGGTCTTTTTCGTCATAAGGCACAAGGATAACCTTAAGTTCAGCACAATCAATGAACGTCGACTCCCTGAAAATACTGCACAGGAAGTACTGATAGACGAAGAAATTGAACTGGTAAACCCGCAGTCAAAAGTGAAGTACCCCGGAAAACTCAGAAGAGTGGCTGTATGGGACGAAAAAAACCGACAGACCGTCGAACTGATTACCAATAACTTCAAATGGTCAGCAAAGACAATCGGTGATCTTTACCGGTGCCGATGGGAGATTGAGATCTTCTTCAGGGACATCAAGCAGTTACTCCATATCAAAACCTTTATCGGAACATCGAAAAATGCCGTGATGATCCAGATATGGACCGCGCTGATCACCATTCTGCTCCTAAAAGTGATGAAGGCAACCGCTAAATTCGGATGGCATCTGTCCAATCTGGTTGCATTTATCAGACTGAACATATTCGTTAAAATAGAGCTGCAAAAGTGGCTGGACAAACCCTTTGAAGACCATGAAAAACCTCCTCAAAAAAGCCAACAGGGGGTTCTATTTCCGGATTACAGATAAAATCACAATAGAAATTGCAGAAACACAGCTAAACATCTGTCTTGTAAATTATTTAGGACAGCATTGAAGGGAGAATGGAAAAAGCGAAGTTTAGAAAGGGCTCCCCAGCTTCTCGAAATTTGCAATTTCAGGAAGATTTAAAATGGAATTACAATCCTAATTTCATAAACCCGCTTCTCGAA
Organism: Cecembia calidifontis; assembly: GCF_004216715.1. NCBI lineage: Bacteria > Pseudomonadati > Bacteroidota > Cytophagia > Cytophagales > Cyclobacteriaceae > Cecembia > Cecembia calidifontis. Next base: position 86,070 of record NZ_SGXG01000001.1, read on the forward strand.
ATTTGCAATTTCGAGAATAGATAAATCTAACACCATCAAAAAAAAAACGCTCATCTCCTTTTCTTCCACAAAAACACCGGCAAAGCCAAAAACACCCCTACAACACTAAATACCAATCCACCGATAGTTCCGATAGCCAAAGAAAACCAAAAAATCTCATTCTGCCCTTCCATGATAAAAGGGATCAGTCCAAAGCAGGTAGATAATATCGTCAACATGATGGGAACTGCCTTTCCCGCTACTGCTTTGAGTATATTCCTGTTGTACAGCCCTTGCCTTCGGTTATTCAGGTCATTGACAATAAAGATAGCTGCATTTACCGCTAAGCCTCCCAACATTACGAAGGCAGCATAACCGCCCTGATCAAAATAGAAATCAAAAAGGGAAAAAATCAAAAACAGTCCAATAAAGGAAATAGGGATTATCAAAATGATGTAAAAAGGCTGTTTGAGATTTTCAAACAATACCGAGGTTATAAAGAAGATCCCTACTATCAACACCAAAATCAAGCTGTATTGCCTTTTGGCTTTTTCCCAATTCCAGGACCAGGTTTCCTTGGAGGCTGAGTAACCTATAGGCATCGTGGCCTTCATTTCTTCCAGGACCTCGTCCAGGTATTCATTGCCGAATTTGGCGGACCCCATATATTCGAATGCAACCAACCGGATGTATTGCCTGTCTTCTTTATGTAAGGCATTGGTAGTGGATTCCTTACTCAAAGAACCAAAATTACTGACTTTGAAAATACGGTCCTCTCCTGTGATCAAACTGTTGGATTCGAGGTCATATTTAGAGTATTTTTCAGAATCCTTTTCTCTTACTACCAGGGCAAAGTTTTTATCATCCATGGTCAAATACACCGATGGCGAAGTTGGCTTGGAAACATCATTTAGGGCCGATATTACCTGGTATTGATTTGTACCCCCAAGTGCCATACTACCCTGATCCAATCGAAGGACATATTCCTCTGTCTTTTGTTCATTCCAACTCAACCGCTCATTGGTATTGACTTCCTGAATCCTTCGGTGCCGCAAAAGTTTTTCCGCCAAAATCTCAGATTGCCTTTCCAGTTCATCATAATTATACCCTTTCATCGTGACCCTGAAAGATGGAATTCCCTCTCCCCCAGCCCCGGTAAAAAAACCTTGCCCTACCCCAAAAATCGTCCATCTGGCGCCGGACCAATCCGTGGACTTGACCGATAGCCTTCCTTTCAACTGGTAAGGTAAGGCTGATTTTTCATAGGCTTCTTTGAAAGTAATCACAATCTGGGCATACTGCCCGGATTGTACCCAGGTCACAAACTGATCAATACCCTCAACTCCTTTGAGGAAACCCTCAAATTCCCGCATGATAAAATCCATCTGATCCAGGGTATTGCCAAAAGGCAACCTGGCAGTGACATATAAGCGGGTTTTCTCCGCTTCCCGGTAGGAAGATTTTTCAAACACTCCACGGACAAACATCCTCAAAGAACCGCCCAGGTACCTGTCCACATGAGGCCGGATATCTTCCTGATACAAGGTGCTGCCAATGGTCTTATTGTACCATTCCTGACCCTCCCATTTATTAGGCAAGAAGAATATGGGAGTTCCAAAAAGCAAAATCAGCAGGACAATAAAAGACTTTCTGAAATTGGCAATAAAACCAATTCCGTTTTGGAAAGCACGGAATCCTCTTACCCTTTTTCTGAGTTGAGGAACGGTAAGCACCCTGCCTTTTTTAGCTTTCTCTCCAAAGAGCAACTGGTACATGGCCGGGGTAAAAAGCAAGGCTACCAATAAAGATACTGCCAGCATCACGGCCACTACCACAGAAAATTCAGTGAGGTTTTTACGGTCTTCCTCCGGCAAGAAAAACACGATCATCAAAGCCGCAATCGTCGTCAAAGAAGCAGCCAACAAGGCAAGAAATACCTTCCTGTTTTTGTGCTTATGGAGGTGATCGATCATGATGATGGCATTATCCACGATCAATCCAAAAGAAATGGTCAATCCTGCCAAAGAATACAGGTGGATATCTACTTGAAGCAAGTATAAAATGATCCCGGTAATACTCAGATTCACCACTATACCTAGGAAAAGAATACTCAGGTAACGCAGGTTCCTGTTCATCAAAAAGATAAACACAATCAGAATCAGGATAGAAAGACCGGATCTTTTGTAAATCTTATTGAGTTCCTTCTCCAGAAATTCCGTATCGTCATTTTCCAGACGCACCTCAAATCCTGCAGGCAGCAGGTCCTTGGCCTGTTCCACGGCAGCTTTAATATTTTTGGCCAAGAGGACCTTATTGACCCCATCACGGTTGATAATGGAAAGGGTAACGGAATTATTGCCATTGATGCGGTAGTAAGACGTGGCTTCTGCCTCTTCCAAGGTCAGTTGGGCTATATCTTTCAAAAAAACTTCCTTTCCATCACGGGTGGTGACGAGAAGGTTTTCCAATTGGCTGAGGGTATTCAGGGAACGGTCCACCTGAATGAAGAGGGTTTCTTCCCTATTGGTCAGCACTGCCCCGGGATAAGACCTACCAAAGGCTCCCCTTATGGCAGACTCTAAGTCCTGTTTGTTCATCTTAAGCGCCTGCAACTTTTTAATGTCATAGGTGACAAATAGCTGCAAATCATTGGCGCCGCGGATGGTCACTTCTTCGATTTCTTCAAAACGGTTGAGCGTGGATTTGAGCACATCCTCTGCAATTTTTTTGATCTCAAAAGAAGCAAAAGGACCATTGACTGAATAGGTCAGGATAGGCGTTTTCTGATCAGTCCTCCTTTCCTCCGACTGGGTTACCAAGGGGTAGGAAACCTTGGAATCCAAGGAGGGGTACACTTGACGGATGATGGAAGCCACCTCAAATTTCTTGAAATCCATATCCGTTTTTTTATCAAAACGCAGGGTTATGGCCCCCCTGTCATAATTGGATACAGAGTTGATCTTTTTGAGGTCAGCCAATTGGGAAAGTGCCCCTTCCAAAGGGGAAGTGGCCAGTTTTTCCACCAATTCAGGGCTGGACCTTGGCACAGCATAACTCACCGTCAATACCGGTTCCCGCTCCCGTGGATTAAGATCCACAGAAAGCCTTGGCACCAAGGCAAAGCCGATGATGCTGAGTACAATGAACGCTATGATGATCCTGAATGGTGACATTTTTGTTTTTGACTATTAGAAGCGAGAGGCGAGAAGTTAGAATCAAGAGACAAGAAGCAAGAAATAAGACTTATTTCGATTTCAGACTGCCAACTTCAACCTATCTAAATAAATCCTTCAAATCCTTCAATTTCTCAATGTTTCAAAAACTCCTAAAATCTCCCTGCTTGGCACATTGTATTTAGTACATGGCACTTCAATGTATCATGTCTTGAGTCTTGTGTCTAATTTCTTGTGTCTAACTAAAAACCAATACGCCAAAGGCACAAAGTACAATGCCGTAAAGGTACCTATCGTCAGACCACCGATGACTGAAAAAACCAGTGGCCGCTGCAAATCCGCTCCTAATCCTGAACTGAACACCACGGGCAACAAAGCCAGAATAGTTGTTACAGAAGTCATCAAGATAGGTTTCAACCTGATTTCCCCCGCTTCAAACAAGGCCCTGTCCAAGGCCTCCTTACCGGAGAGTGTAGAGGCATATTTGATTCTCAACCGGTTGATGGTATCTATTTTTAAGATGGCATCATTGACCATGATGCCCAACATCACTACCAAACCAATCGCCGACATGACATTCAAACTTGTTCCTGTGAGCAAAAGCACCAAAAAGGCCCCGGCTATACCCAAGGGAAGGGTGAAAATCACAATCAAAGGCTGTACAAAACTTTCAAACTGGGCTGAAAGGATAAAGTACAACAACAATACAGCCACCAACAAAACCCCTATCAATTCACGGATAGTCTCTCTGTCCTTGAAAAACTGCCCGAAAAAGGATACGCTCAAATTCCTGTCTGCTCCCCAATTGAAAATAGCTGAATTGTATTTTGTGGGTTCAGCAGAAGTCAGTAGGACTGACTGATAAACGCCCCCTTTGTCTGCTGTGACAAACTTGTACTGATTTTCGTAGTCAAAACGGACAAAGTTATTCAGCACATATTCTGTCCCATCTTTACCCTTGATGGAATTATTCCTCAAGATCGCTTCAAAATCCCTGCGCTCCGCACTGAGTTTGATGGGCGTGATTTCCCCAAACCTTTTGATATCGGTGATGGTATATGCTCCGAACAACCTTTTGACCTGCTCCAAAAGGTCATTGGCCTGAATACCATATAAAGCCATTCGGGAGGGATCCAAGCGGAATACCACAGAGGCCTCCTTTTGCAGGCTTGGTCCCCGTTCAATGTCAGGGACAGGAAATTCCAATAACCAGGCATCCATTCGGTCTTCTTCCACCGGTCTTTTTGTCGTCAAATCCTTCCATCTCACTTCATAAAAGGGCAAATTGGAGGCAAAAAGCTGATCAAAAGCATTCGGAGCGTCAGAAATTTCTATGCGGGCATTGGGATAACCTGTTCTGAGCATGGATTGCAAGTGCGCCATTGCTTCAGTTTTGGCTGCCTGTGTTTCAAACAAGAAATACAGATGTGCTTCCTGCAAGGAGCTCTCCCCATCAAAAAGGATAAACTGTCTAACTCCAATATCTGCCTCTGCCTTTTCATAAGCCCCTTGCATACTTTCCAAGAGGGCCAAAACCCGGTTTTTGTTCTGCGCTACACCAATAGGCTCATTCCAGTCTATCTTCACTACTGCATCAAATTTCTCAATGGGAGGCAATCCCTGAATCTGAAGTAAGTAAGCCAATGCTAGACCAGCCGGAATCAAAACAAGAAAGACCCCTAAACTGAAACCCCTTTTGGCAAATATCTTTACATAAAGGCCTTTGTATCCTTTCAATACGGCTTTGAAAAAACGACTGTCTTCTTCTGGCAATCCATCATCCGACCGCTTTCGGAAGAAAAAATGATACAACATGGGCAGCAAAATAAAAGCCACCAATAGGGACACACCTAAGAAGGCCGCGACCGAAACTGCCTGGTCAAAAAACAAAGCCCCTGAAATTCCGCTCAAAAAAACCAATGGCACGAATACGGCAAGGGTGGTCAACACCGAACTGATCAAAGCGGACATCACTTCATTTACCCCCTCAACACAAGCATCAAAGAGCGCCAACCCCTCCTTTCTCTTTCGGGTAATGTTGTCCAATACTATGATGGAATTATCAATCAGCATCCCCAAACCTAAGGCCAGGCCGGAAAGTGAAATCACATTGATGGATAAGCCAAAGAAATAAAATACCAGGAAACTGATCAGAAGGGAAGAAGGTAGGGAAATACCGATGATGATGGGCGTCCGGTAATTGCCCATGAAAATAAACAGGACCCCGAAAGCAAAAATCCCCCCAAACAACAAAGAAGTCTGCAGGTTACTGATGCCTGCATTGAGGAGAACCGACTGGTCCTGTGTCAGCGCAAAATCCACCTGCGGGTAATCCTCCCGAAAGATGTCTATGGCTTCATACACCTTGGGCAACAATTCATTCATCTTCGCCGCCGCCTGCTTGTGCACGGTTATCACCAAGCCTTCTTCTTTCCCAAACAGGTGATACCCCATCACTTCATTGACCTCATATTGCACCTTGGCTACCCTGCCCAAATCAACAGTTACACCGTCCGGGGCAGTCACCGGCAACTTCATGATGTCCGCAGGATTATCTACCCTTGTTGCCAGACGAAGGTAGTAGCGGAACTGTCCATCTTCTACAGAAATTCCCGGCAGTTCTTCATTGCCAAATTGGATGGCATTGATCACATGGTCTTCTGACATGCCCAAGGCCCTTAGGGCAGCTTTATCGGGGCTGACTGTGATGATCCGCTCTTTTTTGCCGTTGATGTCCACCAAGGACACCCCCTCCAATTGCTCCAATCTCTTTTTGAGCACATTTTCGGTCAAAAGACTGACTTCTGTGAAGTCAAAACCCGCTTTGGGAGTGACCTGTACACGCACAACGGGAATATCATTGGTATTTACCCGAATGACCTGGGGCCGGCTGAGATCGGAAGGCAAGCTATTGGTGAGCCTGTCAATTTTTTCGTTGACCTCTATGTAAGCCAGGTCCATGGGCGTATCATAGTCAAAAACCAAGCGTACAGACCCTACTTCAGCACCCGCCTTGCTGTCCATATCCTCCAAGCCATTGAGTGTCATCAGGCTCTCCCGAATGGGGGAAAGCACATTCTGCTCAATCGCTTCAGGAGAGGCATTGGGATAATTGACCTTGATGACGATTTGTGGAACATCAATGGGAGGTAAAAGGGAAATAGGCAATGTTCGGAAAACAATTACCGAGAAGACCATCAAGGCCAAAAAGGTCATAAAAACAGCAATCGGTCTGGCTAATAAAAATCTCACCATGGCAATTACTCTTTGATAATTTGTACAGGTGCCTGATGGGCCAATTGCAGATTATTGGAGGTAATAACAATCATGCCCGCTTCAATTCCTGAAAGTACTTCCACTTCCCTTCCATTGTCCTTTCCTACTTCCACATAATTCCATTTGGATTCATTGTTTTCTATGGTGAAAACAACCGGACGGTTGGAACGGTACACGAGGGCTTCTTTGGGCACAACCAAGGAATTGTTCTGGGGAGCACGGATAATGGCACGTGCATTCATGCCGGGAAGCAGACCTTTGGTGGCACTCATTAAAATCGAAACTTGTACGAGGCCGTTTTCATCCACCTTGGGATTAATACTTCTCACTGTACCTGTCAAATCCGGAAAACCACCTCCAACCGGATAGATTTCAGCTTTTTGACCGATTGAAATCAGGTTGATATCAGATTCCAGAACCTTCACTTTGATTTCCAGCTGTCCGGTATTGATGATTTCAAACAATTCGTCCCCAGCATTCACCAAAGTACCGGATTTAACTTTTATATCGGCGATTCTTCCAGAAATAGGGGCTTTTATGGTGGATTTCTCCAGGTCCATTACGGCTTCCCTGAGATCAAGTTCTGCAGCATATAACCCACTTTTTACTTTTAGATAATCTTCAATTTCTTTTTTCCGTTTTTCGTCATTTCCCTCAAATACTTCCGAAAAACTGAGCGCTTCGGATTGGTAATTGACCTCTGCATTTTTAAGGGCTATTTTTGCTTTTTCAAGCTTAAGCTGACTTTCCCTGAGGTCCAATCTGGCCAAAGTTTTCCCTTTCTCCACAAAATCTCCCTCCTTTAACGTCATCAGTTCCAATATCCCGGAGCGCTCTGCATTGATTTTTATTTGCTCCAAGGCTTCCATTTTCCCTGTAGCATTGATCAGGTAATCAAAAGATTTCCGCTCCGCCTGTGCCACCCGCACAGGAGTGGCAGATACTTCCGCGCGGAAGGACTCCAAAGGTTGATCCTGACTTTTACCTTCTTCTTCTTTACAGGAAATAAAAACCAAAGCGGCAATCGCCAAAAAAAACTGAAATCTATGAGTCTTCATTATAGCAAAGTTTTGAATCCTTAAATAACTAAGTTTTTAACTAAAATTCAAATGCAGTTGATGAAAAATCTTCAAAACTAATTTTTTTTGGATGACTTTTGCAGGAATATGGAATCATCAACCTGATGTCCAATTTTTATTCTTGAAAATTTCCAACAAAAAAAGAAGGAAAATCGGCACACACTTTGCGTATTTGATTTCGGATAAATATTTTAATTTTGAGCAGATTTTGTAAAATTTAAACTTGAAACTATGAAAAAACTATTGGTATTACCCCTTCTCTTTTTGATCATGATGTCTTTGAACCAGGCAAAGGCACAGGAAGTTGGTTTGAGATTCGGAGATGTTTTAGGTAACAATGTAGCCATCGACGGTATTTTTGCCTTGGGCAAATACAGCAGGGTGCATGCTGATTTGGCTTTTGGCAACAGAGGTGTAGGTATGGAGGCACTTTGGAACTTTATTTACAGGCCTTTGGGAGCTGAGGCTTTCCACTGGTATGTAGGTGTGGGTCCTTCCTTGTTGATCGGAGACCCCTTCATATTTGGTGTCAGTGGTGAAATTGGTTTAGAATACAAATTCAGAGAAGTGCCTTTGGTACTAGGTCTTGATTGGAGGCCAAGAGTTGACATTGTGGAGGTTACTGATTTTAGGCCAGGTGGATTTGGATTGAACATCCGCTATGCTTTTGGCAGATAAATCAAAAGGCAATTAAATCAAAAAAACCTGGTTGTAAAGACAGCCAGGTTTTTTCTTTAATTACCATGATCATATAAAAACTATGTGATTATTTTTTTTAATTCATTGCCAGTAGAGTCGGTTCCAAGCTGAAATTCGGACTCAAAGAAAAAATACAGGGCCTCTCGAAAACTATTAGATTTTCATAAAGCCTAAGTCTAAGGTCTTCCGGTTTTTCATCCTGAAAGTGTTCCATCAGGGAAATGATGGTTTCTTCATCCGGAACTTCCACCCTCACCTTGACTATGCCGTCTCTGACCATATCCAGTTCCTGCGCAGCAGCCTTGGAAAGATCGATAATCCTTTTGGAAGACTGGGGAAGCCGGTCATTGACTTTCAACCATACTTCTTTCCCATTTTTAAGGTTAGTCACTTTCAACATGGTCCCAAATGGTAGGTATTTATGCGCAGCGGTCAACTCTTCCATATTGTACACTTCACCGCTAGCTGTTTTTCTTAAATGGAACTTACGGCCATAAAAACTCGCTACACCTTCCTGGATTTTCAAACGTTCTTCCACAGGCGGCAAAGAATCATTACTTCCCGCAAAAGCGGCAAATTGAACAACTACAACTAATATCAGTGCAATTAATTTCATAACATACGAAAAAGCAATTCACGTACCAAAAACAATCCGTTTACGGGATTTAATGAATTTTAACAATCCATCAAGCTTATTAGAAGTTTGAAGATAGTGAAAATAAATGGGATATAAAACCATACATTAAAACCTAAACCACCTCTTTTTCAACTGATTAATCAATTCATTTATTTAAAAATTATTATTTGTTACCTAAAATCCCATCTTAAGAAATAAAGCAATAATTAAAAGATACAAAAACATATTTTCTAAGTTTCTATTTGAAAATCGGCAAAATGAAATCTTCGGAATCTAATTTAAGAGATTTGACAAAAATCTATCCTTTTTTATTGATTGCCTTCATCGCATCGGTGTGGATTGCATCCTGCCCCCCATCCAGTACAATGAGTATAGTACCGTAAGTCTCCAAAACACAACCTTGCCTCAGCCATTTTTAGAAAATTACTAGCCACGACCAGATTTGAGCTCCTCGAACTAGATAATCCTAAGGTAAAACTCAAAGCACAAATTGTCAAAATTACACTGATCCTTTTCATAATTTTTTATTTAACTAACTAGAATTCAATTATCAATAATCTTTTTCTAAAATCTTTTTAGTTTTAAACTAAAAAACCCTAATCTGATTCCAATAGAATCTTTAGGTTCATTTTTAAAATAACTGGAAAGCCATGTTCAAGTCATAAATGCAACGCCTAATTTTTTCATTAGACATTCGATAGGACTAAGATAATTAAACTTTCTTATTGGCCTGTTATTGATTTTGGTTTCTATATTTTGGATCTGTTCCCGAGAGATTTGATTGAGGTCAGTACCCTTTGGCAGGAAAGCCCTGATAAGTCCGATTCTGTTTTCCACTGTTCCTTTATCCTGTGAAGTGTATGGTCTTGTAAAGAATGTTGGGATATTGAATTTATCTCTGATTTTATAATGGTTTGCGAATGCCATATCATTATCGAAAGTGATTGATTTGAAGAACGAAGCACCAATTCTCTGTATTCTCTTTGCTATTTTCTGTTCAATGATATCTGCATTTTTACCATCAAGTTTCTCTATGGTAGTAACCAAGGTTGCCCTGTCCACCAGTACCAAAAGAGCTGATTTGTGGTTTTTCCCCATCATAAGGTCTACTTCAATATCTCCTATCCTTTGTCTTTTTTCAACTACAGGAGGCCTTTGGTCAATTGGAACTCTCTCCCTGATAATTCCTCTGGTATGCCTGTAATTACCTCTCTTACGCTTTCTTTTACCATGCCGGAGATTCTTGTAAAGCTCCCTGTCCCTTCGGTATCTCCAATGGCTACTTTTTTTGGCAGTAAATATCCAGTTGTAGAGTGTCTCATGACAAACCCCTTCTTTACCTTGTTTCTTCCAGGTGACCGATATTAGCTCTGGGCTCAATTTGTCAACAACAAGGAATTTGCGGGCCTCTTCTTTAAGGGACTCGGTAAATTTGATTCGCTTTCTCTTGAGTCTATGTCTTTCGTCTGTACGGTTCTGGGCAACTGCAGCCTTATATTCACCGCTATAACGGCCCCTCTTGCCGGTATTTCTTTGAAGTTCTCTGGATACAGTACTTTTGTTGACACCGATAATCGCAGCGATTTTGGTCTGGGAAGTTCCGTTTCTAAATAAAGCCTCTATTTGGTACCTTTGTTCCTGGCTGAGATGTTTAAATTTATTCATGACAACACTAAATTAATATTTTCAGCCTAAGGGAAGGAACCTAGGTTCCTTCCCTTAAACCCTTAGTGTTGCATTTATGACTTGAATATAGGAAAATCCATGTCTTGAAATTTATTTTTTAACTGGATTATTTCAGTCTTGTAACTCTCTAATACAGGCTCATCAGATAAATCGAGCAGTTTAAATAATGGAATAATAAAATAAACAGAATTGCCTTCCACAGCCATGGGACCGGATAAAAAAGAAGTTAGAGGGCTTTCCCTTGTTAGATAAGTTCTGTTATTTTGTTTATCAAAAACCCCTACCCTGAAATCAACTATTTTTTGTGAATTTTTATTTTTTTTCTTGTTCCACCCAAAATAAAGATGGTTTTCTGATTCCTCAAAAAACCGAGTTGGAAATGAAAGTTCTCCAGTGGCTAAGGTTTCGAAAAAGCTATTTAATTGATGTTTTTTATCTTGTGGCCAAATTGGTTGAGAACTTAGGAATTGATACTTGGGAAAATGTTCATCCTGATTTATCTCGTAAATCACTGAATTTGCAGGTTCTTGATACAAAATCCCTCCCTCATAGCCCTTAGTAATATGACCTGAAATATTTTTGAGGATTATTGGAAACACATCTTTTGGAAAAGGAAAAAGTCTCTTTATGCTTTTCCCTGCACTATCCAACAGCTCAAAATTTGAAAATTCTTCATTAAAGTAGGTTATAGACATACCGATTTTCCCCTTTCCATCAACAGAAAGCATATCAGATTGATTTTTAAGTTTAATTTTTCTTTTAAAATTTCCTTCCAAATCAAAAAATGCCAAGCTTCGTTCTTCAATACTAATCAGAAGCAATTCCCCACTTGCTTCACTTAATGAAAAATCAGCTATATCGGGCAACTCATCAGGCCCACTTCCAAATTTTCCTATTTTTGCAATTTGATAACCATCATTTGACGTTTTTATCAACGTTCCAAATTCCTTGTCCAATAAATAAAAATTTTCCTCTGAAACTTGAAGCCTGTAGATGTCAACAAGAAAATTTTTCTCTTCTATGTTTATTGGTATAATTTCCTTTAATTCAAATAAACTTTCAATGGGATATTCTTCATGGACATTTACAATATATTTAGGTATAGGTTCCGAATTTTTATCTTTTCGATCTTCATACCTCTTCCCATAACACCCTTGAAAAAAAATTACAATCAGTGTTAACAACAGATACTTCGTAAAAATATTTGATCTGTAATTTCCCTTTCCTAAACCACAAAAAGTTGATTTCATGTGTCTGCTTTTTTGCACCTAACTATCTGACATCCCATTCCAGAAGCTGAACACTCAGTTGCATACATTAAAGCCTCAGGACACCATTTAGGAGTCGGCATCTTCGAATAATTTGTTTGAGCAACTAATTTCTCACCACTCTTTGAATAGAAGAAACTTAATGTAAAGTTCAGCCCTACTACTAATACTATCATTGCCAATTTTTTCATCATTTCAAAAATTTATTTTCCATTTCGCACCAAGCAGGGCAGGATCACATTCCCTAAAAAGTAATGCTTCCGGAATACCTTAACTTTTCAGACTAAATTTACCCCCCCCCGAAATTAAAAAACAAGTTTTCACTAAGTTTTTTTATTTTTTATTGACTTTATTTGCCATTGCGCAATAAGTAACATAAAAACCAAAAATGAACCTTCAAATTATTATCATAAGGAAGGCTATTTCATCTGAAATCTTTAAAATTCCGGAAACCATTTTGCCCTCAATCCCTATTCAGTTCTATTTGAAAAGAATGATTAGCATTTTTTTGAAAGAATAATGAGTCAATATTACGTACTTCTGAATCTTTTAGAAAATCTCCTTCTTTGTAAGTTTCCGGAGACAGGACCCTATTGAGAATCAATTTTGTGGTTTGGTTGGTGATAAATTCTGAGTCATCCTTGAAATTCAACTTGGTTTGGACAAAATAGTCCACATTTTTTATCACTTGTTTTCCGTTCAAGTGTTCCAACTCAAATAAAAGTTCTTGGGACAAAAGATGAGCTGAAAAACCAATAGTGGGTTTGGTTTTGAGATTTGAGTTGGCATAGTAAGCCTTATGCCCATACTGGTTCAACCAAATGCTACATTTATTTATTAGGAAGGTTTCTTTTTCAATCCAAAGTTTACCATCTTCATGAAGTTTTTTACCTTTGGATGTGACTTGTATCAGATAGTGTCTTTCATCTTCATCTATTAATTCATAGCTATATTTTCTAAAATTCCAATCCAAGAAGAAATCAGGCCAGTGACTTCCTTCGAAAAAAAACCTATTGACATAGCTAAAAAAATTAGTTGAAATAAATTCCTGATGATCTTGCCAGAATTCCGGCTCTGATACCTTAGATTCCAGTATCCTGAATTCAGGCAATCTTCGGACATGGGGCGAATACCTATCAAACAAGATAAACCTGTCTGAGTAATAAGAGCCAGAAGGTGTTGAAATTTTCACCCTATTCCCTAATTCATACCTGCTTAAGGATGGAGATCCATGGTACTGAATGAAAAGTAAATCCCTGGCTTTTTGAAATATTTCTTCCGGTTTAAGATAAACTACTTCTACTTCCGGAAGTAGGTATGTTGCCGTAGTTAAAACGACATCTAAAAAACCGACAGAAGATTCTACAAAAATTGATCTTGACTGGAAACCCAAACATTGGAAATTAATCTGTTTATCTTCAGACAATTCAATTTTAAATTCTCCCGCGTTGTTGCTTACAGAATAATTACCTCCCGATTGGATCAAAACACTGGGAATGGGATTACCTTCTTTGTCTTTGACTAGCCCATGAATCAATTCATTTATCTGAAACAAGCAAAGAATTAAAAACAACTTCATTTTAACCTACAGTTATTTTTACCAAAGAAAAAAGAATGCCTGATTCAAGCATTTTTCTCAAATCATCAGGAATTTCCACAGTGGATTGGTCCAAAAATGGCCTAAAATGGTCCAAATCAATAACAGCATACAATCCATCATTTTTTTCCAAAACATAGCCCATAAGGAAAAACTGAAAAAACAATGATGGAAAATCATTTGGAGCTTCCAACTGATATAAGTTTTGACTTTTTAGATCAAAGAATCTGAAATTAGGGACTCCATTTGAATGGTAATGGAAAAACAATTTATCATTTGAATATACCAATCCATCAATTCCTGTCGTCACGTCACCCGGAAGATCTCCCAAAAAACGGTTAAATTCTTGTATGCTCATCAACTTGTCTATGAAATCAAAGTACAAGAAGGGTTCGATACTGCCTTCTTTTTCGACCCGGTAGATCTTTGAGTCAAAGGGAGGGATGAAAAGAAAATCAGAGTTATTAATCAAGGCATAATTTTTAACCCTATCCTGGGCCAGTATTGGTTCCTCATCCAAGGGAAGTAAAAAATCTTTGATTTTAAAATTTGATGGATCCAAAATCACCAGGTTAAAAATCTTGTCCCTGGCATTGGATTCCATCCCCGTATCACAAAAAAGTTTATCATCCTCCAATTTCATCATCTTGCTAATGGGCATTTCCGATTTCCATGATTTAATAAAATTGCCGTCAAGTGTAAATCTTTCAAACTTATTCCCCAGAGTAAATAAAACCAATTCCCTGTTTGATTCATCCACAATAAAATCCCAAATGGTCAGCTTTTCAATGGACTGAATGGAACGGATCAAATTTCCATTAAGATCAAAAACATGGATACCTTTGGTAAATTCGGAATCAAGTACAAAAAGTAATTCATCGATGAAATAAAACTTAGTAACTTCACCAATACCCCCCAGTATTCCGAAATCCAATGGGACAAAGGAAATCCCAAGATTCAAATCTGAAAGGTTCAATGATTTTTCAGGATTCACTACCTCCATCCCCTCATCGCTGGACCTACAACTGAAAATAAAATAACAAACAGACAGTATGATTAGCAAAGATTTCATTTTCATGGTTTCCATTTATTAAGTCCACTAGCATCCGACTAAAGTCGGCAATTAGTGAAAATTGTTTGAATTGAAAAAACATAAGCACTTTTTCTGATTGGATTGAAAAGTAAGCCCCTACGTTGGGTACAGAGAGGTTTGACCTTGATTTTTTATGCTTTCTTTTAACTCTTTTTCAGGATCGTTGAGGAAGTTGATCAGATGAAAATAACTGATCTTATTAATCCTGAACAAAGCCACCGTCTTGTAGAATACCCACTTTCTTTTAATAGTCTTTCGTACAACTTCCATTATTAGAATGTAGACAGCCTTTTGATAACCTCCATTTGAAGTCGGCTGTCCAAATAACTTGTCCGCCGAGGCGGAAATGTGTCCTTTTACCCATGTATAATTTATGTTGTCGTAAACACAAAGTACACAAAACAGGGTAGGTTCAAGCAATTGAATCTACCCTTATTTTAAAAGCGTTTCTCGGACACTAGTGGGAAAGAATCTTCTTGCCACCTAAAAGTGTTTTCTCCTTAAATAAACCAATTTCAATTTTTTCCATGACTAAGCCTTACAAGAACAAAATTTTCATCTTTCAATTCACCCATGTTTTTCTCTACAAAATTTTGCAAATTTGAGTTTTGGACTATTTGTCCTTTAATTAAGGATGAATTGTAAGCCTCAAGAAATTTACCGGGATAAAAAAGAAAATAAGTTCCTGTAGAAGAATATGTCCAAGGAGGAATATTCAATAAAAGACCGTCTATATCATTTTCTAATTCCCTATATTGGGCAATAGGCTCTTTATTTTCATCTAACCAAATGAAGTGCTTTTCTCCAGACTGTTGCATCACATACATCATATAGCCATCTCCAAAAGGATGTATTGAAAAAATATTATCAACAATTGATGTTGATTGTAAAAATCTTGACCTTTCTTCAAAATCAGTCAGCAATTCTCGTTGCTCAGGTTTGAAAGTATATTGGCCAAAATCAAAACGGTACATATTCTCCAAATCACCATTTGGATCAAATTCTACTAATTGATAGCTCATCGGAAGGAGGTAACTAACAGTACCAGTCCTAGGGTGACTAATAAATCCTGTTAGGCTCTTTATTAAAGTTTTTTGCATCCATGTTTCCATAGAAACATATGCTTCATATTTTCCATTTTTATTTTTTATTATTCGACCATCAAATTCCGGATCATTGTGGGAATAATACAATTCAAAACCATTACCAATAAAAATATCACTTAGCAATAAATCATTTTTCTTTACATCAAGGAGGTTTCCGGCGAAATCATAAACAAGTGTTTTTCTTCCAATTGCATCTTTTATCCATATGGACTCCTCTTTTACCTGAAAATCATCAATGCTTCGGAATTGATCCGGCCCTTCCCCTAAATCTTTTATGATAGCAGAGATTTCACCATTTTTATTGTAAATAAAAATAAAATTCTGAAATATATCCAAAAATAAAAAATGAGCATCCGTAACAATGGTTTTATAAGGGTTAATTAGGGGGAAATTAGGTGAGGACTTGATTAGAAAATAATCAATATCATCATAAAATTTGGATAATTTTCCCTTATAACTGATATCTAAATCTATGTTGCGAACCTCTTCATGGATACCTGTTTTATTTTGCTTACAACCCATAAGCATGGCTACAATAACTATTATGAATAGTAATGCTTTTTTAAATTTCCAACTTAATGGAAACTCAACAATCAATTTTTCATCATTTATGTTTTCCATGGCTTTTCTTATTTTAGAAAGAAACCTTTCAAAGGTAAACTAATAATAATTTATCTTCGAAAGGCTTCAATATTTTATCAAGTATTTCTTCCTACACAACCTCTTACACTTCCACATCCATGCCATTGATGGGCAACACATACAGTAACCATAGTTCCAGTTTCTGGGCAATAAACCGTCTGTGGAGTTCTATTTTGGTCACTTTGAGCAGAGGTTGTAGGCACTATAAATTGTAAAAATAATAACACCAACATTATCCCTAAGACTACAAATAATTTATTCATAATTTTTGAAATTTAATTCTCCCCTTTCGCACCATGCAGGGCAGGATCACATTCCCTAAAAAGTAATGCTTCCGGAATACCTTAACTTTTCAGACTAAATTTACCCCCCCCCGAAATTAAAAAGCAAGTGAAAAAACTATGGATTTATTAAATTGTAAATGAATCAGAAAAAATCGTCAATCAAGATGTTTTTTGAGGTATACAAAAAAGAATGAGGTAGATTGCTCTGGCTTGGCACATTAAGATTTCTAAACACCATATTTAAAAACAAGTTTCCACTAAGTTTTTTTAATCAAAATCAAAAATCATCAGCCCGCAAAATATCTGAAGGAATGAAATAATAATCCAATTTTTCTTCATTGGATTGGTTTTTTGATTTGATAAATAAACCATCAGGAAATGAGATAAAAAAAGGACTCATATCAGGCGCCAACCTGTTTAAATGGATTTCTTGGATTTTTTTGCATTTGGAATTACTGTCGTCCGACTAAAATAAGAAATTTAAAATAAAGTCCTCTAATGAAGTTTTAGAGGTGTTTTTTGTTGAAAGTCAAAAAGCACCCCCTATCCGGAAAGGAATAATTGGGTTTGTACATTTTGGATGTCTTTTTGAAATATACTTTTAAAGTAAGCTTCAGGAAAAAGTAGGAACTTTTCAAGACTGACGTAGGAGCAAAGATTTTTTGCGGCTACCATGACCATGGTCGAGAAGTCTTCAGCCTCTTTTATCCGCTTATGTAGAACTGTAAACAGGAGGTTGAGTATCAATGCCACCCAAATCTGGATTTTGATCCCGTTCTCGCTGTCCGACAAAAAATATCTGAGTTCAAAATTCTGCTTGATCTGCTTGAAAAGCACTTCGATAACCCACCTGTTCTTATAGAGAAGAGCTATGGTTAGGGCATCCAATCCCTTAAGATTGGTGATAAACTCCAGCGTTTCACCGCTTTCAGGGTCAGCATAAACCACCAGTCTGGCTTCAACTGTCCGAGAAACTCCCTTCTCCCTGTAGCTCAGTGAGATAATCTGGTCCTTGATGATGTCCAAGGCATGCGTACAGTCAAACTCACTGACCACTTCATATCTTGCATTGTCTTTTTTTCTGGTCACAAAATATCTGTTTGAACTGTCCCACTTTTCAAAGCAGGAATAGCGGTTATATCCTTTGTCGAAAACAGCTATCCCGTGCTCAGGCAGATCCATCACTTTTAAAAACATATTTTCATTTGTGGCCGCAGAACGGATACATATGAAGTTGGGAACGCCTTCTGCCAGATTCATTTTGGCAAATATCTTGGCACCACCTTTTTTCTTTCCGTTCAGGGGATTGCGTCCGGCCCCTCTGAGGATTTCCTTGAACAGCGTGACCGTTGAGGAATCAAAAACCTCAACACGGCTGAGGTCGACCTCTCCACCGATATCGAGCCAATTTCCTACCAAAGATGCCCTATAGTATGAATACAGCCCTTTGTATAGTTGTTCAAAAACACGATAACTGCGTTTACGGTTTGCATCAGAAAGGGTACTCCTGGCAGGTAGCTGCTTCATTCCAAAAGGAATAAGCTTGGTTATGATCAGGCCGATGTTTTTGCAGACCTCTCTAAGACTGCTGTTTCTGGTCAACACCGCATAAAACATGCAGATGAAGTGATCACTTGTTTTGAGTTTCTTGTAGTACCTATCCGAGTTTTCTTCCTCAACGACCTGATTCAATAGCTCTTTGGGAATAAGAGAGAGGAGTTGAGCGATAATAGGATGCCCAGACAAAAATTTATGCTTAAATTGTGTCACGTTGTTGGTTCTTGGTCGAAACAACAATATGAAAAAGATGGGTAAGCTCCAAAAGGGCTGCCCATCTTTGATTTTTGTACTATTCTAGGATTTTATTTTTTATATTGCCTCAGTTCTCGGACGACAGTAATTTGGAATCAAAAATCTCAAGAAAAAAGTCTGCATTGGAATAGTCTTGATTGATTACTGGACCTCTCACTAACCTACAAAACCCACCTTCACTACCAAATTTTTGAATTGCCCCAAACTCTACATCTGCTGAAATTTCATCCATAGCTTCCATAACTTTCAAAATATCAGGATTATTTTCAAGACGAACGTCAACCGTTTTGCTGCTTGGAAACAATTCTGATCTGTTACTGATTTTCTCATATTTGCCTGTATTGCTGTTCAAAATGTAAAAGTCAGCGGAATAATTGAATGAAATAATCAATTCTTGGTCGATTACATGAATGTACGGGAGCCTTTGATTGGCGATGTAAGTTCCTTGATCGTCAATTAAAATTTGAAATTTTTTAAGTTCCTGGACATCTACCGGATGGGGAATCAGTTCAAGTACTCCAATAGTTAGATCGAGCTTACATAAAAGCAGTATATTATCCGCGCCATCAAATACAAAAAAATATAACAGGTCATTTCCTTGATCAAAACTGCTGTGAATCCTTCCAAACAAATTATCAGTTAACCGACCAATGACAAAAGGCCCACTTACTAATGGTCCAATCATCTTTGGAATATTATAATAAGCAAGATTTGATCCTTCATTTTTTGTAATCACTGCATTGTTTGAAACAAATACTTGATGAGTATCCGTAGAAAAAAAGCTCTCAAAATCATTAATTGC
Source organism: Cecembia calidifontis (assembly GCF_004216715.1). Classification (NCBI taxonomy): domain Bacteria; kingdom Pseudomonadati; phylum Bacteroidota; class Cytophagia; order Cytophagales; family Cyclobacteriaceae; genus Cecembia; species Cecembia calidifontis. The sequence continues at coordinate 105,203 of NZ_SGXG01000001.1, forward strand.
CCCAGGTCCTTCTTTTTCCAAATCAATCCCTCTCACCAAATAAAAAAAATCTTTTCCCTTTTTCAAGGTATCAAGACCATGCCGGTAAGGGTTGTAAACAATCACATGGTGATCACCAAAATTATAATAAGTGGGGGGCCAAATCGTATGAGAAGATAAGCCCGTAGCGCCAAAATCAAAACTTCTCTTTTTTATATCCTCCTGAACATCAACATAGTTTGGCAATTTACCTTCACAACTTATCAGATAAACTATTACTAAAAAAAAGGTATTCTCATGACTTAATGCTTTGGTTTTTCAAATACAGCAAAGGCGCCTTCTTCAAATTGTACATAAATCATTTCTCCATCAACTTGTATTCCTTGGGGCAAATACTCATCTGACTCAGAATGGAATGGCTAATGATATGAATGAAGGTACTTACCGTTAGTCGCGTCATATAAATCCAAGGAAAACGAATCTTTCCCCAAGTTTTTATACGGGACCCCCGAAAGCAGATAAATATATTTACTGTCTACATCAAAATCGAATACGGCTGTTTCAAAAGATACCACCCTTGACATATTCCCAGTCGTCTGAATGTTTCTTCTAGGTACCTTGTGAATCATTTCACCGATAAAATCCAGATTCTCCTTCGTAAAACATAGGAATTTGGAATTTCCCATCAGAAAATAATAAACCTTATCATCAAAAGCTTTGATCCGCCCATCGTAATGCATTCCGGCAACTTCAATGGGAAAAAATAAATCATTGATAAATTCGAGACTTTTTGTTTTTTCATTCCTATCCAATGAACGGAATTCTATACCTTCTTTTCCATCTGTTATATACAAGTATTCATCATCATCCATTTTCAAGAATTTATTAATCCTGTTTTTTACTCTTATATTTTCCAACCATTTAAAACTTTGGTCTTCAAACCGATATTTTTTTACAGTAAGGTTACCCGCATCCAAAATATCCAGTTGACCATTTTGATGAGAAAAATAAATAGGATTCATAAGTTCATGAGGCCCCTCCCCATTTCCAATAGGATATTTTGCAAGAATCTCGCCATTGGCTGAAAGCCGATAAAAGTCCTTTGAAAAAAGTTCCAAAACATAGATCTCTCCTCTTTCAACTGAAAAACCCAAAGGCTCCCCAAAGAAAACAAAACTGTTAATTAGTTTAAGGGTATCAAGAAAATCCCTTTCTTTTAAGACTATAAGATCTTCATTCTGAATATTTATAGGGTAATTGTTTGGATCAATCTCTTTTCTGCTACAAGCTAGAATGAAAACCACAAAACAAACCAAAAAGACATAAATTTTACCAACCATATTAGATCAAATTAAATAACGACTGTCCCTGAAACCCAGGGACAGCCATTTGTGGTTAAAATCTAAAATTATTGCGTAGGTATGCTCCTGTTTGTATAGTGAGTTACTTCCCACTCATAAGCTCCCCACAGAATTGATTTTTTTTCTGTACAGCACATATCCCTACCTCCAGGGCATACATTTACATTGCAACCACCAGAGGCAAAGGCGAAAAATGGAGCTGAAATCGCCAAAAACAGAACCATCAATAAACTCATTAATTTTTTCATAATTTATAAAATTTAATCCCCCCTTTCACACCATATAGGGCGGGGATTCCTTCCCTAAAAAGTAAAGCTTCCGGAGTACCTTAACTTTTAGACTAAATTTACCCCCCCCCGAAATTAAAAAGCAAGTTTTCACTAAGCTTTTTTGAATTAGTCATTTCCAATAAAATTAGACTGATCAGGCAAGAAAAATTTATTTAATGGATCCTTCAATACCTGCAATAGCATCGGAAGAATTGATCGGTAAAAATGATCGGTATAATTAGTTGGAAACAAGAAGTAAAACCTCAAGAAAAAGTCTGAATTTGAATAGCCTTGACTTACTATTTGTCTCCTAAGTGAAAAATAATATTCAAAGCTTATTGAATATCAATAAAAGTCATAAAGCCTTCTATAGTTTTACCTTAAAAACATAAACCCTATTCAATTCAAAACCTTGAGCATATAAAAGTGAGGTCTTTGGATTGTATTTCACGGATTGAAAATGAAACTTCTCATCTTCATTTCCTGTCCTCAAACTTAATATTTTTTCAAGGTTAATTCCGTTATTATCGGAAGAAAAAAGGAGTAAATGTCTAACATTCACCCTATTTTCACCTATAAGATCAGTAAACCCTACCAGTATTTTATTACCAAAGCAGTCCAGACTGGTAATTATGTTTTGAGATATATTACTTGACTCAAAATCGGGCATCTTTTCTCTTTTGACCATAAGAGAATCATATGCCCTTTTTAAGGGCTCATATTTCAACAAATCATAACTATATTTCACATACCCTTGGTCATCTATTTTTTCCAAAATTGGAAGAAACCTACCCAAAGACCAAAGAGAATTGTTTCCACAAAAACAACCTAACTTTATTTGGTCATGTATTCTAAATTTATTCTTTTGAGAAATAAAATCCTTACTAGTTTTTACATGCCCATTTCTCAAATTTATCCAAGCTAATCCGGTTTTGTCTTTTTCCGGAAAAAAAGAATAGAGTAAATTCCTTAAATCCGCAGGGCGGATTTAAAAAAAGCCGAAAAAGTGGCTGAATTTATTCAATTCAGGCTTTTCCGGCTCGTTTTTTTTCACTTATTTAGATGATACCACTCAAACTAGATAAGCGGTATGAAAATTACGAATTCGACAGAAAAAATCACACCTTTCGGAGGTTTTAATTTTGTTTTTAACTCTTTCAAAAATTCTGGTCTCCCAGAACTCATTGATAATCAATTGGGGGTTAGAGCCTTAAGGGGAGGGTTTTCATACAGTGACATTTTCGCCAATCATATGGCTATTTTCTTTAATGGTGGCGACTGTACTGAAGATATCAATGTTCACTTGAGAGACGCACTTGAACAGGTCCCTTCATTTTCAGTATGCAGTGCCGATACAATTCTGAGAGGTATCAAAGAGCTTGCTGTTGATACAGAACTCTTTATAAATCCGTCCAGTGGAGTAAGCCATGAATTTAATATCAATGGAAAACTCAACAGCTTGTTGTTAAAATCAGCTTGTAAGACCGGATTACTCAAGTCAGGTGTTGCTTACGACCTCGATTATGACAACACCGTCATTCCAACTGAAAAGTACGATTCAAAAAAGACATATAAACACGTCTATGGATATCAGCCAGGTGTAGCTTCCATAGCACATCCTGAATTTTCACAGGCCATTCCTGTGTACGTAGAGGGCAGAAATGGCAACAGTCAGGCCAAATATTTGCAGGCTGATACACTTACACGCATGTTTGGGCAGCTTACCAATGAAAATATCCGTATCGGAAGGTTCAGAGCCGATTCAGCATCCTATCAGGAAGAAGTTCTCCGCACACTGGAAGCACATACCGAAAGCTTTTATATACGGGCAAACAGATGTGCCAAACTGGATAATATCCTTGGAAGTATAGCCCCTGAGAAGTGGCAGAAAATACGTTTGGGTGTACAGGAAATGGAAGTTACTGACCTATCCGACTACAAACCTTTCGGTAAAGACAGGTCTTACAGGCTGGTCATTACCAGAATCAGGCGTAAAGACGGGCAGGCAGATGTGTTTAGTGGAGATGCATTTACTTACAGGGCTATTCTGACCAATGAACATACATCGTCCAATGAAGCTGTTGTAAGGTTTTATAACGCCCGGGGTGCAAGCGAACGCTTGTTTGATGTACTCAACAATGACTTTGGCTGGTCTAAGTTGCCCTGTTCGTTCCTTGCAGAGAATACCTCCTTTATGCTTATGACGGCTATGTATGCCAATTTTTACACCTATATCATTGGAGAGTATTCCAGAAAAGTTGATTGGCTTAAGCCTACCGACAGGCTCAAGAAGTTTATCTTCAGATTTATCACTGTTTCAGCCAAGTGGATAAGAACGGGAAGAAGAGAAGTGCTCAAACTGTTCACGAGTAAGGATTACAAGCCGATTTTGAACTAAATTCAGATAAAAACCCCTCAGGAGCTCAAAAAATAAAGATTTACAGGGAAGAGGTATGCCTTTTCCATTAAAATTGAGGAAAAAAACCGTCCATTTTATCCTCAAACCTAAAATCCATTGTCTCAAAACTATGAACACTCTTCAATCAAAGGGAAGAAATTCCCGAACTAGACCAAAAATGAACACAAACAAGCAGATTCAAATCTCCAAACTAAAATCCTGCGGATTTTAGGAAATTATTATTATTGGAAATATCAATTCCAATACCTAAACTAAAAAAAGGGAATTTAATCATATCTATAAGATCAAAATCATTTTTATCTAATAAAAACAACCTCTGATAGGCCAGTTCTTCAACAATAATAGTATCACCCTTTATTATCATATTGGATGGAAATTCAAAATCAGGATATTTATCTTTCCCGCTTATAAGGGATACGAGATTTAGTAAAGAGTCAGTCCTAATCAATAGCCCTTGATGTCCTACAGATAAAAACAAGTCAGTAGAATCAGCCGTAATTTTAGTTTCTGTTAAAAAAATATCATGTTTTAATTCATCAAAAAACCCAATAGGAGTTAGATTTAAATATTCAATTTGGTGTTTTTCACTTTTTTCTTTATTCCCACAAGAGGAAAGTATAAATAATCCTATTAAAATCGGAAGAAAAACCTTTCTCATAAAATTTTTCTAAATTATTTTGAATTCAATGAAAACTCAGGATTGGAATAATCCAATCCTGATTACACTTGATTAATGAATTGAGCCACAAGTCGATGAACTGAAAGAACCATCGTTATTGTAACAGTTAACATACCCTGGACCTGAGGAGCATCGTCTATCTCCGTTACATGTGATAGTTTGTCCATTACCACATCGATGCGTTGCTTGACAGGCGTCTAATGAATTGGGAACTACCATAAAGGTCATGCCTAAAAGACCAATAATAGCAAATAATTTTTTCATAATTCTTAATATTAATTCCCCTCTTTCACACTATGCAGGGCAGGATCACATTCCCCAAAAAGTAATGCTTCCTATAATACTCCCCATTTGTTGGACCAAAAGTATCAGTTGCTAAGTTAATTTATTTATTTGTTAATATATCCTTAGTTGTCCTATTTCCCAAGGGGACCCTTGGGAAATAAGACAACTAACTTTTGCTTTATGCTGCTTTTTGGGTTGCCCCAAAATACCTTTCCCCGGGCTTCTCCCTGGTGGTATGATGGACCTTTTGGTTGTAATATTCAATATACTTTTTGACACCTTTGAGCAGGTCATAACCGTCCTCGCTTGGGTTCAGATAGATGTAATCATACTTGATCGACTTCCAGAACCTTTCAATATATACATTGTCCAAAGCCCTTCCCTTTCCGTCCATTGATACTTTGATATCCAGCCCTTCAAGGTAATTGATCCATAAGGCTGATGTGTACTGGCTTCCCTGATCGGAATTGACTATCTCTGGCTTACCATATTCTCTGATGGCCTCTTCGATTACCTGCTTACACCATTTGGCGTCCTGACTGTTGGATATACCCCATGACAGTATCCTTCTGCTGTAAACATCCATGACTGCGGTCAGGAACATAAACCCCTTCTGCATCGGAATGTAGGTGATATCGGTTACCCACACTTGGTTGGGTCTTTCAATCTTTAAGTTCCTGAGAAGATAAGGCCTGATATATTCACGCAAACCGGATTTGGTAAGGTTCTTCCTCCTGTAAAGGGTTTCCCTGCCCATCAGCCTGAAAAGCCTCCTGATGCGCTTTGGGCCGACAACGAAGCCCAGTCCTGTCAACAGATAGACCATCGACACAACGCCTTCAGTAGGGTGATCGGTAAGATGCCTGTCCATGATTCCCATAAGTTTCAGATTGACCTCGTTTTCCCCTTTTGGTTTGTAATATAGACTGCTTCGGGGAACCTCCAATACTTCACACTGTCTCCTTATAGACAGCCCCTTATAATCAGAACAAATCAATGTCGCCCGATCTTTCATATCCCCAGTTTCTTGCAGCTTTTTTTTAAAAAGTCATTCTCTACTTTTAGCTCTCCGATCTGGGCATAGAGCTGCTCAAGGGCAGGGCCTTCTTCCTTTTTCTTTGAATGCTCCTTTTCAAATACAGCTGACATATTATCCAAAAACTCACCCTTCCACTTGGATATAATCACAGGGCTAACATCGAACTTCTTGGACAATTCAGCCAATGTAAACTGATTCTTGATTGCTTCAAGGGCTACTTTTGCCTTGAACTCAGGAGAAAACTTTCGTCTTGTTTGCTTGTTCATAAGGTTAAATTTAAACAGTTTTTTTTAACTTAACCTCTGGTCTCAATTTTGGGGAGTATTATATCCGGAATACCTTAACTTTTCAGACTAAATTTACCCCCCCCCGAAATTAAAAAGCAAGTTTTCACTAAGTTTTTTTTAATCAACAAGATATATCATTGAAAAATAGTCATTACCAAAAATACAATGAAGGCAATAAACCAAGAAAAATTAAATTCCCCGAAGATTTCAATGAAGAAGAAACATTAAGATCAATCCTTGAAGAAAAAAGCATTTAAATTGAAAATCTCTTTGTGCCTTCCTGGCTTTGTGGCCAAAATTCCATAAAACTTTTCGACTCCGTTCCTTAGCGTCTCCTATGTTGAAAAGCAAGCTAATGAGCTAAAATTTCACATAACTATTCCATTCTGGTACTTTTTCCTCTTAAATGCAATCCCAGTTTTGATAGTCCTGTTGTCAAGGCCGTAGCGAAGCGAAGTTCATTTTAGCCTTTACTACAGGGCGGTCAAAACTATCTTTGTGTTTAAAAGGGAAAAGAATCAGTTTAGTTTATCGTCAACTTTAATAATGCCTAATTCAATTCAGTAACCTCTTTAATCAATCTCCTATCAACGGTCAAACTTATAGCTTGCCGCAATGTATCTTTCATTTTAAAGAGGATGGGGACGCAATCTTCGCGGAACAGTCTTCCTATTCAGGTGCTGCAGTCGCAAGCTAACGTTTTGTCCCCCTCCAAATTTTCAAGGTTTTAGTTCCTTTAGGACTTTATTTCAGATTCTAGCTTACCACCCCAATTTCATATTCGATTTTATGGGTAAGGATGTGTCTGATTCTATTCAATAAGTTTTTAGCTATCCTGATTATTGCCTTGTTTTTGTTCATCCGCTCTGTCAGTTTATTGAATCTTGCGGTAAGTGCCGGATCTTTCCTGACCGCCACCCACGAAGCTTCAATAAGCATGATCTTAATATCTTTTCTTCCTCTTTTTGACAACTTACCAGTAATCATTTTTTCTCCTGACCCATACATTTTGGGAATTAGCCCTACATAGCAACATAGTTTGTCCATAGTCTGAAACCTTTTCATATTATATACCTGAAGAAGGATTTTCATAGCTCCCAGTGGACCAATGCCAGGTACTGATGTCAAAAGACTGAAGTCATCTTTATATTCCTCTGTTTGTGAAAGGCTTCTCAGCTGTTTAGTTATCTCTAACAACTGCTTCCTGAGCAATAAACCTGTTTCAATATGGTTATTGATACTACTTTGCAGTTTCGGCTCTATTTCAGGTATTGATCTTAGCCATTCAATGAATACTTTTGACCAGCTACGAGACTGACTGCTACTAAACCGTTCAGGAATCTCAATACCAAACTGAAAAAGAGTCGCTTTAACTCTGTTTTTTTCAGATGTCAACATTCTTGTTACGGAAAAATGCTGTCTTAGAAGCTTTCTGTCCACTTCAATGTGAATTGGCGGAACGTCTATTCCTTCAAACCCATGGGAACGGAGAAGTTGGGCCAGCTTTCTGCTATCAGATTTATCAGATTTTTGCTGCCTGTCCTTATGACTGGAAGGCACATCCATTGCATGGACTACTTGACAGTCAACACCAAGGTTTCTTAACTTTCTACATACAGTAAAGCCATTGAATCCTGATTCATAGACAGCCTTATATTCAGCTCCGGGATAATGATTTTCCAGATATGTTACCAGAGATGCAGGATCCGGATCCCTTGACATCGTCTTAAGTTCAAACTTGTCGGTGAGTAATGTTACCTTCCAACTTTTGTGGTGACAATCAATACCAATGTAGATAGATTGTCCCTTAAATGAATCTTTACTAACTTTAGTAGATGGCATAAGCGTTCTTATTTTAAAGGTTAAGGTTGAAATTCTTCCTTTAATATATGAAATCTAGCTTATGCCTATTTTTCAAACATAATACCTTCGTGCCTTTGTGGCTAAACCATCAAAAACACTTATTTTTAAAACATGAAAATACTCCATACCGCAGACTGGCACTTAGGCAAAAGACTTCAGGAATATTCCCGATTGGAAGAACAAAAGGAAGTCCTCCAGGAAATCGTGGATATTGCTGAAAAGGAAGACGTGGACCTCGTCCTTCTTGCAGGGGATATTTTTGACAGCTTCAACCCCAACCATGAAGCGGTCGAACTCCTGTACAAAACCCTCAAAAAACTGTCCAACAATGGGCAGCGACCAATTATTGTCATTTCAGGTAACCATGACTCCACCCAGTTTATCGAAGCCCCCGACCCGCTGGCAAAGGAAATGGGCATTTTCTTCTACTCAAAATATGACAGCCTGATACCAACAGGACGGCTTGACAATGGCATACAAATCCTGCAGAGCGAAACTGGATTTGTTGAGCTGAAACTTCCCAAATATGAGTTTCCTGTGAGAATACTTTTGGCACCCTATGCCAACGAACTCCTGCTCAAAACCTACCTGGGAGAAGGAGACCGGGAACAGGAGTTCAGGCAGCTCCTGGCTACAAAATGGCAATTACTCGCCAACAAATACTGTGATGACAAGGGTGTCAACCTCTTTGTCGGGCATTTCTTTTTTGCGAAAGAAGGCGAAGCATTAGAGGTGGAACCCGAATCCGAAAGGCCCATCCTTCATGTCGGAGGCACACAAGCACTTTATACCCAAAATATCCCTTCACAGATCCAATATGCAGCCTTGGGCCACCTCCACCGCTACCATGCTGTGGCAAAAGAACCCTGCCCAATTGTCTATTCCTCCTCTCCCCTTGCCTACTCCTTTAGCGAAGCAGACCAGGAAAAGCAAGTAGTACTGAATGAAGCCCTACCCGGAAAAGCTGTGAACTATCGCCCCATCGCACTTAAGAAAGGAAGACCGCTTTACAGAAAAACTTTCCACAATCTGGAATCTGCTTTGGAATGGCTAGGAGAAAATCCTTACTGCTTTGTGGAACTGACCTACGTCACTGAAAGTGCCATCGATGCCTCCATCAGAAAAGCCCTGGTGAAAGCCCATGACGGAATAGTCAACCTGATCCCCCAGATCAAAAATCCTCTTGGACAGGAAAACCTTAGTCTCAAAGTCGAAGACCTGGAAAAGGACATGCTCAGCCTATTCAAGATGTACTACCAAAGCGAAAAGGGGCTGGAACCCAATCCGGAATTGCTCAATCTCTTCAAAGAAGTCATCAGTCAGGAATAAATCAATGGGAAAACCCAGAAATCAAATTAAGAATGTCAACTGAAAGAAATTGATATTGGTTGATATTGGATATTAATAGATATTTATTCAGGAAGAGCACATGACCTTACCTGAATTTACCCTCTAGAAAAATTGCGATTAATAATGTAAAACAATATCCTAATATCTCAATATCTATTAATATCAATCTCAAAAAGCCAAAACCTATCAAAATCATCAACCACATTTTTAAAAGTTAAATCATGATCCCCCTCCGACTAGACATAGAAGGCCTATACTCTTACAAGGAAAAACAAACGATAGATTTTACCCAGTTGACTGCTGCGGGTCTATTCGGAATTTTTGGCGCCGTAGGCAGTGGTAAATCTTCTATTTTGGAAGCCATACTCCTAGCCCTCTATGGCAGTACTGAGCGACTTTCCGACCGTGGTGAGAAAAACAGCATGCTCAACTTGCAATCAGAGGCTTTGCTGATCACTTTTGAATTCCGATCCGGCAAAAACAATTCCCAAACCTACCTGGCCCGCTACTCGGCCAAAAGAAACCCCAAGAATTTTGAGGATGTAAAACCCGCCGAACATACGTTCTACAAAAAATCCGGTGAGCAACTGGAACCCATTTCTGAAGGTGCAGAGCAGATTTTAGGCATGAAAAAGGAACATTTCAAACAGACGGTAATCATACCACAGGGCAAGTTCCGGGAATTCATTGACCTTACCCCCGGCCCAAGGGCCGAGATGATGAAGGAACTGTTTGGTTTGGAACGCTTCGACTTAGCGGCCAAGACAGGAACACTATTGAAGATCACCAGAGAAGAAAAAATCCGCCTGGAAACCCAGTTGCAGGGCTTGGAAGAAATCCATGAGGAGTTATTGAAAGAAAAGGAAACCCTGTTGAAAGCCAACCAGGAGGAAATATTCCAGCAAAAAAACGCCCTTGAATTAGCAGAACAACTTTTCAAAAAACAGGAGATCCTGAAGGAAAAACACCGGGAATGGAAAAACTTCCAAAGCGAATGGGAAAGTTTGGAGGCCAAAAAACCGGAAATCGAATCCAAGAAAAACCAGTGGAAAGACTTCCTCAAAGCCAAAACTTACCTAAAACCAGTTTGGGAGCAATTGAAAGACCAAGAGGCCGATGCTGAAAAAAACAGGATTAGCATCATCGACTGTAGCCGATTCAGGGACAGGTATGCCAAAGAAATTCAGGATCATGAAAAAGAACTTCAGGAACTGAAGGAAAAAGCAGAGCAAAAATCAGCACGGGAAGCCAAAATCCGGGACCTTCAAAAGGTCATTGAGATCAAGGACCTGGAAATAAGCCTTTCCCAATGGGAACAGGCCATGGATAAGCTCCAACCCGCCTTAAGTTCCAGAAGATTGGCCCTACAGCAGATCAGTTCGGAGATACAAAACCTGGAAAAAACACTGGAAAAACAGGGCCCGGCAGATAGCACCTTGCTTGCCGATTGGAAAAGTGCAGCAAAAGAATGGCAGCAGTTGGAAAGTACTATCCACAAAAATCGAGAGGAGCTGACTGCATTGATGAAGAAAATAAGCAGTTGGGAAGAAAAAAGCCAGACCCTCCTTCAATCTCTGCCTCAAGGACATAAAAGCTTTGAAACTGCAATCTCCACTTCCAAAAACCAATTGCAGGAATTGGAAGAGGAAAAAGACAACTTGGGTAAAAAAGCAGGGCTTGCTGCCCATGTGCATCTCTTAGAAGAAGGCAAAGCCTGTCCTTTGTGCGGCTCTCTCTCCCACCCCGATCCACTGGAGGCAGAAAAAGAAAGTCAGACCCTGTCCCTGCTCCAGGAGGACATCCAAAATCTCAAGGAACTTTTGGAAAACCTCCAAACCCAATCCCAACAGCACAGAGAATACAGTATCCACCTCAGCAACTTCAGGGACCAAAAAGACAAACTGAGCGAAGCGTTGGAACAATTGGAAAACCAACTGCAGCTGTTGAGGCAACAATTGACCCTGCAAGGCATTCCTTCTCAAGAGGAGCTGGCGCTTAAAATTACGGAGTCCGAAACCATTATCCGAAAAAAGGAGGAAAGTCTGGAAAAACTTAAAGGTTTAAGAACCCAATGGGAAAAAGAAAGAGGCCTTTTAGAAGAAGAAGAAAGCAGGCTCCGAGCCGCAGAAAATGAATTGGTCGGGGTGCGAAGCAAAATCCTGTCCAAAAAAGAGGAAATCAAGGACCCTGAATTCTGCAAAGCCTTTTATCCAAAAACAAGGGAAGCCATTCAACAAGCCATAGAAAAAGTGGAATGGGACATCCGGGAAACTGCCTTTAAACTTGAAGGAAAACTAAAAGTGCTCCAGGAAACCCGTGACAAAGAAACTACCAACCTGGCCAACTTAAAAAGCTATGAAAAAAACCTGGAAGCTAACCTTCATAAAATCAAGGAGCTGGAGACCCACTTCGAAAACCTAAAAAAGGAGCATGTTTTTAAGGATCAAGAAGCATTGATCGCCCTATTCGACCATTCTTTAGATGCGGACAAAGTAGATGCTGAGATCCGTCAGTTTGAAGACAGGAGGCTTTTGGTAAAAAACAAACTTCAGGAACTGGGAAGTACAGAAGGTCTGACCACATTCAGTGAGGGGGATTTTGTCAGGAGCAGGGAAGCTTTAAAGGAAAGCCAGGCACGTTTTGCCCAAATCCAAAAATCACAGGCCCTTTTGGAACAGGAAGTCAAAACCATCCAATCCAGATTGAAGGAAAAAAAGGACTTACAGGGGTTATTTGCAAAGGTGGAAAACAGGGAGTCCAACCTCAAGGAACTGGAAAAACTCTTCAAGGGCAGTGGTTTTGTAAAGTACGTCAGCAGCATTTACCTGAAGGAGCTCTGCCATACCGCCAATGTGCGCTTTATGAAGCTGACCAAAAACAGCCTGAGTCTGGACATTGACGACAACAATACCTTCTGGGTGATTGACTACCTTAACGGGGGCAAGAGGCGTCTGCTCAAAACCCTTTCCGGAGGACAGACTTTCCAGGCCTCTTTATGTCTGGCATTGGCTTTGGCAGAAAAAGTCAAGTCGCTCAATCAGGCCGACCAATCCTTCTTCTTTTTAGATGAAGGCTTCGGTGCCCTGGACAAAACCTCATTGAGAATAGTTTTCGAAACCCTCAAAGCCCTGCGGCATGAGAACCGAATAGTTGGCATCATTTCCCATGTGGAAGAATTGCAGCAGGAAATCGGCGTCTATGCCAAGGTGGAACTGGATGCTGAGAGGGGAAGTTTGGTAGGGTATTCTTTTTAGGGGCAAGACGTGAGAAGCGAGAGTTTAGAGGCGAGAAGCGAGAGAAAAGAAACAAGAGGCAAGAATCATGTTCTTCCCTGAATAGCGTTGACCGTTTGGTTCAACATTCATTAAATATTTCCATCGGGCAATCATGAGCCAGAGGTTCTTCTCTTGGGCAAACTTCGAAGGGGCTCGATGCCCCTAAGAAGTTTTTTCTTCCTTCGGTATAAACAATCACCGTCGGTCTTTCTTGGGCTTTTAAATTTAGTATATTTTTATAAAATCCCATGGGGGTGTATTTCATTTTAAATCCCCTGTGTAGTCTTATGCTGTTGTAGTTGGCTACAGCTTTCGCCACTTTTCTTTTCAGGTCGCTGAAATCTTTGATTATCCACCTTTTGAGGTATTCATTTTTTATGATTCCATTGATTCGTTCTGCGTAGGGGTTTTCCCATGCGATATTTCCCATACTGATATGGATATTGTTTTTGTTGAGCAAGGAGGTGTATTCTTTACTACTGTACTGGGAACCTTTATCTGAGTGGTGGATCAGGCCCCAAGGCTGGTATCTCAAAGTACTGAGGGCCATTTTCATAGCTTTGATATTACCTTCTGTGCGCAAGTTGTCGTTGACCGAATATCCCACGATGATCCTGGTATAAACATCAATAATGAAGACCAAATAATAGAATTCACCATTGAGGTAAAAGTAAGTGATATCGGTTTGGATGACCTGAAAAGGTCTGTTTATGGCCATACCTTCGATAAGGTTTGGATAAGAATAAAGGCCTGCGTAAGTGGTTTTCTGGTAGTTTTTTATTTTTTTGATACCATATCCCATTTCCATGAAAATTTCACAGAATTGATCCCTTCCCATGAATTCGGGTTTCAATGTATAATACATTTTTTCGACCCCACATCCTGGATGGTCTTCCCTGAGCTCATCGGCCAGGATTACCAGTTGGGCAATTTCAAGATCGAATGCTTGCTGCCTTTTTTTGGCTTGTTGAACGGCCTGCTTGGTTACTCCAACAGTCCGATAAAGTTCATTGAGCGAATGGTTTATCATACTTTTGTTGGATTGGAACCACCAGAGTGTGGGGTTTTGGAGTTTTTTTTAATATCGATTGAGTAAGTTTCTTTGGCCAAATCAATCATTTTTTCCAAATAATCAATCATGATCTGTTTTTGGCCAACGGTACGCTCGAGATCTTTGACCTTTTCTTCGAGTTCTTTGAGCCTATTGGTTTGACTGTCTTTCATCTCAATTATCCTGATATTTTTTTCATTATAGGTCGAATACTTATAAATCCAATGATAAATAACTGAGTTCACAATTCCATAATGTCGCTCCATTTGCTGAACTGTCATGATTCCTTTCTCAAAATCATCAACCAACTTACGTTTAAATTCCTCTGAAAATCTACGCTGAGAATTAATCCTTTTTCCTGTTTTTAACATCTTTTTTCTCGGTTAAAAACGGTCAACCTATTTCAGGGAAGGACATCAAGTAGGGAGAAATCGGAGTAAAGTGGGATTTCGAAAGGCGGATTTCGGAGATTGGAAACATTAAGGTTTAAGGAGTTCTTTTAGGAAAAACCTTTAAAAACTTAGCAGGCCATCTATTTTCAAAGACTTTTCATTGTCACCTCGACGTAGGAGAGGTCTATATGAAGGCGAAAGCGCGATTTTGGAAGTGGAGACAGACATGAAGAATTTAAGGGATTTAAGGGGTTCATTAAGGAAATGGGATGTGAAAAGGTTGTGGCATCGTCACCAAACAGGTTGAACATTTTACGCTGAAAGCGTCCAATACCTTTTTATGTTATTTGCCCGGGGCAGCAGCCCGGGGAAGCATGAAAAAGATCTTTCCGGTAATCCCAACTCCAGAAGGAGTTGAATTAGAAAATGGTATGTCGGAAGGCATGACCTAAATCTTGGCCCGGTAAATTATTGCAGGGTTGGAATATGACATGGGAAAAGGGGAAGTGCCGTAGGTACGCCCGACAAGAAGACGAATCTAGAAAGGCAGATTTCAGCAAAGGACTGATGGGCCGTCCCGTAATAGCCCAGGGCTCAGCCCTGGGCAAATTGACATTACCAGATAACCCAGGGGTCTGAAGGACCGATCAAAAGGGATAATTTGAAACGGAAATTTCCAAAAATTAAAAATTAATATAAATAAGTCCCGAGATCTGGCTGATCAGAAAAAGCAAGAGGTAAAGCCTTTTATCCATATCAAAACGAAATACAATAAAAACGGAAAAAAAAATTTCTCGAGGTTAAATAATTCATGCTTCAAAATCCTGAAATTAACTGAGATCTACAAACAATACTTCAAAATTTAGTTTATTTGCAAAGTTATTTGGGATTTATTGCAAGGGATGGCTTTCTGTTTTTCAACAAAGCAGCAAACAATGAAACCGAGGAGGATTTTTGTACTTTATATAAACTTCGGTTGGAGCAATAAAAAATACTTACCATATTGAGTTAATTTACTCAATATGGTAAGTAAATTTATAAAAGCACAATTTATAATTTGATTATCAATAAGTTAAACTAATATTTTTAAGAAATATTAACCAAAAAAGACAGCCAATAGAGCTGTCTTTTTTAAAATAAATCCGATACATCCATTTGTAAAAACTCCTGCCAAGGAATCCCACCTGAACCTATCACTAATGCTTTGTCAGGGTTGAATTTTTCTTTGAAAGCAATCAAACCTGTCAATCGCCCTGTATGCCCGGATTTTACTTCCAGCCCGATGACTTTTTTCTTGTATTCCAAAACAAAATCCACCTCGTCATTCCCCTCCTTCCAGTAATAGAGTGAAAGCTTTTTGTCTTTAAATACCTGATTGACCAAATGTGCACCCACAGCCGACTCTACCCACCTTCCCCAAATTTTGGGGGATTCCAGTAGCGTATCCAAACTTTCATCGGATATCCCGGACATGATGGCGGTATTATGGACCTGAAATTTGGGGCTTGAAGCACGCTTCCTTACCATATTGGGACTGTATTTCTCAAGTCCACCAAGAAGTCCTGCATCATTCAGGAGTCCAAGGTAATTTGCCAAAGTGGTGGTGTTGCCCGCTTCAGTCAATTGTCCCATAATCTTGGTAAAACTCAACACCTGACCCGAATAGGAAGAGCCCAACTCAAAGAGCCGCTTCATCAGGGCAGGTTTATCCACGCGGGTCAACATCAGGATGTCTTTGGAAATGCTGGTTTCCAACAATGCGTCACGGACATAGCTTTTCCATCGGTCTTCATCATCTTTTAGCGTGATGGCTCCCGGATAGCCCCCAAACCATACAAATTCCTCAGCTGTCAAACCAAAAGCATCCTTCATTTCCCTATAAGACCAATGTCCCAAGTAAGTAGCCTCAAATCTTCCAGCCAAGGACTCTGTCAGCCCCTGCTGCAGCATCAGACGCGAAGACCCCAATAGTACCAAGCGGATATCCCGCTCATCGGCACTGTCTTTATCCCACTCTGCCTTGACCTGCTCACTCCAATTATCAATTTTCTGAACCTCATCGATCACCAACAAAAATGGTTGGTCAGCCTGCTTGGCCTGTTGGAACCTGGCTGCTTCCCATTGTTGGGCAATCCACAACTTATCCCTTGCCGGGACAGCATCCGCAGCTACCAATTGCGCAGGGTATTTAAGCTCCCTCATCACCTGTCGGACCAAGGTTGTTTTCCCCACCTGTCTAGGACCATATACCACCTGTATAAACCTCCTAGGTTCATCTTTGAGTCTCTTGAGAAGTATTTTTTTATCTACCCTTTGATAAGACATACTATTGAAAATTAATGAATTGCCAATTTAATCATTCAATTACGTAATTCTACTCATTTTATTGAGTAATTTTTCATTTTATGACATAAAATATTGATAAACATGCATTTATAAAATAATTTTTAGACCCAAAAAGTAGAAAAAATTATACTTATTATTATCATTCAAATAGTTCAAGGTATTCAATCTTAACCCAATTACCATACGCTTGAAACCACTCAACATCCCTAACTTAATCGTAACCATTTAAAAACACTGGATTTCAGCAAATCCTCTAATTTTACAAAAAAATTCAAAAGCCCAATGAAAAAGCTCCAAATCCTTCTAATCGTCCTGTTTTTCAACTCCTTAGCACTTGCCCAAGAAAAAGCCAGTGGCATAGTTTATGAAGACCTTAATAGAAATGGGAAAAAAGAAAGAAGGGAAAAAGGAATTCCGGGTGTAGCTGTTTCCAATGGAATCCAGGTGGTGCTTACTGATGAAAAGGGGAAGTACGAAATCCCGATTGCTGAACACCAAACCCTTTTTGTCATCAAACCATCTGACCATAATCTCCCTTATGATGAAAACAATATCCCACAGTTTTATTATATCCACAAGCCAAATGGATCACCTTCTGGCCTGAACTATCCTGGCGTCCCACCTTCTGGGCCATTACCAAAATCGGTGGATTTTGGTTTATATCCTTCTGAAAAACAGTCCTCCTTTACTGCCTTGATCTTTGGAGATCCGCAACCTTATAATGAAAGGGAATTAGCCTGGTTCTATGAAGGAATAGTGAAAGAGGTAGAAGGTTTAAAAGGCATTAGTTTTGGTGCTTCTTTGGGTGACATTGTAGGAGATAGACCTGACTTTTTCCCAGCCTATAAAGACATCATAGGTAAGGTTGGTGTTCCTTGGTATCAGGTTATGGGAAATCACGACATGAATTTTGATGCTAGTTCAGATGAATTCAGTGATGAATCTTTTACCGCTGCCTTTGGTCCTGCCACTTATGCTTTCAATCATGGAGACGCTCATTTTATCGTCTTAGAAAATATTCTTTACCCAGATCCAAGGGATGGACAGGGCTATTGGGGAGGTCTTAGAAAGGACCAGCTTGCTTTTGTAGAAAACAATTTAAAATTCGTCCCAAAAGACAAGTTAGTGGTCTTATTGATGCATATCCCACTTTTTGAAGAAAATGGAGATAGTTTCCGTGATGCAGATCGGGAAAAAATTTTGGAGCTTATCTCGCCCTTTTCAAATACCCTATCTCTTTCAGCGCATACGCATTATATGAAGCAGACTTTTTTTGGAAAAGAAGATGGATATAATCAAGTAAAACCCCATCACCACTTCAATATTGGTACTCCATCCGGAGATTGGTACAGTGGAAAAATATTAGCAGATGGAACTCCCGCTTCCACCATGCGTGATGGATCTCCTAAAGGGTATGTGTTTTTGGAGATAGATGGTAACACCTACCAAACCAAATACAAAGCAGCAGGGAAGTCTTCAGAACACCAATTGAATATTCACGCTCCAAAAATCTTGATCGAGGGAGTGAGAACTACAGCGCAAATCGTTGCTAATTTTTTCACCGGTACCGCACAGAACGAGGTTAAATTTAGAATCAACCAAGGAGAATGGAAAACCATGTATAACTATGAAGGAACAGACCCAAGTTTTTGGCTGGAAATTTTGGAATGGGACACTACTGAAGAATATATTCCAGGTAGAAGGCCTTCCAACCCTGCTTTAACAGATCATCTCTGGAGAGCTAGCATGCCGGGGGATTTATCTGCGGGGGAGTACATCATTGAAGTCGAGGCAACTGACATGTTCGGAAAGAAGCATACGGCTAAGCATTCCTTCCAAGTCATCAAACAGCCATAAAAAGAATGTCCGAACAGAAAATTCTGCCCGGACATTTTATAGTTCGTTTAGTATTGAATTTATTTCAAGATATTCTCATTTACCCAGTTAACCTCTGCCTCCCTGATGGTATGCAGGGTATCCTGAAAAATCAAGGTTTTGACCTGCGCACCCATTTTTTCAAATTGAGCCGCAGATTCTTCAATTCTGGATAAGGGAACATGCATGTCCTGTTGGCTTGAGCCGAAGAATACCGGACAACCGTCAAAATCACCCTTATATTTAGTAGGGTTAAACTTCTCACCAATCAAACCACCTGTAAAGGCAATCACCCCACCCCATTTTTGGGCATATTGGGCACTATATTCCAAAGAAAGGCAAGCTCCCTGTGAAAAGCCTATAAAATAAATCTGCTCTGATGAAAACCCTTTAGATTTCAAATCCTCCACGATCCCATCCAAAGTTTTCAATGAATTGGAAAAAGCGGGCTCATTGTTTTGATCAGGAGCCATGAAGCTATAAGGATACCAGGTATTCCCTGGAGCCTGTGGAGCGACCAAAGCAAATTCATCCAAATGAAGGTGATCAGCCAGTCCTAAAATACTGGCAGTATTACCTCCCCTGCCATGTACCATTATGGCAACCTTTTCAGCCTCTTCCAATGGCTTCCCTTTATACACTATATCAGGCATATTTTTCAAGGTTAATCGTTACTTTGGCCAGGCTTTTTTCAATCCTTTCTCTGTGAGGCTCTGCCCATAAAGGCAGCTTCAATGCCTCTCCAAGAAGCTTTTCATCCTCATCTATGGCAAACCCTGGCTCATCTGTTGCAATTTCAAACAAAACTCCTCCCGGCTCACGGAAATAAATGGATTTGAAGTAGTTTCTATCCTTTACTTCAGTAACATGATAGCCATTATCAAGAAGTTTTTTCTGGATTTTCAATTGGGTAGCCTCATTATCTGTCCTAAAGGCAATATGGTGTACAGTACCTGCACTTTGAATTCCTTGACGCCCGTCTTTATCCACTACTATGTCAACAATATCTCCCGGCTTTCCTTCTGTACCATACCTATATCTACCCTGTTCTTCAGCAATGAACTTGTAATCCATAAATTGGGTGAGCAATTTTTCAGTAAGTTCTTTTGCTTTAAGATTCAAGGTCGCCCCATAAAAACCCCTTATCGAATACTCCAAAGGTATTGTTCCATAAGTCCAACCTTTTCTTGAATCCCGATCATTGGCGATAAGCTCAATTCCCATCCCATCATGGTCTTCAAACCTGAGGACCTTTTCTCCAAATCTAGTGAGTGGAGTAGAAGTTGGAATATTGAATTGGGCCAAACGGTCCATCCAAAAAGAAAGAGATTGGCTTGAAATAGAAAATGCTGTGTAAGTCAGTTCACCTGTCCCTTTGGTCCCTTTTCTGGCACCATCAAAGGGGAATGTAGTAAAGACCGTTCCCGGCGCACCCAACTCATCTCCAAAATAGAAATGATAAACATCAGGCGCATCAAAGTTAATGGTCTTCTTAACCATCCTCAGGCCTAAAATCCCGGTATAAAAATCAATGTTTTTTTGGGGATTGCCTGCAATAGCGGTGATATGATGGATACCAGTGATTAGTGTAGACATGATAGTGAATTTATTTGATTATTTTTGACTAAATGAATGATTGATTATGGTTACCGGGGGACATCAGCAACAGTATGCCCCACCGACAACCTTGTTTAATCAACTCAACCAAACACCTAATTATTGCTTAACGAGCTGAACGCTCAAAAGGATTCTAACCTGATCAGAAACAACTACGCTTCCTGCTTCAGTCACAGCGTTCCACATCAAACCGAATTCTTTTCTGGAAATTTTACCTTCGATCTCGAAACCTGCTTTGGTATTGCCATAAGGGTCAGTGGCCACACCTCCAAAGTCCACATCCATTGTTACTGTTTTGGTGATATCCCTGATGGTCAAATCTCCTTTAAGGGTACTTCCTTCCAATACACCGGAGAAAGTCATTTTTGGAAATTTCTCGGCATTGAAGAAATCATCAGACTTCAAATGTCCATCTCTGTCAGACTGATTGGTATCAATACTGTCTATGTCAGCAGAAAATGAGACTTTAGCACCATTGAAATCATCAGAAGTGGTTTCAGCAGCACCTTCAAACTTTCTAAAATAACCGGTTACCGTTGAGATCACCAGGTGTTTTACTTTAAATGAAACTTCGGAATGTGTTGGGTCGATCACCCATTTTGCAGTTGTACTCATAGCTTTGTTTGTTTATTTGTTTTAAGTGAATCTTAAATCCTTATATACATTAATTGTCTATACACTGAATTGTTTAAATTTTTTATCCCCTAAGCTTATCCAAAAGAAAATTCAATTGTTCCACCTCTTCCTCAGTTAACTGAACCAGCTCACGGTTGAGCTTGTAAATGGCGCTTTCCAATTTCTCTAGAACTTCAAGCCCTTTTGGGGTAATAAGAATATCAACCTGCCTCCTATCTGTCGGACATTCTTCCCTGACCACCAGATTTTTCTGCTTGAGCTTTTCCACCAATCGGGAGGCATTGGACATCTTGTTCAACATCCTGTCCTGAATGGAGGATACCGTGATCGGGTTTCCATTTTGTCCCCGAAGTATCCTGAGCACATTGTACTGCTCTGGAGATAGCCCAAATGGCTTGAAAAGGTTGCTCTGCTTGGAAACAATATGACTGTGGGTAAATAACAAATTTACTACGGCCTTATTGTATGAGTCTTTGAATTCCTTTTGCTTGATTGCCTCCTCAATTTTCATGGGATAAACTGTTTATGTATTTAATGTATATACATACAAATGTATAAAAAAGTTCAGTAGCCTGTTTCTTTTTTTCAAAATTTCTTCAAAAGATCAGGAAAATTGCTCTAACCATTCGCTGATAAGCTTATTGATCTCATCAGGTTTTTCTATACAACTGCTATGGCCTGCCCCCGGAACCATATGGAGTACTGCGTTGGGAATGGACATTTGTATGAATTTGGCTTTTTCAGGCTTTGTGGCTACATCCTCATCTCCTACCACCACCATGGTCGGGCATTGGATGTTTCGGATTTCTTCTTCCACCCCTTTTCGGTAGATTACCGCTTCCACGGATCTTGTGATAGATCTTTTGTTAGATTGCAGCTCTTTGATCCACTTTTTGTAGGCTTCTTTATTTTTTGGGTTCTCTAACCAACTTTGGGCAAACATGATTTTCATTACTTCCTTGGCGACTTTGGGAATCACACCAAACCATTTCACAATACCATTTAGAAACTTGTATTTCGGAAGGTTTTCTACAGGTTCAGGATTGGCTGAGGTTTCAAGGAGTATCAGGCTTTTGATTTTGTCCGGATACCTTGCCGCAAGGCGCATGCCTACAAAACCTCCCATAGAAAGGCCAACAAAATGTACCGGTTTTCCCGCTATTTGATCAATGAGCTCCAGGGCATCTTGTGTCAGCATGTCCATGTCATAAGGTCCTTCAGTTACCTCAGACTGTCCTTGCCCCCTGTGGTCATAGGCCATTACGGTGTACTTTTTCTTAAAAAAATCAATCTGTGACTCAAACATTTTATGGCTCCACAAAAGCCCATGGGAAAAAACAATAGTTTCAGCCCCATTGCCTTCTTTGACATAGTAGAGTTTCGTGTTGTTGACTTGAATCAGAGGCATAATATTCTATTTTTTTTGCAACGGCTAAGCAAGGTTAATCCAATCCAGCTTTCAAAACTGATCATTCCCAATCAAGGCCAGGCTGCTTCAATTTTCGGGAAGCTTCTCTTGCCTTATGTTGGTTCACAATTGTACGCACATCTTCAAGGAGTTGTTTAGCATCATAGACAATTCCATCCTTAACGGTATACTTTACTCCCCCTACCCTGATAGGCTCATTGCTGTCATTGATCCTTATCGCACCTGTTCCATACAAAACTTTCAGGTTCTGAAGAGGATTTTCTTCCAAAATCACAAAGTCAGCTAGCTTTCCAACCTCCACAGAACCGATTTCCTTTTCCATACCGATGGCTTCAGCAGCCTTGAGTGTGGATGCCCGGATCACCTCAAGAGGATGGAATCCTGCCTCCCTTAGCATCTCCATTTCACGTATATAAGCAAATCCATACAGCTGATAAATGAATCCGGAATCTGAACCCGTGACCACCCTTCCCCCTCTGTTTTTGTATTCATTGATAAAAGTCATCCAAAGTTGGTAATTCTCCTTCCACTGGATTTCCTCCTCTGTGGTCCAGTCAAACCAATAGGAACCATGGGACTCCCTGTTGGGGCTGTAAAACCTCCATAAAGAAGGCAAAGTATATTCGTCATGCCATTCCGCCCTCCTTGTTCTCATCAGATCCCTGTTTGCCTCATAAATATTGAAAGTGGGTACAATGGTAAAATCCAGGTCCAACAATTCCTGCATCACCTTATTCCAATGATCAGAATAGGGAGCCGCTGCTTGCTTCCATAACTTTCCTGCTTCGGCAAACCGGTGCTGCTCATTCTGATAATTATAATCCAGGCGGTAATCCTGAATGGTCCTATCTGTAAACAATGCCTCCGGAAGTCCATACCAATGCTCCATCGTAGTCAGACCCGCCCTGGCTGAATGCAGCACATTCCACCTCGCCACGTCCATTTGAGCATGGTGCATAGCAGAACGGAGACCTATCCTTTTGTTTTCTTCCAAGGCTGCCTGCATCACTTCAGGCTTTGCACCAAAAAATTTAATGCCATCTCCTCCCCTTCTCTTGTTTTCGTTGACCCAAGCCTTTGCTTCTTCAGCAGTAGTGATAGGTTTGGTAGCACCTTGTCCAAAAACCGTGTAAGCCAATAACCTTGGCGCAGTGATCGTATTGGTGGAGGATTTTCTTTTATGGTCCAACACCCAATCCAAACCATTGCTGGCGGCAGGATCCCTGACTGTGGTGATCCCATGGGCCATCCAAAGCTTAAAAACATATTCAGCCGGAGTTCCCTGACCTGTCCCTCCAACATGCCCATGCATATCTATAAAACCTGGCAACAGGTAATGCCCTTCGAGATCCATAACTTTATCATTTGCCCCTGCCTGAGGCCTTCGGTCCTCTTTAATAGGCAAACCGGGATACCCCACCACCCTTACATCCATGATTTTATTTTTCTCCACCACGATATCGACCGGCCCGATAGGAGGTGCTCCGGTTCCATCAATCAAAGTCACACCGCGGACAATCAATTTATTGTAAGGCCCCTCTCCTTCTTTTCTTTCGGGAGCTGGCATAATTTGGGAAAATATCCCAAAGGGAAAGGCCATCAGGCCCAAAAACAACAGGATCAAAGATTTCTTCATAGTAAATATGTGCTTAATAGGGTTAAAATACTGATTTCACAGGTAATAAAAAAACCGCTTATCCTTTTGCAGAAAAGCGGTCTGAAGATCTATCGTTTTTACCTAAAAGCACTAATTCCTAAAAGTATAGCGAATCCCTACGTTTGCTCTTAAGTTAATAAACTCACTTTCCAGGAAAACATTGGGAGAAGCTTCCAATAAAATAGCCAGCCTTCTGTGGTTTTCAAATGGCATGATACTGAAGCCAACAGGTAAACCTAACCGGATACCTCCATCGAAATAATAGCCTGCCATAAAACCGACATGAAAATTGAACCAATCATCTTGAAATAAATTCCTATGAATGGCACCTTCCACACCAAAATTTGTCTCCAATAGATCAGTAGCCTGAAACCGGAAATCCCCAAAATACTTTTGGTTCAAATCAGTACCAATCGCTACTTGACCAACCAATCCTGAATGATAAATCCCCACATGGGTAGGCCTAAGCTTGCTTTGTGCCTCAGCTTGAATACAAATGAAAGTTGAAAATGCAACCAGAAAGAAAAAGGATTTAAGAAAATTCATACCATTTAAAATTTAGACATTCAGCTAAGGTAATAGTTTTTTTGTTTCGGCAAAACTATTGTTTTCAATGGTACATGGTTTGACGCAATCTTTCTTCATCCTGCATAAGAAATCCTACCAGGCGGCATCCTCACGCTAAACTAACATGAAATCCCTTGGTTTTGATCCAAGCGCTGACTTCCTTCAAGCCGGCACCCTATCAAGCCCTTAAAATCTCCATCGGAGCCATCTTGATGATTTTTCTCCCATTAAGCCAGCCCAATACCACTGTCAAGAGTGTAATGGCCAAATAAATTACCAAAGCCTCCTCATATGCTCCCCTAAAAGGCAATTCAAAGACAAAACGGCTTAACAAAAAGGTGGCCAAAAAGGACAATAAAATCCCGCTTAAGGAAGCAAGGGAACCCAAAAAGAAATATTCAAGGGTATTGATCTTGCTGACGGTTCCACTGCTTGCCCCAATAGTCCTCAACAAAATACTTTCCCGCATCCTTTGGTATTTGCTGATAATCAAGGAGGAAATCAGCACAAGTATTCCCGTCACAATACTGAAAAAGGCCATAAATTGAATCACAAAACTGATTTTGCCCAAGATCTCTTCCAGGGTTTCAACTATTGCTCCTAAATTGATGACAGAAATATTGGGAAATTCCCGGACCACTTCCGCCTGCACATCTGCTGCCTGCCTGTCATTTTTCGTCTTGGTGATCAGGACATGGAATTTAGGTGCATTGTTCAGCACATTTTCAGGAAAAAGCACCAAAAAATTGGTCGAAACCTGATTGAATTTAACATCCCTGAAACTGCCCACATAAGTTTTGATGGGTCTGCCCTGAACATTAAAAACAATCTCATCTCCCAATTTGATGCCAGTGCGCATGGCATATCCTTGGTCCACTGAAATAAATACCGAGTCACCCGCCTGCTTGACTTGTCTCAACTCCCCTCTGACCAAGCGCTCCGAGCTGATCAAGGTATCCCTGTAAGTCACCCGGAATTCCCGATTATAAAGTCCTCTTGATCTCCGCTCATTTTCCGGCAAAGTATCGTTGGCTTTTTTGGTAAGGCCATTGATAGACTCTAGGCCCATGGTCACAATTGGCACCTGCTGCAATATCGGAAGGCCTTTGGACCTGATCTTTTCAGCGACTGCATCAATCTGATGACTCTGAATATCAAAAAGCAGCATATTGGGCTGATCTTCTTTATCAGCAAACTTGGCTTCATCCAACAACTGATTCTGCACAAAAAATAAGGTACTGATCATCGCTGTGCCCAGCCCTATGGTGGCAATCAAAGACACCGTCTGATTGTTTGGTCGGTACAGATTGGCAAGAGATTGTCTGACCGTGTACCGCAAACTGATGGGAAGAGACCTTCTGATGAGCCACATTATTCCCAATGCAACCGACCACAAAGCGAGAAATGCGAGAATAACAAATCCTGTAAAACCTAAGGCTTCCTTCCAGCCATTGAGCAGGTAAAAGCTGAAGCCGAACACAAACAAAATGATCCCGGCAATCACCCCCCATCTCCAGGCATCCTTTTTGATACTGGTGTCACCTTCTTCCGGTCT
Source organism: Cecembia calidifontis (assembly GCF_004216715.1). NCBI lineage: Bacteria > Pseudomonadati > Bacteroidota > Cytophagia > Cytophagales > Cyclobacteriaceae > Cecembia > Cecembia calidifontis. Next base: position 131,134 of record NZ_SGXG01000001.1, read on the forward strand.
CAAAGTTGCCATAGGTGATACCTTCCTGATTTTCAAAAGGGGTAAAAGCGCGAAAAGCATGGCAACCAAAATTCCCGTAACAATACCAAAGGCCACACTCTTCCAGGAAACCTGAACGGTTACATCCACGGGTAGAAAATCAGCAAAAACCACCGGCAAAATAAACTGAAGAATGGAGCCCAAAAATGCCCCAAGCACCGCCCCTATCAAACCCATAATGAGAATCTGAAATAGGTATATGGTAATTGCAGTACCTGCAGATACGCCAAGACACCTCAATACCGCAACAGAGGGCAGCTTTTCTTTGACAAAAACATTGACAGCACTGGCTACTCCTACACAACCTAAAAGCAGGGCAATGAAAGCCACCAAGCTCAGAAAACTGGCAAGATTCTCAAAAGAACGGCCAGTTCTTCTCCTTCTTTCATCTACCGAATCTGCATCAATTCTCGCTTCTTCCCATTCTGTTTCATAGCTTTTGATCAATTCATCCGCATTGACCTCATCAGGAAATTCATAATACCTCTCATACCTCAAACGGCTTCCATATTGGATCAGCCCTGTTGCTTCCACATATTCCATGGGAATGTAAACTGCTGGAGCAACTGTCGCGGTGATGCCCGTCTGACCCGGTGCTTTCTGGAGTTCTCCCTCAATCACAAAAGTCAACTCTCCCACTTTGATACTATCCCCAACGGAAGCATTGAACTGGGCCAGAAGGATTTTTTCTACCAGTGCTTTTCTTCCTCCCTCACGGAAAGTGGTCTCTGCCTCCAAAGGTGTTGTCTCAAGCTTTCCGTAAAAAGGGAAATCCCCTTCCAATGCCCTAACCTGGGTCAATCGGCTTTCGCCTGTTGATGGGAAGACCACCATGCTGGCAAAGTTTACCTCATTGGCCACCTGCAGAGCCAGGCTATCTGGACCTTGAGGCCCCATAGGACTGCTTTTGCTCAGCACCAAGTCTGCCCCCACGAGTTCTTTGGATTGTTTATCAATGTCCTTTTTAAGATTTTCTCCAAAAGAACTAATACCCACGAGTGCGGCAATGCCTACCACCATGGATGACGTAAAGAGCAGTAGCCTTGAGAAATTCTTCCTGAAATCCCTGAAGGCCATTTTGATTATCCAAGAAAAATCAAACATGGGTATCCTCCTGAATTCTTCCTCCTTTTATCTGAATGATTCTATTGGTCCTTTTTGCGAGTTCGGGGTCATGGGTGACCAATACCAAAGTTGTACCCTGTTCCTTATTCAGCTCAAAAATCAGGTCTTCAATCATATCTCCTGTTTCCGTGTCCAAATTTCCCGTAGGTTCATCTGCAAAAAGTATTTTGGGTTCATTGGCAAATGCCCTGGCAATGGAAACCCGCTGTTGTTCTCCCCCGGAAAGCTGTGTAGGATAGTGGGTCAACCTGTCCCCTAATCCGACTTTCTCCAAAAGTGCGGCGGCCTTTTCCCTGGCATCTTTTCTTTTTTTAAGTTCAAGCGGCACCATGACATTTTCCAAGGCAGTCAGGGTAGGCAAAAGCTGAAAATTTTGGAAAATAAAGCCCACATACTGATTCCTGATGGCTGCTCTTTGGTCCTCAGATAATTTTTCAAAAGCATTTCCATTCAAAACTACAGAGCCTTCTGTAGCAGAATCCAAACCTGCGCACAGCCCCAGCAAGGTAGTTTTCCCGCTTCCTGAAGGACCAACTATAGCTATGCTTTCCCCTGGCTCAATTTCGAAGTTCACACTGTCCAAAACAGTAAGTTTTCTGCTTCCACTTTGGTAGGTTTTGGAAACTTTTTTTACACTTAATACGCTCATGAAATGATGGAATATGCTGATTTTTGAAACTTAACAATTTGAAACGGATAAAAGGTTTATTCCGTTGGAAATAAAGATAACAGGAAAGGATGAGCTTTGTCTCTTTTGCTTTGAAAATTGTAAATTTGGAGAGGAACCATCAAAAAATAACTTCCCACCAACAAAGTAACCTCCTTTCACAATAGCTCATATCATGATAAGAAAAATTTCAATCCTGCTTACACTGACCATTTCCATTTTTTCATGTTCATCCCCAAAGGAAGAAAAATCCACTGAGGCAACTACCGCTCAAGAGGTTAAAGAAGAAGGACCCAAAAAATTGATTCTTTTTTACGGAAACAGCCTGACAGCAGGTTATGGCATCGAGGCAGAAGATGCTTTCCCCGGTTTGGTGCAGCATGCCATCGACAGCCTGGGCATGAATTACAAGGTTATCAATGCCGGGCTAAGCGGGGACACTTCTGCCAGTGGACTTACCAGGCTGGATTGGTTCCTGGAAGAAGAGCCTGCCATTTTTGTATTGGAACTTGGAGCAAATGATGGACTCAGAGGCATTACCCTCAGCGAAACCAAAAGTAACCTCAAAGCAATTATCCAAAAGGTCAGACAAAAATTCCCTGATACCGTCATCCTTCTTGCTGGAATGCAGATTCCGCCCAATATGGGTCCAGAATACATCAAAGAATTTCAGGAAATGTATCCTGCAATCGCCCAGGAAGAAAATGTACACCTTATTCCGTTTTTATTGGAAGGTGTGGCAGGAAATGCTGACCTTAATTTACCTGACGGCATCCATCCCACAGAAGAAGGACACCGGATTGTATTTGAAACAGTTTGGGAACATTTGAAGGACCTGATCTGACACTCATCACAAACTCTCAGGCCTTGGTAGGTAGAATTTTCACTTGACTATTTCTTACATTCTTGCTGCAGGAATTGACTATGGTAAATCTATTCTCAACAAGTAATTTGAATTGTATTATTTTTTAACAAAATTGTAGTCAGAAAGTCGAAAATTTTATAAAACATGAGTTTTGAAATCATATCTTCCGGAGAGGCTTATGACGTGATCATAGTAGGTTCCGGTGCCGGGGGCGGCATGGCCTCCAAAATCCTTTCTGAGGCAGGCCTTTCCGTCGCCTTGTTGGAAGCTGGGGGGGACTTTGACCCCGCCAAAGAAGAAGACAGGACACAATTGAGGCCACCTTGGGAATCTCCAAGAAGAGGAGCTGGAACCCGCATCAGGCCCTTTGGAGATTTTGATCAGGCCATTGGCGGTTGGGACATTGAGGGAGAACCCTATACAAGGGCTGAAGGAACCTCTTTTGATTGGTTCAGGTCAAGGATGCTGGGAGGAAGGACCAACCACTGGGGAAGGATCTCCTTAAGATTTGGCCCCAATGATTTCAAAAGAAAATCCATTGATGGATTAGGCGACGACTGGCCGATTGGTTATGACGATATTAAGCCATACTATGACAAGGTGGACAAGCTTATCGGGGTATTTGGCTCCAAAGAAGGCATTTACAATGAGCCGGACGGCTTCTTTCTCCCTCCTCCCAAGCCTAGGCTGCACGAGCTCTATTTTATGAAAGGTGCAAAAAAAGCTAATATTCCTGTCATACCTTCCAGACTTTCCATTCTCACCAGGCCTGTCAATAATGAGCGAGGCGTATGCTTTTTCTGTAGCCAATGTAACAGGGCTTGTCAGGCATATGCGGATTTTTCATCAGGAACAGTACTGATCAAACCAGCGATGGCCAAAGGTAAAGTCGATCTCTACACCCATGCCATGGTCAGAACAGTCACTACCGATGAGACGGGAAAAGCCACAGGGGTTTCCTATATCAGCAAGGTAGACATGAAGGAATACAAGGTCAGAGGAAGAGTGGTCGTGCTGGGTGCCTCAGCCTGTGAATCTGCCCGAATCATGTTGAATTCCAAATCCAAATCCCATCCAAACGGAGTAGGAAACAGCAGTGGAATGGTGGGTCGGTACTTACACGATTCCACCGGAGCCGACAGGATGGGAATTTTACCGGAAATGATCGACCGACCAAGGTACAATGAAGACGGTGTAGGCGGCATGCATGTGTATACACCTTGGTGGTTGGAGAACAAGAAACTGGACTTTGCAAGAGGCTATCATATAGAATATTGGGGAGGAATGGGCATACCTTCTTACGGCTTTGGCTCCTCAATGGATACCATGAGAAAATACATCAAAGATGAGTTTGGCAACCCTTCTCCCAATGGAGGATATGGGGAAGGATTGAAAAAAGATATCCGGAAATTATATGGTTCTACCTTGGGGATGTCAGGTAGAGGGGAAAGCATTCCCCAATACAGCAACTACTGTGAGATAGACAATAATGTAGTGGACAAATATGGCATTCCTGTCCTGAAGTTTCATTACAAATGGACGGATCAGGAAATCAAACAGGCGAAACACATGCAGGACACTTTTGAAGAAATCCTCACTGAAGCCGGCGCAATTTTACTTGGCAAAAAACCAGGGCCAGAAACCATGTATGGACTGGCAGCACCCGGCAGAATCATCCATGAAGTAGGAACCACCCGAATGGGGAATAACCCGGCCACTTCTGTACTGAACAGCAACTGTCAGGCCCATGACTGCAAAAACCTTTTTGTGGTGGACGCGGGACCTTTTGTTTCCCAAGCAGATAAAAATCCAACTTGGACCATTTTGGCCTTGGCATGGAGAACCTCGGAATACATTGTTGATGAATTGAAAAAGAAAAACATTTAATACCGGAGCCATGAACAGAAGAGAAAATCTTAAACTCCTATTCACCGGATCACTGGCATCCGGATTATTATTGACACATTGTAACCCAAAGGACAAAGAGCCCGACTTTTCTCCAAAAATTGCAGGAGGAACGCCTGGGGGAAGGACACTGGAAGAAATAGCAAGAGACCAAAAGCTACTATCGGAGACTTTCTTTACGGATGAGGAAAGGGAAAAACTGGATGTTTTGGTAGACATCATCATCCCTGCAGACAATGAATCGGGAAGCGCCACCGAGGCTGGCGTACCGGATTTCATTGAATTTATGATGAAGGAAAACCCAAGTTTTCAAACACCTGTCCGAGGCGGTCTGATGTGGCTGGACAATTATAGCATAGACAACTATGGAAAAAACTTTCTGGACTTATCGGAAAAAGAAAGACTGGAAGTCATTGACCTGATTGCTTGGCCTGATAAAGCTGCTCCTGAGCTGATAGGGCAGGTGCGTTTTTTCAATACCTTAAGGAACCTAACGGCCACAGGCTACTTCACTACAGAAATGGGCTTCAAATACTTAGGTTATAAAGGCAACACACCCAATGTATGGGACGGTGTACCCGATGAAGTACTGAAAAAACATGGCTTTGAATATCCTGAAAAATACATGGCACTTTACCTCAAACCAGAGGAAAGGGGCAAAGTAGCAGAATGGGACAATGAAGGAAATTTGATCGCATAGAACATAACCTATCAAAAAGACTTGGACTTCTGGGAGCCAAGTCTTTTTGGTTTATAAAGCATTTTTTGGCATGGGAAGCAGTCAATCCTGACCGCAAAGTAAATAATTTTATAATCCCCTGATTTCTTGCAACCTTTACAGTTTTAAAGGCATCATTAAGTAGATTGATTTAGGCTGAATATGAAACATAAAACCTTTTCCTTTTTCATTTTATTAGTAGTATCGCTACATTTTTCCTGCACAAGTACGGTGACCATGAACAGAATGGCACCTGCAGAAATTACCGTGCCTTCCCATGTATAGCGGATCTTATTGGTAGACAGAACAGCACCTCAAAATGAAACGGTATCCGTTATCCAATGTATCCTAACGGGTGAAGCCCCATTTGAAGTTAAGAATGCTGCAGAAGCCACCCTGACTACCATACAGCAGGAGCTTAACCAATCCCCAAGATTTGAAGTGATACGTGCAAGAGAAAGATTGGTGGGAGGGTTATTTGCCCAAACTTTCCCCACACCATTGACCTGGCCACAGGTGGAAGGTCTCTGCGATCAATATCAAGTAGACGCGGTCTTGATCCTGGAAAAGTTTTCTTCCGATTTCATCGTGACTGACAAAAGGCAGATGATCAAAAAAACAGTTGGTACAGGAAGAGAAGCCAGACAGGTAGAAGTGATGGGAGTCTATATGGAAGGTGTTGCTTCGGTAAGTGCGGGTTTCAGATTTTATGATCCACAAACCAGAAATATTTTTGATCAGGTCAATTATGACAAAACCAATCTTTGGTCCGCAGAAGCGGAGACGAGACTTCAGGCGGCAGCAATGCTAATAGATAAAGCAAGGGCAACACAGTTTGTCGGAAGGATGGCAGGAGCGAGCTATGCAAGAAGAATAGCCCCTATGCCTATTACTATAACCCGCTCCATGTATTTCAAACCAAAATCCAACTTTTCCCTTGCCAAGGGTTCCAGGTTAGCACAGGTCGGGAGATGGGAAGATGCACTTGAAACCTGGCAGCAGGGCTTAAATCTACCGCACAGTACCAAAGAAGGAGGTCGAATGGCTTACAATGTGGCCCTTGCGTATGAAGTCTTAGGAGAACTGGAAGAAGCCAGGTATTGGGCGGGCAAGTCATTTACAGAGTATGGGTTCAGAGAGGGCAGAAATTATGCTGGAAATCTCCAAAGGAGGATCAACCAGGATGCCATCGTAAGAAATCAGCTTGACCGAAATTAGAAATCGAAGTTTTTTTGATAAGTATAAATTGAGAATCCGATCCAATTATTTTTTTTATTTTGGGTCGGATTTTTTGGTTTTCATGGAAGAACAGATTAGTTTTAGTAAAAACTAATTTTGTAATGAAAACAACCTTTAGAATCCTCCCCATTTTTTTTATCTTATTGAACATGGGCCCAATCCATGATACTTTTGGTCAGTTTATTGGGCGAATAGAAATCAATGGCTTTACCAAAGCATCTGACATTCGTCTTTTGTATGATTATTCCGAAACAGAAGGCTTGATTGAGATAGGAGATGCCTATTCCAAGGCCCGTGGAGTGACTGTTTTTTCAGCCATGAATGACCTGAACAATAGGGCAAAGAAAAAACTTTTAGAAGAAGCTTCTGTCAGAGGGGCATCCCATGTACTGATTACAGACAAGATACCGGATGATGCTGGTTTGACTTTGTAAAAAGGTAATTCAAACTACCAGATGAACAAAATACCCGGATAATTCCATACCAAATCATCCGCTTGATTAATCTCATTTCAATACTAACTTTTGATTCTATGACAACTTCTAAAAAATCTATTTTGGACACCCAAAAAAAATACGGACTCAATCTTTTAGGAGCCCTTATATTCCTTATGACCATGGCCTGTTCCGGCAATGGAAATAAAGATTTATCCGGTCATCCGGTTGAAAGTCATCAAATTGAAATAGTGGATTCTTTGGTAGTGGATTACCTTGGAATGCTTTCCTGGTCCCATATCAGTCCGGATGGCAAGAAATTTCTGGCCATGGATCTTCAGAAATCAGACATAATACTTATTGACAATGAAGGCAAAATCCTAGAAACCCTCAATAAATCCGGGGATCAACCAGAAAGTATAGGACCAAACTTGATGGGGAGGCCACAATTCAGAAATGATACAGAGATTGCCCTATTGGGCACCAAAGGCTTATTCCTTTTCGATTTTAATGGCAATTTAAAAAAACAATTTAAGCCCGATTTCGATCCCATGATGAATTTCATCATTTTAAATGCAGATGTTTTTCAGTTTAGGGATGCAAACTTTGCCCTTGGGCTAATGGCAGGAAGAAACACTGAAGGTTCTGGTTTTTATGAATCTACTGAAGGCACCAAATTTGAAGCCATTGACCTGTCAAAGGGCTCATATTTGGGAGTCATTCCTTTTCCGGAAAATTCAAGGTTCAAAACCACCGAAATTTTCCCCGTCACCAATACTGTTCCAGTACTTAGAACCACCAAAGAAGGCGTGTACATCGCCTTCAAAAATGAGCCTAAGATATTTTTCTACAAATGGGAAGACCTGAACAACCCTTCAAAGGAAATCCAGTTGCAGATAACCAACTTCCAATTGATGAAAGGAAAAGATCCCAAATCAGTGGATCTGAACATGATCAGTTTTGACACAAGGGAGTTTGCCTATGGGGCTATCAACCAACTTAATTGGCTGGATGGTCAATTATTGGTAAGTTACAGTACAGGGCTTTCAGATGAAGAATATGATAATGCGACCAATGGTATCACAGATTTTCAGGAAATCTTCCGTTTGATCAATGAGAAAAATCAATCTCAATGGGCACTGATAACTGAAAATGGAAACCTTATCCCTGTAGAAATCCCCGAGAATCTTGGCAGGATAGAATTTGTGGATCAGGAAGGCAACCTTTGGATCTCCCCCGATAGATATGCAATGGAAAGGGATTACGAGGTATTGTTTAAAGCGAGGTTGAGGTAACCACTTGGTTCATGGTACTTGGTACTTTTTACAATATCCCTTTTAAATGCTTTTGATTTTACTACCAAGGTCACAAAAATTACCCTTCATTAGCTTTTCCTGAAAACTTTAAAATAAAATAAAGGATTGGAAAGGTTTTGTCTTTCAGATGGATACCATACCATGCGGTTGAGCAAGTTCCAAATTGATGGGCTGGAATTGGCTTTCTTCACCACCCAATCAAATAACCAGGGAAAGCGGAGCAATTTCTGAATCCTATAGGCTGTAAGGATATCTCCTCCGATCTTCTTCCATAACATTTCATCGTATTCCTGATTGTTATGAAAATCGTGATACCCCCATTTGGAAAGGATAAAATGGGCAGCCAATCTTCCGCTTTTCATGGCAAAGCCAATACCTTCTCCTGTAAAAGGATCAATCAGGGAAGCCGCATCCCCTACCAACAAAAACCTATCCCCACTTACCTGGCTTTTCCTTGAGCCTAAAGGCAAACCAAATCCCTTGGGGGATTCTAGCGCTTCTGCTTTATGAAATCTTGAGGAAACCTTGGGATGGTGCTGTATAATATCTTTCATGACCGCTTTCAGATTGATCGAACGCTTTTCAATTTCAGAGGAAAGCATCCCGATGCCAACATTGGCCACGTTGTCGGCCATTGGAAAAATCCAAAAATAACCCGGAAGGATCTCGGGTAAAAAATGAAGCTCAATCAATTGTTTTTCCCTTTCAAACTTTACATTTCTGAAATATTGCCTAAGGCCCGCAGAATAATGTGCCCTGTCAATTTTTTCCCGCCATAGCTTTCTGGCTAAAATGGAATTGGCACCATCCGCTCCAAGGACCAACTTGGCTTCGAGATCCCTGTCAGCACAAATGATTTTCACTTTATCATTATGAAAATCAATCTGTTTTACTTCACAATTTTCAAAAACAACAATATTTGCCGTCTTTCTCAAGGGCGTGAGCAGAAAATGATCAAAATCAAATCTTTTACTGACAAAGCCCGGATATTTCAATTTCCCCTCGGTGATTTTTTGCTCATTAGGTAGAAAAAGGTCCAGGCGATGGCCTTTCGGACTAAAGAAACTCCACCCATCAACAGGATAGGCATTTTCAGTTACCTCAAAAAAAGAAAGATCCAAACCTTTATCTTCCAGTTTTTTAAGCTCAAAAATGGTATTTCCACTCAAAGCATCCCCACAAACTTTGTCTCTTGGAAAGCTTTTTTTGTCCAAGAGGGCAATCTTCAGCCCTTGGCCTGACAAATGCCAAGCTGCCGTTGACCCCGCCGGTCCAGCTCCGATAATTACAATGTCGAATACTTCCAAAGCAAAATTAAGGTGATAGCCCTCCCTGTTTAGGCATGGTAATTTAGAAAACTAAACTGACATCAAATAACCCACAAATCCTCAATTGGCCAAAAATTTCAAAGGCTCAAAAAAAACAAAATGCCTTATGAAAAAAATCCGGTGTAATTCCCGAGGCCTTGGCAGAAAAGTAAAATAAAACCTATTGAATGTCCTCGTATTTTCTTCTTAAACAAAGCAAAAAAAGGCCTCTTTTAGGAGGCCATGTTTTGTATACAATTGATTTTCTTTCAGGTATTTCCAATTGTCATGAACATCAATTAATTTGATTCAACAACTCCTTCACCGCTGCTTCAATCTGTGCATCCTTACCAAAAAGAATTTCCTCGAATGGGGTGGCTACTTTAATATCCGGTTCAAGTTGTAGATTCTCTAACGGCCTATCTTCAGCGACCCCATAGAAGGCAATCATAGGTATCCCGAATACAATTGTCGGATCAATCTGGGTTTCCCACCATACAGCTGTACTTGTACCTGGCACCGGCATGCCGATGAGTTTACCGATTCCCTTAGCCCGATATGCATATGGAAAGGCATGGGCATCAGAATAATTGCTCTCACTCATTAATACCACACTTGGTTTGGCCCATTTGTCTCTTGGCTCCCCTCCCCTGGCAATAAAACCATAAGGTCTAAAGGTGGCGTAAGGTTTGCCATCAAGGAAGTTGGAAAGGTCTTCATGCAGCCATCCTCCCCCATTGAACCTGGTGTCTACAATCAAGGCTTCTTTATCAGCATTTTTGCCCAAAACCTCATCATATACTGTTCTGAAGCTATTGTCATTCATCCCTTGCACATGGACATAACCAATCCTTCCATTGCTTAACTTGTCCACCATGGCACGCATTGTTTCTACCCATCTCTTGTATAGCAGGGCATTTTCTGCGCCTTGAGAAATAGGCTTCACGGTTTCTTCCCACCTGCTGTTAGTTTTTGGATCAAAAAGGGAGAGCAACACAAACTTATCAACTTTACGGTTTAAAGTCATGTTCCAATCGAAATCAGAACCCAAAGTGACTCCATCAATTTTCTCAATTATATGCCCCGCTTTGACTCGGCTATTTGCTTTATCCAATGGACCACCAGGTATGATTTCCAAGATTTTCAGTCCAGGCCCATTGGACATCTCGTCAAAAAACATCCCCAAAGAGGCTGTTTCATCACCATTGTCTGCCTTATGAGAATACCGGCCTCCGGTATGGGAAGCGTTCAATTCACCCAATATCTCACTCAATAATTCCTGGAAATCATAATTGTTGTTGATATGGGGAAGGAAGCGGGCGTAGTTTTCCCTATACATGTCCCAATCAATTCCGTGAAGTGAAGGATCATAAAACTTCTTCTTTACCTGTCTCCAAGCATGATGAAAAATATAATCACGTTCCAAACTGGCATCCAATACCATTTCTTCACTGATTCCAATGTTACTTACTTTGCCATTTCCTGTTTCAATCTTTGAAAGCCTTCCATTTGCAAGGACAAATAAATTTTTGCCGTCTTTATCCAATTTTATGGTACCTGGACCCGAGTTGGTTTTTGCCAAAGACTTCAATTCTTTGGTACGGGTATCCAATACCCACACATCATAGCGGTCTTCAAAACTCGCCATAAAATACAGCTTATCCCCATCTGGTGACATGTCAAAGGAAGACAGGTTGATAGAACCAGTGGTCAGTCTTAATTTCCTATTCTCAATACCACTGAGGTCAAGGACAAGCGGACCTTCTTCTTTCTTTTTATCTTTGTCTTTTTCTTCCTGTTCTTTCAGAAGGTCATATTCCGCTTTGCTCAGCTTAAATCGGTCAAAGGCCGACTGATCAAAGAACAAAGCATAAATATCCAGTTCCCTGGCACCTTGAAGTGCCAAAGGTTTCTTTCCATCACGGTCATTGGCCCAAATGAGCGCTTTCCCTTTCAAAGCAAACTGTCCTCTGCCGTCTGAAAAGCCTGAATTGGTCAAATTAACACCTTCTTTGCCACCAACAGCATCATATAAAACCATATGGCTGGCCCCATACAATCCCAGAGAATTTTTGGCCACTATCCATTTGCTGTCAGGACTCCAGGTAAAATCCTGGTCACCGTCACTGTAAGAGAAGTTCTCTCCAGCCGGAATAATGGTTCTGGAGGTTTTATTGGCAATGTTAAATACCTTAAGAATATTTCGTTCTTCCAGATAAGCAATCTCCTTACCATCAGGAGAAACAACTGGCTGAAAATCATCCTTTTCGGTAGCAATCACCGCTTCTTCCTTGATCAAAGTTGCCACATAGAAATAAGGCTCGTCATTTCTGACAATACTTGCCTTATAAATATCCCAGCTTTCGCCCCTTTCTGTTGAATAGAAGAGCGTACGGCCATCTGCTCCCCAACTTAGCATCCTCTCCTGAGCTGAGGTATTGGTAATTCTTTTGGTAAGATTATTGTCCACAGAAGTGACGAATACCTCCCCTCTGAACACAAAAGCAATCTCCTTCCCGTTAGGTGAAAGGGCCATTTCAGTAGCCCCACCGTTGACCGGAACTATTTTTTGATCTTTCCCCCTAAAATCCGCAAAAATTTTCACCGGCACCTTGACAGGTTGACCTCCCGGCTCCAAGGTATAAATTTCACCATTCCAAGTAAAAGACAGTACATCTTGTCGGCTTCTGCTCAAATGTCTTACCGGATGATCATTGAAATGCGTCAATTGGGTCTCAGCCCCATTAAGGAGATCCCTTTTGAAAACATTTTGAGATCCATTCTTTTCGCTTAAATAGAAAGCGGAATTGCCATCAGCTGAAAAAAGAGGTTCTCTATCCTCTCCCTCAAAGTCACTGACCTGGGTATATTTTTGCTGTTTTAAATCATAAATCCAAATATCCCTGGTAACAGAGGAAGTATGCCTTTTCCTCCATTCATCCTCATAACCTTTTCTGTCCTGAAAAATGATCCGCTCACCACTTGAATCAAAACTGGCATTTTGAAAGCCGGCAGTAGACATCAGCACAGATCTTCCTCCCTCTACAGGAACTTTGTAAAGCTTCCCAAACAAACCTTTGTTTGGAAATCTCACAGAGGTCTGAAGATCATTTCTTGGTGAACTGAAAATCACTTCCTTCCCATCAGGGGTAAAATCCCAGGGAAAATCATTCCCGGAGTGAAAAGTCAATCTCCTGGCTTCCCCGCCCACTGAAGGCATAACATATACATCGAAATTCCCGAAACGATCACTGGCAAAAGCAATTTGTTTGCCGTCAGGACTCCACACAGGCATAAAGTCATGGGCTTCGTGAAGTGTCAGGGGAGTTGCTGTGCCCCCCTTGGCATCAACTTTAAAAAGGTCTCCTTTGTAACTGAACACGATCTCCTTCCCATCAGGGGAAATGGCCGGATAACGTAACCATAATGGCTCTACCTGCGCATGCAGTTTGATCCCCACAAGCGTGAGTATCAAAAACATGAAAATATTTCTCATAAATATTGATTTAGTTTCGACTGTAAAATAAAAAATGCAGAACTATATTCCCATAGAATTCCCATCAGTGGTAAAACCGACAAAAGTTATATCCAATATAAGTGTCCGTCCCCCTTGAAAAAGACAAAAACTTACTTATGTAAAGTGAAGCATAAAAAAACCGTCGGGATTTTGCTGTCCCGACGGTCTGTTACTCAAGTTTAGGTTTTTACAAGCCAATTATTTTTTCTGAGGAAAAACAGCAGAGTCACCCAGCTGCTCTTCGATTCTCAACAATTGGTTGTATTTGGCCATCCTGTCAGATCTGGAAGCAGAACCGGTTTTGATCTGTCCGCAATTTGTAGCTACTGCAAGATCCGCAATGGTTGAGTCTTCAGTTTCACCTGATCTATGGGACATCACACAATTCCATCCCGCCTTATGGGCCATGGCTATAGCATTCAAGGTTTCTGTCAAAGTGCCGATTTGATTAACTTTGATCAGGATAGCATTGGCAGCCTTCTCCTTGATACCTCTTTCCAAGAACTTCACATTGGTCACCAAAAGGTCATCTCCTACCAACTGGATTTTGTTTCCAATTTTGGCAGTCAACATGGACCAACCTTCCCAATCTTCCTCAGCACAGCCATCTTCGATAGAGTCTATTGGATATTTTTCGGTTAATTCAGCCAAATAAGCTACCTGCTCTTCTCTGCTTCTTACTTTACCGTTAGGCCCTTCAAATTTGGAATAATCATATTTGCCATCTTTGAAGAATTCAGAAGCAGCACAGTCTAAAGCGATGGTCACATCATCACCGGCTTTGTAGCCAGCTTTGGCGATAGCATCCAAAATACAGGCTAAAGCCTCTTCAGTACCTCCGGAAAAATTAGGAGCAAAACCTCCCTCATCACCTACAGCAGTACTCAATCCTTTATCATGAAGGATTTTTTTCAAATGGTGGAAAATTTCGCAGCCCATTCTTATGGCCTCTGTAAAATTTTCCGCACCTACCGGTCGAACCATAAATTCCTGAAACGCAATAGGGGCATCGGAATGCGAGCCTCCATTGATGATATTCATCATAGGTACAGGAAGGGTATTGGCATTGACACCTCCTATATATCTGTACAATGGCTGCCCAGCCTCCATAGCTGCTGCTTTAGCCACTGCCAAAGAAACACCAAGGATAGCATTAGCACCTAATTTACTTTTGTTAGGTGTTCCATCCAGGTCGATCATGATCTGATCGATGAGATTTTGCTCAAAAATGCTCAAGCCAACCAATTCAGGGGCAATCACATCATTCACGTTGGAGACAGCTTTCAATACACCTTTTCCCAGGTATTTGGATTTATCACCATCACGAAGCTCTACGGCCTCATTGATACCTGTAGAAGCACCACTGGGAACAGCAGCCCTACCAAAAGCACCTGTTTCTGTAAACACATCTACCTCAATGGTAGGATTACCACGGGAATCTAAGATCTGTCTGGCATGAATGGATTGAATCAAAGTCATAATGTTAAAGGTTTAAGAGTTTTAATTTTTTCGCATTAAAGATATAAAATCATCGAATAAATACCTCGAATCATGAGGTCCAGGAGATGATTCCGGATGGTATTGTACAGAAAATGCTGGTTTTTGTTTCAAGCGGATACCTGCAATCGTATTGTCGTTGAGATGTACATGGGTTATTTCCACCAGGTCGCTTTTCTCCACATCTTCCCTTTTTACCACAAAGCCATGGTTTTGAGAAGTAATTTCACTTTTTCCTGTAAGCAGGTTCTTGATAGGATGGTTAAGCCCTCTGTGTCCATGGTGCATCTTGTAAGTGGATATACCGCAGGATTCGGCCAATATCTGATGCCCCAGACAAATCCCAAAAACAGGCTTATTCAATTCCAAAATCTCTTTGGTAGTCTTCACCGCATAATCCATTACCGCAGGATCTCCGGGACCATTGGAAAGGAAATAGCCGTCGGGATTCCATGCTTCCATTTCGGCCAAACTTGTCTTAGCAGGAAAAACCTTACAATACACCCCTCTTTCGGCCAGGTTCCTCAGGATATTCAATTTGATACCAAAGTCCAAACAGGCCACTTTTAAGGGAGCATTTTCTTCCCCAAAAAAGAATGGTTCTTTGGTACATACCTGGGAAGAAAGTTCCAGCCCGTTCATGTCCGGCACAAGATTCAACTGCGCCTTGAGTCCGGCAAGATCCTCTTCAAATTCAGAGCTGATGATGGCATTCATGGCCCCTTTAGAACGGATATGTCTCACCAGTTTACGTGTATCAATATCAGCAATACCGGTGATGCCATATTTGACCAGATAATCCTGAAGGGAGCCACTGGCATCAAGCCTGCTATACACTTCTGAAAAACTATTGACAACTATTCCGGCAATGGTAGGATGGTCAGATTCAACTTCAGAATCAATTACCCCATAATTCCCGATATGGGAGGTTGTGGTCACTACAATTTGTCCGGTATAGGATGGATCAGTATAGATTTCCTGATAGCCGGTCATGCCGGTATTGAAACATATCTCTCCGCCGTTGGTACCAGGACTGCCAATGAGCGTTCCTCTAAAGATTGTACCGTCAGCAAGAAGTAGGGTTGCTTTTTGTTTATTCATGTTGATTAAATGGACTCGCCAAAGTTAAGGAATTTTGCAGTTTTACTTGTGGTAAAATAGAAAGGATATAAAAAAAGGGATTGAACTAAAGTCCAATCCCTTTATTTTTTGAAACTTCTTGCATGAATTATTCAGCAGATTTTTCTTGATTGTTTTCTTCAGCTTTTGAAGCCTCTGCAGCAGGAGATTCTGCAGCTTTACCTGCGCCTCTTCTACTTCTTCTGGTTGTTTTCTTGGCTGGTTTGGCTTCTTTAAGCATCAACTCATTGAAATCAACCAATTCAATGATACACATTTCAGCATTATCACCAAGACGGAATCCTGTTTTGATAATTCTTGTATATCCACCGGCTCTATTACCAACTTTTTCAATCACCTCACCAAACAAAGCTTTGATACCTTCTTTGTTTTTCAGGTAAGAGAAAGCTACCCTCCTGTTGTGAGTAGTATCTTCTTTGGCTCTGGTAATCAGAGGCTCTACATATTTTTTAAGCTCCTTAGCCTTGGCAAGCGTTGTAGAAATACGCTTGTGAAGAATCAGGGAGTTAGCCATATTGGAAAGCATAGCCTTCCTGTGACTGGCTGTCCTGCCAAGGTGGTTAAATTTCTTACCGTGTCTCATTTTTATTATTCTTCATCAAGTTTATACTTAGACAAATCCATTCCGAAGGTCAAACCTTTTTCCTGGATAAGCTGCTCAAGCTCAGCTAAGGATTTCTTACCGAAATTCCTGAATTTCATCATATCGGAAATTTCAAGTTTAGCAAGATCACCCAAAGTCCTTACATCTGCAGCTTTCAAACAGTTGAACGCACGAACGGAAAGATCAAGATCTCCAAGAGGAGTTTTCAAAAGCTTTCTCATGTGCAGGTACTCCTCATCAATTGGTTCTGGCTCGGAAGGTCCTCCAGTATCCAATACCATAGTCTGGTCAGAAAACAACATGAAATGCTGGATCAGGATTTTTGCGGATTCCTGAAGAGCTTTCTCAGGGTGGATGGAACCGTCAGTGGTCACCTCAATAATGAGTTTTTCAAAGTCGGTTTTTTGTTCAACCCTGGTGTTCTCTACGCTGTACTTAACATTTTTGATAGGAGTAAAGATAGCATCGATTGGAATGACTCCAAATACCTGCTCTTTAGGTTTGGATTCCTCTGCAGGAAGGTAGCCTCTACCCTTTTCAACTGTCAATTCGATTTCAAAACTCTTTGTATCATCTAAGTGGCAAATAACCAACTCAGGATTCAATACCTCAAAAGAAGAGGTGAACTTGGCGATATCTCCAGCAGTGAAAACGGACTGATTTTTAACTTCAACAGTGATTTTTCCGTCGATGGAATCATGCACTTTTTTGAACCTAACTTGCTTCAGGTTCAAAATGATATCAGTCACATCTTCAACAACACCCTCGATGGTGGAAAATTCATGAACCACTCCTGGAAGCTTCACGGAAGTGATGGCATAACCTTCTAGAGAAGATAACAAAATTCTCCTCAAGGCATTACCGATAGTAACCCCATAGCCCTTTTCAAGTGGCTTGAAGGTGAACAAACCGTGGAAGTCATCGGCTTTTTCCATCACCACTTTCTCGGGCATTTGAAATGCTAATATGGACATATCAATAGTTCTATTTAAGTCAGAAAGTTTATTATTTAGAGTAAAGTTCGACAATCAGTTGCTCCTTGATATTCTCAGGAATATCTTCTCTTGTAGGAACTGATACAAACTTGCCTGCTAAAGAGGCGTTATCCCACTCTAACCAAGGATAACGGTTGGATTTTCCTGCCAAGCTGCTGGTAATGGCTTCCAAAGACTTGGAACGCTCTCTTACGCTGATCACATCTCCTGGCTTTAGGGAATAAGAAGGGATGTTCACCACTTCACCATTCACTAGAATGTGCTTGTGAGAAACAAGCTGTCTTGCACCTCTTCTTGTAGGAGAAATACCCAATCTGTAAACAGTGTTGTCTAATCTGGACTCCAACAATTGAAGCAAGTTTTCACCTGTAATACCCTGCTTTCTGGAAGCAATGTCAAACATCTTGGCAAACTGTCTTTCCAATACACCATAGATGTATTTTGCTTTTTGCTTTTCAGCTAACTGAATAGCATATTCAGACTGCTTTTTTCTTCTACCTCTTCCATGTTGACCTGGAGGGTAGTTTTTCTTTTGGAGCGCCTTGCTATATCCTTCGATAGGCTCACCGAATCTTCTGGCGATTTTAGCCTTTGGACCTGTATATCTTGCCATGCTGTATATTCTTTAGTAATTAAACCCTTCTACGTTTTGGAGGACGGCATCCGTTGTGAGGAAGTGGCGTCACATCGATGATCGTAGTAACATCCAAACCAACATTCTGCAAAGTTCTGATAGCTGATTCACGACCAGCACCGGGACCTTTTACAAAAACCTCAATTTTTCTCAACCCTAGGTCATAAGCCACCTGCCCACAGTTTTGAGCAGCCATTTGTGCAGCGTATGGAGTGTTTTTCTTAGAACCTCTGAAACCCATTTTACCGGCAGAAGCCCAAGATATCACTTGACCAGAATTATTGGTAATAGAGATAATGATATTGTTAAAAGAAGCTTTGATGTGCGCTTGGCCCACAGCTTCTACTTTCACAACTCTTTTTTTACCTTTAGCTTTATCGTTTCTTTTCTGAGCCATAATCTAATTCAAGATTTATTTAGTTGCCTTCTTCTTGTTAGCAACAGTTTTTCTCTTACCTTTTCTAGTTCTAGCGTTGTTTTTGGTTTTTTGACCCCTAACAGGAAGACCTTTTCTATGTCTCAAACCTCTGTAACAACCGATATCCATCAATCTTTTGATGTTCAACTGAATTTCAGACTTCAATGCACCTTCAGTTCTGAATTCTGCAGCGATGATGTTACGGATTGCAGTGGACTCATCGTCATTCCACTCGCCCACCTTTTTGTCAAAGGAAATATTAGCCTTGCTTAGGATAGCTCTTGCAGAGCTCCTACCGATACCGAAAATATAGGTAAGGCCTATTTCACCACGTTTGTTGTCTGGTATGTCAACACCTGCAATTCTTGCCATAATGATTAACCTTGTCTTTGTTTAAACTTAGGATTCTTCTTATTGATGACGTAAAGTTTTCCTTTTCTTCTGATCACTTTACAATCAGCACTTCTCTTCTTGATTGATGCCTTTACTTTCATGACATTTTATTTATATCTGTAAACGATTCTACCTTTTGTCAGATCGTAGGGAGAGAGTTCTAATTTCACTTTATCTCCCGGAAGGATCTTGATGTAATTCATTCTCATTTTACCGGATATATGAGCTATCAATTGATGTCCATTCTCCAGTTCCACTTTAAACATTGCGTTGGACAATGCTTCTATGATCGTACCATCCTGTTCTATAGATGTCTGTTTAGCCATATTTAGAATTTAAAATTTTCTTCTATATACTGGTGTGTAGTCAAGATTTCGGTTCTGTCCTCAAAGATGGCTACAGTATGCTCAAAATGAGCAGAGGGCTTACGATCCGCAGTCCGGATTGTCCAACCGTCCCTTTCCTGGACAATGTTTCGGGTACCTAGATTAACCATAGGCTCTATGGCTATCACTAAACCGTCTTTTATCAGGGGGCCACTTCCTTTTTTGCCGTAATTTGGCACTTCAGGAGATTCATGGAGGTTTCTACCTAAACCGTGACCGACCAATTCCCTGACAACCGTATATCCTTTTGCTTCTACAAACCTTTGTATGGCATGACCGATATCACCAATCCGGTTACCGAAAACAGCTTTCTCTATACCTAAATAAAGAGATTCTTTAGTTGCCTTGAGTAATGACAAAACTTGGGGAGAAACTTCACCGACAGGGTAAGTATAAGCGCAATCGCTATGAAAACCTTGGTGAAAGACTCCACAATCTACTGAGATTATATCGCCATCTTTCAAAACATAGTCACTTGGAAAGCCATGAACCACCACTTCATTCACTGAGATACAAAGTGAGGCAGGAAAACCATTGTAACCCTTAAAAGAAGGTACACCATGATTATCCCTGATGTACTCTTCTGCTATTTTATCCAGAAAGGAAGTCTTCACTCCCTCTTTAATGTATTTTGCTACTTCTCCGTGAGCTTTACCTAATATCTGAGCGCTTTCTTTGATTTTTTGGACTTCCTCAGAAGTCTTATAGTGAATCATATTGCGGCAGCATAATTAGAAGGATTGTTTTTCATGTTTCCACTTTTCATCATTCCTTCGTAATGTCTCATTAATAAGTAACTTTCAATTTGCCTTAAGGTATCCATGATAACACCGACCATGATCAATAATGAAGTACCACCATAGAATTGGGCAAATTCTCCACCGATTCCAGCAATGATTGCAAAGGCAGGAAGTATCGCTACTATAGACAATAAGATAGATCCAGGTAATGTAATCCTTGAAATAATATTGTCAATAAAGTCGGCGGTAGGTGCACCTGGCTTGATTCCAGGAACAAAACCTCCGTTTCTCTTCAGGTCTTCCGCAATCTGCTCCGGATTCACGGTAATTGCAGTGTAGAAGAAAGTGAAAAGAATAATCATTATAGCAAATACCAGGTTATACTGCCATGATGTAAAATCACTGAAAGTACTTCCAATATAGTTGGCAATATCATTTTCAGCAGACCATATCTGTGCTATAAGCGCCGGAAGGAACATCAAAGATTGGGCAAAGATAATCGGCATCACACCTGAAGCATTCACCTTAATAGGAATATACTGCCTTTGTCCGCCATAAACCTTACCTCCTACTACTTGTTTGGCATATTGTACAGGTATTCTCCTTGTAGCTTCAGTAAGCGCAACAACGCCCAATACAACAAAGAACAATACAGCTGCTTCGATCAACAGCAATAGCATGCCTGAAGTTCCTTTGGAAAGTACTTCAGCTATAATAGCACCAGGGAATCTTGAAATGATACCGATCATGATCAACATGGAAATACCATTGCCGATACCCTTTTCTGTAATTTTTTCACCCAACCACATACAGAACATTGTACCGGCTGAAAGCAACACCAAAGAGCTAAACATAAATAAGGAGGTACTCACCATTACAGCACCTGTTGGAAGGATGGTCGCAGTGATGTAACCGATTCCTTGAGCTACCGTGATAGCAATAGTCAAAACCCTAGTAATCTGATTGATTCTCTTCCTACCGGATTCACCTTCCTTTTGTAATTTCTGAAAGTATGGCACACCAACAGTTAATAACTGCAACACAATGGAAGCAGAAATGTAAGGCATGATACCCAAACCAAAGATTGATGCATTGCTGAATGCACCACCGAGGAATGTATCGATCAGGCCAAAGATACCTTCTGGTGCATCACCTAATTTAGATGGATCCACACCTGGTAAAACGATGAAAGAACCCAATCTGAATACAATCAGAAAACCGATTGTATTCAAAATTCGGATTCTCAGATCTTCAATAGAAAAGATATTCTTAACTGTTGAGATAAACTTTTTCATTTAATTAAAGCTTGTTTACTGTTCCGCCTACTTTTTCGATAGCTTCAACAGCAGAAGCAGAGAAAGAGTGAGCACTTACGTTTAATTTGGCTGTAAGTTCGCCACTACCTAACACTTTTACAACATCATTTTTAGAAACTAGACCGTAAGCCACTAAAGTTTCTACGGAAATAGTATCCAAATTATGCTGAGCGGCCAATTCCTGAAGCACGCTTAAATTGATAGGTTTGTTAACTACTTTGTTCAAGCTTTTGAAGCCGAACTTAGGAACTCTTCTCTGAAGTGGCATCTGACCACCTTCAAATCCAAGCTTAGATTTGTAACCAGATCTTGATTTGGCACCTTTGTGACCTCTTGTTGATGTTCCACCTTTACCGGAACCTGGACCGCGACCAACTCTTTTTCTGGATTTTACCGAACCTTCAGCAGGTTTTAGTGTATGTAATTTCATAATTAAGCTTCCTCCACTTTTACAAGGTGACTTACTTTTCTTACCATACCAGCAATTGCAGGATTGTTTTCCAATTCTACAGTTCTGTTGATTTTACCAAGTCCTAAAGCGATGATCGTAGCTTTTTGATCCTTAGGTCTCTTGATAGTGCTTTTAACCTGAGTTATTTTGATTTTAGCCATCTTCTTATCCGTTAAAAACCTTAGACATTTTCACACCTCTTTGCTGGCTAACAGATATCGCATCTCTCAATTGCACAAGTGCATCGATGGTAGCTTTAACCACATTGTGAGGATTGGAAGACCCTTTGGATTTAGCCAAAACGTCAGTGATACCGGCACTTTCCAAAACAGCACGCATCGCACCACCGGCGATAACACCGGTTCCCGCCGCAGCTGGTTTGATGAGAACAAAGCCGCCACCGAATTTACCAAGTTGGTCATGAGGAATAGTTCCTTTCAAAACAGGAACTCTCACAAGATTTTTCTTGGCATCTTCGATACCTTTAGTGATAGCATCGGTAACTTCATTGGCTTTTCCCAATCCATAACCTACTACACCGTTACCGTCTCCTACAACCACAATAGCAGAGAAGGAAAATCTTCTACCACCTTTAACTACTTTAGCTACTCGGTTGATAGCGACAACTTTCTCCTTTAATTCTGTATCTGTTGCCCTGATGGGTTTTCTTCTTAACTGAGACATAATATCTATTAAAATTTAAGGCCACCTTCCCTTGCACCATCGGCAAGAGCTTTTACATTACCATGATAAATGTATCCACTTCTGTCGAAAACAACTTCGGTGACACCTTTAGCTACTGCTCTTTCGGCAAGTTTTTTACCAACTTCTTTGGAAACAACTACGTTCTTGTTTTTAACAGAACCAAGCTCTTTGGAAGAGGCATGAGCCAGGGTGTGACCCTTCAGGTCATCGATCAACTGTGCATATATACCAGTATTGCTTTTAAATACTGACAAACGAGGTCTAGAATCAGTACCGGAGATTTTTCTACGGATACTTTTCTTGATTCTTAGTCTTCTTAGATTCTTATTAAAAGCCATTTCTCTTATTTTTTACCAGCGGTTTTACCAGCCTTACGTCTTACTATTTCACCAACGAAACGTACACCTTTACCTTTATAAGGTTCAACTTTACGCAACGATTTGATTTTTGCAGCAACTTGGCCAATCAATTCTTTATCAATACCTTCCAAAGTAACCAATGGGTTTTTACCCTTCGGGGTCTCGGTTTTTAAAGCGATTGAATCAGGCAATGCAAAGAAGATGTTGTGTGAATAACCCAAGGATAGCTCCAAAACTTGTCCTTGGTTAGACGCCTTATAACCTACACCGACCAATTCAAGTTCTTTTTTATATCCTTCAGATACACCAACAACCATGTTGTTGACCAAAGAACGATAAAGTCCGTGTAAAGACTTATGTCTTTTTGAGTCCGTAGGTCTCTCCAGGACAATCTGATTGCCCTCAACCTTTACAGCAATGTCAGGACTCACATCCCTACTTAACGTACCTTTGGGACCTTTAACAGTGACAACATTGTGTGCTGACACGTCTACAGTAACACCCGCCGGTATATTTATTGGTTTTTTACCTATTCTTGACATGACGGTTTATTAATATACGTAGCAAAGTACTTCTCCACCAATTCCTTCTACTCTAGCCTCCTTGTCGGTCATTACACCTTTTGAGGTAGAAAGGATAGCAATCCCCAAGCCATTGATTACTCTTGGAAGATCTTCATGTTTTACATACTTTCTCAAACCTGGCTTACTTATTCTTGACAGGCTTACGATGGCATTTTGCTTGGTGGAAGGATTATATTTCAAAGCTATTTTGATCGTTCCCTGAGGACCGTTTTCTTCAAATTTATAGTTCTGAATATATCCTTTATCATGAAGCACCTTCGTAATTTCCTTCTTGATGTTGGAAGCAGGTATCTCAACGATTCGATGAGAAGCCTTGATGGCGTTTCTCAATCTGGTTAGATAATCAGCTATTGGATCAGTCATAATTATATAAGTCTAACTGCACTCTCCCGATTCGGGCGTGCAAAGTTACACAATGATTTCTAGAATAAAAACTCTTGCTTAAATTTTACCAGCTAGACTTGGTGATACCTGGGATTTTACCTGCAGAAGCCATTTCTCTGAAAGTAACCCTGTTGATACCAAACTTCCTCATGTATCCTTTTGGACGGCCGGTGAGTTTGCATCTGTTGTGAAGTCTTACCGGAGAAGAGTTCTTAGGTAGTTTGTCCAAAGCCTCGAAGTCACCTGCAGCTTTAAGCTCAGCTCTTTTCTTAGCATATTTTGCTACAAGTCTCTCTCTTTTTCTCTCACGAGCTTTAATTGACTCTTTTGCCATATTCTTTCTTAATTATTTTTGTTAACAAAAGGCATCCCGAAAGCTTTCAACAAAGCATAGCTCTCTTCATCGGTCTTAGCAGTAGTGACAAAAGTGATGTCCATACCTGAGATCTTGTTCACTTTTTCAATACTGATTTCAGGGAAAATGATTTGCTCAGTCACGCCAAGTGTATAATTACCTCTGCCGTCAAAACCTTTATCACTGATTCCTTTGAAATCCCTTACACGAGGAAGGGCAACTGTCATCAACCTGTCAAGGAATTCGTACATTTTGTCTCCCCTTAAGGTTACTTTAGCACCGATTGGCATTCCCTCTCTCAACTTGAAGTTGGATACAGAGTTTTTAGCGATGGTAGCAACAGCCTTCTGGCCTGCGATCAAAGTAAGTTCTTCAACACCATGATCCACCAACTTCTTGTCTGCAACAGCGGCTCCAATACCTTTATTGATCACAATTTTGGTCAATTTAGGAACTTGCATGACAGACTTATACTGAAATTTCTCCTTTAAAGCAGGAACAATTTCTGCATTATATCTTTCTTTAACTCTAGGTTTAGCCATTGATCACCTCCCCTGTTTTCTTAGAATACCTAACTAATTTTCCGTTTTCACCAAGTTTTCTACCTGTTCTTGTAGCTTCTCCTGTTTTAGGATCAACCAACATCAGGTTACTGACATGGATAGCGGCTTCTTTCTTCTCAATACCACCTTGAGGATTGGCTGCAGTAGGTTTCACATGCTTTGTAACCATGTTAAGACCTTCCACCACAGCTCTTCTTTTCTCAAGATTTACAGAAAGGACTTTGCCTGTTTTGCCTTTGTCATCACCTGACAATACCTTCACAGTATCACCGGTTTTGATATGCAATTTTGGTTGCTTATTGAATTTTCTTTCCATGATTACAATACTTCTGGGGCCAAAGACACAATTTTCATAAACTGCTTCTCCCTCAATTCTCTGGCAACAGGTCCGAAGATACGGGTACCTCTTGGCTCATCATTGTTATTAAGAAGAACGGCAGCATTATCTTCAAAACGGATGTAAGAACCGTCTTTTCTTCTAATTTCTTTCTTCGTTCTCACGATCACCGCTTTGGAAACGGTACCTTTTTTCATATTGCTGGAAGAAAGAGCTGACTTTACAGTCACTACGACTTTATCTCCGATGGAAGCATATCTTTTTTTGGTTCCACCCAAAACGCGGATCACAAGTACTTCTTTAGCACCTGAATTGTCCGCTACGCCTAATCTTGATTCTTGTTGTATCATGATTACTTAGCCCTTTCTATAATTTCTACTAATCTCCAACGCTTGTTCTTACTCAGCGGACGAGTTTCGCTAATACGGACGATATCGCCCTCATGTGCATCATTTTTCTCGTCATGAACCATAAATTTGGTAGTCTTGGCAACAAACTTACCGTAGATAGGGTGTTTCTCCATTCTTTCCACGGCAACTGTAATGGACTTATCCATTTTGTTGCTGACTACTTTTCCTATTCTTTCTTTACGAAGATTTCTCTCAGTAGTAGCCATTGTCTTTGTTATTTAGCTAATTGTTTTGCTCTCAAGATCGTCTTCAATCTAGCGATGAAACGTCTTGATTCCTTGATTTTATTAGGATTCTCAATTGGAGAGATAGCATGAGCAAATTTCAACTTAGTCAAGTTTTGTTGCTCAGCGGCTATACGCTCTGCGATTTCACTTTCGGAAAGTGATCTGATATCTGCGTTTTTCATAGTCTTAATTATCCAACGTAATCTCTACGTACTACGAATTTTGTGCTAACTGGAAGTTTTTGCTGAGCCAATCTCAAAGCTTCAGTTGCTACTTCAAGGCTTACGCCGGTAGCTTCAAAAAGAATTGTTCCTGGCTTAATTACTGCTACCCAATACTCTGGGGCACCTTTACCTTTACCCATACGAACCTCAGCAGGTTTCTTGGTGATAGGTTTGTCAGGGAAGATTCTGATCCATACCTGACCTTCTCTTTTCATTGCTCTCGTCATCGCAATACGGGCTGCTTCAATTTGACGGGAGGTTATCCATCCAGCTTCAAGGGATTTGATACCAAAGTTACCAAAAGAGAGCGTGTGTCCTCTTTGGGCAAGTCCTTTGACTCTTCCCTTATGCATTTTTCTATATTTAGTTCTTTTCGGCTGTAACATGATTTCTCACTTAAAGGTGAAAATTAGTTATTTCTCTTTCTTCTTTTTGGACCACCTTCTTTTCTCTTACCTCTGGCTGCAGGAGCTTTAGGTTCGTTAAGGACTGCACCTACATTTGGAGAAAGATCTCTCTTTCCGTACACTTCACCTTTGAAGATCCAAACTTTGATACCAATGATACCATATACAGTATTGGCTTCGGATACAGCATAATCGATGTCCGCTCTCAAAGTATGCAAAGGAATTCTACCTTCCTTGTACATCTCTGATCTTGCCATTTCAGCACCACCCAATCGACCGGAAAGTTTCACTTTGATACCTTCTGCACCGACTCTGATAGCAGCAGCAATAGCTTGCTTCATGGCTCTTCTGAAAGAAATACGGGCTTGAAGCTGTTGAGCGATAGACTCACCAACCAATTTGGCATCCAGTTCTGGACGCTTAATTTCAAAAATGTTGATTTGAACATCTTTGTTGGTAAGTTTTTTCAACTCCTCTTTCAATTTGTCTACTTCAGCACCGCCTTTACCAATGACTACTCCTGGACGTGCAGTATGGATAGTAAGGGTAATTCTCTTCAAAGTTCTTTCGATGATAACTTTGGAGATTCCTCCTTTAGGGATCCTGGCGTTGACGTATTTTCTGATCTGCTGATCTTCATACAGTTTATCAGCAAAATCTTTGCCTCCGTACCAGTTGGATTCCCATCCCTTGATCACTCCAAGCCTAAAACCAATTGGGTTAATCTTTTGTCCCATAGTCTGATTTTAATTAGATTTTTCAGTTGTTTCTACTTCATCAGCGGTAACTCCTCCATTGTAGGCATCTACAACAAGGGTTACATGATTTGATCTTTTACGAATTCTATGCGCTCTACCTTGAGGTGCAGGTCTCAATCTTTTCAAGGTACGACCAGCGTCCACAAAGATTGTTTTTACGTATAAATCTGCATCTTCAAGTTTCGCATCAGGATTTTTTGCCTGCCAATTGGCTACAGCAGAAAGCAGAAGTTTTTCCAATTTAATGGATCCGTGGTTAGGGGTAAACTTCAAAATGCTCAATGCCTGGCCTACTCTTTTACCTCTCACGAGGTCAGCTACCAACCGCATTTTGCGGGGAGAAGTAGGAACATTTCTTAATCTTGCTATTGCTTCCATGATTATCTCTTTCCTTTATCTTTTTTGGCAATATGACCTCTAAAGTTTCTGGTAGGTGCAAATTCTCCTAGCTTATGACCAACCATATTGTCTGTTACAAACACAGGGATAAATTTATTTCCGTTATGCACAGCGAAGGTATGGCCTACGAAATCCGGGGAGATCATAGATCTTCTGGACCAAGTTTTGATCACAGACTTCTTTCCGGATTCGTTCATTGCATCCACTTTTTTGGCCAAGTGATGTTCTATATAAGGACCTTTTTTTAATGAACGTGCCATGATTATTTGGTTCTTTTACTGATAATGAATTTGTTAGAATACTTTTTAGGAGATCTGGTTTTCTTACCTTTAGCAAGCAAACCTTTTCTTGATCTTGGATGACCACCGGAGGAACGGCCCTCACCACCACCCATTGGGTGATCTACTGGGTTCATGGCTACACCTCTGGTTCTTGGTCTTCTACCCAACCAACGGTTCCTACCAGCTTTTCCTAAAACCACATTCATGTGATCAGCATTGGATACAGTACCTACAGTAGCCATGCAAGAACCTAAAATCATTCTCATCTCACCTGAAGGAAGTTTTACAGTAACGTATTTTCCTTCTCTTGCTACTACTTGAGCGTATCCACCCGCACTTCTGGCCAATGCTCCACCTTTTCCAGGCTTAAGCTCAATGTTATGAACGATGGTACCCAATGGGATATTTACCAACATCATCGCATTACCTACTTCTGGAGCAACGCTCTCTCCGGAAATCACCGTCTGACCGACTTGCAGACCTTCCGGAGCGATAATGTAGGCTTTTGCACCATCTACATAGTACAACAAAGCAATACGTGCAGTTCTGTTTGGATCGTATTCAATAGATTTAACTACAGCCGGAACACCAAACTTATCTCTCTTAAAATCAACGATTCTAAGTCTTTGCTTGTGACCACCCCCGATGTATCGAGCGGTCATTTTACCTACATTATTTCTACCACCTGTTTTCTTTTTAGGAGCCACAAGAGATTTTTCAGGCTTTGATGCAGTAATCTCATCAAATGCCGGAGCTACTCTGAATCTGGTTCCTGGGGTTACAGGTTTTAATTTTTTAACTGCCATGATTCTGATTCAATTAAATTTCTCCGTAAAAATCAATAATTTCACCCTCGGCTACCTTCACAATGGCTTTCTTGTAAGCATTGGTATAACCGGATACGATTCTTGTCTTGGTGTATCTTGTCTTAGGCTTTCCTGCATACCTCATGGTACGCACGTCTTCTACCTTCACACCATACATTTTTTCTACGGCTTTTTTGATTTCCGGCTTGGAAGCAGTTTTTTCAACTACAAATCCATAAACGCCTTTTTCGTTCATTGCAGAAATCTTTTCCGTGATCAAAGGTTTCTTTAGTATTTGCATCGTCTTACTTCAATAATAGGGTTTCTAATTTGCTTACTGAACCTTCACACAATACCAAATTGTCAGCATGTAACACTTCATAAGTATTAACGCTGTCTACAGTGACCACCTTTGCTTTAGGAAGGTTTCTGCTGGAAAGCAACACGTTTTTATTTGTTTCAGGAAGTACCAAAAGGGTCTTCTTATCTCCCAAAGACAATCCGTTCAACAAAGCCAAATAGTTCTTGGTTTTTGGCGTATCGAAAGATACATCTTCCAACACCATCAAACTGTTTTCCTTCACTTTGTAGGTAAGGGCTGACTTTCTTGCCAATTGCTTTAATTTCTTGTTCAGTTTGAAGGAATAGTCTCTTGGCTTAGGACCAAATACCCTACCTCCACCTCTGAACAATGGGGATTTCAAAGAACCAGCTCTGGCACCACCGGTACCTTTTTGCTTTTT
Organism: Cecembia calidifontis; assembly: GCF_004216715.1. NCBI lineage: Bacteria > Pseudomonadati > Bacteroidota > Cytophagia > Cytophagales > Cyclobacteriaceae > Cecembia > Cecembia calidifontis. Next base: position 160,382 of record NZ_SGXG01000001.1, read on the forward strand.
GATTTTTTTGGTAGAACCAGCTACTTCGTTTCTCTCTTTAGACTTGTGAGTTCCTTGTCTCTGGTTAGCCAAATATTGTTTTACATCCAGGTAGATAGCGTGATCGTTAGGCTCGATCGCAAAGATCTCATCAGAAAGAGAAACTTTTCTACCGGTTTCTTCGCCATTATGTTTTAATACTGCTAATTCCATTTTCTTACTTCTCTAGAATAACGAAAGAATTTTTTGGACCAGGAACAGAACCGCTCACAAGTAGAAGGTTCTTCTCAGGATAAATTTTAAGGACTTTCAGGTTTACCACCTTTACCCTGTCACCACCTGTTCTACCAGCCATTCTCATGCCTTTGAATACGCGTGATGGCCAAGAACAAGCACCGATTGAACCAGGGTGTCTCTGTCTGTTGTGCTGACCGTGGGTCTGACCACCAACACCACCGAAACCATGTCTTTTTACAACACCTTGGAAACCTTTACCTTTTGAAGTACCGATAGCATCTACGAAGTCACCTTCAACGAATACTTCTTCAGCTTTAATGGTGTTGCCAAGATTAACCTGACCTTCGAATTCGACCCTAAAGTCTCTGAATTCAACAACTTTCTGCTTTGGCGTGGTGCCGGCCTTTTTAAAATGACCGATCAATGGCTTAGGAGTGTTTTTCTCCTTACGCTCACCAAATGCCAACTGAACAGCGTTGTACCCGTCTGTTTCAACATTTTTTACTTGCGTCACTACGCAAGGACCAGCTTCTATTAGCGTGCATGCGACATTACGTCCATCGGCACTGAAAATGCTAGTCATTCCTACTTTTTTACCTATTATTCCAGACATCTTCTGTTATATAATAAACTTGAAACCCAAGCGCTTACACACATGGGCGCTTTTTAAGGACTGCAAAGTTAGAAATTAAATTTCACCTTACAAACTCCAACTTTAATATTTTCAATTATTTACAAAAATAAATTTGGCGCAATCCCATTTTTAATAGGAATTGGCATTATTTATTCGCTAGCTCAGGAATGGACAAAAGAAAAACCCATCCGCTTCGGCGGACAGGTTTTTTCTTCATATTAAATGGCAATCTGTCAGACCTTGATCTCTACATCGACCCCGCTTGGAAGCTCGATTTTCATCAGAGCATCCACAGTTTTAGAGCTGTTGCTGTAGATATCGACCAGCCTTTTGTAAGTACAAAGCTGATACTGATCTCTTGCTTTTTTGTTTACGTGAGGAGATTTCAATACTGTGAACTTTTCCTTTTTGGTTGGCAAAGGAATTGGCCCAACTACGATAGCTCCGGTAGCTTTTACCGCTTTTACGATCTTTTCTGATGACTTATCCACCAGGGTGTGATCGTAGGATTTCAATTTTATTCTGATTTTCTGATTCATTTTCTTTCAGGATTTAGGCTTTTTCACCTTTTACTTTCGCGATAACGGTCTCTGCGATGTTGGCAGGTACCGGCTCATAGTGAGAGAACGTCAAAGAAGCAGTAGCTCTACCGGAAGAAATTGTTCTAAGGTCAGTAACATAACCGAACAATTCTGACAAAGGAACAGCCGCTTTGATTACAGTAGAAGTACCTTTGGTATCCATACCTTTCATCAAACCTCTTCTTCTGTTCAAATCACCTGTGATAGGACCTGTATATTCGTCAGGGGTTACCACGTCTACTGCCATGATTGGCTCCAAAAGCTGTGGTTTACACTTCTTGGCTGCTTCTTTGAAACCAAGTCTTGCAGCCATTTCAAATGACAGTGCATCGGAGTCCACATCATGGTAAGAACCATGGAACAATTTCACCTTCATGGATTCAATTGGGTACCCTGCCAAAGGACCATTTTTCATAGCCTCTTGGAAACCTTTCTGCACAGGCGGAATAAATTCCTTAGGGATCACACCACCTACGATGGCGTTAACAAACTCAAGACCTGGCTTGATTTCACCTGTTTCAGGATCTGGATCTCTTGGTCCTAGTTCGAATACGATATCAGCGAATTTACCTTTACCACCCGTCTGCTTTTTGTAAACTTCTTTGTGCTCAACTGTAGCAAAAAGCGCTTCTTTGTAAGCCACCTGAGGCGCACCTTGGTTGATTTCAACCTTAAATTCACGCTTCAAACGGTCAATGATGATTTCAAGGTGAAGTTCACCCATACCTCTCAAGATGGTCTGACCAGTCTCGTGATCAGTATTTACCTGAAGGGTTGGATCTTCTTCAACAAGCTTAGAAATTGCCATACTAAGCTTATCAACGTCTGCCTGAGTCTTAGGCTCAATCGCATAACCGATTACTGGCTCAGGGAATACCATGGATTCCATGACGACTTTACGTTTTTCATCGCAAAGCGTGTCACCGGTTTTGATATCTTTGAAACCGACCACGGCGCCGATATCGCCAGCTTCCAATCTTTCGATTTGGTTTTGCTTGTTAGCGTGCATCTGGAACACCCTAGAGATACGCTCTTTGTTGCCAGAACGGCTATTGAACACATACGAGCCGGATTCCAATACGCCAGAGTAGGCCCTTACAAAACAAAGACGACCAACAAATGGGTCAGTAGCGATTTTGAAAGCCAATCCTACGAAAGGATCATTGAAATTAGGCTCGATCAATATCTCTTCTTCTGTGTCAAGTTTGGTAGCATACAGATCTGCTTTGTCCAATGGAGATGGCAACAGTTCCATCACCAAGTCCAACATGGTCTGTACACCTTTGTTTTTGAAAGAAGAACCGCAAACCATTGGAACAATTTTCATGTCAATAGTAGCAGCACGTAATGCCTTGAGGATTTCAGCTTCTGTGATGGAATCTGGATCTTCGAAGAATTTCTCCATCAAAGACTCATCATACTCGGCTACAGCTTCCAAAAGGTGCTCTCTCCACTGTGCCACTTCTTCCTCCATGTCCTCAGGAATTGGAACTACTTCATAGGTCATTCCAAGGTCATGCTCATTCCATACGATAGCCCTGTTGTTGATCAGATCAACAACACCTTTGAATTTGTCTTCGGCACCGATAGGAAGCTGCAAAGGAACAGCATAGCTTCCCAACATTTCTTTCACTTGCTTACAAACATCAAGGAAGTTAGCACCAGCACGGTCCATTTTGTTAACGAATCCGATACGGGCTACTCTATAGTTATCAGCCAATCTCCAGTTAGTTTCAGACTGTGGCTCTACACCGTCCACAGCACTGAAAAGGAATACCAATCCGTCCAATACCCTCAAAGAACGGTTAACCTCTACGGTAAAGTCCACGTGTCCAGGAGTATCGATGATATTGATCTGGTATTTGTTGTTTCTGTAATTCCAAAAAACTGTAGTAGCAGCGGAAGTAATTGTAATACCTCTTTCCTGCTCCTGCTCCATCCAGTCCATGGTAGCGCCACCTTCGTGAACCTCACCGATTTTGTGAGATTTACCGGCATAATAAAGAATACGTTCTGTGGTAGTTGTTTTACCTGCATCAATGTGTGCAGCAATACCAATGTTCCTAGTGAATCTTAAATCTCTTGCCATTACTGATTAAAATCTAAAGTGTGAGAATGCTTTGTTTGCTTCAGCCATTCTGTGGGTATCATCTTTCTTTTTAACAGCTGCGCCTTCTCCTTTGGATGCGGAGATGATTTCACCTGCAAGTCTATCCATCATGGTCTTCTCACCCCTTTTTCTGGCATAAGTAATCATCCACTTGATACCTAGGGACATTTTTCTTTCAGGTCTAACTTCCATTGGGACCTGGAACGTTGCACCACCAACCCTACGACTCTTCACCTCTACGGATGGAGTAATATTGTTAAGCGCTTTTTTCCAAACCTCAAGACCGTTCTCACCTACTTTTTGTTCTACCTTCTCGATTGCATCGTAGAAGATTTTGTAAGCAATACTCTTCTTACCATCTACCATCAGACAGTTAACGAACTTGGTTACCAAAGTATCGTTGAACTTAGGGTCAGGAAGAATATATCTCTTCTTTGGTTTCGCTTTTCTCATTTCTTTGTAATGTTTTTAATTATTTCTTTTTACCTGGTGCAGCAGCTGCTCCTGGTTTTGGTCTCTTAGCACCGTACTTAGAGCGACCTTGCTTACGGTCTTTTACTCCTGCAGTATCAAGTGCACCTCTGATAATGTGGTAACGTACACCTGGAAGGTCCTTCACACGACCACCTCTGATCAATACGATAGAGTGCTCCTGTAGATTGTGACCCTCACCTGGAATGTAAGCGTTCACCTCTTTACCATTCGTCAATCTTACCCTGGCCACTTTTCTCATCGCTGAGTTAGGCTTCTTAGGGGTGGTAGTGTACACCCTGGTACATACACCACGTCTTTGAGGACATGCATCCAAAGCTCTTGACTTGGATTTGGTCTCCAATGTGGTTCTACCTTTTCTTACTAACTGTTGTATAGTAGGCATTAACTGATAGATTTATAAATACTTCCTTTAAACTTGTGAATTTTGGACTGCAAAGGTAGGGAAATCGATAAAACAAACAAAATTAAGCTGTTGTATTTTATTGAATATATTGTTGTCGAAAAAAAAAGTTAGAAATATTTTGAAAATCAAAGAAAAAAATAGTTTTAACTATCATTCTAAGCATCGATGAGTTGAAAGGTAACGGTGAAAAATCTACCGGAAAAAGATTGTTACTAAAAAAACAACATTTTATGAAAAATTTAATCTTATTTGGCCTGCTAACATTTTCTCTATGGGTCTCAATCCCATTAATTTCACAAGCAGGTTGTACTGCAACTAGGTATTGCGGCAGTGCCGGTTCACTTTCATGCAATGGTACATCTTGTACTGGATCTAGGCCTGAGGTATCAAATCCTTGGGTAAAATGTGATGGGGTTACAAGTTATTGTTATGGTCAACCAACTCCATAATTATCATTAAATAATCTGCCTTGAAATTTTCAAGGCAGATTACAAAAAATCAATTGTTTATGATCAAATTTATTAGTCATCTGACTATATTATTATTTATTTTAGGATGTTCAAAAGTTCAAACTGAAAAAATTCAATTATTACCCACAGAAAAATTTTCAGACTATGATCTTGATTACTTCCTCTCCTCACTCAGTTCGATTGAGTTTGTCAATGATACCTTCTATATAACTGAATATGACTATAGCAGATTATTAATTTTAAATAGAGACTTTTCGAAATACCTAATAATTGATGATTCGAACGAGGATTCTGGGGTAAGCTATCCTACATTTTCAATCCCTATTGACAACAAAATAGCTGTCTACAATTCAGGCAAACAAAGAATAGATTTTTACACCAATGAAGGGAAATTTATTGAAAATTTATCTTTAAAGGTGAATTCTGAGCTTTTGAATTTTACTCAGCTAGACAATAAATTAGTCTACTCAATTTTACTAGATGATCTTCAAGGTCAATTTATTATCCATGATCAATACTCACATGAAATAAAAAGGTTTGGAGAATTAACCAACGTTTCATTCAACAAATTTCAAGAAATTTATAACAGCAAAGGTTATATTTTCCCTTTAAAAAAGGGGTTCATTACGGTTTTACCTACAACAGGTGAAATAACAATTTATGATTCAGATTTAAACTTATCCTATAGTACAAACATTTTAGAGGAAATAAATTTGAAATCTGTCAAGGAAAATATTTACAATTTTTACAAAACGACAACAAACAGCACCATCGATATTGTTTCAGATTGTAAATTCTATGATGACAAATTATTCATATTAATTTACAACAGAAAACCAGAGGAGAGACCTAATCCAAGGCAAATTATTGTTTTCAATATTCATCAAAATGAAAAGATAAGATTAGAAACAATTTATACTATCGGTGAGATAAACAGCTACTATTCAAAAATATGCATAATTCCACCCGACAAAATTGCAGCATTTGAATTGCAGACTAGCGACATTCATATTTTTGAACTGAAATAAAGTGAGGCATAGATTATGCCTCACCAAAGCCCCCACCAAAATTCATTGGGAAATTTGGACCTTCCATACCACCCTGAATCTTACCAAAAGACTGCTCATATTTTGCAATATTGTCTTTTAAGGCCGCCAAAAGCCTCTTGGCATGATCAGGGGTCATGATAATTCTGGACTTTACTTTCGCCTTAGGCACTCCCGGCATCAAGCGGATAAAATCAATGACAAATTCCGAATTGGAATGGGCAATCATAGCCAAATTGGAATATATACCTTCAGATACCTCCTCGGATAATTCCACATTAATCTGCTGATTTTGAAGATTATTGTTTCCGTCTTCCATAAAATTTTGATTAAAAAAGGCCTGTATTTGATTACAGGCCTTTTAGGTTTACAAATGATCTTTGATTATTTAACAGCCTCTTTGGACTTTCTGATCGACCTGTCTTTTTCTAAAGACATTTTATCATATTCCTCCTTAGAGCCTACAATTATTTTTTGGAACTTCCTTTGTCCGGTACCTGCAGGGATCAAGTGACCTACGATCACGTTTTCCTTCAGACCCAACAACTCGTCACGCTTACCTCTGATGGCAGCTTCACTCAAGACCTTGGTAGTCTCCTGGAAGGAAGCTGCAGAAATAAAGCTTTCAGTTCCCAAAGAAGCGGCAGTAATACCTTGTAGTGTTGGCTGGGAAACGGCTGTCTCGGCATCTCTTACCTGAACAAGTTTCAAATCTTTACGCTTCAGACTGGAGTTCTCGTCTCTAAGCCTTCTTGCGGTAATGATCATACCTGGCTTCAAAGTAGTAGAATCGCCTGCGTCCATGACAACTTTCTTATCAAGGATATTGTCGTTTTCTTCTCTGAACGCCCACTTATCTACAATTTGTCCCTGAAGGAAGTTGGTATCTCCTGGCTCAAGGATTTCAACCTTCTGCATCATCTGGCTTACGATCACCTCGATATGCTTATCGTTGATTTTTACACCCTGAAGTCGGTAAACTTCCTGTATTTCATTCACCAAATATTCCTGAACAGCAGTAGGTCCTTTGATAGCCAAGATATCGCTTGGAGTAATGGCACCATCTGAAAGCGGCTCACCCGCTCTGATGAAGTCATTCTCCTGAACAAGGATATGTTTGGAAAGAGAAACCATGTATCTTTTCTTTACACCATCTCTGGATTCGATGAAGATCTCCCTGTTACCACGCTTGATACCTCCATAAGTCACCACACCGTCGATTTCGGAAACTACAGCCGGGTTGGATGGGTTTCTGGCCTCAAACAATTCGGTAACCCTTGGAAGACCACCGGTGATATCTCTAGTCTTACCTACTGATCTAGGAATTTTCACAAGGATTTGACCAGCTTTCACTTTTTCACCTGCCTCTACAGCCAAGTGAGCACCTACAGGAATATTATAAGCTTTGGACTCATCTCCATAATTTACTACTACAGCAGGGTTTTTGGTTTTATCCTTGGTATCGATGATCACTTTCTCTCTGAAGCCTGTCTGATCATCGGCCACTTCTTTATAAGTAATGCCTTCAATGATTGCTTCAAACTCCACAGTTCCATCATACTCAGAAAGAATCACCGCATTGTATGGATCCCAAGTACACAAGGAATCTCCTTTGGATACTTTTTGTCCATCTTTTACATTCAGGACTGCACCATAAGGTACGTGGTTTGCCACCAAGGTCTTGCCTGATTTTGGATCGTTGATTCTGATTTCACCGGACCTGCCCATAACGATAGAAACAGCCTGACCTTCTTTGTTGGTAGTCTCTATCCATCTCAATTCCTCTTCAAATTCAACCACACCTTCAAACTTGGCGTTGATGCTCGCTTCAACGGAAATATTAGAAGCTGTACCCCCCACGTGGAATGTTCTCAATGTAAGCTGAGTACCTGGTTCCCCGATTGACTGGGCTGCGATTACACCAACGGCTTCGCCGGATTGAACCATTCTACCTGTTGCAAGGTTACGTCCATAACATTTCGCACAGACTCCTCTTCTAGTTTCACAGGTAAGAACTGAACGGATTTCCACCTCTTCTACAGAAGACTCGTCCACACGCTTTGCAATATCTTCTGTGATTTCTATACCTGCTGGGATGAGCAACTCTTCTGTTACAGGATCATAAACGTCGTGTACCGAAACTCTACCTAAAATTCTTTCGGATAAAGGTTCCACTACTTCATCATTATCTTTCAAAGCAGACACCACCAAACCTCTCAAAGTACCGCAATCTTCCTCAGAAATGATCATATCTTGGGCTACATCTACCAAACGACGGGTCAAATAACCGGCATCTGCCGTTTTCAACGCTGTATCCGCAAGACCTTTACGAGCACCGTGTGTAGAGATGAAGTACTCCAATACGTCAAGACCTTCTTTGAAGTTGGAAAGGATTGGGTTTTCGATGATCTCACCCACCGAACCTTGAAGGTTTTTCTGAGGCTTGGCCATCAGCCCCCTCATACCGCCCAACTGACGGATCTGCTCTCTGGAACCTCTCGCTCCGGAGTGCATCATCATGAAGATGGCATTGAAGCCTTGCTTGTCTTCCTCCATCTTCTTCATTAGGATATTGGTCAGGTTGGAATTCGTCCTGGTCCAAATATCAATTACCTGGTTATATCTTTCATTGTCCGTGATCAGACCCATCAAGTAGTTGTTCCATACCTGATCTACTTCTTCCTTGGCTTTAGTGATCAATTGATCTTTTTCCTCCGGAATGATAACGTCATTCAGACCCATGGAAAGTCCACCTTGATAAGCCATCTGGAAACCCAGATGCTTGATATCATCCAGGAACTGGGCAGTTCGGGCCACACCACATATTTTTACTACTTCAGAAATGATCTGCTGTAGTTTTTTCTTGGTTAACAATTCGTTTACAAATCCTACTTCTTCAGGGACGAACTGATTGAAAATCAACCTACCTGCTACAGTATCGATTATCTTTTCTTCCAAAGAACCATCTTCATTTCTGACCTTCACTTTACATTTGATCAGGGCATGCTTGGAGATTTGTCCTTCGTTCAGTGCGATAATCACTTCTTCTTCTCCGTAGAAAGTCATCCCTTCACCGGCAACCGGCTCCTCAGGAGTGGATTTTTTACCTTTTGTCACATAGTACAGACCCAAAACCATGTCTTGGGAAGGTACAGTAATAGGAGCGCCATTGGCAGGGTTAAGGATATTGTGTGAGGAAAGCATCAAAGTGGACGCCTCCAAAATAGCCTCGTGTCCAAGTGGTACGTGTACCGCCATCTGGTCACCATCAAAGTCAGCGTTGAACGCTGTACACACCAATGGATGCAATTGGATCGCTTTACCTTCGATCAGTTTAGGTTGGAATGCCTGAATACCCAATCTGTGCAATGTTGGGGCACGGTTAAGCAATACAGGATGTCCTTTCAATACGTTTTCCAGGATATCCCACACCACAGGATCTTTTCTATCGACGATTTTTTTGGCGGATTTAACTGTCTTTACAATACCTCTTTCGATCAGCTTCCTGATGATGAATGGTTTGAAAAGCTCAGCAGCCATATTTTTAGGGAGACCGCACTCATGCAGTTTCAGTTCAGGACCGACTACGATTACCGAACGACCGGAGTAGTCCACCCTTTTACCCAAAAGGTTTTGACGGAAACGACCCTGCTTACCTTTCAACATATCAGAAAGGGATTTAAGGGCACGGTTACCATCCGATCTTACCGCATTTACTTTTCTGGAGTTATCAAACAAAGAGTCAACTGCCTCTTGGAGCATCCTTTTTTCGTTTCTCAAAATCACCTCAGGCGCTTTGATATCGATCAATCTCTTCAGACGGTTGTTTCTGATGATTACTCTTCTGTATAAGTCATTTAGATCGGAAGTAGCAAATCTACCACCATCCAAAGGAACCAATGGTCTCAATTCCGGTGGAATCACAGGAACCATTCTGACCACCATCCACTCAGGACGGTTTTCAATTCTGGTTCTGGCATCCCTGAATGCTTCTACCACTTTCAGACGCTTCAAAGCTTCAGCTTTTCTTTGCTGAGAAGTATCGGTAGCAGCCTGATGTCTCAAGCTGTAGGAAAGGTCATCCAAATCCAATCTTGCCAAAAGCATTTCTACTGCTTCCGCACCCATTTTGGCAATGAACTTGTTTGGATCATCATCATCCAGCATCTGGTTATCCTTTGGAAGCTTGTCCATGATATCCAAATACTCATCTTCAGTCAAAAAGTCTAGATACTGAACCCCATCTTCTGCTTTGATACCAGCCTGAACCACCACATATCTTTCATAGTATACGATTTGATCCAGTTTCTTGGTAGGAAGACCAAGCAGGTAACCGATTTTGTTTGGGAGGGACTTAAAGTACCAGATATGCGCAACAGGAACAACCAGCTCGATGTGTCCCATACGTTCTCTTCTTACTTTCTTCTCAGTCACCTCAACACCACATCGGTCACAAATGATGCCTTTATATCTTATGCGCTTGTATTTACCACAATGACACTCCCAGTCTTTGACAGGTCCGAAAATCCTCTCACAGAACAATCCGCCCATTTCAGGCTTATAGGTTCTGTAGTTAATGGTTTCCGGCTGCGTTACTTCACCATGAGAGCTATCCAGAATTGATTCTGGAGAAGCCAAACTAATAGTGACTCTGGAAAAGTCGTTGTTTAGTTTTTTATTTTTTCTGAACGCCATAATTGTTGAAGGGTATGTTAAGGGCCTTACGGCCCATTCATTTAAAATTAGTCAAGGGTAATTTCTAGAGCAAGACCTCTAAGCTCATGCACCAATACATTGAAGGATTCCGGAATATTTGGTTTCGGAAGGTTTTCTCCTTTCACGATGGCCTCATAGGCTTTAGCCCTACCTACCACATCGTCAGATTTCACAGTCAGGATTTCCTGAAGTACATGGGATGCACCAAATGCTTCCAGTGCCCATACCTCCATCTCTCCAAAACGCTGACCACCGAATTGGGCTTTACCTCCCAATGGCTGCTGTGTAATCAATGAGTATGGACCGATGGACCTTGCGTGCATCTTGTCATCAACCAAGTGGCCCAGTTTCAACATGTAAGCAATACCTACTGTCACCGGCTGGTCAAACTTCTTACCGGTCAAACCATCATAAAGATACGTTCTTCCGTAAGCTGGCAAACCTGCTTCTTCCAATTCTGCTGATACCTCTTCCATAGTAGCACCATCGAAAATCGGAGTAGCGTATTTCCTACCCAGTTTAAATCCGGCCCAAGCCAACACTGTTTCATAGATCTGACCGATGTTCATCCTGGAAGGTACACCCAGCGGGTTCAAAACGATATCCATTGGAGTACCGTCTTCCAAGAATGGCATGTCTTCATCCCTTACGATTCTCGCCACAATACCTTTGTTACCGTGACGACCTGCCATCTTATCCCCTACTTTCAGTTTACGCTTTTTAGCGATATAAACCTTGGCCAGCTGAACAATACCTGCAGGTAATTCATCTCCAACTTCAAGTGTGAACTTGTCTCTCTTGAATCTTCCGGAGATTTCATTTCTTGCATTCACATAATTCTTAACCAATTGCTGGATAAGCTTGTTGGTATGTGCATCTTCTGTCCAATCATCCAAAATGATGTCCGAAATCAAGTTAGCCTCTTCAGGTACATTGTAGTTGGACTCATCCCTGTATGGGTTTTTGGATGGGAATAGGTTCTGCTCAATATTTTTAGCGTTGAACTTCACCCCTTTGCTGATGATTTCATCACCAAATTTGTGTTTTACTCCCTGAGAAGTCTTACCGTCCAGTAAAGTCACCAATTTGTTGATCATTTTGGCACGGATGCCCAGTAGATCTTTAGAGTACTGAGACTTCAACTTCTCAACCTCTGCTTTAGACTTCGCCCTTAGGTCTTTATCTTTTTTAGGCCTGGAGAACAATTTGGTTTCGATTACCACACCGTTCAAAGAAGGGGAAGCCTTAAGGGAAGCATCTTTTACATCTCCCGCCTTGTCACCGAAGATTGCCCTCAACAGCTTCTCTTCAGGAGTAGGGTCAGTTTCTCCTTTAGGAGTGATTTTACCGATAATGATGTCTCCTTCTTTTACCTCAGCACCCACTCGGATGATACCATTTTCATCCAGGTTTTTCACTGCTTCTTCAGATACGTTAGGGATTTCTGAAGTCAGTTCTTCTTCACCTCTCTTGGTATCCCTCACCTCAAGCTGGAATTCCTCAATATGGATGGAAGTGAAGATATCTTCTCTTACTACCCTTTCAGAAATTACAATGGCGTCCTCGAAGTTGTAACCTTGCCAAGGCATGTACGCAACTCTAAGGTTTTTACCCAAGGCAAGTTCACCTTTGTTTGTGGAATAACCTTCGACCAAAACCTGGCCTTTGGTTACCCTGTCACCTTTCAACACCAAAGGAGAAAGGTTGATCGTAGTATCTTGGTTGGTCCTTCTGAACTTGATCAGGTTATAAGTTTTGTACTGATCACTGAAATTCACCAACAATTCATCATCAGAAAGATCATATTTGATGGTAATCTTGTTGGCATCTACATATTCTACTACACCATCAGCTTCCGCAAGGATAAGTGCTCTGGAATCAGTCGCGGCTTTAGCTTCCAAACCAGTACCTACTATCGGAGCCTCAGGCCTCAACAATGGAACAGCCTGACGCTGCATGTTGGATCCCATCAATGCCCGGTTGGCATCATCATGCTCCAAGAAAGGAATCAAAGAAGCAGCTACCGATACAATCTGATTTGGCGCAACGTCCATGTAGCTGATTTCTTTAGGTTCCAAAACAGGGAAGTCACCTTCAAATCTAGCTTTTACCTTTTCGTTGATAAAGTTACCTTCATCGTCCAAAGGCGCATTTGCCTGTGCGATGTTATTGTCATCCTCTTCCTCAGCAGTAAGGAAAACAATATCAGAAGGATCCATACTTACTTTTCCGTCCTTTACTTTTCTGTAAGGAGTTTCCAAGAAGCCCATAGAGTTCACCTTGGCATGAACACAAAGTGAAGAGATCAGACCAATGTTTGGACCTTCCGGTGTTTCGATCGTACAAAGACGGCCGTAATGTGTGTAATGAACGTCCCTTACTTCAAATCCTGCCCTCTCTCTGGAAAGACCACCTGGTCCCAAGGCAGACAGCCTTCTCTTGTGCGTCAATTCAGCAAGAGGGTTGGTCTGATCCATAAACTGAGAAAGCTGATTGGTGCCAAAGAAGGAGTTGATCACAGAAGAAAGCGTACGGGCATTGATAAGGTCCACAGGTTTAAAGTCCTCATTGTCCCTGACGTTCATTCTTTCTCTGATGGTTCTTGCCATTCTTGCAAGACCGACACCGAATTGGCTGTAAAGTTGCTCACCTACTGTTCTTACCCTTCTGTTGGAAAGGTGATCGATATCATCCACTACCGCTTTCGAGTTGATCAAACCGATCAGATATTTCACGATACTGATAATATCTTCAGTAGTCAAAACGATTTTTTGAGGATCTATATCAAGACCCAATTTTTTATTGATCCTATATCTACCTACTTCACCCAGATCGTAACGCTTATCAGAGAAGAATAGGCCATGGATCACCTCACGGGCAGTAGCCTCATCGGGAGCCTCAGTATTTCTCAACTGACGATAGATTACCTCCACAGCTTCTTTTTCAGAGTTGGAGTTATCTTTTTGCAGGGTATTATAAATAATAGAGAAATCAGCCACATTCACATCTTCTCTATGGAGAATGATGGATTTAGTGCCTGAATCAAGGATCAATTCAATATCTTCATCTGTCAGAACGGAATCCCTTTCCAACAAAACTTCATTTCTATCAATAGAAACCACCTCTCCGGTATCCTCATCCACGAAATCTTCCACCCAGGTTCTTAATACACGGGCAGCAAGCCTTCTTCCGGATACTTTTTTGAGGTTGTTTTTGGTTGCCTCAATTTCTTCTGAAAGCCCGAATAGGTCCAGGATTTCTTTATCAGAACCAAATCCTATAGCTCTCAACAGGGTAGTAACCGGAAACTTCTTCTTACGGTCAATGTAAGCATACATGACATTGTTGATGTCAGTAGCAAATTCTATCCAGCTACCTTTGAAAGGAATAATTCTGGCAGAATATAACTTGGTACCGTTGGTGTGTTTACTTTGGGCAAAGAAAACACCAGGAGATCTGTGAAGTTGGGAAACGATTACCCTTTCAGCACCATTGATGACAAAGGAGCCTTTTTCCGTCATGTAAGGAAGGTTTCCTAAGAATACCTCCTGTTCGATGGTTTCAAAATCCTCATTGTCCTCATCATGACAAAGCAATCTTAGCTTTGCTTTTAGCGGCACCGAATAAGTCAATCCCCTGTCAATACATTCTTCTACGCTGTATTTTGGAGGATCTACTGTATAGTCAATAAATTCAAGGGTGAAATTTTCCCTGGAGTCAGAAATAGGGAAGTTTTCAGAAAACACCTTGAAAAGACCATCCTGTCTTCTTTTTTCAGCAGGAGTGTCCAACTGAAAAAAGTCTTTAAAAGATTGTAATTGGATATCTAAGAAATCCGGATAGTCTTTGACTACCTTTATTGATGAGAAACTTTTCCTTACGGTTTGATTCTGGATAGCCAAGGCAGTATATGTTTTTAGTGAAAATAAATAACCAAAAGCGACAATTTTCGCTTGAAATAGTGCAATTTTATACCTGAGCACAAACAGGAAAAGACCTGACTATTCAGTCAGGTCTGTTCGTATAACCATATCCTAAAGGAAGGATAGGTTATTCAAATTACTTAATTTCTACTTCAGCACCAGCTTCTTCAAGAGACTTCTTCAATGCGTCAGCCTCATCTTTAGCGATACCTTCTTTCACTGCTTTAGGAGCTCCATCAACTAGTTCTTTTGCTTCTTTCAAGCCAAGACCAGTCAATTCTTTAACAAGCTTCACAACAGCTAGTTTCTGAGCACCAGCAGATTTCAAAATTACGTCGAAAGAAGTTTTTTCTTCTTCAGCAGCAGCTTCACTAGCACCGGCTCCACCAGCAGCAGCTACCATTACGGCGCCAGCTGCAGCAGGCTCAATACCATACTGATCTTTAAGGATATCTGTCAATTCTTTAACTTCTTTTACAGTCAAGTTAACCAACTGTTCTGCAAGTTGTGTAAGATCTGCCATTTTATTTCTTATTTAATTTGTTTTTTGAATGATTTGATAAACTTATTTTTCTTCTCTGTCAGCAAGGGTCTTCAATACACCAGTGATGTTGTTTTGACCGCTTTGAAGAGCTGCCAGAAGGTTTTTAGCAGGGGACTGAAGCAATCCAAGTAGATCGCCAAGCAATTCCTGCTTAGATTTAAGCGTAGACAACATTTCAAGGTTCGCTTCACCAATGAAAACATCTGAATCGATGTAAGCACCTTTGAAAACCGGTCTATACTCTTTTTTACCTTGTTTTTTTCTGAAATCCAGCAATACTTTTGCTGGAAGGTTACCGATTTCTTTAGAGAAAATGATACCGGAGAATCCTTTCAAAGTTTTGTCTGCAAAACCTTTGTAGTCACCGTCAAGGGTCTCCAAAGCTTTCGCAATCAGGGTGTTTTTATACACTTTGTACTCTACACCTCTCTCGAAACATGTTCTTCTGAAAGCATTTACCTCAGCTACTGTGAATCCAGAAGCATCTGTGATATAGAAGTATGGATTTTCTTTGAACTTCTCGGTAAGACTTTCGATTATTTGTGCTTTTTCTTCTCTAGTCATGATTAAATACCTTGAATACTTCCTTTATCTACTTTCACTCCAGGAGACATTGTACTGGATAGGTGAATGCTCTTGAAATATGTACCTTTAGAAGAAGCAGGTTTCAACTTAGCGATAGTATTGATCAGTTCTTTTACGTTATCCTGAATTTGCTCAGGGGTAAAAGATACTTTACCAATACCTGCATGGATGATACCGAATTTATCAACTTTGAAGTCGATTTTACCGGCTTTCACCTCCTTAACTGCTTTACCTACTTCCAAAGTAACAGTTCCGGACTTAGGGTTTGGCATCAAACCTCTAGGACCCAAAACTCTACCTAGTCTACCAACTTTCGCCATTACATTAGGCATGGTGATGATCACATCGACATCTGTCCAACCGCCTTCAATTTTGGCAATATAATCGTCAAGACCCACATAGTCTGCACCAGCTTCCTTAGCTTCTTCTTCTTTGTCAGGTGTACAAAGTACCAATACCCTCACGTCCTTACCGGTACCATGAGGAAGTGCCACTACACCTCTCACCATTTGATCTGCTTTTCTAGGATCCACGCCCAAGCGTACATCGATGTCTACAGAAGCATCAAATTTTACATTGGTGATTTCTTTTACAATGGAAGAAGCTTCTTCTAGGGAGTACTGCTGGCTTGGGTCGTACTTAGAAAGAGCTTCTTTTTGCTTTTTTGTTAACTTAGCCATAGTATTTTGATTATTCCTCCCAAGGAGCTTTACCAGAAACAGTGATACCCATACTTCTTGCGGTACCTGCAATCATTTTCATGGCAGATTCCACTTTGAAAGCGTTCAAGTCAGGCATTTTAACCTGAGCAATCTCCCTTACCTGATCCCAGGTAACGGAACCTACTTTTTTCCTGTTAGGTTCTGCTGATCCACCTTTCACTTTCGCAGCTTCCAATAGCATGTTTGCAGCCGGAGGAGTTTTTACTACGAATTCGAAAGACTTATCAGAGAAAACAGTAATCAAAACAGGCAATACCTGTCCCATTTTATCTTGGGTACGGGCATTAAACTGCTTACAGAACTCCATAATGTTCAGACCCTTGGAACCAAGAGCTGGACCTACTGGAGGCGATGGGTTTGCCTGGCCACCTTTCACTTGTAATTTCACATAACCAGTGATTTCCTTAGCCATTTCTTAATCTTGTTTTTCTACTTGTATAAAGTTTAATTCAACAGGCGTATTCCGACCAAAGATCTTAACCATTACGTTCAGTTTCTTTTTGTCTTCAAACACCTCTTCTATTGTCCCCGAGAAACCACTAAAGGGACCGTCCATTACTTTTACGGTCTCTCCGACTATAAATGGCGTATCGAGTTTCTCCGCAAACTCATCAATCTCTTCAACACGACCTAAGATCCTGTTGACTTCAGACTGTCGTAATGGTTCAGGGGTTTTGGAAGCTCCCCCTTGGTTTGAACCTAAGAAACCGATCACACCCGGGATACTTGTAATTACGTGATTGGCCTCACCGTGGCTCAAATCCGCATTGACCAAAACATAGCCTGGGAAAAAATTTCTTTCCCTCACTCTTTTTTTGCCATTGCGCATTTCGTAAACCTTTTCGGATGGAATCAATACTTCAGGAATGTATTCCTGAAGCTTGGCCCTGACAATTTCATTGTCCAAGTAAGACTTGGTCTTCTTTTCTTGTCCAGCCACCACCCTAAGTACGTACCACTTATGTTCAGCCATCAGTAATTATAATTCGATTAGAACAGATCGTAAAACCACTTCATCAGATTCTCGAACCCAAGATCAATCACACCAATTACTAGTGCGAAGATCAGAGAAGCCACAATGACCAACACGGCACTGTTTTGTAAAAACGAATAAGAAGGCCAAGTAACCTTGTTCTTCATTTCGTCAATGGATTCGATGACAAAACTTTTAATATTCATGGTTCACTTCATTATTTGCACGGGCAGAGAGATTCGAACTCCCATCAACGGTTTTGGAGACCGCTATTCTGCCATTGAACTATGCCCGTAGAATATTTGGTTCCCAAAAGGAACGCAAAGGTAGCTAGATAAGGATTAAGAAACAAATGCGATCCCAAAAAAATCAGGATCGCATCTGGATTTATATGTATCTCAATGATTAGTCAAGAATTTCAGTTACCTGACCGGCACCTACTGTTCTACCACCCTCACGGATAGCGAAACGTAGACCTTTTTCCAAAGCAACTGCGTTCAACAAGGTCACTTCAATAGTTACGTTGTCACCTGGCATAACCATTTCCACATTCTCAGGAAGTTTGATTTCGCCAGTTACGTCAGTAGTTCTCAAATAGAACTGAGGACGGTACTTGTTGAAGAATGGAGTGTGACGTCCACCTTCTTCTTTAGACAATACGTAAACTTCAGCTTTGAAGTGTGCGTGAGGAGTTACAGAACCAGGCTTACAGATAATCATACCTCTTCTGATCTGAGACTTCTCGATACCTCTCAACAACAATCCAACGTTGTCACCAGCTTCACCTCTGTCAAGGATCTTACGGAACATTTCCACACCAGTAACAGTAGATTTCAAACCTTGAGCACCCATACCAATGATATCTACAGGATCACCAGAGTTGATGATACCTCTTTCGATTCTACCAGTAGCAACAGTACCACGTCCAGTGATAGAGAATACGTCTTCAACTGGCATCAAGAAATCTTTGTCGATCAAACGCTCAGGAAGCGGAATGTAGTTGTCAACAGCTTCCATCAATTTGATAACTGTTTCTTCCCACTTAGGCTCACCGTTAAGTGCACCAAGAGCAGAACCAGCAATCACTGGAATGTTGTCTCCATCAAACTCATAGAAAGAAAGCAGTTCTCTTACTTCCATTTCAACAAGTTCAAGAAGTTCAGGATCATCAACCATGTCCACTTTATTCAAGAACACTACAAGAGCAGGAACACCTACCTGACGGGCAAGAAGGATGTGCTCTCTAGTTTGTGGCATAGGTCCGTCAGTAGCAGCAACTACAAGGATAGCGCCGTCCATCTGAGCAGCACCTGTAACCATGTTCTTCACGTAGTCAGCGTGACCTGGACAGTCAACGTGGGCATAGTGTCTGTTAGCAGTTTGATACTCTACGTGAGAAGTGTTGATGGTGATACCTCTTTCTTTTTCTTCTGGAGCGTTGTCGATAGAAGAGAAATCTCTCATTTCAGAAAGACCTTGCTTAGCCAATACTGCAGTGATGGCAGCAGTCAAAGTAGTCTTTCCATGGTCTACGTGACCAATCGTACCGATATTTACGTGCGGTTTGGAACGGTCAAAGGTTGCTTTTGCCATGCGTGAAAATCCTCTGTTTTAGTTAAAGATATGATTTGTTTAAATTTTTCAAATGTTGAAGAGCCAACGACGGGATTTGAACCCGTGACCCCTTCCTTACCAAGGAAGTACTCTACCCCTGAGCTACGTCGGCTGATAACATTAATATGCTATAAAAAGCATAGAGCGGGAGACGAGGCTCGAACCCGCGACCTGCAGCTTGGAAGGCTGCCGCTCTACCAACTGAGCTACTCCCGCTTTTGAAACTCTATGTTATTGCCTTTTCAGACTTCATTCAAGTTTGTGGGGGAAACAGGATTCGAACCTGTGAAGACATAAGTCAACGGATTTACAGTCCGTCCCAGTTGGCCGCTTTGGTATTCCCCCAACTGATTTTTTGCCAAGAATTTGAAGCGCTAGCAGCTTTTAGTATTCTTAACGGATGGCAAAATTATACCCTTTTCGTAAACATTCAAAATTATGGTGAAAATTTTCATAGGATTTTTTTCAGGTCAGGTTTAATCCAATAAAAATCAAGGAATTAATTTTCATCCAGGTAGGATGACAGGAAAAACTCCATGTACCTTTTCGCCATTTCATCCTCTTCCTTCAGCCAAATTTGCCGGGCACTGTCCAATACGCCTGCCTCTTCGACAAAGGCAAAAAGCCCCATAAATGCTGCTATACGTACATAATTGGCCCTGTGACTTCCTGCCAACTTCAGGAGATTGGCAATCGCCAGCTCCGAACCCTCCCCGGGTAGCTTGGCGAAATAATCCCCATAATACCCCAAATAGTAGTACAAAGCCTGACCCCGGATCTGATCCAACTTTTCATGAAACCAGCCTCCCTTACCAGGGATTTCTTCTGCAATGAAATAATTGGCAAGGGCTACTACCATCCGGATGTTCTTTTCCTCCATGAACCTGGCCGCCACTTCTTCCCGGTTGATATTTTCTTCGGTCTCTAGATAGGCCCCCAAAGCTGCTCCCGCCACATAATAAGAAGGATGGTTCATCCACCTCAAAAACGAAGGGGAATACTTTTCCCCGTCTATCAGGGCAAGCAGTTCTATCGCTCCTAACCTAACGGTATTCTTTGGATCATTTTCTGCAATCTCAAACAACTTCTCCTCCAGATTATCAATGAAAAGCAGCCATTCCGGATGTAAGGAAATTTTCATGATGGCCAATTCCCTGATGGCCCAAAATCCGTCCTCCAACCCTTTGCCCATCAATTCAGCCACATCTTTGTCCTCAGCAAACATGCTGGCCAAACTGTCCAGTGCCTCATAGCGGGCAAGCCCTAAAACTGAGGTTCTGTATTGATTGATAAAATGCTGCTTCCCTCTGTAAGAAACCTTTTCTGCCAATATTTCAGCTGCTTCATCCACATAGAGCTCGGTTACCGGTGCACCATTATCTACAGCAAACTGCTGCCAGGCTTTATCCAAGACCAGTTCTTTCTCAAAGCGTTTCCCCTCATGGTACCAACTCACTTTAAATGGTATCCTATATAAAGGTGTATTGCTCAGGTCCTGACGCTGGGCAACGGTCAGGAGCAGGTTCTCGGGCTGGCTGTAATCTACTTCATATTCTAAAATAGGATGTCCCGACGCCAAAAACCATTGGTTGAAAAACCAATTCAAATCCATACCTGTCACTTCCTCAAATGCCAACCTGAGGTCATGCACTTCCACTGCCTTGAAGGCATGTTTGGTGAGGTAATGGTTCAAAGAAGCAAAAAAAGCGTCATCCCCCAGATGCCTTCTTAACATATGCAATATCCTTCCCCCTTTGGCATAAGAATGGCTGTCAAACATATCCTCCCCATTTTCGTGGTAAAACCGGATCAGGTCCACCTGCTTTTCTTTGGATTCATCCAAGTATTGCTCCATTTCTGATACATGATGCATGTCCGCATCATCCTTGCCGTTTTTGTACTCATACCAGAGGTATTCGGAGTAATTGGCAAAAGCTTCATTCAAGGTGAGGTTGGCCCAAGATTCATTGGTAACCAAATTGCCAAACCACTGATGAAAGAGCTCATGGGCAATGATACCGTCCCATTCTGAATCAATTGCCTCCCGCTCATTGAGGTTAAGCTCTTCCATAAAAACCGAAATGGTGGTATTTTCCATAGCACCCGATACGAAGTCCCGCACCACCACCTGGTCATAGCGCTGCCAGGGATACTTAACTCCCAATATCTCGGAGAAAAAACCGATCATTTCCGGAGTATTTCCAAAAACTTTTTTTGCCCCGCTCTCAAATTCCTTTTCAACATAATAATTGACCTGCATGCCCTCCCAGCTATCTTTCACCTCCACAAAATCTCCTACTATAACCGCTGCCAGATAAGGCGCATGGGGGAGGTCCATTACCCAATGATCTGTTCTCGTGCCATCTCCATTCGCTTTACTTGATTTCAAAAGGCCATTGCTCAAGGTTCGGTACTTGGCATCTACCGTCAACCTTAATTCCTGTGTCACCCTTTCGTTGGGTGAGTCAATTGTGGGGAACCATTTGGAATTGTGTTCTGTCTCTCCCTGGGTCCAAATTTGGGTAGGTTTATTTTTTTCCTCACCTCTTGCATTGATAAAATAGAGGCCCTTGGTATCCGTGATGGCTTTGCTTCCACCTCCGGCATTTTCATTGGGATGGGCAGTGTATTTTATTTTCACCTTGATTGTATCCTTCCTGGTGAGGGTTGTGGGAAGATAAAGGGTAAGCTGTCTTCCATTGTAGCTAAAATTCAGTGCCTCCTCCTCTTTCTTTCCCATCATCCAGACATTGTGGACTTCAAAATCTTTGGCATCCAATACCAGTTCGTTTTGCGGAAAAAAATAAGGTTTCAAGGAGAGTTCCGCCTGCCCATGGACCAATTCCTTTTCATAATCAAAAGACAGGTCCAACGCGGTATGCAAGAGGTCAAAATCTCTTCTTCTGGTTTCCTGATAGGCTGAAATCTTATTTTCCAGCCCCCTGATCAAGTCCTGCTTTTTATTGCTTTCTTCAAGTAAATCCGCAGCAGCGAGCTCCTGTGGGGGGATTTCATTATTTACCAATGTGTTTTTGGTACTTTGACAGGACCAAAAAACAAACCATAAAAGGAGCAAACTCAGTTTTGGCTTCCAGATTCTCATGAAAATGGTTTTTAAAGATTTATCGTATATCTTAGCGCAAAATAATAGAAATGTATTCAGTAAGCATTAAAAATTCAGTCTTTGAGGTAGAAAAGTCCAAGGATCAGTATTTGGTAAACGGAAAAATCCTGGATTGGAGCATCTCAAAAGTCAGGGATAGACACTATCACGTTCTTCAAAACGGGAAGTCGTTTAATCTTGAAGTGGTGCATGTAGACCAGGAAAATAAAACCATCAAGTTGAAGCTGAACAATAAACCCTGCGAAGTGACACTGAAAGATAAATTTGATCTTCTTTTGGAAAAGCTTGGCATGAACATGCAGCACCAAAATTCCGCTAAGGACATCAAAGCACCTATGCCGGGCCTGATCTTCGATATCAAGGTGCAGGAAGGTGATACCGTAAAAAAAGGAGATCCAGTCCTTATATTGGAAGCCATGAAAATGGAAAACATCCTGAAATCCCCGGGAGATGGAACAGTCAAATCCATCAAAATCAAAAAAGGGGACAGTGTAGAAAAAAATCAGGTACTCATCCAATTTTAAAGGTAGTCTTTTCAGATTTCCTGATGAAGCACTTATATTTGTCGGATTTATCAATCGACAAGTTCAATCCAAACTCCTTTTTCAATTACCTAATTCAACAATGAAATACAACAGAATATTACTCAAACTGAGCGGCGAGGCATTGATGGGTGAAAAAAACTACGGCATTGATTCCAACCGGCTGGAACAATATGCACAGGAAATCAAAAAAGTGAAAGACCTGGGCGTAGAAATCGCCATTGTAATCGGAGGTGGTAATATTTTCAGAGGGGTACAGGCAGAAAAAACAGGTATAGACCGTGTTCAGGGAGATTACATGGGCATGTTGGCCACTTTGATCAATGCCATGGCCCTGCAGAGCGCCTTGGAACAAAACGGTATGTTTACCCGCTTGATGTCCGGTATCAAGGTAGAAAGTGTCTGCGAACCATTCATCAGAAGACGGGCCATCAGACACCTTGAAAAAGGAAGGATCGTAATTTTTGGAGCAGGTATTGGTAACCCCTATTTTACCACGGATTCCACAGCCTCCCTGAGGGCGATTGAAATTGAAGCCGATGTGGTATTGAAGGGAACAAGGGTAGATGGGGTTTATACTGCTGATCCTGAAAAAGACAAAACAGCAACAAAATATTCACAACTGTCCTTTCAGGAAGCTTATGAAAAAAACCTGAACATCATGGACATGACCGCGTTTACTTTATGTCAGGAAAACAACCTGCCTATTGTGGTATTTGATATGAATAAACCGGGCAATCTTCAAAAGATTGTAGCTGGTGAGGATATAGGAACATTAATAACTTCAAAATAATCCAGTAACACATGGAAGAGATTCAATTATTCCTGGACGAAGCCAAAGAGATGATGCAAAAAGCAGTAGATCATACTGCTGCAGAATTGGTAAAAATCAGAGCCGGAAAGGCCATGCCCAATATGTTGGACGGAATTATGGTGCCTTATTATGGCTCCCCTACCCCGCTTCAGCAAGTCGCTTCTGTCACCACCCCAGATGCGAGGACTTTGGCTATCAAACCTTGGGAAAGAAACCTGATTTCCGAAATTGAACGCGCCATTATCAATTCCGACCTGGGTCTGGCCCCTCAAAATAACGGTGAAATGGTAATCCTGACCATACCACCTTTGACAGAGGAAAGAAGAAAAACCTTGGTAAAACAGGCCAAACAAGAATGTGAAAACGGTAAAATTTCCGTTAGGACTGTAAGAAAAGACATCAATGACTCACTCAAAAAACTCCAAAAAGACGGAGCACCTGAAGATGAAGTCAAAAGGGCAGAAGATGTGGTCCAGAAATACACGGATCAATATTCGGCCAAAATTGATGACCTGCTGAGCAAAAAAGAGGCAGAGATCATGACGGTCTAAAAAACCTACTGAGTATAAGTTCTTCCAAGGAAAATCTTGGAAGAACTTTTTTTTTACTCTTAATCTGCAATACAGATGTCCAAATCAGAAAAAGAAAAAATGCTCGCGGGAGAAGTTTACAACAGCCGGGATCCAGAGCTTCTGGAGAGATATCATATTGCCAGAGCGCTCCTGCTGGAATTCAATCAGACGAGTTCAAGAAACCTCGGGAGAAAATCCGAATTGCTGAATGAATTATTGGGAGAAGTAGGGGAAGGAGTATGAATTGAGGCACCTTTTTATTGTTATTACGGGAAAAATACCCGGTTAGGCAAAAATACTTTTTTAAATTTCAATTGCCTGCTTCTGGATGACAACCTGAAGCCCGAGACCAAGATTGCCGATATTGGCTGCGGAACAAGAGGTCAGACCATGATCTTGGCCCAACATGCACCTGGACAGATCACCGCCATAGATTAGTGTCCGAAATTTATTGATCAGTTGAATGCCCATGTAGCCCAGCTCAAACTCCAACAACGGTTAAAAGGTGTTCCGGGATCCATGGAAAACCTGCCTTTTCAAGAGGAGGAACTGGATCTGATTTGGTCAGAGGGTGCTATTTATAATATAGGCTTTGAAAAGGGATTGAAGGAGTGGAAGAAATTTTTGAAAAAAGGAGGCTATATTGCGGTAAGCGAGGCTTCCTGGTTTACAGAGGAAAGGCCCAAAGAAATCCAGGACTATTGGGACAATGCCTATTCTGAAATTGATACGATTCCCAATAAAGCCGCCCAACTCCAAAAGGCCGGCTATATCCCCGTAGCATTTTTTATCCTTCCTGAAAACTGTTGGACAGACAATTATTATGTTCCCCAAACCAAATTCGAGAAAGATTTTTTAAACAAACACAAAGGCAATCCTACTGCCAAGGGATTTATCGATGAAATCAGAAAAGAAATTCGGTATTATTCCCAATACAAGGATTAT
This sequence comes from Cecembia calidifontis, assembly GCF_004216715.1. Lineage (NCBI taxonomy): Bacteria > Pseudomonadati > Bacteroidota > Cytophagia > Cytophagales > Cyclobacteriaceae > Cecembia > Cecembia calidifontis. The sequence goes on from NZ_SGXG01000001.1 coordinate 185,411, forward strand.
TATGGCTATGCATTTTATATTGGAAAGAAGATTTGAGGCGGTGATTTCAAATCAATCAAAGGAAGAATCATGAACACCTTTGAAAATATTAAAATCAGTGAATAAAATGGTATCTTCCTAAGGAAATCACAGCGGGAGGGGCGGACATGGGGCTGATCCCGCAGTTGTGAATTGCTTTCAAAATGGTATCTTCCTAAGGAAATCACAGCTTTATCAGGCGGTTACATAGATATTTTTATGTTGTGAATTGCTTTCAAAATGGTATCTTCCTAAGGAAATCACAGCTCCGATTTAGGGAGCAGAAAGGGCAGCTTTGTTGTGAATTGCTTTCAAAATGGTATCTTCCTAAGGAAATCACAGCGCCACATTGCAAAGGCAGATCGAGGAAGCTGTTGTGAATTGCTTTCAAAATGGTATCTTCCTAAGGAAATCACAGCTGTCTGCTATCATTGCTTACACCGCCCAGGTTGTGAATTGCTTTCAAAATGGTATCTTCCTAAGGAAATCACAGCTAATTGATCTGGATTCCCTTTTCGCAGATCGTTGTGAATTGCTTTCAAAATGGTATCTTCCTAAGGAAATCACAGCACCGAAGTGATTGGATTGATTCGTCCTTAAGTTGTGAATTGCTTTCAAAATGGTATCTTCCTAAGGAAATCACAGCCAGCCAGCCCACGTTGTCGCGCCCTACCAGGTTGTGAATTGCTTTCAAAATGGTATCTTCCTAAGGAAATCACAGCGGTGAAAATTGGACTTTGAGGCCAACCCCTGTTGTGAATTGCTTTCAAAATGGTATCTTCCTAAGGAAATCACAGCAAATCACATTGGATTTATCAAAGGTTCATTGTTGTGAATTGCTTTCAAAATGGTATCTTCCTAAGGAAATCACAGCTACCATTAGAACAAAAATCTTTTGTCCTTGTTGTGAATTGCTTTCAAAATGGTATCTTCCTAAGGAAATCACAGCAACGAAACAACAAATTATATTACGTTATGTGTTGTGAATTGCTTTCAAAATGGTATCTTCCTAAGGAAATCACAGCTTATCCTCCGGAATGTAATTGGCACCCATAGTTGTGAATTGCTTTCAAAATGGTATCTTCCTAAGGAAATCACAGCAGAATTTTATTGGCCGCAATCTGGGCTTCTGTTGTGAATTGCTTTCAAAATGGTATCTTCCTAAGGAAATCACAGCGAAAAAAGTGAGTTTTTTGGATTAATATATGTTGTGAATTGCTTTCAAAATGGTATCTTCCTAAGGAAATCACAGCCTTCGTTTCTTCGATTGAGAAGCAATATGTGTTGTGAATTGCTTTCAAAATGGTATCTTCCTAAGGAAATCACAGCACATGGACAGCAAGAACGTCAGGAACTACTGTTGTGAATTGCTTTCAAAATGGTATCTTCCTAAGGAAATCACAGCGGAAAGCATAGCACATATACTACTTTTCATGTTGTGAATTGCTTTCAAAATGGTATCTTCCTAAGGAAATCACAGCTCTTAAAGAGGTGGCTTTATGTTTCCACCCGTTGTGAATTGCTTTCAAAATGGTATCTTCCTAAGGAAATCACAGCATTGCCATGGATATTGCCAATCAATATCCTGTTGTGAATTGCTTTCAAAATGGTATCTTCCTAAGGAAATCACAGCATTATGCCTCCGGCCAATACCCAGTTATTGGTTGTGAATTGCTTTCAAAATGGTATCTTCCTAAGGAAATCACAGCCCGAACTTGGCTGAGGAGCATATCTCGCCAGTTGTGAATTGCTTTCAAAATGGTATCTTCCTAAGGAAATCACAGCTTCTGTTTACATGAGCATTCCTCAGGCTGTGTTGTGAATTGCTTTCAAAATGGTATCTTCCTAAGGAAATCACAGCCCATAAAAACAGGGGTAACTACGAGTGCAAGTTGTGAATTGCTTTCAAAATGGTATCTTCCTAAGGAAATCACAGCCATATTCCTCTTTGTAAGTACCCGTAATCAGTTGTGAATTGCTTTCAAAATGGTATCTTCCTAAGGAAATCACAGCCTGCTTGCCATCGACTACCAGTCGGACGCGGTTGTGAATTGCTTTCAAAATGGTATCTTCCTAAGGAAATCACAGCTGCAGAGGATGATGTTATTGTTCTGAATCCGTTGTGAATTGCTTTCAAAATGGTATCTTCCTAAGGAAATCACAGCTCCTGCCTGTGAACGGATGCTCCAAAAACTGTTGTGAATTGCTTTCAAAATGGTATCTTCCTAAGGAAATCACAGCCTATGGCTACAAATCCCACATGCGCATTGAGTTGTGAATTGCTTTCAAAATGGTATCTTCCTAAGGAAATCACAGCCACCAAGCACCGCCAAAAAGAGCTTCAGGAGTTGTGAATTGCTTTCAAAATGGTATCTTCCTAAGGAAATCACAGCTCTTCAAAAACAGTTTCACCAGTAGTATTGGTTGTGAATTGCTTTCAAAATGGTATCTTCCTAAGGAAATCACAGCTTATAGAGCTTGGCCAGTTTGTAAGCATCAGTTGTGAATTGCTTTCAAAATGGTATCTTCCTAAGGAAATCACAGCGCATCCAAAGCAAAGGCAATCAGCAAACTCGTTGTGAATTGCTTTCAAAATGGTATCTTCCTAAGGAAATCACAGCGCAAGGCAGGTGATCTCCTTTGGTTAAGGGGTTGTGAATTGCTTTCAAAATGGTATCTTCCTAAGGAAATCACAGCAAGTCGCAGAAGTACCGGGTACGTCAGCTTGTTGTGAATTGCTTTCAAAATGGTATCTTCCTAAGGAAATCACAGCCCTGGAACTCCAACCCCTGGGTCTGGGTAAGTTGTGAATTGCTTTCAAAATGGTATCTTCCTAAGGAAATCACAGCGGCACTTGTTAGGGGAGGGTGGACAGATGCGTTGTGAATTGCTTTCAAAATGGTATCTTCCTAAGGAAATCACAGCTGAGTTCTTCCAGTTCTTTTTCTCTAAGGGTTGTGAATTGCTTTCAAAATGGTATCTTCCTAAGGAAATCACAGCGCCCGCTATCACCTCATCATCAGAAAGCAGGTTGTGAATTGCTTTCAAAATGGTATCTTCCTAAGGAAATCACAGCCAGTTCGGGAGAAGCCATTGCCAATATGATGTTGTGAATTGCTTTCAAAATGGTATCTTCCTAAGGAAATCACAGCTTTTTAGGTTAAGCCAGCAATACAACATATGTTGTGAATTGCTTTCAAAATGGTATCTTCCTAAGGAAATCACAGCGCAACTTCTCAAAAATTAGAAGCCAATGTAGTTGTGAATTGCTTTCAAAATGGTATCTTCCTAAGGAAATCACAGCTTTTTAGGTTAATCCAGCAATACAAGATATGTTGTGAATTGCTTTCAAAATGGTATCTTCCTAAGGAAATCACAGCGTTATAACATCAACATCATCCAAAAGTCCGTTGTGAATTGCTTTCAAAATGGTATCTTCCTAAGGAAATCACAGCATACCCCACGCTAAGTGACTGGTATGCTGTATTTTATGTGCTAAAATAGAAAATAAAAAATAATAGGAAATGGAAGAAGGGGTAACAGACCTGTCAGGTTTTCAAAACCTGACAGGTCTTTGATTTAACTTTTCCTAAGTTTCGAACTTTGGAAAAGGTTTACTACTCTTTTCAAAACAATTCTAACTGTTGCGAGGGCGGCTCTGTCTCCTGCTTCTTTGTCCCATAAAAAATCTCCATCATCCCAAACTGTTTATCTGTAATGGCCATAATTCCCACCTTCCCTTTGGGCGGCAAATTCTTTTTGGTTCTTTTAATATGAACTTCTGCATTTTCCCTACTGGCACAAAATCTCATATAAATCGAAAACTGGAACATGGCAAAACCATCGTCCAGCAACTTTTTCCGGAAAGAAGTGGCAATTTTTCTATCCTTCCGGGTTTCGGTTGGTAGGTCAAAAAAAACTAAAACCCACAAACTCCTATACTGATTAAGTCTTGAAAAATACTTCTCATCCATATTCCGGGTAAATGATCTTTCTACTGATTCCCGCAAAGCATTCAAACAGAGAGGATGTCGTCCGGGAAGCGGCTACCATTAAGGGACTTTTTTGACCGTCAATTTTCACATCCAGAGCAGGAATACTGAGTAATTCCTTTTTAAGTTCAGTGCTCAGTTCTGAATAATCGTCCTGTGTTTCCACTATATGAGATACCATCAAGTCCACATAAGGCCGATAAGGCTCCATAATATCATCCGCCAAACAATAAGCATTGTATTTATTTCTATGCCAAATTCCCACTCCTGGAAGCATACCGGAAGATACCAAGGCCCTTGCAATTACAGCCCTCAAAATCGCATAACCATAATTGAGCAAATTATTAGGGGGGATTCCTGCCTGGGCTCTGTTAAAATCAGGTATATCAAATAATTCTTGCCAGTAAATAGCCGCTGCCTGGGCTTCATGATTGCCTGAATCGCCTGAGTTGACATTTTTATAAAGATATTCCATGCGCTTGGACTCCTTTCCTTTTTCCTGCAAAAGCGCATGCTGGTTTTTAATTTTAGCAGTGACAGTTTGCTGCCAGAGGTTTTTCTTTAAAGGTTGGGAAGCTTCTAATTGATATCTTACCCTCTCAGTCTGTTCAGTATGCCCTTGCATGGGCAAGAGCAAACCTTCCGGTAAATGCTGTGCATTGCAAGAAACAATAGCAACTTTCCGATCGGTAAGTTTTGCTAAAAGTCCATTAGTGATTGTTATTTGCTGATTTTCCAACACAATCATCCCCAAGTCTTCTATAGGAACTGTCCTGTCAACCTTATCCGCTTCAGGGAAACTGATATGCAGTTGTTCATTTTTGGTGCTGAGGTAGGCAGGATTGCCGAAAAAGAGGGTTCTTTTGATCATGTTTTTTTAAGTTAAAAGACCTGACAGGTTTCTAAAACCTGTCAGGTCTGACTATTTCTTATTCCAAATTTTTATTCATCAACCATTCCTTTTTCATCTCCATCATATTCCGTACATGCTCCCAACCGTCAAAGAAATTGGTTAAATAGTCTCTATCTAAATTTGAAGGCTTATTGAAGTTTTCGTAAGCATGCCAGCTGGACCATTTCCAATTTTGATGATCTTTTACAAAACCGTGTTTCACTGGATTTAAGTGGATATAAAGGAAAGTTTCCTGCCATTGACGTTCGTCGAGAATTGGAGTTCTTTTGAATGCGCGAATAAACAAATTTCCTTTCCTTTCAAATCTCTTATTGATTGCCTTTGTGTATGAGTTGAAAAAATCTGTAAATCCTTTTATAGCTGGATTTTTTGAGGGATGCTTGATCAAACCTGTCAGGTTTTGAAAACCTGACAGGTTTGAGTCCGGCCTTACTCCCACCAAAAAATGAAAATGATTTGGCATCAGGCAATAAGCATAGGTATCTACGACTTCGCCGAGGTACTTGGCATACTTCTGGAGGAAAAACTTATAATTCTCCTCCTCCAGAAATATATTTTCCCTGCCATTAGCGTGGTTATAGATATGATTAGATTGTCCTATTTCCATTTTTTACATTAAGATGAATATGAAAGTCCCTTTACCAAAGTCTTTGAACTTTGGTAAAGCGGCCACTTGATGAAAGAACTCTTATAATTGTTTTTCCTTCTCCATTCCATTAGCAGGGTTTTAGATATAGCTTGAGTATTTTAATTCAAAGTATATTGCCAGTTCGATCAACAATAACTTTTCGACATTTATCCTTGATCATCAATCCATTAACAGATCGTTCTGTTTTATTTAAAGCAGAAAATTCAACTTTGTTAACAATTGGAGTTGATACATCATGTTTTACAAAAAAGCATTGAGGACCTGAGGAGCTCACCATTTTATATATTCTATCTACTTGCTCTTTAAGAAGATTATTAAAATCTAAAGAATTAAGATCCTCATCATGTTCCGGAACATAAACCAGTTCGTTTGGTGAAAGATGAAAGAGTAATTTATCTCCTTTTTCATTGACCAAGGGTACAGGTCCTTCTCCTTGCTTAAGCCTTTCCATGACCACATTAAATGGAATGGTCTCATAACTCCTTTTCCCGTCTTCATTTACATAGATAGCAAAGAATAGGTTTGTCCCTTTTGCTGCCTCTACGAACTTAGAATGTTTGTTTCCAACAAAACCAACCTGGAACTTATTGCCCTTTGGCTCATACGTCCTAACCTTATAAATAGGCTGATGATATTTTCCTCCATTAAGGGCTTGGATATTCTGGTTCATTTCTTCTATCCCCTCTGGAGTAAACGCCAAGGTTTCAGCTGGAATTAACTTACCTTTTTCATCCCTTATACCCTCATATTTAGACAAATGATTTAAGAGTATCTTCCTGATGCCTGTATCAGTCACTGATTGGATTTTCTTTTCACTGAATGAAGTGTCCAAACTCACTCTGGAAGCAGCTAGATCCTCTTCAAAATAATAAACCTCAATTTTTGACACATCCTTTCCCTCAAACAGGTAGTTTCTATCTTTGAAATATTTGAGCAATAGTTTCTTGTCATACTTCAACTTAACAAGCTCTGCAATCTTCTTTTTAAGCTTTTTGTCCAATATGTTTTCAGGATTTTCCAAGGCTGCACTGAGAGAAACTGATTTCACGTTTCTTAAGCTTACGATGCCTGAAACAGTATCCTTATGCATAGGTTTTCTAATAGCCCAAGAATCTCCTTTCGTCTGTCTGGTCAAAGCTTTAATTGGATTTCCTTGACTGTCAATTCTAAGTTTACCGTTCTCATCTTTATAGCTTAAATATTTGTTGCTTGTCTTATTAATCACTCTCAGGTTTTGCTTGAAGCTAACCACAATTCGCTCCAAACTGTCTTTAGCCTCTTGGGTAAAGGAATACCATGGTTTCAAAAACACCCATTCAAAATTTTCATTGGAGTGTCCATTAGTTTTCTTATAACATAGTTTTTGTTTAAGATCAAATCTTCTTTTCTGCTTCTCCTCTTTACCTTTATAGTTCTTACCCAATGCGTGTTCATTATTAAGATAGTTGACATGGTCACGCGTTGCACAAGCAATCACCAATGCGTCCATAGCATGATGTCTGTGGTCTATCCTTTTTTTCTGGAAACCTTTCGAATATTCCAAAGGAACCGTGGGCAAGAATTTTCGGTGGTTCTCATTCCAAGAAGTAAAAGCAGTAGTCCCTGTGATTTGATTCATTCTTTCAAATCTTGGCAGAATCAAGTCGTTCCAAACATCATTCAATCCCCAATCCTGCTTCAGCGCTGAGGTTATTTTTCCATTTACAGGAATGACATTTTTAGAATTGAACCCGGTATCATTTTCCTCAGACCGTACGATATTGGATAGGATGGATGTTATGAATTTACTGATATAGCGGGTATCATTCATTTGTCTCTCCACCATTTGCTCAGGCAATTCATCCATTAAAAGCCTCCTTTTCTTAGCTGGATTTTTAGCATAATTATCCTGAACAAAAGCCTTGTAGGCGATTTCGGAAAAAATCTCGACCTCCTCACCAAACCCTAAGGAAACCCTTTGTCCATGAAAACTCTTAATGAATTCTAAGCCAAGCAGATTATCCTTGAGTTTATTTACTGCTGATTCACAGATCACTTTATTACTCAAGCTATCGTCAAAATACCTAGATTGGGGAATTATATGTTCTATCTCATAAGCAGGAGTAAACAGTTTATTTAAAGGAATAGGTTTTCCTGTATATGGTGACATATATTTTTGTTCCAACCAGAGTTTGTAGCGCTGCAAATCTGATTTTGAAGGCTGTGCAGTTTTACTGATTTTTAGAATATCATCTGGTACCTCAAGATTGGACTTCAAAACCCCCTCTTCATAAATTTTAAGTATTTCCTGTTGCATTGGTGAATAAGGCCGCACATTTTCAACTGAAGGATCATGAAGAAGCTCCATCAATAATGATCTAATCCTTAAATTGGTATTTTCATTTTCGGTAATCTGATTGGTCAACCTTGCACGCTGCTCAGCAGGATTTTTCATTTCCCTTCCTAACTCCACATGGATTTCATCAAAAAAGTCTTTTTTTCCATATCCATACTTATCCCAAATATCCTTTACCACTCTTAAAGTTTCCAGTACCACCTGCTCAACAATAGGATTTCTCAAGGAATGTTGCTTGAATTCTTGAATATATTGTGCCATTTCGTCACTCGAATTCCATTTGATCAATTCTGAGGCTTCCGAATGACGACCATATAACAAATAACTTGCAAACCACACAGGTAGACCTTGGAAATCCTGAATACTCTGAAAATCTTTGGACAACTCCCTGATCTTATCTTTGAGATCCGGATCATATTCACCTGTAAGGATTTTTTCTATTCTTTGTCTGGTTTGTTCATCGATAACCTCCTCAACCCACTTAGACCCAAACCGCATCAAGGACAGAAGTTTTTTAATGGCTTTCAGCGAATAAGATGCATACTCACTTTTAAAAGGCGGGATTTTTTTGAAATTTTCCACAAAAGAATTGACCTCAAGCCCATTCTTTCTTGCAAATTTCTTTAGCGCTTTTTCAAATTCAATTTTATCCCTAACTGAGTAGACAAGATGCCAGAGGGATTCTTCAAATTGCTCTGTGTACATCTCTAAGCCAAATCCGTTAACCTTCCCTAATCTTTTTAGGAATTCTGCCCTTGTTGTATTTACCGGGTACGTTTTTGATTCGCCTTTCTCAGAATCATATACATAATTCCATCTAAACTTGCCAACCTGTGACTTTAAATCTTTCCCTTTATACCCATCCATTGTTAAAAGGAATGTCATCAATTTAGAGCAATCTACCTCTGATTGAGCCATCAAATAATCAAAAAGTGCCTGTGTCTTATCCTGTGTGCCCAAAAAATCCACCGTCACATCCTTATCATCTTCTTTTCTGATAATCCTGAGATTAGAAATCCACTGCAACAACCTAAACTCCTGAAATAAAGGATGGGACTTGGGAGTGACCTTATAAGGAACTGCCTTTTTGACCCCTTCTATTTCGAAAGTTTTGAACTCCAATGAACAATTCCCAATGCTGGATTTTTGGCTTCGCAAAGGTCTTTGATAAAAGATAATATCATCAATCAAAAGGTGAACTATGTCCTTATTACCGAGAAAATTCTGATGGGAATGATTATGCTTATACAATTCCCTTATACAATCACCAAATAAATCAGGATCGCTTAGTTCGGGATGAAATTTTTGTTGTGAAGCCAAGATCTGCTTCAATTCATCTTTATAAAATTTCCGCTCGATAGTCCTAACCAGCTGCCCTTTAATTTTTTGATTTGGATTGGCTAGCAGATTTTCATAAATAAACTGGCCAACGGTTTTGGAGGAGTCTAATATTTCTTTTTCGGTCTTCTTTTTTCTTAAACCCCAGTCGTCTTCACTTGGAGCACGAAAGCTTCTTTTCGGATTTCCTTCTTTATCTAGTTTTGGATTTCCAAGATCATCTATATCAGTTGTAACAATAAAATCCCTAGTTTTCCCCAACCAATCATCTAGAGGGACTTTGCTAGGCCTTCGATAAACCCATCCATTCTCAAGCGTTAAAGAATACCAAGTATCACCCTTTTTATTAGGCGAATCATCCACCTTTATATCTATCACTTTTAAAGAATAAAATTCTTCGAGCTTATTGGGCTTTTCCTCTTCATCCTCTCCCCTTAATTGATAATATCCACGCTTCTGATTGAAGTTTAGGATTATCCAGGCCAATTCTCCCTTCTCTATTCTTTGAGTCAATGCTTTTTTTCTTAAAAAGTAAATCGTCCAATCATAAGGCACCTTCCTTTCTCCTTCCAAAAGGCCTTGCTGCGAAATTTTAAATTCATCCAACATCTCATTAAAAGAAGACTTGAAAAGAAAATCGCCATTATTATATGCTATTTTGGGCTCAGTCCCTTCCAAAAATTTACCTAGCTTTTCACTAAAATCAATTTGTTCCGCATAGTGCGCAGGTAAAAACCCAAGGATATTTAAAACTCTATTCAAACGTTCCCTCCTTAACAAATAGCGTTCCCTGAGTCTCCGAACGCTTCTAAGCTTAGTTCTTTCAGCAGTTTGGGACACAGAATTGCCCTTATCGAATTCCCCCAAAACATCCTGACCCATTGGAATGATCCTTGAACCCATTCCTACAATTTTTCCTTGCTTTTTTTCGAAATCATGTTCTATTAGCGCCCATCCAATTGAATTTGTCCCCAAATCCAACCCTAAAATTTTTTTCATAATCTTTTAAAAATTCATATTAACACCTATATTAGTCGAACCATTTTGAAGCAATTCACAATAAGGATTATTCCGTTGTGAAAACATCTAAGAGGGCCCCATCTGTTATACAGTTGGGGTCGTTATTTTAACCCGACATTAAAATAGGGTTTAGTTTTAAATAAAAAAATACCCAGTGCAGGGTATTTTTGTGTTTTAGACGGTCATTGTCTGAAAAAATCCTCTCAAAGAATGAAAAAATTAAACTTTTCCAAAAAAAATACCCAATTTAAATTATCCCCTTCACCAGCCTCACCAATTTCTCCCCGGCTTGATTGGCTACGGCAACTACCTCTTCATGGGTAAATTCCTTGGCAACTTTTGGAATACTCTCATTGGTAATCACGGAAAAAGCAATGACCTTCATGCCCATCTGACAGGCGGCAATAATCTCCGGCACTGTACTCATCCCCACAGCATCTGCTCCGATGATCCGCATGTACCGGATTTCTGATTTGGTTTCTAATTTGGGACCCTGTACTCCCACATATACTCCTTTTCTCAAGGGTAAATCCCAATTTTGGGCCACTTCAACTGCCATTTGGGACCAGGACGGATCCATAGGTTCGGACATATCGGGAAATCTTGGCCCAAATTCATCAAGGTTCCTGCCCCTTAAGGGATTGTCAGGAAGTAAACTGATGAAATCCTCAATAAGCATGATATCCCCTGCCCCAAAATCAGGATTCAACCCTCCCGCAGCATTGGTCACAATTAACCTTTGTACTCCCAGCAAGCGTAGGACACGTAGAGGGAATATCACCTTTTCCATGGAATATCCTTCGTAATAATGGAAGCGGCCGTTCATGGCAACTACTTTTTTACCCTCCAAATACCCAAATACAAGTTCCCCGGAATGCCCTTCTACGGTAGAGACCGGAAAACCTGGTATTTGGCAATAAGGAATCCTATGGAGAACCTGTATCTCCTTGACCAAACCACCAAGTCCTGACCCCAGGATAATTCCCGTCTCAGGTGCAAAAGAGATTTTGTCTCTTAAATATTCCGCAGCTTCTTTTAGCATCATTCAAATTTGTACAAAATACAAGATACCCTCTTGTATGCATTCGTAATGGTAAATTGTGGAAAACTTAAGCCTTAAACCTTAGTCTATTAAACAATTTCGCTAAAACTTAACCAATACTCCCCTATACCAACTTGACCAATTCACGGATAATCAGACTCATTCTGGGTTCCGCTTTGGCTGCACCTGCTAATACTTCCTCTATCCGTACTTTTTTGATTTTTCCCGGATAGCATAGGTCGGTAATGGCAGAAATCGCAAACACAGGAAGATCCATATGCCTGGCCACAATCACTTCCGGAATAGTACTCATCCCTACGGCATCCCCTCCGATGATCCGGAGGTATTTATACTCTGCTTTGGTTTCCAGGTTGGGCCCCTGAACTCCAGCATACACCCCCTGATGTACCCTAAGCTGATGCGCTTCCCCAATTTTCATAGCACTTTCTACCAAGGAAAGGTCATAAGGCTCGGACATATCCGGAAACCTCACCCCAAACTCATTCAGGTTTTTGCCCCGGAGCGGGTTTTCAGGAAACAGATCGATATGGTCATGGATGACCATCAGGTCTCCCACTTCAAACTTGGGGTTAAGTCCTCCGGCAGCATTGGATACAAAAAGTTGTCTGATGCCCAACATTTTCATCACCCTTACAGGAAATGTTACCTCCTTCATGGAATAGCCTTCATAGTAATGAAACCTCCCTTGCATGGCTACCACGGATTTTCCCGAAAGTTTCCCTATGATCAGTTTCCCCTTGTGGCTCTCCACCGTGGAAACCGGGAAAAACGGGATTTCCTGATAAGGGATTTCTATCTGAATTTCTATATTGTGGATCAATTGCCCAAGGCCTGTTCCAAGGATAATCCCTACTTCCAAAGGGCAATCGAATTGTTGACGGATATACTCAAAAGCTTGTTTGATCTGATCGCTGTATGTCATATTGGGTTCTTCCTTCATGTCTCTCAAATTTTGCCCAAGGTAAGCAATAATGTTTTTTTGACCATAATTTTTGAACAAATAGGAAACTAATTGGCTTGTGAGTTTGTAATTAGCAACATACGATCTGAAACCCCTCTCTATGATCAAGATTATTGTAGGAACCAATAGAAAAAACTCCCTTTCCCTTGCCATAGCCCATCTTTATCAGGAAATATTGAAGCAAAAAGGTGCTGAATCAGAAATTTTGAACCTGATAGATTTGCCCCATGATTTTGTGTTTTCGGCTTTGTATGACCGGAATGGTAAAAATCCGAAATACAATGCCTTCCATGAAAAAGTAAAAACAGGTGACAAGTTTGTTTTTATCGTTCCGGAATACAACGGTTCATTTCCAGGTGTCCTCAAGGCTTTTATAGACGGCATGACCTATCCCAACTCCTTTAGGAACAAAAAGTGTGCTTTGGTGGGTATTTCTTCCGGAATAGGCGGGGGTGGCATCGCATTGAGCCACCTCACCGACATCTTCCATTACCTGGGGATGCATGTACTTGCCCTCAAAATTAAACTGGCTAAAATTGAGGAAAATATGTCAGATAACCTGCTCACCAACAGGCTGTACATGGAATTGCTTCAATCCCAGGCGGAAATGTTGATTAACTTTTGAAGTTAATCAACATTGTCATGCAAGAACCTATTGTTCTTCAAGAACTCATTTTCATCTGTCAGGTTGAACCTGGAAATGCTTCTTTCTGAGCTGTGCTGCACATCAGAAAGCTTGACCTGCTTACGGACAAAAGCGGGGACTTCCAATTTTTCCTTAAATTCTTCAGGGCTTTGGTTGTAAGACTTTAGGTTCTTGAGACGCTCAAAACGCTCATAAGCTTTCTGAATGGCTTTTTGTCTCAACTGCTCATAATAGTCGTTGCCATAATGTGCAGGCGCTTCTTCTTTTTTCTCTTCTGAAGGGAATACTGGTCTCTCTTCTCTCTCGGAAGGAAGTTCAAAAACCACTTTCTTGGTTTCGGAAGCTGCAGGTACAAACTCAAATTCGCTGGTCTCCGCTTCTTCCTCTTCAAGGTCGATTAATTTATTTACAGCCTCAGCTTTTCTCTCTTCGATCAGCGGCTGGTTAAAGTCATCGGATTTTTTTTCTTCATTGGCAGGAGTGAAAATAGGCTTCTGGAAAGTGAAGGTAAAAGTCTGACCTGCTCCTGCCAATGCGTCCTCATCCACTTTGGAAGTCTTGCCTGATTCCAGGTCAATCACTTTTTTTATTGATTCCTGCTCTTCGGTTGAAGACCTTTGTTCAATCTTTGTTTCAGTTTCTTTTGCCGGACTTACTTCACTCAGCTTTCCCATTTCAAAACCCGTAGCAATTACAGTCACCCGGATACCTTTACCGAGCTCCTGGTCAATTCCCTGACCGAAGATCACATCTGCATTGTCACCGGCCCTTTCCTGGATATATTCAGTGATTTCACTCAGTTCGTCCATGGACAACTCATCTTCCTCCCCGGACATGATGGAAAGCAGGATTTTCTGAGCGCCTTTGATATCTACGTTATTGAGCAAAGGAGAAGCAATGGCTTTCTCTGCTGCCCTGATAGCCCTTCCATCGCCTTCTTCCGTGGCAGAACCCATCACAGCCGCACCGGCATCCTTCATCACCGTCTTCACATCTTCAAAATCCACGTTCACATCCTGGTGTACGGTAATGATTTCGGCAATAGATTTTGCAGCTGTAGTCAACACATTATCAGCTTTGGCAAAAGCAGAACGGATAGCCAGGTTTCCATAAATTTCCCTCAACTTGTCGTTCAAAATCACCAATACTGTGTCACAGCTTTCCTTCAAGGCTTCAATTCCTTGTTGGGCCGCTTGCATTTTCTTTCTTCCTTCGAAAACAAATGGCGCAGTCACTATACCCACTGTCAGGATATCCATATCCTTGGCAATTTTAGCAATCACAGGAGCTGCACCTGTACCGGTACCACCTCCCATTCCGGCAGTGATAAATACCATTTTGGTATTGTCGGACAATAAAGTCCTAATATCTTCTTTGCTCTCGAGGGCCGCACTTCTTCCTTTTTCAGGATTTGCGCCGGCACCCAGACCTTCAGTAAGGTTGGCACCGAGCTGGAGCTTTAAAGGAACCGGGCTGCTTTTCAATGCCTGGGCATCGGTATTGACAACCACAAACTCTACATCCTTGATGCCCATGTTGTACATATGGTTCACGGCATTGGAACCACCTCCCCCCACACCAATCACCTTGATAATTGACTTGTGGTTCTTGGGTAAATCGAACTGGTAATCTTTCATGTTATCTGACGTTTAAAATATGTTGGTGAATGAATAGTAGTTCAAAATCAGTAAGAAGGGAAATGATAGGCAAAGCCCATCATCTCCCCGGTATGATAAGCCCTAGTAATTATTATCTTCCTGGATATCACTGGTGATGATATCCTTCAATTTTATCCTCATTTTGGTGAAAATATTGGATGCCAGCTCATTGGTCTTCAGCCTTTGTTCCGGTCTGGCAACCACCTCAATTTCATAACGCTTTCTATAGGTCTCTTCCCTTTCGTCAAAGGACTTGAATCCGGCAAGCACCAATCCTACCGAAGTAGCATACATTGGACTCTTGATTTCATCAATCTTGCACTTGCCCAAGTGCTCATTGGGATAGCCGATACGGGTATCCAACCCGGTCATGTATTCAAATAGCTGGGCTACTCCTGAAAGCAAAGCACCACCGCCGGTAAGGACTATACCTCCGGCTAATTTTTTATAGTGACCACTGGCAACCAGTTCATTTTGTACATGCTCGATGATCTCTTCCATCCTTGCCTGAATGATGGCTGCGAGGTTTTTGATGGAAATTTCTTTAGGCGGCCTATTTCTCAATCCAGGTATGGAGACGATTTCATTGGGGTTGGCTTCTTCGGCAATGGCCTTACCGAACTTGGTTTTAAGCAACTCGGCCTGATTGTGCAGTACCATGCAGCCTTCTTTGATATCGGAGGTGATGATGTTGCCCCCCAAAGGAATTACTGCTGTATGACGTATGATATTATCATAAAATATGGCGATATCCGTTGTGCCACCCCCAATATCCACAAGGCATACGCCCGCTTCTTTGTCTTCTTCACTTAGGACAGATAAGGAACTTGCCAAAGGCTCAAGTATAAGGTCCTTGGAAACCAGGTTTGCCCTTTTAACACATCTGTTGATATTATTGATGGCAGTGGTCTGTGCAGTGATGATATGGAAATCTGCCTCTAGTTTAGATCCTGACATTCCAACGGGATCCTTGATGCCATCTTCATAGTCTACGGTATAATCCTGTGGCATGACATGGATGATGGTATTTCCCGGAGGTACGACAATGTTTTCCATATCATTGGCCAGACGTCTCACATCTTCGATGGTGATTTCATCTTGATTGGACTTTCTGATGATAGAGCCATGCTGTACGGTGCTTTTGATGTGCTGTCCTGCAATACCCACAATCACATTGGCAATGTCCACTTCTGCCATATCTGAAGCATCTGCCACAGCCTTTTGAATAGCATTGACAGTCTTGTCTATATTGGTGACAATTCCGCGGATTACCCCATCGGAAACTGCCTTACCCATACCCAAAACTTCAAGTTTTCCAAATTCATTCTTGCGGCCAACCACCGCACAGATTTTGGTCGTACCAATGTCAAGTCCTACAATAAATTTGTCGTTTTCCATAGCATCATCAATTATTCACAAACAATCTGGCCTTTATATTTTATGTTTACTCTGCTGTATGTATTCCATCCTTTTTTGGGAAGTATTTCCTCATAAAAGAGGTTGATTTTTTTAAATTTCTCCTCTATATCACTGGCATCCCCAAATTCGATCACCTGCTTGCCTACTTGTTGATGGAGTCTAATATCCCCTTTCCTGGGTATTTCCAGTTCTGTGATCTGTGCCCTCCAAAATGGATCCTTGTGGATAAACCGGATCAATTCCATCATTTCGGGAGCATCTTCCTCCAGATTTTGCTTATTCAATAAGCTTTCCGCATAATTTCCATACAGAATCAAGACCCTGGAGGTATATTTACTGGAAGTGGGAAGGATGATTCCCTCTGTGGACACATATCCATCTGCTGCCCTTGGTCTACTGATTCTGGCGACCGGTATGTGCTGTTCAATTTCCACTTTGATATTACCCTTCTGATCAGAGAATACTTCCGCTTTTTTGACAAATGGATGACTTTCCACCTTTCTTTCTATATTGTACAGGTTGATCTCAGCCAGAGCCGTTCCCTGTTCCAAAAGGGGAAATTCAGCCTTCAAAGTCTGGAGGACATCCTTTTCGTCCACGAAATACACATCGCTCACACTTTTTACATATACTTCTACTCCGGCAAGCCTTCTTCCCGCACTTTTCTTCTCGATAAATCCGATGAAAACCACCAGAATCAGCAAGAGCACAAATAACAAAAAGCCTTTTCTAAATCTGATTTTCATGTTGCTTCATCCAGTTTGCAATCGGTTCAACCAATCTATCAATGTCCCCCGCCCCAATAGTGACCAAAACTTCAATTTTGCACTGTTTCAGATAATCCAAAAGCTCCTCTTTTGTCTTTAAGGATTTCTGGGGAGACGTAATGCCCTCCAAAAGCATGGAAGCTGTAACACCCGCTATGGGGAGTTCCCGTGCCGGATAAATTTCCAGCAAAATCACTTCATCGGCCAAGGAAAGACTTTCAGAAAATCCCTTGGCAAAATCCCTAGTCCTGGTAAAAAGATGTGGCTGGAATACCGCCGTCAACTTTTTATCCGGATACATAGCCTTTACAGAACCCAAAAAGGCCCTAATCTCTTCAGGATGATGGGCATAATCATCGATAAATACCCTGTCCTCTTCCTGAATCCAAATTTCAAATCTTCTCTTTACTCCTTTATAGCTGGAAAGACCCTTTTGGATTTCTGAGGCTGTCAGGCCAAAATCCAAAGATATGGAGATGGCTGCCAGGGCATTTTCCACATTGTGAAATCCGGGCATCCTCAATTCCAGTCCATTTATTCTTTGTGATTGACCCACATAATCAAAATGGAAAGTTCCAGGGAATGCTTTTATATTTTCAGCCCTGACTTCACCCTTATCTTTTCCGTAGATAGTGGTTTTCCAAGGGTTGCCTCCAGAAAGTCCCAATTTTTCAAAAGCCTTGTAATGGATATATAACTGGCCTTTTTCAGGGAGCAAGGCTATAAAAGCCCTAAATCCATCCATCATCTTAGAGTCATCTCCGTAAATATCCAAGTGGTCTGGATCGGCACTGGTGAGCACGGCCACATTGGGATGCAGGTGCAAAAATGACCTGTCAAACTCATCTGCCTCTACCACTACTGTGGCTTCCCCACCTTCCTCATCATGAAGGATCAGGTTATTGTTATAGTTTTGGGTCAATCCGCCCAAAAATGCCGCAATGTTCTTTCCGCCTGATTTGAGTAGATGGGCAATCATAGAAGAGGTTGTGGTCTTTCCATGCGTCCCCGCCACTGCAATGGTCGGCATACCGGAGGTAATCAATCCCAAAACCTCGGCCCTCTTTTTCAGATGGAAGCAATTGTCCCTGAAATAATCCAATTGTACAGAATCTTTGGGCATAGCAGGTGTCCATACAATCAGGGTATTGGCTTTATCCTGAAGCACAGTTCCCGGTACAGTTTCCATCTTGTCCACATAGGAAATCTCCATTCCCTCTTTCTCTAACTCAGCAGTAAGAGGAGATGGGGTTCGGTCATAGCCGCTTACTTTGACTCCGATATGGTTAAACCACCTGGCCAAAGCGCTCATCCCGATACCGCCGATACCTAAGAAATGGACACTATGTAAGGACTTTAAATTCATGAGATCAAACTTTCCAATGCCTGAACGATTTCTTTTGCTGCATCCGGCTTGGCTAATTTTTTTATGTTTTTTCCCATTGCTGCAGCTTTGTCAAGATCTGCAAACAAGGGATCTACTGTCTCTTTCAATTTTCCAATGGCCTCAGCGTCTTTGAGCAATATTGCTGCACCCTCATTGACATAGGCCATGGCATTTTTGGTCTGATGGTCTTCCGCCACGTTAGGTGAAGGAATAAAAACCACAGGTTTTCCCACTAAACTCAACTCAGACACCGATAAGGCCCCTGCTCTGGAAACAATCAGGTCTGCCGCTGCATAAGCCAAATCCATCTCCTTGATGAACTCTTTAACATGGATATGTTTCAGGGCAGAGATTTTGACTTTTTCAGCCATATCCTCATAGTAGAATTTCCCACTTTGCCAGAGAAGCTGATATCCATCATCTTCAAAAGCCTTCATTTCTGCCAATACTGACCTATTGATGGTCCTGGCTCCAAGGCTTCCCCCCAAGACAAGTACGGTTTTTCTATCCTTTTCCAATCCAAAATGCGCTAAAGCCTTTTCCCTCTTACCGGAAAGGTCCAGAATATCCTTTCTTACAGGGTTCCCGGTATATTGGATTTTTTCTTTTGGGAAAAACTTCTCCATTCCTGGATAAGCAACACAAATTTTTCCGGCCCTTTTGGCTAACAATTTATTGGTAAGCCCTGCATAAGAATTTTGCTCCTGAATCAAGGTGGGTATCCCTTTTTTCTGGGCTGCATACAAAACCGGACCACTGGCATAACCTCCCACCCCGACGACTGCTACTGGATCAAAAGCCTTTACGATTTCTCTTGCCATCCTAAGACTTTTTAAAAGCTTGAATGGAAAACTGAGATTGGAAAGGCTTAGACTTCTCTGTAAACCTGCCACTGGCAACCCTTTAATTTCATATCCTGCTTCTGGAACTTTGGCCATTTCCATTTTTCCTTCCGCACCGACAAACAGGATCTCAGCATCAGGATGTGCCTCCTTCCAGGCATTGGCGATGGCTATGGCCGGATAGATATGTCCACCGGTTCCTCCGCCGCTGATGATGATTCGATATGTCCTGTTGTTCTCCTTCACTTCTTAGGCAGTTTGGAATGCTTTCCTTGGTCTGTTTTCTTCTCCTGAGCCTTCCATGGAGTCACTGTGATCTCCTCTGGACACACTCAAAATAATTCCTACTGAGAATCCGGTAAATACCAGAGATGTACCCCCCATACTCAACAAAGGCAATGGAAGTCCAGTAATCGGACCCAGGCCTACGGCTACAGCCATGTTCACCATGGCTTGCAAGACCAGGGCAAAACTTAGCCCTGCTGACAGCAAACCACCAAATGGTTTGGTGGAATTGGCCACGATCCGCATACCTCTATAAAGCAGCGCCAGGTAAAGGAATAGCACGGTAGCTCCTCCGATCAAGCCATATTCTTCAATGATTATGGCATAAATAAAGTCCGAATAAGGGTGGGGCAAGGTATTGCGCTGCTCCGACTTACCGGGTCCTTTGCCTGCAATTCCTCCTGTGGAGATGGCTATGAAAGATTGCTCGGCCTGGAATGGGATTTCATCAGCTGAAGCAAATTTCTCAATCCTTGAGAAGAAGGTTCCTCCCCTTTGTCCTAAAAATACCGAAGCTGACAGGAACACAAAACCCACCAATATAACCGCCATAATGAACTTAGCAGGCACCCTGCCAATGAACATGAGCAGCAGGCAAGTGGAGAACAAGAGAAGGGCGGTTGACATGTTGGCAAAACCGATCAACATGGTGATCAGCCCTATTACCACAATCATAGGTAAAAACGCCTTCTTGAAGTCCCCGATATTCCTCTGCTTCTTGGCCAAAAGACTTGCCAATGTGGCTATCAGGGCCAACTTGGCAATATCCGAAGGTTGGAAAGCCTTGTTGATCCCCGGAATGGTCAACCAACGGTTGGCATCATTGACTGTAGATCCAAAGGCATAGGTAAAGATCAACAAGGGTACAGAAACCAAAAGCAGGAACTTTCCGATAAGTCCATAATATTTATAAGGTATTTTATGGGCAACCCACATAACTACCAAACCCATAAATACCATCATAGAATGGTCAAGCAGGTACTTCTCGGTATTTCCTCCGGTCTTTTTATATGCCAAAGAGCCTGTAGCAGAATATACCACCAGAATGCTGATGATCGCCAAAAGGATCACGATTCCCCAAATGATAGGGTCTCCTTTCAGGTTTCTGTCAATCCATTGTTTGAATGATGCCATCATACTGCTGATAATTTCAATTGGTTCACTGCTGCCTTAAACTGTTCACCTCTGTCTTCATAATTTTTGAAAAGGTCAAAGCTGGCACATGCCGGTGAGAGCAATACCACATCTCCTTCTTTCCCATAATCCAGCCCCCATCTTACCGCTTCAGCGATATTTTGGGTCTCTTTGATTTCAGGAATGATTCCTGAGAATGCTGACTTGAGTTTTTCATTGTCCACTCCAAGGCAGATCAGCATTTTGACTTTATCCCTTACCAAAGGATAAAGAACAGTATAGTCATTTCCTTTATCTACCCCTCCTGCAATCCAGATCAGGGGCTGATTATAACTTTCCAGAGCATAAAAGGTAGCATCCACATTGGTACCCTTACTGTCATTGACGAAGCTGATCCCATACAAATTTGCCACCGGTTCCATGCGATGGGCGGCATTCTGAAAATCCTTCAGACCCGCTTTGATGGCTTTTTCATCTACACCTGCCAACAACGCTCCTATTACCGCCATCATACTGTTCAGCATGTTGTGCTTGCCTTTGAGGATAATCTCCTCTGTGGGAATTTCCAATTGCTTGCCGCCTATCTTAATATTCAGTTTTGAACCGTCAAAATATGCCCCCTTAGTCTGAATCTCCTTTAGGGAAACAGGATAAGCCTCTGCTTTTACCTGCCTCAATCCAAAACCTTTATTGCTCAATTCGTCCTCTGCATAAAATATGGCAGCCTGATCCACATCCATGTTTTTGAAAAGAGACATTTTGGAGCGGATGTAATTGTCAACCTGGTAGTCATATCTGTCCAAATGGTCCGGTGTAATGTTCGTCAACATGGCAATGGCCGGTTTGAACTCCCTAAATCCATCAATTTGAAAGCTACTGGTTTCAATGACCCACCAGTCACGGTCTCCTTCGACAAGTTGCCCTGCCCAGCTTTGGCCTACATTTCCTGCCAGTCCCACATTCAGTCCTCCCTTTGTCAGCAGATGGTAGGTAAGCAAAGTAGTCGTCGTCTTTCCGTTTGTCCCGGTAATAGCGATTACTTTGCCCTTGGAGTAGCGGTAGGCGAATTCCAGTTCATCGATCACCGGAATACCCTTTTCAAGTGCTTCCTTCACTAATGGGGCTTTGTAAGGAATGCCGGGACTTTTGATGATTTCATCAGAATCAAGGATCTTAGCCACAGTGTGCATGCCTTCCTCGTAGGCGATGCCGAATTTTTCAAGAATTTCTTTTCTGGAAGCACTTATTGCTCCCATATCCGATACCCATACGGCATAGCCCTTCTGTCTGGCCAGTAAAGCTGCCCCGATACCGCTTTCTCCTGCTCCCAATATGGATATCTTCCTGTTCATTTATCTTAATTTCAATGTGGCCAAGGTGATGATTGCCAATAGAATCCCCACAATCCAGAACCTGGTCACGATCTTGGCTTCATGTATATTCTTTTTCTGATAATGGTGATGCAATGGAGACATAAGGAAAATTCTTCTTCCTTCTCCATATTTTCTCTTCGTGTATTTGAAATAGCTCACCTGCATGATCACTGAAAGGTTTTCGATGACGAATATCCCGCACAGAACAGGCAGCAAGAGCTCTTTTCTCAAAGCAAGTGAAAGTACAGCGATGACACCGCCCAGCATCAAACTGCCCGTATCCCCCATGAATACCTGGGCAGGGTAGGCATTGTACCAAAGGAATCCCACACAGGCACCGACAAATGCTGAGCAAAAAATCACAAGCTCAGCAGAGTTCGGAATGAAGAACACATTCAAATACTGTGAAAAAATGGCATTACCCGAAATGTAGGCAAATATGGCAATGGTCAGGCCAATAATGGCCGAAGTGCCTGCAGCCAATCCGTCAATACCATCTGTGATATTCGCTCCATTTGATATAGCCGTAATGATGAAAATCACAAAAAGGATATACAGCACGGGGGTAAAATCCTCTCCAAGGAAGCCAAAGAAGTTTTCGTAATTAAGTTCATTGTTTTTAAGGAAAGGAATGGTGGTTTTTGCCACTTTCACATCTTTGTAAGCGGGAGTTTCAACCACACCTTCCTCAATAGAAATTGGATTGGTAAATTCCCTTACGACCACTCCCTCATGGAAGTAAAGCGTAGCCCCTACAATAATCCCAACCGTAACCTGACCAACAATTTTGAACCTTCCGGCAAGACCTTCTTTGTTCTTCCTAAATACTTTGATATAGTCATCCAAAAAGCCTATGCCTCCCAACCAAACTGTAGTGATCAGCAAAAGAATGATGTACACATTATTGACATTGGCAAAAAGCAGGGTAGGAACAATGATTCCAGCAATCATCATCAGTCCCCCCATGGTAGGGGTACCTTTTTTCTCTGCCTGACCTGCCAGACCCAAATCCCTGACAGTTTCACCAATCTGCTTTTTCCTGATCCACTCAATAATATTCTTTCCAAAGGTAATGGTGATGATCAGTGACAGCAGTGCTGCCATACCTGCCCTAAAGGAGATATACCTGAAAACCCCCGTACCCGGGATATCCAAAACTTTGTCCAAATATTCAAAAATCGGATATAACATATATTAATTCTTATTCAGCAGATTGAGTACTTCTTTTACTACTTCCCTGTCATCGAAGGGATACTTGACCCCTTTGATTTCCTGATAGGTTTCATGGCCTTTGCCGGCGATGAGTATAATGTCTCCTTTTTTGGCCAGGATTCCGGCAGTTTTGATGGCCTCCCTCCTGTCTTCGATAATCATGGTCTTTTTAAAATCCACGGGATTAATACCGGCCTCCATTTCACGGAGTATTGCCATAGGTTCTTCGTCCCTGGGATTATCGGAGGTTAATATCACCTTGTCACTGAATTGCGTGGCAATTTTTGCCATGATCGGACGCTTCGTCCTGTCCCTGTTGCCACCGCATCCTACTACAGTGATGACCTGTTCCCCTCCGGTCCTTACTCCTTGAATGGTCTTCAGGACATTCTCCAGTGCATCTGGTGTATGGGCATAATCCACAATAGCAGTGATTCCGTACATGGAAATCCTATCAAATCTTCCCTGAGCCCCTTTGACTTTTGACAATTGCATGAGGACCTCTTCTTCATCCTCTCCCAGAAGCACAGCCACCCCAAATACTGCCAGGAGATTATAAGCATTGAATTCGCCGATCATCCTGAACCAGATCTGTTTGTTGTTGATATCAAGCTCTAAGCCTTCAATCGTGTTGGAAAGCACTTTGGCTTTGAAATCGGCAGGATATTTAAGGGCATAAGTCTGTTTGGTGGCCCTGCAATTTTGCAACATTACCAAAGCCCTCTTATCATCTGCATTGACCAAGGCAAAGGCATCTTTGGGAAGTTCATCGAACAATTTCTTTTTGGCATTGATATATGCATCAAAAGTGCTGTGGTAATCCAAGTGATCATGGCTGATGTTGGTAAAAACAGCTCCAGCCAAATGAAGTCCTGCCATTCTTTCCTGAACAATGGCATGTGAGGAAGCCTCCATAAATGCATGGGTACAGCCAGCCTCCACCATTTGTTTCAATAGGGACTGAAGGGCAATGGCATCCGGAGTAGTATGGGTAGCGGGGATTACAGTGTCGTTGATTTTGTTTTCGACTGTCGAAACCAATCCCACATTATATCCCATCTCCCTGAACAACTGATAAAGAAGCGTAACGGTGCTGGTTTTACCATTGGTACCAGTCACCGCTACCAGCTTCATCTTCTCAGATGGATTTTCAAAGTAATTGGCCGCCATGACACCCAAAGCTCTGGAAGAATCAACGACCTGTACATAGGTCACATGCTCCAGAAGCTGATCCGGAAGGGTTTCACAGACAATACTTTTTGCCCCTTTTTCCAAAGCGGCAGCAATAAAATCATGGCCATCAACCTGGGTACCTCTCACGGCTATGAAAACGGATCCCGCTTGGACTTTGCGGCTGTCAAAGACAAGATCTTTCACTTCCACATCCATATCACCTATGGTGGAGGTCAAAGAAACTTTATACAATATGTCTTTTAATGCCTTCATTTATCCTAAAACCAAGTTGATTACATAATTCTGCTGGACCGGTGTCCCTGGGCTTATGGATTGGTTTTTCACCCTTCCTTTGCCCTGATACACCACTCTTAGCCCTTTATTTTCGAGCACATACAAGGCATCCCTCAAAGGCAGCCCACTTACATCAGGCACAGTCGGACTTTCGGTAGGATTGGATTTCCATTGTATGGATTTCACCTGCGGTACAGACTTCACCCAATTTTCCCCTTGCCCGTTATAATGATTGGATATCCCAAACTTGTTGCAGATCAATTGTAACTCATCCACTTTACCGGCCTGAATGAAGGGGAATTCATTACCCCCCTGGGCCATATAGGTAGTAGGGGACGTTTTTTTGTTCAATTTCAGATCCTGCGCAAAAATCTTATCTGCAATCTCCTTGAAAACCGGTGCGGACACATCTCCTCCGTAAGCATTGAATCCTTTGGGACTGTCAATCACTACAATCGCACTGTATTTTGGCTTATCAGCAGGAAAATATCCCGCAAAGGAGGTGTAATACCTTTGTGTATACCTACCATCGATTAATTTCTGGGCCGTTCCGGTTTTGCCGGCAATCCTGTACTCAGGCGTATAGATATTTTTAGCAGTCCCATTTTTCACTACACCCTCCAATAATTCCTGTAAAGCCTTGATGGTTTTGTCTGAAGCAATGGATTTTTTGATTACCTCAGTCTGATATTTTTTCTCCACAGCATTTCCTTTGGCAATGGCCTGCACAATCATGGGTTTAACCATTTTGCCATTATTGGCCACGGCATTGTAGAGGGTCAAAGTATGCAAAGGGGTCAATTTGGATTCATAACCGATTGACATCCATGGCAGGGTAGTTCCGTACCAGTATTTCTCACCCGGTTTTTTGAAATAGGGAGCGCCTTCTCCTCTCAACTGGAATCCAAGGGGTTGATCGAGTCCCACTTTCTCTACATACGCCATAAATTTGGATGGACTGTGGCCAAAATGCTGGTCCACCAATTTGGATATGGCCACATTGGAGGATTTTTCAAAAGCTTCTTGAATGGTTATCTTGCCATACCCGCCCTGTTTCACATCCCTCATCGTCCGATCATAGAAGCGGAAAGTACCATCTCCTGTATCCACGATATCATTGAGACTTATTTTACCCTCTTCCAATAATGCCATGATGCTCAGGAGCTTGAAGGTGGACCCAGGCTCAGTAAGCCCCTGATCTCCAATGGCGAAATTGTAATTTTCACCATAACCGAAGCCATTCTTATTTTTCTGTAGGTTGGCAATGGCTTTGATATGCCCGGTCTCCACTTCCATGACGATCACGCAGCCAAATTCCGCATCCTTGTTCATCAATTGCCGCAGTAAGGCTGATTCTGCCACATCTTGAATATTGACATCCAAAGTGGTGAAAATATCATAGCCATCATCCGGCTTGACATCTTCTGCATCAAATACAGGCTTCCAGGAACCTCCGGCGATTCTTTGGAAAAGTGCCCTGCCATTCTTTCCTTCCAAGTATTCATTGAAGCTGTATTCAATACCTACCCCATATTTGTCCTCATTAAGAAAACCAACCGTTCTGCTGGCCAGGTTATTGAATGGACGATACCGTTTTTCCACCTTCTCGAAAATGACCCCTCCTCCATTTCTTCCATTCCTGAAAATAGGCCAATGGGACATTTTCTGCATATCCTGGTAACCGATCTGCTTCCTGTTCAGGATCAGGTACCTCTTTCCTGTGGCCCTGGCATCTGCAATCATCCTCTTGTAAGAATCTGCTGATCTATCTCTGTAGTAAGAAGAAAGTAAAAATGCCAGGGAATCTATTCCTGCCCTATAAACTTCTTCTTTGGCCACTACAGGATCTATCACTACCCTATAAAAAGGAAGACTGGTAGCCAATAAACTCCCATCCGCAGCATAGATATTGCCACGGGTCGCACTGACCTGTCTGTATTGGAAGTTGATGGATTCGGATTTTGCCGCCCATTTCTCGCCTTCCACAAACTGCAAATGGACAATCTTATAGAAGATTGCCCCCGCGATCAAGGCGACTGCCATAAAGGCAATCCTTACCCTCAGTACTATGGAACGTTTGATATTCACTTTTTGGCTTTGATCTTTACTGGCGGTTCACTGATTTCCACTATTCCCAAAGGCGCAATTTTTTTAGCCACCTCAGATTGCTTACTGCTGAGCATATATTCTGCTTCCAAGGTGGTAACGTCTGCCCTCAAATCTTCCACTTCACGCTGCATCACCTCAATTTTTCTGATCAGGTTTTCGGCCCTGTGGTTACTCCATATATATATGAGTGCCAATAAGGCCACATAAAGGAAAGGTGGCACAAACTTCACCGGTATTCCCTCGCCCAGGATACCAGTTACGTTGAGCTTTTCTTCAATCAGGGTAAAGATGTTCTTCCTGCTTCCCTTGGAGGAAGTTCCCTGCTGCATCTTTTTCCTAAATGTATTTTCCCTCATCTTAAAGTTTTTTCGCTATTCTCAATTTTGCACTTCTTGCTCTACTATTCGCTTTGATTTCCTCTGCATCTGCAGTGATGGCCTTTCTGTTTACCGGCTCCAGAGGCCTGATCAAATTCCCATAAAAGTCTTTTTCAACTTCTCCCTGAAACTTGCCCTTGTTGATGAAATTTTTAACCAGCCTGTCCTCCAAAGAGTGATAACTCATGATGACCAACCTTCCTCCGGGCTTCAGAACTTCCACAGCTTGCAAGAGCATTTCCTCTAAGGCCCCCATCTCATCATTGACTTCAATTCTCAAGGCCTGAAATACCTGTGCATAGTATTTGAATTCCTTTCCTCTCGGAGCAAATTTCTGAAGAAGCCTTTTGAAGCTCTCTGTAGTCGTAAATGGCTGAAGCGCCCTCTCCGCTACCACCGCCTGCGCCAAGGTTTTGGCATTTTTGATCTCACCATAGATGCCAAAGATTTTATGCAGCCGACCCTCTTCATAAGTATTAAGCACCTCTTTCGCCCTGAGGCCACCTGTCTGGCTCATCCTCATATCCAAATCACCTTCAAATCTTGTGGAAAAACCCCTTGTGGGTTCATCAATCTGATGGGAGGAAACCCCCAAATCTGCCAAAATCCCATTCACCTGGGTCACCCCGTACAGTCTAAGGTATTTTTTAAAATCCCGAAAGTTAGCCCGTACAAAAGTAAACCTTGGGTCATCCGGCACATTGGCCTCTGCATCTACATCCTGATCAAAGCCATACAAATGACCTTCCTTTAAATGCTTCAGGATTTCCCTGGAATGTCCACCACCACCAAAAGTCAGGTCGACATAGATACCTTTTGGGTCAATAGCCAGTCCTTCAATGCAAGGGGCTAGCATCACTGGAATATGGTAGTTATGAGCTGTCATGGGTTATGAGAGGTATTTATCCATCAACTTTGACAGCTCAGCCTGATCGGCGACAATGTTTTGACGGTATTTTTCAGGACTCCATATTTCAACAAAACCACCGACGCCGATGAGAATCACATCTTTGTCGATTCCTGCCCATGTCATAAAAGTTTTGGGAATCAAAAAACGTCCTGCATTATCCAGTTCCACCTCAGTCATGCTCTCAAAAAAGCTTCGTTTGATAAGCCTTTGTACCGGATCACGGTCCGAAAGAGAACTGATCTGGTGTAAAAGTTTCTTAAACTCAACCTGGGTGTACAACGCAAGACAGCCATCGTCTCCCTGACGGAGAATGAGTTCGTTGCCATTGGATTCCGGAATTGCCGCCTTGATCTTGGCAGGCAAAGCCAGACGCCCTTTGGCATCTACTTTACATTCATACCGACTGTTGAACATTCCCATGGGCTTATCTTGAGTTTGCTTTAAACACAAAAGTAAGAAAAGGTTTCACACGATCCACCACTTTTTCCCACTTTTCTCCACTTTTTTATAAAACTATCCAAAAGTTTGAGTTTTCACAACTTTTTTCAAAAAAAATCACATAATTTTTCCTTGAATTTCAGTTCGTTGCGAACGGCAATAATCTTTTTAAAAAACGCTCAAATTTCATCAAAAAGGGGATTTTCGACCAAAATTCAAGGTTGTGACCTTAAAGCTTTTGAAAGAACCCCGGAAATTATGGAGCAAAGTGGGAGAAATTCCCAAAATTTCTCTCTCAAAAAGCCAAAAACCAGGGAATCAGCACTCCCCGACCTACCATTGATCATTTTTTTTAAGCATTTTGGTCAAATCTTGAAGGAGAATTCGTTTTACCCTACCATATTTGTGGAGATTTATTCAAAACCATACAGCCCGAGCACAAGCTATCACCTTATGTTACAGAAAAAAATTAGATGGATCCTATTATCCTCCCTTACCTTGAACCTATTTTCTTGTGTCAAAGAGCAGAAAACTGCGTTTGACCTATCAGGTCTTTATCGGGCAAGTATTGAAATCACCACTGATGAAGTCCCTTTTTTCCTCAACCTGAAAAAAAGTGGGGAAAAGTGGGCGGCAGAAATTCTCAATGGTGATGAAGTTTTAAATTATGATGAAGTATATGTTGAGGGAGATTCTATCAGGATTGTGATGGGAATATTTGACGCAGAGATCAAAGCTAAAATGATGGAAAACGGGACTCTGCATGGAGTGTTTGTAAAGAATTTTTCCTCAGGATATAGCATCCCTTTCTTTGCAGAGAAAGGGGAACTGCCCCGGTTCCCAACTACTCAAACACCTGAATTTGATTTTAGTGGAAAATGGAAGACGGTATTCGATGACGGAAACGGTAAGTCCTACGAGGCTATTGCCTTATTTGAGCAAAAAGGCAATAAATTAACAGGCACCTTTCTGACCAAGCTAGGAGATTACAGGTTTTTGGAAGGAAACGTGGAAGGGAACATGTTTTATCTCAGCGCTTTTGATGGAAGTCATGTGTATTATTTTGAAGGCAGGGCAGAAAACAATGGCAGCATCAGCGGAAAATTCAGAAGCGGCCCAAAATACCAGGAAACATTTGTTGCTGAAAGAAACGAAACTTTTGAGCTTCCTGATGCCTATTCCATGAATTACCTGAAAGAAGGATTCGACAAATTCACCTTCACCTTCCCTGATGTGGATGGCAAAATGGTCTCATTGGAAGATGAGCAATTCAAAAACAAAGTAGTACTGGTCCAGCTTTTTGGAACATGGTGCCCTAATTGCATGGATGAAACCAAGTTTTTGGCAGAGTGGTACAAAAAAAACAAATCAAAGGGAGTTGAGATTATTGCTTTGGCATTTGAAACCAAAGCAGATTTTGATTATGCCAGTGAAAGAGTTAGAAAAACCAAGGAGCGGATGGGGGCTGAGTACACCTTTTTGATTGCAGGAGAAAGCAATAAAGAAAAAGCTTTAGAAGCTCTACCTGCCCTGAATCAAATAATTGCTTTTCCAACACTGATCTATCTGGATAAGTCCGGTCAAGTGAAAAAAATCCATACAGGTTTTAATGGTCCTGGCACAGGAGGGCATTACCACCGTTGGGTAGAAGAACATGAAAATCTGATAAAAGAACTATTGCTTGAGCCGTAAGAACCTTGAGGATAAAAAAAGGCTGTATCGTTTTTGAAACAGCCTTTTTTATATGGATAGGGCTTAAACCAATTCAGCATGGCCAAACCCATTGTTAATAATACTACCCTAATTCGCTTACAATATGGATGTCATTTCTTCCTTTCAATGGTAAACCGCACCAGACCTTCCAATGAGGTTTTGTAGTCAGAGGCAGGAAAGGATTTCAACAAATCCAATGCTTCCTCCAAGAACCTGTTCATCACGCCTGTGGCATAATTCAATCCACCTGATTTTTTGACAAATGCTATTACTTCATTAACAGCTTTCTTATCCTCATTTTTGTTTCGGATAAGGTAAATGATTTTTCTTTTTTCCAGCCAAGAGGCATTGTTCAGAGCATAGATCAAAGGCAATGTCATCTTCTTTTCTTTGATATCAATGCCAAGCGGTTTGCCTATTTCGTCCTCCCCGTAATCGAAAAGGTCATCTTTGATCTGAAAAGCCATGCCAACCTTCTCGCCAAAGATCCTCATTTGCTCGATCATTTCCTGACTTGCCCCAGAAGTGGCAGCACCTACTGCACAGCAGGACGCAATCAGGCTGGCTGTTTTTTGTCGGATGATGGTGTAATAAACATCCTCAGTAATATCCAATTTCCTGGCTTTGGCTATCTGCAACAATTCTCCCTCGGACATTTCCCTTACCGCATTGGAAACAATCTTAAGCAAATCAAAATCATTGTTGTCCACGCTGAGCAATAAGCCTCTTGAAAGCAGATAATCCCCAACCAAGACCGCTATTTTGTTTTTCCAGAGGGCATTGACCGAAAAAAAGCCCCTCCTGTAATTGGCATCATCTACCACATCATCATGGACAAGCGTGGCCGTATGCAGAAGTTCAATCAGTGCTGCCCCCCTGTAAGAAGCTTCCGTTATTCCTCCACTCACCCCGGCTGTCAGAAAAACAAACATAGGCCGCATCTGCTTGCCTTTTCTTCTGACAATATAATTGGTGATATGATCGAGAAGCTTGACCTTACTTTTCATAAAGTCACGGAATTTCTTCTCGAATTCCTCCATTTCGGTTTGTATGGGGGCTTGTATCTGTTTAAGGTCGGGCTTCATAGAACAATTCGCGTACAATAATACGATGGAATCAGGCTTGGACAAAACCCAACCATCAATTATTCAACATTCAAACCGCGAAACGGCCCCAATCGTTTATGATTTGAGCAATAAATTGAAACACATTTAGGCCTAACCTATTTTTATTATCTTTGCATTTGACTCAAAACAACATTGCCCTTGTCGGAAGGATACATCAAACATCAGTATGAACCCATTCTCCCCCAAAAGGATGAATGGCCAGTGGTTAAGCTGAGCAAAAACAGGAAAGAATTTGTCAGGCAGGTTGCGGAAGCCAGTAAAAAGGCTATTTTGGAGATTACCGGAAACAATGTTGACCTGCTAAAGGAGGAGTTGGAAACCACCCTATACCGGGAGAAGCTGAGGATGAAACAGAACCCTTGGGCCGTGGATCCGGATGATGAAAAAGATTTCTGGAGAAAAGTAAAACTGGTTTTGGTACAGACCAGCTCGGACAGTGCACTGACCAAGACGCAGAAAAAGAAAAAATACCATGAAATTCTGGAGGATATTACCATGCGCTATGCAGAGGAAATCGCCAGTAATTTTATCCATACGCACTACAAAGTTACTAGGAGGATCGTTACTTTTGGGTTTGCCAGGCTCTTAAATGCAGCAAGGGTCAAAGGGATCAAATCGCTATTCAGCAACCAATACACACTTCAGGACAAAATTCAGATTGTAGGAGAAACGGATCAAATCCGTGAGTTAGCCTCTAAAGGAACGATTGTAATGGTTCCTACCCATTTTTCCAATTTGGACAGTATCCTGATCGGATGGATCATTTCAGTGTTGGGTCTGCCTCCTTTCATTTATGGCGCTGGACTGAACCTCTTCAATATTGGCATTTTTGCCTATTTTATGAATGCACTGGGCGCCTATAAGGTAGACAGGAGAAAGAAAAACCTGCTTTATCTGGAAACCCTGAAAACCTATTCTTCTGAAGCTATTCAGGCGGGAGTCCACAGCCTTTTCTTTCCGGGCGGAACCCGCTCCAGAAGTGGAATGATAGAAAAGAAATTAAAACTGGGTTTGCTGAGCACGGCAGTTGAAGCACAAAGGGCAAATTACCAGAAAGCAAAAAATGATGCTGGGGGTAAGGTATTTATTGTACCCGTGACCATCAATTACCACTTTGTATTGGAAGCTCCGAGCCTGATCCAGGAATACCTCACCATGACCGGTCAGGAACGTTATTACGCAGAACGGGATGAGTTTTCCACCTCCTATAAGATTTCAAAATTCCTGGTCAAATTCTTTACCAAAGGTTCGGACATCTCAGTGACAATAGGAAAGGCGATGGATGTTCTTGGCAATTATGTGGATAATGCTGGGAACAGTTTTGACCGGCATGGAAGAAAAATAAATACCAGGGATTATTTTATTTCCAATGGAGCGGTTACAGTGGATACACAGCGCGAGGAAGAGTACACCAATCATTTGGGCAGGAGGATAGTAGAAGAATTTCATCTCAACAACAGGGTATTCAGCTCCCATTTAGTGGCTTTTACAGCCTTCCAAATGATCAAGCAGGATAACAAAAAACTTGATCTGTATAACTTATTGAGATTGCCTGAAGAGGACATTTTCATCGTCTACGTTGAATTTAGGGAGGCTTGTCAGATGGTTTTGGATAAAATTTTCGAATTGGAAGCAGAGGGAAGACTTCAGGTAGCTCCACATTTGAGACAGGATATTGATAGTATTATCAGCCATGGTCTGGACAATGTGGGGATGTACCATGCCAAAAGACCATTGATCAAAAACAAGAACGGCAATATAGAGACACAGGATTTATCGGTATTGTATTTTTACCACAACAGATTGATAGGATATGACCTCGAGAAACTCTTCTAAAGAAAAATCCATTGGCGTAGTGGGCATGGGGAGTTTTGGGACTGCCATTGCCAATATTTTGGCGGAGAAAAGCAAGGTAATCGCTTTTGCCAGAAGATCCGAAGTGGTGGATGAGATCAACCATAAACATCAGGTGGAAGGACTTCCCATCCACCCCGGAATCGTTGGTACATTTGACCCGGAATTTCTGTGCAATTCATGTGACATCATTTTTTTTATGGTGCCATCTGCTGCATTTCAGGAAGTTATCCGCTCTTTTTCCCCCTACCTTTATCCTTATCATCTGGTAATTCACGGTACCAAAGGATTGTGCCTCGATTTACCGGAAGGACAAACTTTGGAAGATGTAGGTAAAATTACCCGTGAAAACATCCTGACCATGAGCGAAGTGATTCTTAAAGAAACGGTAGCTATCCGGGTGGGGTGCCTGGCAGGTCCTAACTTGGCCAGGGAATTATACGAAGGACAACCTGCAGCTACTGTAGTGGCCAGTAAATACAACGAAGTCATCTTAGAAGGCCAAAGGTTACTGAGAACAGATAAATTTCAGGTCTATGGCAACTCCGATATAGTGGGTGTTGAATTGAGTGGGGTTTTAAAAAACATCATTGCCATAGCAGCCGGAGCGCTTGCCGGTATGGGCCTGGGGGAAAATGCCAAAGGATTATTGATCTCAAGGGGGATGGTTGAACTGGTTTACCTTGGAAATGCTTTAGGAGGCAGTGTTAAATCGTTCATAGGACTGGCAGGTATCGGGGATTTGGTTGCAACCTGTAATTCCACCTTGTCCAGAAACTTCACCGTAGGTTACCGCCTTGCAAAAGGCGAAAAATTAGAAGACATTCAAGCTTCTATGGAAGAGGTAGCTGAAGGTATCAATACCATCCGTCTGATGAAGGCCTTTGTGGAAGGTACAGGCATGCGGGCCCCTATTACGGAAAACCTTTACAAAGTATTGTTTGAAGACTTGAAAATTGAAGAAGCCCTGCAATACCTGATGAAATATCCATTTAGCGTTGATGTGGATTTCCTTTGATTACTTGAAAAAATCAAGAGGCCTGGAAAATATCCACGATTTTCTCAAATTGGAATTATCCTGCAATAAAGTTCCGGCAAAAACTATATCTTCATCGTTTCGCTTCCTTATGGCATAAAGCTTATTGTGATTGTTTATCACCCCAAACCTTTGCCAGATATTGGAGCCGTCCGGCCTGTTCAAAACCAGTAGTCCTTGGTCGAAACCATCAGCACCTTGACTAGTAAAACCGCAGAATAAATTGCCTTTTGGCGTAAATTCCACATCATAAAACCAGTTCTTTTCCGAACCTTCCAATTGGAAATTGATTTCAGAAATTTTGTTGCCCTGTGGATCAAGTTCAACAGCCCAGGCAATTGTCTGTCTTGATCCAACAAGCCAAATACCCCCTGATGCATTTTCTTTCACACGGGTTATGGTCTCAAATCCCGGAAATCCTAACTCATTTTGCCATTTGAGCTGTTGGTTTTCAAATTGGAACACCAAAATCCCTTCATCCGTATTTCCCTGTGAAATTTTTCTTGAACCCTGAATCAGAAATTTTTTATCGGATTGGATCAAAACAGTATTGGCAAAATAATCCACATTGGTCGTAAAATGGCTAACTGAACTGGACAAAACCCCGCCATCCTTACCGATCTCGGTAATGGGTATACTCTTATGATAAGGTGCGGCAGTTTGTTCCGACCCACTGACATAGAAAAGCCAAAGGCGATTATTATACCATTCGATGGAAACACTCTCTACAATCTCATTCCCTGGGGCTTCAAATTCGAGCTCCCATAACTTGGATCCCGCCAAGGTATAGGCTGATACCCCCAAATTTCCTAATGCGCCACCTTTTGCCTTTCCTGCAATCACTATCATATCCCCAGCCAGCTCTAGGCTGTTTATCCCATGTTTTGTAGGTACTACCTGAAACAAGTAATCCGCTTTTGGACTCAGTTTGGTAAATTGATTAAAGTTGTAAATCAGTAATTCCTTATTACTGGTCATTTCCAAACCTGTCGCACCCTCATTATCAGCAATTACCATTTCAATTGGTTCAAGTGAGGGTACAATAGGCTCATCTTCCTTGGAGCAACCCATGATAAGGAAAATCAATCCCGGAATAAAAAATAATCTATAAACACTCATAAATACCTGAATATCTGAAGACTAATATATAAAAATCACATAAAATATCCCAAAAACTCTCTAAAAACCAAGACCGAATCCCGAAAAACTTAACAGGACTTTTTGGGTTCGTACAATTTACTGGACTACTCAGATAAAAGAAGCTTTGCTTTTCGGGAAGATTGGATAACTTAATGGCCGGTTGATTTTGGAATTTAATCTTCACTTATGCTCAAACGTGGAATCCAGAAATGGGATTTGGTATTTTTGATCATCAATTCAGTTATCGGAGCAGGGATTTTTGCATTGCCTGCCAAGGTCTTTGCCCTTTCCGGTATTTATTCAGTACTGGCATTTTTGGTCTGCGCCTTGGTAATGATGGTCCTGATTTTGGTTTTTGCAGAGGTGAGTTCCAGGTTTGAGCAGACAGGTGGACCTTATCTGTATACCCTCAAAGCTTTTGGCCCCATTCCAGCATTTGTTATTGGTTGGCTATTGATGCTCACCCGGCTGTTTAGCTATGCCACTTTGATCAATCTATTGGTGTTATATCTTTCCTTCTTTTCTGAGATCTTCAACCAAACAGAGGTCCGGATAGGGATGATCCTATTCATCACAGGACTGATTACCTATGTCAATTGGATAGGAGTCAAAAACACAGCAAGAATCAGCAATATTCTGACGGTAGCCAAACTTTTCCCCTTGGCTGTTTTTATCTTAGTGGGGCTGTTTTTTATCGATTTTGATTTGATTGAACCTGGGCCTTTACCCTCTTGGTCAGACTTTTCTGCATCAACCTTATTGTTGATTTTTGCTTTTGGAGGGTTTGAAGCAGGCTTGGTCAACAGTGGGGAAATTGTGGAGCCCAAAAAAAACCTACCCTTTGGACTGATCACGGCTGCGGCCATTATAGCGGGATTTTATATCATGATCCAAGTGGTATCCATCGGTACTTTGCCGGATCTGGCCAGCTCTGATAAGCCTTTAGCCGACGCGGCCTCTGGCTTTATGGGTTGGTATGGGGGCATGTTTATCACCATTGGAGCGGTGATTTCCATCATGGGAACCTTGAACGTGCAGATATTGAGCGGCTCAAGGCTTCCCTTTGCCTTGAGTCTCGAAGATCAGTTGCCCAAGTTTTTTGGCAAGGTCCATCCACGCTTTGCAACTCCTTTTGTATCTCTTGCTTTTTTCGCTTCTTTGGTAGCATTTGTGGCAATCGTCTGGGGTTTTATGAGTTCATTGGCTGTATCCGTGATTTCCAGATTAATCCTATACGGCATGGTATCGGCAGCTTTGATCCGGTTACGTCAGATCCAACCTGAAGGAAACCATTTCAAGATACCCTATGGCAATTACCTGGCCATCGGAGGTATAGTAGCTACCCTATGGCTACTTTCCGGAAGTCAGGCAGAGGAATTATGGGATACGCTTTTGTGGACGGGGTTGGGCTTACTCATTTTTGCCATCCATCGGATTTTGAGTAAATCCAGAACAAAGAAATAACAAAAAAATGCATGGGTTTTCTTAGATTTAAGGAAAAACCTATTGATTACCGATGACTTACCGTTCAATTTATCTGGCCTTTCTCATTTGGCTCTTTTCCTTCCCCTTGCAGGCCCAGGTCATAAAATCCAATTACCGTCAGGGAATAACGGCCCAGACAGAACAATGGCAGGTTCACGATTTCATCTTCCAAGCAAAACCAAAAACTTCAGAAAACCCCTTTGATGTGACTTTTGGGGCCATCTACACAGGTCCCGATGGAGATAAGATGGATGTCCCCGGTTTTTTTGATGGCAACAATCAATGGGTTTCCAGATTTTCGGCATCAAAATCAGGGGCTTGGACTTTTGAAACCTACTCCACAAGACCGGAGTTAAGCGGTCTCAGGGGTTCCATAATGGTAAAAGAAAATACCCGGCCCAACCAAAAAGGAGCCGTCTTAATCGATAATAAAAACCCACAGGCATTTGTCTACGAAGATGGCTCTTCCCACTTTATATTGGCTTTTGAACTTGATTGGCTTTTTGCTTTGGACTATCATAATCCCAAGCACATTCCGAGAACTGAAAAAATCTTGGATGATATCGCAGCTAATGGCTTCAACCATGTGGTGATGAATGTTTTCGCTTACGATGTGGGTTGGAAAATTGCGGACAATGTGCCTGAGGAGTATTTTTTTGGCAGGCCAAACTACGGGATTTTTGAAGGGGGTAATCAAACACCAGACTTCAACAAACTCAATCTTGCTTTATTCCAACATTTGGACAGGGTGTTTTTGGCAATGCAGCAAAGAGGCCTGGATGCCCACCTCATGATCTATGTTTGGAACAAAAAAGTCAATTGGCCTGACATGTACAGCAAAGCGGACAATCTTTATTTTGATTATGTGATCAGTAGGTACCAAGCGTTTAACAATATTATCTGGGATATTTCAAAAGAAGCATTGGATTATGGACGCTGTGATATCCCTTATCTTCATGAACGCATCAGCAGGGTAAGGTCAAAGGATGCCTTTAAAAGACTGGTTACTGTACATGACTATGAATACAACTCCAGGCATGAAGACAAAGTGGACTTTGTATCAATTCAAAGCTGGAGACCCAATCTTTATTCATTGATGCTTCAGGGGAGACAGTTTCATAGCAAACCGGTTGTCAATATTGAACATGGTGGATATGAACAGGGTCCTTATGTATCTTTTTTAGGTAACTACACCAATGCAGAAACCTGCTTGGAAAGGACTTATGAATGCGTTTTCGCAGGGGTTTACGGCTCATATTATTGGCAGGATGCAGCCTGGAATATTGTGATCTGGGACGCTTTGGAAGAAAAGCATGATTTTAATTCCCCCAGATATGATTACTACAAACATTTGGCAGGACTTTTTAAAAAATATAATTTTAATGAATTTAAACCATCAGTTCCTAAACTGACTACCAATGATAAAGGAGGAAATGACAACCTGGCTACCAATGGTTTTGGACTGTATGATGATAAAGGCAAATACCTGATGCTTATCCCTAAGGAAACAGAAAGGACCAATGTCATCATCCCTAGACCGGAATCCGGGAAAATCATAGTCAGTTGGATGAACCCATTTACTGGAGAATTCCGGGATAAAGGAGAAATGAACTGGTCAGGCTGGATGGAAATGATCAGCCCATGGCAGTATGAAATGAGTATTCTGATGATCGAAAACAAAAAATAGGAAGAATGAAAAGTTACCAAAATAAAATCAAATGGTCCTTTCTGGGTGTAATGTTGCTATCGTTGCTTTTCTTGTCTTATCCCGGATTTTCCCAAAAACAAAAGGTGTGGCTGGATTCAGATACCGGCAATGAGATGGATGACCTGTATGCCATTGTCAGGCTTTTGAAAGAGCCTTCTGTGGAAGTGATGGGACTGAGTTCTGCTCATTTCAACAACCCCGACCTCTTGGTTTTCGAAAAATGGAATGCCTATGATACTAAGCACCTCAACACCCTGGAGGACTCACAAAGACTGAATGAACTCATTCTTAACACCATGGGCTTGTCCCATATACCTCATCCAAAAGGAGCAGACCGACAGGTCGGTCGGGCTTGGGGAGGGACAGAACCCAGAGATTCTCCCGCAGCCCAAAAAATCATACAAACCGTCAAATCCCTCCCCGAAGGTGAAAAATTGGACATCATTACCCTAGGAGCATTGACCAATATTGCGTCTGCTATCATTTTGGAACCGGAAATTCTTCCTAAAATCAGGGTTTTTGCTTTGGGAGCCAGGTACAACCAACAAACCAGAGCCTGGAGTAAAAACGAATTCAATATCCGTAATGATCTCAATGCATTTGATTACCTGTTGGATCTTACCGGATTGGATATCACAGTTATGCCCATAGAAACTGCCCTTCCCTTGAAATTTGACCGGGAAGCAACCTATGAAAGAACAAATAACAATATTCCGATAGAAAAAATCCTGGCGGACAGATGGAGAGAACAAAATCCTCAGGATAAAACAAGGGTAATGTGGGATCTGGCCTTGGTAGGAGCCTATCTTTTGCCCCAACATTCGGAGATGCTGCTGGTAAACTGCCCTCCTGAAAACAAATCATTTACTGTTCGGGTCTATTCCAAAATAGATCAGGATGCCTTAATGGAAGATTTCTGGAAAGTTTTAAAACAATAAACGATGAACCCTTTACGATTCGCTCTCTTCTCAGGACTGTGCTGTGCCATGATTGCCTGTACGGGCAAAGACCAATATCCTCTCCCTGACTATTCCAAATGGGAACACTTTGGAGGCACAAAGGATGCTGCCAGGTATTCTTCTTTGGGTCAGATCAATAAAGAGAATGTGAAAAACCTGGAAGTAGCGTGGACTTTTAATACCTTAGATGCCACCGAAAGGAGTCAGATACAGACCCAGCCCATCGTGGTAAATGGAATTCTCTATGGGGTAAGCCCACAGATAAATGTATTTGCCCTAAGGGGCGATACGGGGAAACCCATATGGAGATTTAATCCTTTTCAGATCCTGGGAGGTGAGAATTCATGGGCAGGGGTTAGCCGGGGCCTTACCTATTGGGAGGAAGGGAATGACAAGCGTATTTTTTTCACTGCTTCCCATTATTTGATTGCCCTTGATGCAGAGACAGGAATTCCCATCGAGTCCTTCG
This sequence comes from Cecembia calidifontis, assembly GCF_004216715.1. NCBI lineage: Bacteria > Pseudomonadati > Bacteroidota > Cytophagia > Cytophagales > Cyclobacteriaceae > Cecembia > Cecembia calidifontis. The sequence continues at coordinate 225,215 of NZ_SGXG01000001.1, forward strand.
GAGAAAAAGGCATGGTGGACCTCAAAAAAGAGCTTGATACGGATTTGGATGATTTTTTACTGGTAAGTAATACCCCTGGGATCATCTATCAGGACAAAATCATCATGGGGATGCGTCTCTCTGAAGGTTTGGATGCTGCACCGGGCCATATCAGAGCTTATAATGTCAGGACTGGGCAGAGAGAATGGATTTTCCACACCATTCCCCATCCCGGTGAATACGGACACGACACATGGGATCCGTCTTACTGGGATAAAATCGGCGGCGCCAATAACTGGGCAGGAATGAGTTTGGATGAAGAAAGGGGAATAGTATATGTGCCAACTGGATCAGCCACCTACGATTTCTGGGGTGGATACAGGCATGGAGCCAATCTCTTTGCCAACTCGCTTATAGCATTGGATGCCAATACTGGTAAAAGGCTCTGGCATTTCCAGGCCGTACACCACGATATGTGGGATAGGGATTTCCCGGCCAACCCCAATCTTATCCGGATTAAAAAGGACGGCAAATGGATAGATGCAGTAGCACAGACTTCCAAACAGGGTTATGTGTATGTATTTGACAGGGTGACAGGTGAACCTATCTGGCCTATTGAAGAAAGGCCTGTTCCCAAATCCAATCTGCCTGGAGAGAAAAGTTGGCCTACACAGCCCCATCCAACCCTGCCGGAGCCTTTTATGCGTATGGTGTACACAGAAAATGAGATCCTGCGCCTTACTCCTGAATGGGAAGCTGACATAAAGACAAAACTTGAAAATGTAAAGTTTGGACATATGTGGCTACCTCCCAGTCATGAACACGGCATTGTCCTTTTTCCAGGTATGGATGGTGGGGCAGAATGGGGAGGTTCCTCTTTTGACCCCTTCACCCAAACCCTTTATGTCAATGCCAATGAAATCCCTTGGGTTATACGCATGGGAGCAAACCCTAAATCCACCAGTTTGGGCCAGAGCATCTATGCCAACTTTTGCGCCAACTGTCATGGAATGGACCGGAAAGGCAATCCCCCCGCCTTTCCCACATTGATTGGTTTGGATAAAAAATACACTGAAAACAGCCTGGAAAATCTGATCAAAAACGGAAAAGGGGCCATGCCTGCATTTTCCCATATTGCTGAGAATGAAAGAAAAGCCATGATAGCCTATCTATTCGGAGAGGAAAAAGAAGATCCCGGAGCAAAAAAAGAACTGGAAGGGGGTAAAGAGATGTTGACTCCCCAATTTTACATGCAAGGTTATTCCCGCTTGCTGACTGAAGATGGCTATCCTGGAATACAGCCCCCTTGGGGAACCCTGACCGCCATTGACATGAATACCGGAAAAATAAAATGGCAATCTGTATTGGGAGAATTTGATGAATTGACCGCAAAAGGTTTTGCCCCAACCGGAACTGAAAATTATGGGGGACCGGTCACCACAGCAGGTGGACTGGTGTTTATCGCTGCTACAAAGGATGAGAAAATCCGGGCTTTTGATAAAGATACCGGTAAAATTTTATGGGAGGCCAAACTCCCTGCTGCCGGTCATGCGACCCCGGCGGTGTATGAGGTGAATGGGAAACAATATGTGGTCATTGCCTGTGGGGGTGGAAAAGGCACCAAATCCGGGGATGCTTATGTGGCTTTTGCTTTACCGGATTGACCATTAAAGATTTGAACCAAATTCCAGGCATGCCTTGATATCTTCAGGTTCTAAACTTGGAAATTGATACAAAATATCTTCATTTGAGTCTCCAGCAGCCAAAAATTCTAGGCTGGTTTGCACGGTAATCCTTTTCCCTCGGATGGTAGGTCTTCCGTTACATATATTCGGATCAATTGTTATTCTGGAAATCAATTCACCCATAATCAAATACAATTATTATCTATTAAAAAACATCTGTGGTTTAATCAAGCGGTCTTCCCCATAATATGCTTCACAATATGCTCTGCATGCACGATAGAGTTCTCAATAAAAAATTCCCTTGTATTCAATCCTCCGCAGACTACACCCGCAAGATAAACCCCGGGAACATTGGACTCCTGATTCGTCTGATCGTAGCAGGGCTGCCGCTTTTCATCTAGGCTTAACTGTACCCCTAATTGGTCCAAAAGGGCAAAATTGGGTACATAACCCGTCATGGCCAACACAAAGTCATTTTCAATGGTAACCTCCCCATCTGGAGTTTGGATCACCACTTCCTTTTCCCGGATTTCCTTGACCAAAGAATGGGTGTAGGCTTTGATAGAGCCTTCCTTGATCCGGTTCTCAATATCCGGTTTTACCCAGTACTTGACATTGGGATCTACACCTTCGTCTTTGAGTACCATAGTCACTTCAGCCCCTTTCCGCCAGGTTTCGAGGGCCACATCCACGGCAGAATTCCCCCCTCCCACCACCAGGATTTTTTGCCCGATGTAGGGCCAAGGCTCTTTGTAATAATGGGTCACTTTCGGCAGGTCCTCTCCTGGCACATGCATCAAGTTAGGCAAATCATAAAATCCTGTAGCAAGGATGATATTTTTGGAAACATACTCTCCCTTTGAAGTTTTGATTTTAAAAAGCCCCTCTTCTTTTCGGAGTTTTTGGACTTCCTCATAAAGTCTGATCTTAAGTTTCCAGGTTTTGGCAACCCTACGGTAATATTCCAAGGCTTCAGTACGGGTAGGCTTGTGGGCAATGGACATAAAGGGTATCCCACCCATTTCCAACTTCTCCGAAGTGGAAAAAAAAGTCATGTTCAGCGGATAATTAAAAAGGGAGTTGGTCAACACCCCCTTTTCCACAATAATATAATGGAGACCAGCTTTCTCACATTCAATCCCACAAGCAAGACCAATTGGGCCGCCTCCCACGATAAAAACATCTAAAATCTCTTGATTTTCCATGTTTTTACAACAGGTTTAGGACTGCTTCTGTTCCAAAAAGTTTTCCACTTTAAAACTGACTTTGGTATCCTGATGGCTTCCTGCCACTTGATCGAACTTCCTTTCCATCATCTCCACTTCCCCCGAATGCTTCCAGAGCAAGACCGTTGAATTTACCGTTCCGTAATAATTACCTACATTGATAAACTGCGCAGAAAGCAATTTTTCCTGTTCCGGGGTAGCTCCGGTATCTGGCAGGATTTCCTGAGGATCTGTTTCCCTGGAATGCTGACCTTTCATCAAGCTCAAAGGTTCAAAAGAATCAGCTGCAATATGTTGGGCGAGATTTTCTTTTGCTTTGATCAATTTAGGCCATGGAGTTTCCAATATGGCATTGCTCAGGCCATAAATACCTGACCCGAGTTTTTGGATTCCCTCCACTTTGTTGGAAAGGTAGAAGAGTCCCTCTTGGTCAGCTACAAGCAGGTTGAAGCCCTCATACTCCATTTTCTCCTTTTCAATTTCCTCCAAGTAGGACTTGGGATCCATCTCTCCTTCCAGGTAATTTTTCACCAGATCTCCTCTGGATTTGGAAAACTCCTGTTTGTTTTTCAGGTCTCTGTAATTGGTGATGGCAGCAAAACGGCCACTGGGATGCATGCCAAGCCAGGTGCCACCGGCACGGAGGTCTTTCCCTGCATAAAAGCCCGAATCCCATAATTGCAAAGGGGCCGATGGCCTTTCAAAGAATTCATCCCTGTTGGCCACTAAGATGAATTTGTACTCAGAATGATTGTTCCAATTAAACGCTAGTAAACACATGTTGCCAAATTAAGAAAATTCCGAAATACTTCGTCTTAATTTGAAAGAACTTTAAACGGGAAACAAATACGAAAAAAATCGTAAGTTTTTTTTGCAAATACGATTTCCTTCGTATAACTTTATACGAAAAGAATCGTACTAAGATTTATGAATACCAAACCGACGGAATCCGAATTGGAAATTTTATCTCTTTTGTGGCAAATGAAGAAGGCCACCGTAAGGGAGATTCACGAGAAATTGGCCGAATCTAAGGATACAGGGTACACCACTACCCTAAAGATCATGCAGATCATGCACGGAAAAGGAATGCTGGGCAGGGATGAGCAAAACCGCACCCATGTGTATTATACTTTGATAGAAGAGAAAGCTACGCAACAGAACCTGGTCAGCAATTTTATGGCTACAGCATTTGGTGGCTCTGCCAAAAACCTGGTCTTACAGGCCTTGGGACAGAGCAATCCCTCTAAGGATGAATTAGATGAAATCCGTGCATTTTTGGACCAATTGGAAAAAGACAAATAATGGAACTCTTCGAAAACCTGGTTCCCGAACCCTACCTCTATGCCCTTGGCTGGATGATCATCCATGCCCTTTGGCAGATTGCAGGCATAGGCCTGATGCTGTGGCTAGGCCTTAGCATTTTAAAGCAAAAATCAGCCGCCTTCAAATATAATTTAAGTGTGGTAATGCTGTTCATGATCCCGATTGCAGCCCTAGTTACTTTCATCTGGCACTTGGATACCAGACTGCCAGTTGAACAGGGGGCACTAAATGAAGCTGAATGGACTTACCTGAACTCCCATCCTGATCTGATTCATCAAGTGGAATTTCAAAATGAAACCAAAGCAGATTGGCAGATAATGAGTGGAAGAATTGAAAAATACATCCCTACCTTAGTCAATTTATGGATGATAGGAGCTTTCCTTTTTTTCTTCAAAACTGTAAGCGGCCTGGCTGACCTGAGATCTCTCCATCGGAAAAAACACGATCCTGTCCCTGATGAATTATTAAGGTTTGTTGAACAAATAAGCCTTCAACTATCCCTTACCAAATCTGTAAAAATCTTTTCCAGCAGGCATTCTGACATGCCGATGGTGTATGGGATTTTCAAACCTGTCATCCTTATTCCTGCTGGGCTGTTATTCCAAATGAACCCTGCCCAATTGGAAGCTATCATCTCCCATGAAATGGCCCATATCCAAAGAAATGATTACCTGGTAAACCTGATCCAATCCATTTTGGAAATGCTGTTTTTCTTCCATCCTGTGTTTTGGTGGATCAACCATGAAATCAAAAAACAAAGGGAAATGGCCTGCGATGAAATGGCAATAGCACTAGGAGCCAAACCAGAAGACCTGGCATATGGTTTGGCCAATGTCATCAATTATGCGCAAAAACATGCTCCTGAAATGGCCATGGCAGCCACCAAAAAGCCTAATCCTACTTTGGATAGAATCAAGAAAATTATGGGGATAAGCCCCTCCCCTACACAACCAACTACTTTAACCACAATTACCATGATGATTACCTTAATACTTGGCGCATCGCTCCTGGTGGGAGCTACTGACCAAAGCAGCCAATCCTCTGAAGATTTGTTTTTAACCCAATCGAAAACACAATCTCTTGATCCCCTTTTCCAATTGGATTTAAGGGAAAAAGAACAAGACACAGTCCCCCCACCTCAAGCAGAATTTTTGCATAAGGATTCTATCCGCACAGGAGAAATCAGCCCAGACCTTTTTGAACTGTTTCAAATAAACATGGAACCCCTTAAAGATTTGGGAATGCTCTTCAGAGACCTGGATTTTGACTTGGGAGATTTCAGCAGCATGCCACACTTGGAATTAAGGGATATCCCTATGCCCCATTTTAATTTTGACAATATGCCCAAGTGGGAAATGAGCCCTGAAATTTTCAAAAAACTTCTGCCTGACTCTGCCATGTTAAAAGAATTAGCCTCGATCAGAGTTACTCCTGCTGATAGCACATTCAAAATAAAATTAGCCAATAAAAACAACTTTTCTGTAGAAGAATGGGAGCAATATCAAAAACTGAAAAATGAGGAATTGGCCAGGTGGAAGGAAAAACATGCTGAACAAATAGAAGCTTGGCAGCAGGAAAGAATTGCCAAAACCGAAGAATGGAAAAAATCCTTCGAACCCAAAGTGAAGGAGTTTGAGGAGAAAATGAAAAAATGGGAAAAGGAAAACCAACCCAAAATCGAGGAATATCAGGCCAGGGTGAAGGCTTGGGAAAAAGAAAACCAGCCAAAGATCGAAGAATTCCAGCGAAAAATGGAAGAATGGCAAAAGGCTAATGAAGAAAAGATGAAAGCTTTCCAGGAAAAAATGGAAGCTTGGCAAAAGAAGCATGAAGCAGAAATGAAAGCACTTGAACAAAAACTCAAAGAAGCAGATACCAGAAAAAACTAATCCGGCAGTTAAAATTAAAAGGGCCGGGTAATTATCCACGGCCCTCAATTTTTCTTACATGCTTTTATTCAAATACTCCCTGAATATAAGATAGTCAATAGGAATTTGCTCAGCTTTCTTCTCCCCTTTCAAAAACTGCTGTAAGCGTTCGGGCAATTCCAAATCAATCCCAAGGACTTCATCCACCACGGACTTGAATTTGCCTGGATGGGCTGTTTCCAAAAAGATGCCTACATATTGGCCGGGGTTCATTCTTAAGAAATTCCTAAGCCCTAAATATCCCACAGCTCCGTGCGGATCTAAAATATAGCCACTTTTTTCTTTTACAGCTCTCATAGCCCTCGCTGTATCCTCATCATCAAAATAAAAACCTTTGACTTTTTCCCTGAATAAGGCCTGATCATTCCCATACAGGGCCAGAAGCCTGTAAAAGTTGCTGGGATTACCTACATCCATGGAATTGCTGATGGTGGATACAGATGGCATGGCCTTGAAATCCAGCCCATGCAGGAAATCAGGAACAACCTTATTGACATTGGTACTGGCTATAAACACATCAATAGGCAAACCCATACGTTCGGCCAAAATCCCCGCACCTAAATTCCCGAAATTCCCACTGGGAACAGAAACAGCCAACTTTTTATGCTTTTCCGGAAGTCTGGACCAAGCATAAAAATAATAAAGGCATTGGGGAATCCACCTGGCAATATTAATAGAATTGGCGGAAGTCAAAAGCATTTTTTGATTCAGTTCCTTATCCAAAAAAGCCTCTTTGACCATCCGCTGACAGTCATCAAACACCCCCTCCACTTCCAGACAATGGATATTCCCCCCTAAAGTGGTAAACTGCTTCTCCTGCAGTTCGGAGACCTTGCCTTTGGGATACAGAATGATTACCTCTACTCCGGGCACTTTATAAAAACCATTGGCTACGGCAGAACCTGTATCTCCGGAAGTAGCTACCAAAACCTTTACCTTCCTTTTTTCCCCTTCCATCAACATGGACATGAGTTTGGAACAAAATCGGGCACCAAAATCCTTAAAGGCCAAAGTAGGTCCGTGAAACAATTCCAGACTGTACATATCCTCTTCAACCCTTACCAGAGGTGCATCAAAAACCAATGTGTGATCTACCAACTCCCTGATCTGTTCCTTATTCAAATCTTCCCCAAAAAGTGCTTCCATCACCTCATAACCCAACTCCCGAAAAGTCAAGGTGGGAAGTCGTTGGAAAAAGGAATCTGGCAATACCGGAATGTTTTCCGGCATATACAGTCCCTGATCTGGTGCAAGCCCCCTAATGACTGCTTCTTTTAAAGTTACTTTATACTTGGGGTTGTTGGTGCTATAATACTGCATATACGAAGATGAATCGGTTGATATATTAAGAAGTTTGTATATAAGCCCCTCTGTCATTGACTTCGGAGACATATACATCTACTCCCAGGCCAATCTTTTTGAAGACTTCTTTACTTGCTTCCCCTGCCTGAAGGGCAATTTCCTTCCCTTGGGACAGTATAAAAATGGTAGGCCCCGAACCGGATATCCCTGATCCCAATGCACCTACTGACCGGATCGATTCCCTTAATTCATAAAATCCGGGGATCAACAAAGCCCTGGATGGTTCTGCTATCACATCCTTCAAAGACCTGCTGATCAGCTCAAAGTCGCTTTGAAAGAGCCCGGCAATAAGGCCGGCAATATTTCCTGATTGTACAGTGGACTCTTTCAGGGAAATCTGTTGCCTCAAAACAGACCGTGAATCTGCCGTTTTCAACTCCAGGTGGGGATGGACCAGGGTACAATACAACCCTTCAGGAACCGGGAGTTTGACCACATCGAGGGGATCATAGCCCCTTATCAATACAAATCCGCCCATGATAGAAGGGGCAACATTGTCTGCATGGGCAGCGCCACAGGCTATACGCTCTGCTTCCATCGCAAAAGGAACCAGGTCTTTTTTCTCAAATGGATTACCAAGGATTTCATTGGCAGCAACCAATGCTGCGGCAGCACTTGCTGCTGAGGATCCCATTCCTGATCCCAAAGGCAAACCTTTGAAAAGATGGATGTCCAAACCTTGCCTGAGCCCCATTTCATCCAACATGGCCTGAATGGCAACAGAACAGGTGTTTTTTTCAGGTTCCAAAGGCAATTTCCCCCCATCCCCTTGGATTTCTACCACCCTAAGGATACCGGAATCAGATTGGGTCACCTGTACCCAATCTCCCAACTCATCGATGGCAAAACCAAGGATATCGAAGCCACAGGAAACATTGGCGACAGTAGCAGGTGCAAAGGCGGTTACCTGTTTCATGGCTATCTGGAATAATTACCTAACCTGATTACATCAGCAAAAACCCCTGCTGCTGTCACATCTGCTCCTGCACCAGGCCCACGTATGATCATGGGGAAATCATGGTAGCGTTCGGTAGTAAACAGGATCATATTGTCACTTCCTTTTAAGGTATAAAAAGGATGGGTGCTATCAAGAGCATTAAGCCCTACCTTTGCTTTTCCATTTTCCAGAGTGGCCATGAACCGGAGTTTTTTTCCTTCGGAGCGGGCTTTCTGAAGCAATTCCGAAAAGGCCGCATCATGTTTTTTTAATCTGTCAAAAAACTCCTGAATATCTTTTGTTTCTACACAATCCTCCGGTACCATACTTTGTATGCTGATGTCCTCAAAATGCAGATCCTGTTCAGCTTCCCTCCCGAGGATGAGGATTTTTCTGGCTACATCCATGCCACTGAGGTCATCTCTTGGGTCAGGTTCTGTGTATCCTTTTTCTTTTGCCAATTTCACCACCTCACTGAAGGCGAGACCGTTTTCAAATTCCGAAAAAATATAATTCATGGATCCGCTCAAAACCGCCTCAATCCTGATGACCTTATCCCCACTGAGCATGAGGTCCTGTAAGGTATTGATTACAGGAAGTCCGGCTGCTACGTTGGTTTCGTAGAGGAATTTCACACCACGCTTATAAGCCAGTTTCTTGAGAGCTTTATAGTTATCCAATGACCCTGAATTGGCCTTCTTATTGGGGGTTACAATTGGTATACTGGCCTCCAAGACCCGGTCATATACATCAGCAACATCCTGACTGGCTGTACAGTCCACAAAAACCGAATTGGAGAAATTCATTTCTTCCATTTGCTGGATAAATTTTTCCAGGTCCATGGGTCTGGAGCCCTCCGCATCCTCTGGACTTGGGCAATTTTTCAAATCAAATCCATCTTCATGAAAGGCCATATACCTGGAGTTGGCTATACCATGGATTTGAATATCCAAATCATTTTCCCTTTGCAATTTCTCCCTTTGATTGGCGATCATCTTGATCAATGCCTTTCCAATTAACCCTACACCTACCAAAAACACGTGGAGTACTTTGTTATCAGAAAGGAAGAAGGCTTCATGCAGCACGTTTAATGCCTTTTGAAGATCTGCCTGGGACACCACAGCAGAAATATTCAGTTCGGAGCTTCCCTGGGCGATAGCATATACGTTGATATTGTTCCTACCCAAAGACTGGAACATCCTTCCGCTGGCACCGGGGTTATGTTTCATATTTTCCCCCACTACTGCCACTACAGACATGTTGGGTACCACTACCACAGGATCCATCTCTCCGTTTTTTATTTCATAGAGAAATTCCTTTTCGATGGCTTCCTTGGCCCTGGGCACTTCCAAAGTACGTATTGCCACACAAATACTGTGTTCAGAAGAAGCCTGGCTGATCAGCAGGACATGGATATTGGCATCCGCAAGCGCACCAAAGACCCTTCTGCTCACACCCACTACCTCAATAAGACCTGAGCCCTCAATATTTAACAAGGAAACACCAGACATGGAAGATATGCCTTTGATGAGTTTACCACTTGGTCCCTCGCCATTGATCAGAGTTCCCGGATTGGCCGGATCAAATGTGTTTTTGATATAAATAGGAATACCCTTCTTCATCGCAGGCTGCATGGTGGCAGGAAAGATCACCTTTGCGCCAAAATGGGACAACTCCATCGCCTCACTGTAAGTAAGCTGGGGAATGGTAAAAGCAGTATAAACCAATCTTGGATCTGATGTCAGAACCCCTGAAACGTCTGTCCAGATTTCCAGGCTTTCAGCCTGTAAAGCAGAAGCAAATATGGCAGCAGTATAATCAGACCCACTTCTTCCCAGCGTGGTTGTTTCGCCTTTTTCAGTAGAACCTATAAATCCGGTAATGACCTTAAGACCTGGATTTTGATGAAAATAATCCAAAATCAGGTCATTGGTAGCGGAAAAGTCCACTTTGGCATTGCCAAACCTGTCATTGGTGCGGATTACAGACCTCGCATCCAAATAGACTGCTGGAAAACCTTCCACCTTCAGGGCCTCTGTCAGGATAAAAGCAGACAACCTCTCTCCAAAACTTGCTACATAATCCAAGGTTCTTGGAGAACATTCCTTGATCAAAAATATCCCGTGAAAGAGGTCTTCCAATTCATTGAACCTGACTTTGACAAAAGTGAGCACAGTCGATTGCAGCTGTATGGGGATCAACTGCTTGACTGTCTCAAAATGTCTCTCCTCCAAAGCTTTTACTTCATCCACATAAGAGCGGTCACCCTGCCTCGCCTTTTCTGCGGAATTCAATAAAATTTCTGTAACTCCCCCAAAGGCTGAAAATACAACGGCGAACTCACCCTTCTTTTGCTGGGAACTTAAAATCTTAAATACTTTGAGAATATTTTCTTTGTTAGCGACGGAAGAACCTCCAAATTTTAAAATCTTCATAGATGAAACAGGCTGAATGATATAAATATAGATAATATTGACCTAAAAAGGTCCTGTTGTAAGGGGCTATATGATGGATTGATACGGGATTACCCCGTAATGGTAGTTGTGGTAAAAAACATGGTAAACACCATACCAACTTCACAGCCCATACCGGAAAAACTCCCGGATGCATTCATAAACCTGAACTTGTCTGCTGTGTAAAACATCTCCTAAAACTTTATACAGCAATCTTAAGGACAAAATTCCAAAAAGCAAAAAATATTTTTATGTTATTCGCAAACAATGGAGATATTTTTTACCAATACGTCAAAAATATAGTTTCGTTTTTAGAAGTTCAAAAAGATTTAGCCCAAACCCTATCAATCTTGAAAAAAGCCGGAGTTTAGAGTAACTCCGGCCGTCCAAGGCTTACTTGCAGCCTTCTTTTCTTCTCGTATCAATCACATAAGTGATTTTCCAACCATCAGCTGTTTTAATAAGCTGAAATGAATTCACCCCACAATGGCTAAATCCATCATTCACATAAAATTCATAGCTGGTCCAGGCAGATGCCATTTGCCCATCGATTTTTATCTGATAATCTAAAATCCTTTCATCAAGGGTAGTTCCAACCGGGGTAGTGGCGATTCTATTGATAAAATCGGCAACAGAATTGGAGCCTAAGGTAGCACCTTGCTCCCCTGCTATCACGGTTTGCATACTGGCATCTGGATGAAAAGATTGCCTGACCAACTCCGGATCTTTGTTTTTCATGCCTACAAACAGGGAAGCGATGACTTTTTCAACTTCTTTTTCCTCTTGGGCCTGTAACGATGGCGTTAATAAAACGATGGATAAAACAAGAATTAGGACTTTTTTCATTAGTGTCTGGAGATAGTACCACCGGTACTGGTTTTTACATTGATTTCTTTAGGATTTCCTTTGTAATAAATTTTTGCTGCGGTGGCCGCCGAACCTTCAATAATGCCGGTGGTTCTAAAGTAAACCGTTGCCGCGGTATTTGCCATTACTTCCACCTGATTGGCCCTTAGATTTTGTCCGTCTATCTCTGCATTGGTAAAGGCCCTTAGTCCGAGTTTTTCCACTTTTCCTGTTACAAAAATTTTGGCATTGGTGGCTGCCTCTATGTTCAGTACATCCGCTTCGACTTCTGCTTCAAGGTAAGCACTGGTAGATGCAAACAAATAGGCTTCAGATGCTTCGATTGGGCTTTTAGCGATAACTCTGGCACTTGTCAAGGCTTCTATGCCCTGAATGTCCTTGTAGGTAATTTTAACCTCGACATTGTGGTTTCTGAAATTCCCTCTCGCCAATCGAATCTCCAAGGTTTCATCCACAATGGAGGTTTCCACCTTGCCCAATTCTATCCCGGATACCGTTAGTTCAGCTTTATTTTCACTCCCTTTGACCAGTTCAACTTTGATGGCATTGGATACTTTGACTGCATTGAATGCACCAAGACTTCTGACTTCCCTTTGGGTCTGCGCCTGTAAAAGCCCAAAAGTCAAGAAAAAAGATAAAATCAACAGTGTGGTTTTTGTTTTCATTTTTGATAATCATTTTGTTTAAATACCTCCATAAAGCTTAAAGGTCATGTTTCTCAAAGCGGGGTTATTGACCGCATAATGCATAGCCTCTGCAATATCTGAGGGACTTACCCATTGCGTAAAGTCCGCATCCGGCATGGCCTCTCTATTCTGAGGCGTATCAATGATACTGGGGACAAAAATATGCGCCCTTATCCTGGTGCCTTTTGATTCTTCTGCTACGTAATTGGCCAAGCCCATCACCATATTCTTGCTCAAAGCGTATGCCACAACGTTTTTCCCATCTTGTGGCTGAAGTGCAGGACGGGCCCCAACGAAGAGAAAACTACCAAAATCAGCCTTTTTCATAAAGGGAAGGAAGTTTTTGACCATGTTGAAGGCCGAATAAAAATTCAGCCGGATCATCTTCTCCAAGTCTTCGACAGTGGTGTGTTCAATATCACCCATAGCAAAACCGCCCACCAATAGTGCGATAGCGTCCACTTCCCCATATTGCATTTGGTATTCACTGGCAAATTCAAGAACAGCTTCGGGATCTATTACATCTACTTCATAGACATCATCTGCCTCCTCCACTTCGTCTCCGGAATCAGGCTGAATAATGGCTATAATCCTGTAACCTTCTCTCTTAAATTTGCTTACCACCTCCAAACCCAAATTTCCTGCAGCACCCGTGATGATAATATTCCTTTCCATATTTACTTTTGTTTGTTTTTAGTCATCATTCAAATTTCAACCAACATGCCCCAATCAAAATCAGTTTTTAGACTTGCCGAAACAAAGAAATTCCGCATTTTTATAGTCAAGCTGCTGATCTATCTTGCTTTGTTCCTCCTGAACACGATTTCTGTTCCTTTTATGGATTGGGTCTCTGCCAAACCAGGGCTTTCCAATGTCATTACTGCGATTCTTTTCCTTCTTGGTGCAAATATCCTCATTTCTTTGGCAAGAATAATTACAGCAAGAATCTATCTTAGAAAACAAGAAGACGAAGAACTGCATCCCAATTTCCTCCTGGGAATTGCTTGGATTTCCAATATACTAAATTCGATCGTATTCATCTCTGCACTCATTATGGCTTTTGGTTTAAAGCCAGTAGAGTTCTTGACAAGCTTGACCATTGTTGCTGCCGCCATAGCCATCGTTACTAAGGATTACATCACCAATACCATCAATGGACTGATCATCATGTTTACAGATCAGTTTTCATTGGGTGACACCATCAAAATCAATGACCAAAAGGGGATCATAAAAGATATCACTTTGATGAACACTGTGCTCAAAAGAGACGATGGACTGACCATGATGATTCCCAACAACCTGATGCTTAGTACCCACGTCATCAATTACAGGTTTACGGACCGTAAGGATGTGGAGTTTTTGTTTGAGGTACCCATTGAATATAAAATGGGACTGAAAGAAATCAAAGAAAAAATCGAGCCCAAACTATCAAAAAGGCTGGAATCAAAAGAAATTTCAAAATTCGTGGTAGGATTGGGCGGTGTGTTCGAAGAAAAAATCGCCTTCAAAATAATCGTGGGAATTGCACCTGAAAGAGAGCCTGAGATCAGGGAAGAGTTTGATGAAATCTTATTGGAACTATTGTATGCAAAACAGGGATAATTACTTCGATCTGGTATATCAGGTAGTAAAACTCATTCCCAAAGGAAGGGTAACTTCCTATGGGGCCATTGCCAATTACCTTGGCCTCAAAAGCGGGGCCCGCATGGTAGGATATGCCATGAATGCCTCCCATAGTCAGCCGGACATCCCTGCACATAGGGTAGTCAACAGGAACGGGGTATTGACCGGCAAACATCATTTCCCGCACCCTGAATTCATGCAGCAACAATTGGAATCAGAAGGCATTAAGGTAAGAAATGATAAAATCCTTGAGTTCGAAAAAATATTCTGGGACCCAAATAACTTGGAAATCTGAGGTGTTTTTTACCAAAATCAGGCGCTTATTGATAAAATCTGACTTTTTTTAACATTTTTTCAGAAAACCGAGCAAATGTGTATGCTTTTTGTGAAAGCATCAAAAGTACAAATTGTTTGACTTATGGATACAGCATTGAAAAGCCATATTGCGGAGAACCTCCGCAAGCACCGGGTATTGAGGGGCTACACACAGGAATATATCGCAGAATACCTGGGCAAAAAAGACTACACAGCTTATTCGAGGTACGAACAGGGCAGATCCAATCTTAACCCAGATTGCAGCTATCCGCCTGTAAGTAGCTGTAATTTGGGTATTTCTGTTTTTTTGAGTTCAAGTTTGTGTACTACGGATTTTCTTTTTTTAAACGGTTGATATTTGGCCTTAAGGATGTCGTAGATTTCTTTTAGGTTTTTGTTTGGAACTGTACACTTGCGTGTGGTAATGATTTTGTCATAGGTGTTTTTCCCTGAAGTAGTGATGACCTTTTGTGTGTTGCCTACTCTTACTATTTCACGCCAGCAGCTTTTTATTCCATTCTGTTTGAGCTGGTACCTTACTGTATTGACTATCCAATATGCAAGGATTCCCAGATGTAGATGTGCCATGGCGGCATCATCATTTTTATGGTAAATCGGTCTGAGGTCCAGGTCGGTTTTGAGGGTACGGAAGGCATTTTCTATTTCCCTGATAGTGTTATAGATATTCCAGATGATGTACTCCTCCTGCACGTTCAGGTTTGTCCGTAAAAAATAGACGCCCAGATTATCGGTTTTTGCCTGCTCCCGTTCCGGGTTTTTCTTCCATGACATTGCTGTTGCCTGTTCTGTTTTAGGGTCACTTTCAACAGTGATCTCATAATAATACTGGACTGATGGATACTTTTCTTTGGCCCTCCCGATGCGCTGGTGGACTTTATCGGTTTTTTTGACTCCTCCCTTGCTGTTGAGGGCATGGTGTATTTTTTGCAGCTCCTGTTCAAACCTTTCTTCGAACTGTAGCTTCATACCTTCCTCTTTCTTCTCTTTGGAAGGGCTTTTGACTTCTAAATAATAGTCTGTGTTTTTTTCTGTGGACACGGCTCTGAGTCTGATGTTCTGCTTTGATTTTGTTTCCAGCAGAGTTGTAAGCCTGTCGGGCACATAGCTATAATCCTTGAGTTTTGTCCTGCTTACACAGAGGTAGCTGTATCCTTTGTTCCGGATAAGATGCAGGTTTTCTTCGGTGGCTATGCCCGCATCGAGTACCACTACCGCAGGTCCTGTACAGGTGTGGACGGAAAGCTTTTCAATCATTGCGGCAAGTGTGTTGCAGTCTGCTATGTTTCCTTCCAGGATTGAGGAGTACTTGATAAACCCTTCCACATTCACTACCAGTGCCAGCACAACAAGTTTCGCATCTTTTCTTTTTTCCTTGCTCCTTCCGTATTGTGCCAGCTTACTGTTCGGCTTTTCTCCCTCAAAGTAGGTGTTGGTCAGGTCATAAAGGATGATCTTATCCTGCAGATCAAAGAGTTCATTGGTACGTTTGGAAAGGTGCTTTTCGAGTGAATCTTTGACTTTGTACAGCTCAAGCGCACTTTTGTACAGCTTGTCCTTGGTTATTTTATCCATATCATAGCCCGTAAGCTCACAGACTGCCGAGTTTTCCTTTATCCAACGGACAGTTTTGAGTTCGGAAGCGGGGTATACCGCACGGGATACAACCTGTGTGGCTGCAAGACTGGCATCTTCGGCGCTGAATCCCGCCGAAAGTAATAAAGGTGTAAGCTGTAGCTTCTCCCATGTCCGGAAAGCAATATTCTCAGCTCCTATTTCCCTGGCATTACTGTGCTGGATGGTATCCATATCCACCATCCGTGACAGCTGCTGTTCCGACTTGATATCCAGCTTCTTGGAAGATACGATCCGATTCCAGAAGTCTTCAACATAGCGTCTGACGATTGGATCTTCCTCCAGGTCAAAAAGAGAAGCCTTCTGCTCATACTTCTCGGTAAGGTGTTTCTGTATTTTGTTGAGCTGCTCGGGTGCAGCATCCTCCATGAAACCTATATTCAGGATAGTGCGATGACACACCCTGTTGTCCGCATTACGGTAACTTTCCACCAGCCGGTAGTATCCGCTGAGTATTCCCGTATCGGGATGTTTACGTAAAGAGAACTTGAAATACATGGTGTAAAGTACTGGTATTGAACCCCAAGATGCAATACCCCTTGTGTACTACAAACCGAAAAATGGCCTTATACAGCCCGTAGAAAAAAAATCACGTAGGGGGGTACGGATAATCGGAGCTAAAAAAAAGAAAATTTCCCGAAATTTTCTTTTTTAACCCCTAAAAGCTGCAATCTGGGTTAAGATGGAAGACGCGATACGGTTGGCAGAGTTGTATGAGGTGGATGTACAGGAATTGATTGCTGTGGCGCCAAGTGTACAATTCACTCAGGAAAACCATAAAAAAACAAATGGAAATGGTCAGATCTCTGTATTGGTGGACCTTGATGGCAGCCCAAACAGTTTGGAGAACAGCATATCCAGGTTAAAAAAATCAATGACCTGATAGCCAGACATGAGCTTTAGTTTTTCTGTCTGAACAAATACAGACCCAAAAACATCAAGAGACCGTTTAATATCAGGACCTCAAATCCAAACTTATAGCCCCAAAGCAACTTTTCAGAATTCTTACTGATTACAAAAGCCAAAACAGGAGCAGCAATAGCCAAGTAAGGCACTACCTTGTCTTTTACCTTCCACTTGGTAAACAGACCAAAGGAATACAATCCCAATAATGGGCCATAGGTATAGCCTGCAATGATAAATACCGCATTGATTACACTTTGGTCATTGATCCAGCGGAAAAGAAGGATGACAAAAAACATCAAGAAGGTAAAGCCAAGATGCACGGTTTTCCTGACTGCCACTTGTTTTTCTTTTGGATATTTCTTTTCTATTTCCAGGAAATCAAAACAAAAAGAAGTAGTAAGTGCTGTTAAAGTAGAATCAGCACTGGAATAGGCTGCCGCTGTAATTCCCAGGACAAAAATAATCCCAGCAAATGCAGTAAAATGTTGGGTAGCAAGAAACGGGTAAAGATCATCGGTTCGGGCAGGAACAGTCAGACCCTTGATTTCGGCATACTGATAAAGCAAAACACCTAAAGAGAGAAAAAGGAGGTTGACAAAAACCAGGATGACCGTAAACCAAAACATGTTTTTCTGTGCATCCCCGATATTTCTACAGGTCAGGTTTTTTTGCATCATATCCTGATCCAGGCCGGTCATGACGATAGTGATAAATGCACCCGAGGCAAACTGTTTGAAAAAATTGGTGCCGGATTGCCAATCCCAATTGAAAATTTCAGAGCGGGGATCTGCCACAATATTGGACACAAGCTCACTCACTCCAAGTATCCCAAGATCTTTCGCGACCAGGTAAATACTGACCACCACCGCCAAAAGCATAAAAAGGGTCTGCAAGGTATCCGTCCATACCACGGTCTTGATGCCCCCTCTGTGCGTGTAAAGCCATATCAGAGAAACCGTAATTAAAACAGAAACCCAAAATGGAATGCCCCAGGAATCAAATAATATAAGTTGTAAGACCCCTGCTACTAAAAAAACCCTGATCGAAGAACCCAGGGTCCTGGACAAAATAAAAAAGAAGGCACCGGTTTTATATGACCAAAAGCCGAATCTGTCTTCCAGGTAACTGTAAATAGAAACCAGGTTCAGCCGGTAGTACAAAGGAAGCAAAACCTTGGCAATGGTAAAGTAACCCAGGGTATAGCCCAAAACTACCTGAAAATAATGAAATTGTGTATTTCCAATTTCTCCGGGAACAGAGACAAAAGTA
This sequence comes from Cecembia calidifontis, assembly GCF_004216715.1. Lineage (NCBI taxonomy): Bacteria > Pseudomonadati > Bacteroidota > Cytophagia > Cytophagales > Cyclobacteriaceae > Cecembia > Cecembia calidifontis. Next base: position 243,427 of record NZ_SGXG01000001.1, read on the forward strand.
ACTCCTGACAGGGAGGCTCCGATCATCCCAAAAGCAACCAGAAACCAAGGGGATTGCCTGTCACCTGTGAAAAATGTTTCGGAAGAGACCTTCCTGGAAGTAAACCAGGAAATCAAAAACAAGAGGGCAAAATATGATGTTATAACGATTAAAACTAACTTTGAATCCATAGTAACTTCAGGTGAGCATCGTGCTAAATTGTCTATAATAATTAAATTTGCAAAATGAATTACCATACAGAAGCATATCCCATGTTGGAAGAAGTAGAAGTATTACTGGAAGAGTTGATCGATACCGATGAATGTGAGTTGGTGGTATTCAATGACGACATCAATACCTTTGACCATGTGATCAAAGTGCTGATCAAAGTTTGCCAACATACGCCGGAGCAGGCAGAACAATGTACCCTGATCATTCATTATAAAGGCAAATGCACCGTAAAAAAGGGCAGCAGATCTAAATTAAAGCCCATGTGCCAGGCTATCTTGGATGCCGGCATCCAAGCCGCAATCATTTAAAATACCAAAGGAGTGAACTTCCCTTCCAAACTTATTGAAAATGCTGTCAATGAAATCAGCAAGCTGCCGGGCATAGGAAAAAAAACTGCGCTTAGGCTTGCATTACACCTCTTGAAACAAAAAGAAAATTTCACGGATGATCTGACAGCTGCGCTGACAGCATTAAGGAAGGAAGTCAGGTATTGCCAAAAATGCCATAACATCTCCGACACAGAAGTATGTTCCATCTGTTCAAGTAACCGACGGGACAAAAGCATCATTTGTGTGGTCGAAGACATCCCTGATGTTTTGGCCATTGAAAATACGGCACAGTACAATGGCCTCTATCATGTTTTGGGCGGTGTAATTTCCCCCATCCAGGGTATTGGCCCAGATGATCTGAAAATAGAGGCCTTGCTCCAAAGAATTGAAGAGCCAGGAGAAGAAAAAGTATCAGAAGTAATTTTGGCATTGCCTGCTACTATGGAAGGGGACACTACCTCCTTTTTTATCACCAGAAAATTGAAAGAGTTTGGCATTAAGGTGAGTACCATTGCCAGAGGAATCCCGATTGGCGGCGAATTGGAGTATACAGATGAAATCACCTTGGGTAGAAGTATCCTTACGAGGGTAAATTATTCCGCAGATTAATTTTTTATTTTGCGCATTTCAAATCACTTTCTATATTTGCAGTCCGAAAGGGGAATTAGCTCAGTTGGCTAGAGCGTCCCGACACCTGTCGGGAAGGCCATCTGTTCAAATTCTACAAAATTGACATATTGGGGAATTAGCTCAGTTGGCTAGAGCGCTACACTGGCAGTGTAGAGGTCATCGGTTCGAATCCGTTATTCTCCACTAAGGCTTGCGGTTTTCGCAAGCCTTTTTTATTTTTAAACATGTACTTTGTTTATATCCTTTACTCTTCAAAGACCGATAAATTTTACATCGGATCTACTGATGATCTGGAATCCCGTCTAAAACACCACAACTACGGAGCTACACCCTCAACCAAATCTGGAGCTCCAAATTGGCGCATCGTACATAAAGAAATATTGCCCGACAAGTCTTCCGCACTGAAACGGGAACTTGAAATCAATTCAAAAATTGATCCCAATAAGGTATATCCTTTCTCCCGTCAAGAAACCTCTTCAGAACAGGTTTTAAGTTTTCCTTTATAGAAATTAGGGACAATTTACCAGCACCATATTGGTCATAAATTGATGCTACCACATCATTGAAGTTGTTGTACAACACCATAGAATCTGTTGCCACTTTTCCTTCAAGATCCTCACATCCGATAAATCCGGAATAACCGGCATGCTCTTCGACAAAAAAGAAAACGATTTCTTGTTCTGTCTGTTTTTTGAAAAGTCGGATATTCCCCTTGGGTCCCGTAAAAACTGCAAGTTCTTCCAACTGAACGTTAAGCTGATAATCCTCCAAAATCCCTTCCAATACCATCAGCACATCCAAAGCCAAAGCCTCAGAGAAGTAATAGGAGTCCCCCGCGGATTGAATCCTTTTTTGGGCGACCTCCAATTCGACATACAGATGGACCCATTCCGTCTGAAAACCCAAACCATTTGCTTTATACACCAGGTCAAAGAATTCATCCAAATCATCACTTACCACATTGTGCTCTATTACCAAATCCTTTCCATCAAAAAGGGCAAAAAAACCTTCATCCGTCAATCCATTGATTATGGACAGCCTGTCCTCTCCATAATCTTCATCCTTCAGAGGCTCCAGGTTACCAAACCTACCAAGACAATGCTCTGCCATATCCATAATAAAGTATTTCTCTTTATCCGAGTACTTATTCTTGATATAAGTACTCTTGCCCGCTCCGGGAATTCCGGTCACGAAAATAATTTTACTCATTGTTTTATTTGTTTTCCATAGTTCCACATGATATACCAAATGTCATGGTAAGCAGACAACTTATCCCTTTGAAGCTCAACTTCGGCAATCTTATTTTTGAAATTGGGATAATTAATGTCCATAATTTTTGCAGCAAGCATTTCTGCCATTTCCTTTTTGGGAACCAAAACCCTGAAGCGGTAATCTGCTTTCGGAGTTTCCACTATCCTCTCCTCTGAAAACATGCCAAGGAGATCCTTTTTGACCCGGGCACGGACCATCAAAGTGTCCTCCAGGTCACGGTGTTGTACGATGGACAAAAACCCATCAGTCGACGCGATCCACATATTTTAATTAATTGGTTGCTTACACTGCGTGTCAGGAAAAAATCTTCATTTTTAAAAATCAAATCTTAAGCCCGAAGGATTACTTCTTCAACCTGACAACAAGACTAAATTACTCAAAAAAAATCTGGTCACGAAATTATTGACACATATTGTCAATAATTAATTTATTTCATGGAGCTATCCAAGAACCTGTCCAGCTCTCTTCCTCTCTATCAAACCTAATCCTCAAATGCTCCAATACATTAAGTTGCAGGGCTTCAATAGAATAGGGAATAATCCTGACAAGCATAAAATACTGATTGCTTGACAAATCCTCATTCCAAAAAAAAGCATCTTCAGGCTGAAAAATAGACAGGCCCGGAGCAATTAAGGAGTTGTATGCTTTTCTTGCTTCTCCCTGCACCCTGTTCCAATGAGCTGCAGCTAGTACATCTTGATGATGCAGATAAGCCTGACCACTTATCCGAATCTGTGCTCTTTTTTGGGGATGATAGAAAAGTAGGGACACGTTGGGGTCAGCTTGTATGCTTTTTACTTTTTGGGTCCGGGAATCCGTATACATGAAAATGTTTAGGTCTTCATCCACTTTCCTTAAAACCACATGGCGCAAATCTGGCGCTGCATCCCCTTGAGTTCCGAAAACCAAATACCTGAAAGGATGCTTTTTATCCAAAGCACCACGGTGCAGTTCATGTTTTACGATGGAAAAAACTTCACTTGGACTGTTCTGAATTTTGAATAACATTACTTAGAAATGAATTGGCGATAAGATTAAGACGATTGTTGATCTAACCTTCCAAACAACCCAATTGTTAAGAAATTATACGCCTCTACACCTGGAAAAAATCTCATCTTTAAACTTCTTGTCATTTTTTAAAATATCGAAAAATTCTTTCATGTATTGTTTCATTGCAGGAACTTCTTTTGGACTAAGATGCACTGCGGCCTGATGAAAAGCTTCCCAAACCATTGGCTCCCGCTCGAGGTAATAAGCCCTTACATATTGAAAAAGGGCCTCATCCCTACAAAAACCCCGGTATAGTCTCTGCCTCACAGAATTGATATTCAGCTTTTCACTTACTGTAGCATACTGAGCATTGACCATCCCTGTCATATCAAAATCATAACACAAAGGAATATAAGCTGTATTGGGTAGCTGCATGATGGTCACATTATGCTGAACAGCCGCTGACCAATCTGTATTCCCTATGAAGAATTGAAAAAAGTCATGAACCACAGAGGCAGTATCCTGAAGTCTCATGGGATTCATTTCCCTCCCCTTATGCAGCTTGGCCCCAAACCTATCTGCCACCAAACCATCGTCTTCTATAAATATTGCCTTAACATCATAAGCCTTTTGCTGTTTAGATCCTTCATCAGTCAGATTGAGATTGATTAATCTTGAATTAAAATGGTAAGGACTTAGCGGTTCATATAATTTGTAACAAATGTATTCCTTTACCAAAAAATCACTGGCATCCTTGGCATTTTGACAAGGCAAAACCACTTTCAAGGTTTTATTTCCCTCGAAAAGGGTCCCCTTCACCTCCTTTTTTTTCATATGTACTTTCAACGGGGTAAAGAAACACTGATCCCTTCTGAAATTACCCCGACCACGGGTAATTATCGGTATGGAATCCCAACCTTGATCTTCCTTACCGTAAAAAAGATATCCTGATTTACCCTCTTCATCTGATTTCCTGGATTTCACTTCCTTGAAAGAATAGCCTAACCTTACATCCAAAAGCTCATCCTCTTGGAATAATATTGATTTTTTAGACTCCTGCTGGGACAAGGAAAAGTTAACTGCACCCAAAAAAGTGAAAAGAAGAATGAAAAACAGGAGTTCTTTCCCCCACTTTATATCCCTTAAAATCATTTTCATTAATGGACATAAAAAAGATGGGAAAAGTCTCATGGTAGAAAAGGTTTAAGTTCAATCAAAAATTAAACAAAAACCACAACAAATCAAAGGGTTACAAGCCCAAATCAACGCCCCCCAGTTAAAGAATATCAAAAAGGAGATAGGCCAAAAATGAGCAAACACCTATAGCCAGACCGAGAAGAAAGACATTATAAGCATATCCCAAGAGATTATACTTGTTTTTTAAGACCTTCCCTTGGTAATATAAGGTGACTGCCATGTGGCTGTTCAGCTCGCTACGGGAAGGAAGTATTTTTTCGAGTTCCTTTAAAAATCCTTCTTTGGAATAAGCTGAACTCTCACCGAAAAACAAAAGACTACCTTGGTTTGGATTACTGGGCACTGTTTTATCATCCACTATTTTAGGCTTAGCAGCCTGCACCCCCAAAATTGTAGAAATGAAACAGGTTATTAAAATAAATACGAGAGGTATAATCAATTTAGAACCATACAGATCAATTTTATTGGAAATCGTCCCATATCCCGATATGGCAATAATAGATGAAATAACCAGGGCATTGATACTGATAACCATATTGGCCTTGTTGTCTGCGATCTGCAGCAGATTGCAATTGTTTTTAAATGCCACCCTAAAAAATGTCTGCCTCTCCCGTTCAGATTTTTCTTTTTTAGACGATAGTTCTTCCTGCATATAAGTTTGGTTTCGGGTAATTAATTTACAAAAAATTTCTCCTCAACCACTGAATTGTAAAATAAAGATGGATGGAGAACTTTAAAAATATGAGTAAACCTTTTTTTTATACATCAGGGCTTCCTCTTGGTATTCACATAAAAAAATAAAAGAGGCTGTCCCTATTTTTGGGACAGCCTTAGATAAAATGTGTTGGCTTTGTTATACCGCTATGGTATCCACATTTTTGAAGTAAACCTGCTTGTCAGCATCTAGGTCCACCAATACTGCAGAATCGCTCTTTATATAACCTGCCAAAATTTGTTTGGACAGCTCATTGAGAATCAATCGCTGCATGGTTCTCTTAAGTGGTCTTGCTCCAAACTGTGGGTCAAAGCCTACTTCTCCTAGATAATCCAGTACCTCCTGTGTCGCCTCAATCTCAATATTGGCTTCTGCCAGTCGTTTTTGGATTTCCCTCCACTGTATATCCACTATTTTTCTGGTGACTTCTTTATTGAGCGGTTCAAACATGATCACCTCATCTATCCTATTGAGGAACTCCGGTCTCACGGATTTCTTCAACAGGTCAAAGACCTCGGCTTTGGTTTTTTCCATTACCTCTTCTTTGTTCCACTCTTCCATTTCGGCAAACCTCTCCTGAATCAGGTGCGAACCGATATTGGTGGTAAGGATGATGATGGTGTTTTTGAAATTGGCCACCCTACCTTTATTGTCTGTCAACCTTCCGTCATCCAGCACCTGTAGCAGGATATTGAACACATCCGGATGGGCTTTTTCGATTTCATCCAACAGGACTACAGAATAAGGCTTGCGTCTGACCGCCTCAGTCAATTGCCCTCCTTCATCATAGCCTACATATCCCGGAGGCGCTCCCACCAATCTGGATACCGCATGCCTTTCCTGATATTCGGACATATCTATTCTCACCATGGCATTCTCATCATTGAAGAGGTATTCTGCCAAAGCTTTGGCCAATTCTGTCTTACCCACACCGGTGGTACCCAAAAAGATAAATGAACCTATCGGACGCTTGGGATCCTGTAGCCCAGCCCTGCTTCTTCTTACCGCATCGGAAAGTGCAGCAATAGCCTCTCTTTGTCCCGCGACACGTTTGCCCAACTCATCTTCCAGGTGGAGGAGTTTTTCCCTCTCACTTTGGATCATTTTGGAAAGAGGAATTCCTGTCCATTTGGAAACCACAGCAGCAATATCTTCATGGTCCACTTCTTCTTTCAATAATGGCGAACCCTGTTGCATTTCAGCCAACTGCTTTTTGTAGTTTTCAAGTTTTTGCTCTGCCTCTACAATCTTTCCGTATCGGATTTCGGCCACCTTACCAAAATCACCCGCCCTTTCTGCCTGTTCGGCCTCAAGCTTCAGCTTTTCAATATTCTCTTTTTCTGTCCTAATACCGGTGATCACTGATTTTTCCGACTCCCACTTGGCTTTCACAGACTGCCTTTTTTCTGACAATTCAGCGATTTCTTTGCTTAGGATAGCTTCCTTATCCTTGTTGTTTTCTCTTCTGATGGCTTCACGTTCAATCTCCAGCTGCATGATCCTACGGTTGAGTTCATCCAGTTCCTGAGGCAGGGAATCAATCTCCATCCTCAACTTGGCTGCCGCCTCGTCCATCAGGTCAATGGCTTTATCTGGAAGGAAACGATCGGAAATGTACCGCTGGGAAAGTTCGACTGCTGCAATGACTGCATCATCTTTGATCCTTACCCCATGGTGGAGTTCGTACTTGTCCTTGATCCCCCTCAAGATGGAAATGGCATCCGCTGCATCAGGCTCATCGACCATGACTGCCTGGAATCTTCTTTCCAAAGCCTTATCTTTCTCGATGTACTTTTGGTATTCTTTGAGTGTGGTTGCTCCAATGGCATGAAGCTCTCCCCTTGCAAGGGCAGGTTTCAACAGGTTGGCCGCATCCATGGCCCCTTCCCCTCCTCCTCCGGCACCAATCAGGGTGTGGATCTCATCAATAAAGAGAATGATCTCTCCTTCTGAATCAGTCACTTCCTTGATTACTGCTTTCAGCCTTTCTTCAAACTCACCTTTGTACTTAGCGCCTGCCACAAGCAAGCCCATGTCAAGGGATATAATGGTTTTGGATTTGAGGTTTTCCGGCACGTCACCACTTACGATCCTCTGGGCCAGTCCTTCGACTATGGCAGTCTTACCCACACCTGGCTCACCCAGTAGGATAGGATTGTTTTTGGTCCTTCTGGCCAATATCTGTAAAACCCTTCGTATTTCTTCATCCCGGCCGATTACAGGGTCAATCTTTCCCTTCTTGGCCAGATCATTCAGGTTTTTGGAATATTTCTCCAAAGCCCTGTATTTGGATTCTGCGTTTTGGTCTGTCACTTTATTTCCTTTTCTTAATTCCTTGATAGCTTCGATCAGTGCTTTTTCACTCATTCCCTGATCTTTCAATAGCTGGGCAGTTTTATCGGTACCTGCCAAAATACCCAAGAGCAAATGCTCAATGGCTACAAACTCATCCCCAAAGGTCTTAAGGTAATCTTTAGCCTTTACCATCACCTGATTGGCCGCATTGGATAAGTAGGGTTGCTGACCGCTCACTTTGGGAAGCCCCCTGATGATTTCGTCAGTTTTTTGAACCACCAAAGTCTTATTCACGGCAAGTTTTTGAAGAAGAAAGTCGGTGACATTTTCATCCTCGGAAAAAATGCCTTTGAGCAGATGAGCAGGTTCTATGGCCTGCTGTTGCTCTGCCATAGCAAGCTCCGCCGCTTTTTGGATGGCTTCCTGTGATTTGATGGTAAATTGTTTGAAATCCATGGTTAAAGTTGGTTAATTATGATAATTTAGAGACTCCACTTGGAAGTCCATTTTCTTAAATCAAATTTTTTACCAAAGCAAAAAACAGCCAAAAAACGGAAAATTTGTCCGATTCATGCAGATTCACGGTCTTAAACAGGACTATTTGACAGAAGAACCCTAAACCGGCCAGGGGAATCCTACAATTATTTGCCGGAATTATTAGTCTTTTGGTTTGGCATACCTTTCCATTTCCCTTTGGTACCTATCAATATCCATTTTTAGTTTTTCTACAGAAATTTCTGTTTTCTTAATCCCCAATTCCATTTTCGAAATATCAGCACTGGAAACCTTCCCTTTATTGATAGCCTTTTCCATTTTCAATCTTTGCTTGGCAAGTTTGATTTCTGTTTTATGCTTATTATTCAAAGCTTTTTCATAATTACTTATGGCCTTCTCATAATTGGCGATTCTTTTTTGCTCTGCCTTTTCTCTAGCCATGATTTCCTTTTCATTTTTTGCCTGAGCTTTCATTTCTGCCTTCTCTTGGGCAAGCCTTTTCTTTTCTTCCTGGACTACTTTTTTGGCATCCACCAATTCCTGTTGGCTCTTTTCATCTACCTCTTGGGCAAAAAGGTGGCCGGCTGATGAAATTAAAAAAAACGTAAATAAGGCAATTGCAAATTTTCTCATAACAATACATTTTGGTTTTTAGATTTACCTCAGAATAATTTTCCAAAAATCAGCTTTGACACCGTATGATTTTTTTCAAAAATTAATTCTGATATTTTTACATAGACTTATCCTCTAATTTAAAAAGATAAATATTAATTTGCTTGTTGAAATTGATAATTATGGACATTCAATTTGCTTATAACCCTTTCGCAATCCCAATATTTTTAACGAGCATTATTTTTCTTGGACTATTCCTGCTTTCAACAAAAAGATCGAATCAGCTTGGAGAAAAATATTTTTCCTACCTTATGGTGGGCTGTTTTTTTTACTCTTTTTTTTATGGAGTTGAACTATTGGGGGCTACGCCCAGCACCATCAAACTTTTTTATTCTTTGGAATTTCTTGGGGATGTCTTCATTTCCCCTTTGCTTTTACTCTTTGTCCTAAAATATTCTGACCGATCAGACATAATCAATAAGACTTGGATCAATATACTTTTTGCGCTTTCCGGCTTGTTTTTGATATTCGTTTTAACCAATGATTGGCACCAGCTTTTTTATTATGAAATCAGCACAAAATTCAATGGTTATTTTACCTCTGTATCTATTGACCCCAACATCCTTCACTGGCTTTATGTAATTTACAATACCCTGCTTATCATAACCTCTAACATCCTCTTATTGAGAATGATTTTTTCTGTGCCAACCATTTACAGGGGGCAAGTGCTGATCATGCTTCTTGGAACATTTATTCCATGGATAGCCTACATCATGATGATTTTTGGCTTTTATCCCTACGGGCTGGACCCGGTTCCTTTTTTCCTTGCCATCAGTGCTATCCTGTTGTACTGGGCTTTATTCAAATACAAGCTTTTCAGAATTAATCCAATCGCATTCAAAACCATCTTTGACAACCTCTCAGATGGTATTTTGATCATTGATGAAAGCGGGGAGATTATCGCCCAAAACAGACGTGCACAATATATTTTGGATACAATATTGCCAAACAAGAAGTTTACTGCAATACATCAGATTACCCAAAGCTGGACTGACCTGGCCGAACTTTTCCTTCCTGAACAAGCCAAAAAACTATTTGAATTTTACTTGGAGAAGGATGGCAGGTATTACTTGGCATTTTTGAAAAAAATCACGGAAGGGGAAGATGTTAACATTAAAAGAACCCAATATTTGTTTTTCAGGGATATCACCAGTCAAAAACAAGCTGAAGAAAGGATCCGGGCAAATGAACAAAAGCTCCAAAGCATCAATACCTCCCTGTTAAGAAATGAGAAAATGCTCACTTCTATAGCATTTGCTACAAAGGAATTGTTATCCAATGCCGATTTCCAAAAAGCTACCCAGAAAGCCATCACCATTCTGGGGGACGGTGCAGGTGCTGACCGCGCTTATCTTTTTGAAAATAGCATGGATGAAGAAGGCAACTATTTTAGCTCTCAGCGGTTTGAATGGAGCGCCTTGGGGGTCCCCCCGGAAATTGATAATCCAGAGCTTCAAAACCTTCCCATCAGCTTATTCGGAGAGTCCATGAAATTCCTGTTGGAAAATGAGGTTTATTTCAATATAGTTTCAAAAATTGAAGATGAAGGTCTCAAAGGGCTTTTGGAAAGTCAGGGAATTAAATCCATCCTGCTTATACCAATTTTCGTTGAGAAGAGATTTTGGGGTTTTGTGGGATTCGATGACTGTCAGAAGGAAAGGGAATGGAGCGAGGCGGAGACAGCATTGCTCATCAGTTTCGCTGAAAGTATTTCCAATGCTGTGGAGCGGAAAAACATGGAACAAAACCTCAGGTTATCCATGCAACAAGCGAATGAAGCCAGTGTTGCCAAATCAGAATTTCTGGCAAACATGAGCCATGAAATCAGGACACCACTAAACGGGGTAATCGGTTTTTCTGATTTATTAATGAAAACGAATCTAGATGAAACCCAAAAGGAATTCATTCAATCCATTATGCAATCCGGCAAACTCCTCTTGGACCTGATCAATGACATCCTGGATTTTTCAAAAATTGAGGCCGGAAAATTGGAGCTTAGTCCAACAAAAGTTAAGCTGGAAGGTTTGGCCAAAGAAACCTTGAAATTGATTGAACCATCTATCGATAAAAAGAACATTGGATTAAAGCTCAGTATGACTGATGTTTTGCCCGGTACCGTCTGGGTGGATGCCACCAGGTTGAAGCAGGTTATGATCAACCTACTGAGCAATGCCTCTAAGTTTACCCATGAAGGTGAAATTGAATTATCCATCAAGAAACTCGGCCATAGCCATGACGGAAAATATATTGATCTGGAATTTTCTGTAAGGGACACTGGAATTGGTATTTCTAAAGAGAAAGAAAAAGTGATTTTTGAGGCCTTTGCGCAGGAAGACAATTCCACGACAAGAAAATATGGGGGAACAGGTTTAGGACTTACCATCAGTAACAAAATCCTGCAATTGATGGAATCCCATCTGGAACTTGAAACAGAACTTGGTAAAGGAAGCCGCTTCTTTTTTAAACTGAGCCTGCCAATTGCAGAAACGGAAGAAATGCTTGAGGAAGATAAAGCTTCTGCTAAAGCGGAAAAACCTGAACCAATTGTGCATCCAAATCCACAAAAAACAAATGGTGTTTTAAAAATCCTTTTAGTAGATGACAATCCAGTAAATATGTTATTGGCAAAAACTATTGTCAAAAACCTTCTCCCTGGATGTAAAATATTGGAAGCCAAAAACGGCAGGGAAGCTGTCGAATTGTTTTCCAATGAAAATCCTTCGATGATCTTCATGGATATTCAAATGCCTGAGATGAGCGGGTATGAGGCAACTATTGCCATTCGCCAAATTGAAAACAATACAAGAAGAGTTCCCATTGTGGCCCTAACTGCAGGAACAGTCAAAGGGGAATTTGAGAGGTGTATTGAAGTTGGCATGGACAACTATCTTTCCAAACCAGTGGTAGTGGCTGATATCCAGGAAATGCTGGACAAATATATAGGAACCCAGAAAATAGAAGAGGATAAAAAAGTCTTGTCCAGATTGGATGAATTCAGGAAATCGGATCCTGAATTTTTCAGGCAATTACTGGAAGTCAGCCTCCAAAATATTGAAAAGATAAAAGGCGACCTTGCAAAAACCCTGAAAGAAGGAAATCTGAAATCAGTCAAACAAGCTTGCCATGCCCTTAAGGGTGTAGCCCTGAACCTTGACTTTAAACATTTGGCAGAATTATGTACCTCTGTTGAATTATTTGAAGAATTGGAAAAGGAAAATAACCGTTCAACTTTCGAAAAAATCCTGGAAGAATCAGATAAAACCGTGGCTGAACTGAAAAAGGAACTCGAAGTACTGAAAAAATAAAAAAGGGAGCGCTCCGGCTCCCTTTTTTATTTACCTGCCACCGCTTCCACATCTTTCCAGACCCGGAAGAAATTTTTATAACAGATCTTTTCGACATCTTCTTTGCTATAACCTCTTTTGAGCAGTTCTGCAATAATATTGGGATACATAGAAGCATCCTTCAATCCCTCCGGCAAGGTATCCCCAACCCCATCAAAATCCGATCCCAGGCCCACATGATCAATCCCGACCAATTTCACCACATGATCAATATGGTCTACTACTTTGGACACATGTACTGTTGGTTTTTTATCTGCAGAATAAGCCCTGATATATTCCTGGGCTTTTTCATCCCTATAGCTCAGGTTATTTTCCTTCAACCACTCCTGGACATGTTCCCTTATGGCCGAATTGGCATCAGAGTACGCTTGATCCAGGAAACTTCCTCCAAAAGTGATCATGACCATACCATTCTTTTCGGCAATTTTTTGAATGATTTCGTCAGACACATTTCTTTCAAATCCAGGAGTAAAAGCCCTCACAGAGCTATGGGTAGCGACTACCGGGGCTTTGGATACTTCAGCCACATCAAAAAATGTCTTGTCCGTAACATGGGACACATCCACGATCATCCCCAATCGGTTCATCTCCTTGACTACATCCTTGCCAAACTCGCTTAATCCTCCATGCGTCTCCGCATCATCATAGGAGGAATCCCCCACCAGATTATCTTTTCCATGGGTAAGGGTCATATACCTAATGCCTTTATTGTAAAAATAGGCTACATTGGATAAGTCGTCTTCAATGGCTGCTGCATTTTCAATTCCCATTGGAAGGGATAATAGGCCTTTTTTAAAGTTTGATTCAATTTCTTCCGGGGATCTGGCAAAAGCCAATTTGTCAGGCCAGGTATTGATCATCCTTTCTACCATCATAATCAGGGTATCTGCCAAGCCCTTGGCGCCACCCGTTTCCTGGTATGATGCAGGAATATATATTGCCATAAACGGAGCATCCACCCCTCCTTCTTTTGCCCTTACATAATCAATATTCCCCTGATCGCTCCTGCTCATAAAATCAAACACCTCGCCTCTCATGTGGTGCCCCATATTGTACATCCTAAAAGGAAGATCCATATGGCCATCCACTATGATGGTATTTTGAGCGATTTCTTTGGCAATTTCCAACCTCTCCTCATCGGTTAATACCGTGTAATCTACTTTTTCAGCCTGTGGGGAACTGCATGCAGATACAATCCCTAGCAAAAGGATAAATAATATGTTTTTCTTCATGGCGTTTAGAGTTTAAGAACCAAAATACTGTTTTGACATGGCCAAATTGCCTGAAGATTTATAAACGGTCAAATACTGGCGATGGAACGTGTAAAAGTTAGCTAAAAATAAAAGACTATATTAAATGTGGCGTGCAAGAAGAAACCCAAAACAGAAATCGGGTTTCTTCGCGCTTAAATTCGTTTATTGTCCTTACCTTTAGGGAAAATCAATCTTTACCATTAAATTTTCCTACGGAATTTTATTCCGGTGTGTAGGAAAAATAACCCTTAGCATGAACAAGCCGGATAAAATAGATTACGAATTAGAAAAAAACATGGAAGTCATCTCACAGTTGGATGGCTATGTCAATCACGCAGTTGAAAACATTCTGGTCAATCCAGATGAATGCTGGCAGCCTTCGGATTTTTTGCCGGATATGAGTCAGCCTGATGCCTTCGATGAGGTTAAAAAACTTCAAGAAAGAGCCGCTAACATTCCCGACACAGTCATAACCTCCCTCATTGGGAACATGATCACCGAAGAGGCCCTTCCAAGTTACCAGACATATTTCAATTTATTGGAAGGCATCAATGTAGAAGGAAGCCTTTTGAGCAACTCAGGATGGGTAAAATGGTCCAAAGCATGGACAGCAGAAGAAAACAGGCACGGTGACCTGCTCAACAAATACCTTTACCTCTCAGGAAGGGCAGATATGAAAAAAGTGGAGCAGACCATTCATAGGCTGATTTATAATGGCTTTGATCCAAGATCTGAAAAAGATCCTTATCAGGCCATCATATATACCTCCTTCCAAGAAAGAGCTACCAAAATTTCCCATGTAAATACGGGCAAACTTGCCGATAAAGCAGGAGATGATGTTCTTTCCAGAATATGTAAAACCATTGCCGGAGATGAGGCAAGACATGAAAAAGCTTACAAAAATTTCATGTCCCAAATCTTTGAAATCGACCCAAGCGGAGCAATTCTGGCTTTCGAAAAAATGATGAGAAAACAGATCGTTATGCCTGCCGTATTAATGGGTCAGGGAAGTTCCAACCCCACGCTTTTTGACCAGTTTTCCGCAATTACCCAAAAAATCGGAATCTATACAGGTTGGGATTATGCGAGAATCATTGACCATTTGGTTAAACTCTGGAAAATTGAAAACCTGACAGGCTTATCCGATATGGCTGCTAAGGCACAAGATTATCTTTCCAACTTATCAGAAAGATACATGAGACTGGCAGACCGAATGAAAGCCCCTGATGAGGTTTCCTTAGCCTGGTTAAAATAAAAAACGACAAGCCTGAATCAATTCAGGCTTTTTTTTTAAGGATTGTGGAACAATTTCAGCTAAAATTGAATTACATGTATATACATTTATTCATATATGAGGACTATCAAAGCAATTCATAAAGCAAGTTATCATCCTATTGCGGATCTGATCACTTACAATCCATTACCTTCTCCCAAACTCAGGCAGATTGATCCCTTCATTTTTCTGAACCATCACGGTTTCCAAAAATACGCGCCCAATAACCATGGACTGCCATTTGGACCCCATCCGCACAGAGGGATGGAAACGGTAACCTTTATCTTGGAAGGAGATATCATGCACATGGATTCAGGAGGACATGAATCGGTAATAGAGTCAGGAGGAGTTCAATGGATGACAGCTGGAAAAGGACTTATCCATGCAGAAGTATCTTCTAGCAAGTTTAAGAAAGAAGGGGGAAATTTAGAGATACTCCAACTTTGGGTAAACTTACCGGCAAAGCTGAAAATGACAGAGCCCAGGTATTTAGGATTACAAAAAGAAGAAATTACTGCTTTCGAATCAGACGTAGGGAAAGTCAAAGTTCAGTTGATCGCTGGTGAATGGGAAGACAAAAAGGGCTCTTTTCCTACCCTCTTCCCTATATTCATGAGTACAATTTACATGCAAAAATCCGGAAGGGTCCAAAAAAACATACCTTCTACTGAAAACATATTCTTTTATGTAGTCCGAGGAAAAGTGAAAGTTTTGGGTGAGGAAATCCCATTCCGGAATTTGGTTGAATTCAATCAAGATGGGGAAAGTATTTCTATTGAAGCCACAGAGGATGCGGTTGTAATTTTGGGACATGCAGCACCCTTTAATGAGCCAATGGTTGCCCAAGGACCTTTTGTCATGAATACCCAAGAAGAAATTATGCAGGCTTACCGGGATTACCAATCAGGGAAATTCGGTACTTGGAATCATTAAATATTTTTCAGGTTTGGTTGTAAAATGAAAAAAGCCTTGAGGATTACCCAAGGCTTTTTCTTTATTGTATGAACAAGATTAAAGGTCGATACCCATGAAGGACATGAAGGCAATCCCCATTAATCCAGTCAAAAGCATGGTAATACCCAAACCTTTTAATCCATTTGGTACATTGGAGTATTTTAATTTTTCTCTAATGGCAGCTAAAGCTACAATGGCCAAGAAGAACCCTGTTCCGGAACCAAATCCATAAACAGTAGCTTCAGCCAAAGTATAATCTCGCTGGGCCATGAAAAGAGAGCCGCCCAAGATGGCGCAGTTTACCGCAATCAAAGGAAGGAAGATACCCAAAGCACCATAAAGTGCAGGAGCAAACTTCTCCACGACCATTTCAACCAACTGCACCATAGCAGCGATGATGGCAATAAACATGATAAATCTCAAGAAGGAAAGGTCTACAGTGGCAAATGAAGCACCCAACCAGGTCAAAGCCCCTTCTTTCAATACAAATTCATTCAATAACCAGTTGGTCGGAGCAGTTACTGTCAATACGAAGATAACCGCAGCGCCCAATCCCAAGGCTGTACTTACTTTTTTGGAAACGGCCAAGAAGGAACACATTCCCAAGAAGTAAGCAAATACCATGTTATCAATAAAGATCGATTTAATTCCAAGACTAATTAATTCCATGACAGTACTTTTTAGTGTTCAACATAACCGGTTTTTGTACGCTGTACCCAAATGATCAGGCCAAGGATGATGAAGGCTCCAACCGGAGAAACCATCAGGCCATTGGTAGCCAGGCTGAAACCTTCTCCAAACAAACCGGAAATGGCATCGTAAACCTGCACACCAAAAACAGATCCGGATCCAAGCAACTCCCTGAAGAAAGCTACTGCCAAAATGATCCAGGAATAGCCCAAGGCAGAACCAAAGCCGTCCAAAATGGAATCATAAGGCTTATTCCCCAAAGCAAAGGCCTCTAGACGACCCATTACAATACAGTTGGTAATGATCAAACCTACGAATACGGAAAGTTCTTTGTACATGTCAAAAGCAAAAGCCTTCAAGACCTCGTTTACCAAAGTAACCAAAGAAGCTACTACGGCCAACTGGACTATGATCCTTACCCTGGTTGGAATGGTATTTCTCATCAAAGAAATGGTCAGGTTGGCCATCACCATTACGAAAATTACCGAAATCGCCATTACCAAAGTAGGCTGCATCTGGGTTGTTACCGCCAGGGCAGAACAGATACCCAATACCTGAATGGTAATCGGATTGTTATCAACCAAAGGATCGGTAATAAATTTCTTTCTTCTCTTAGACAGTAAGCCCTCAGCGGGTTTTTTAACTTCTGCCTGTGCTGTTTCTGTACTCATTATAGATAAATTATAATGTTCGAAATTAATTTAAAGCAACAACTTCTGAGGACTTAGAAGCTTTCAACTTGTCAAAATATGCTTTGTAGTACCTTAAATAGTTGTTCAACATTGCATTGACGCCATTTGCAGTAATGGTAGCACCGGAAAGACCATCCACTTTATGCAAGTCATCAGAATAATCTTTTCCTTCGCCTTTCTGCATGGCTACAGATTGAAAGTTTCCGGATTCATCAAAGATCTTTTTTCCCTGAAAACGGTTCTGAACAGCTCCCTCAGTGATTCTTGCACCCAGACCAGGGGTTTCAGACTTGTGACCAAATGTCACACCGGCAATGGTATTCAAGTCTGTATCCAAAGCCAGGAAACCCCAGATTTCATCCCAAAGACCCGCTCCATAAACCTGAACAATGTAAGCTTCCACATCATCTGGATTTCCTTCTTTGTGGAAAATAAAGATTGGGTATTGCCTTTTTTCAGGTGCCATTTTATAATTCTTAGCGACATTTACGTTCTCAGCAATAATCGGGTTACCGTCCGCATCTTTTTCAAGAACATTTCCCTCAATATCTACTACTTTGGAGCTGATTCTTTTATCGTAAAATGCAAGGATTTCATCTGCTTTCATGGCACGCAATTGGGAAGCGTCCAATACCGCACCAAGAATTTGTTTTTTTGTATCCAGTTCCACAGCCTTTTTCTGGATCGGAGCCAGAACCTGTGAAGTACCTGACAACAGTAACCCAAGGACAACGGTCAGGATTACTGAAAAGGTAATGATATAAGCGTTAGACTGTTGCACGTTGTAACCTCCTTTTCTTATTTGCTTTTACTACATAATAGTCAATCAATGGGGCAAATACGTTCATGAACAGAACTGCCAACATAATGCCCTCAGGATAAGCTGGGTTGGTCACCCTGATGATTACAGTCAGTACACCGATCAAGAAACCATAAATCCATTTTCCAACTTCGGTCTGTGCCGCAGAAACCGGATCAGTAGCCATAAATACTACCCCAAATGCCAATCCTCCTATTACCCAGTGGTACTCAGGAGCCATTGCCATGTATTCATTCACCGCAAAAAGGTTCATCACCAAGCCCATCACATAAGCACCGGCAAAACCACTTACAATGATCTTCCAGGAGGCTACTCCAGTGGCAATAAGTATGACAGCACCTATCAATGCCATCAAAGTAGATGTTTCACCGATAGATCCGGGAATCCATCCTATAAATAGGTTCATGAAACTGAACAAACCTTCTCCCAAAGCGGCGTTATGCTCCGCTAAAGCCTGGGTCACAGGCTGTCCTTCTACACCGGCAGTGTAAGCCACCGCCAAAGCTGTCGCACCTGAGAATCCATCTACCGGAGCTTTGTCACCCAAATAAGTCCAAACCTGGTCACCGGAAATCTGTGCAGGATAGGCAAAGTACAAAAATGCCCTGGCAGTCATGGCCACATTAAGGATATTCATACCTGTACCTCCAAACACCTCTTTTGCAATCACAACTGCAAAGATGGTAGCCAAAGCAACTTGCCATAAAGGCAAAGTAGCAGGTACCACCAAAGGAATCAACATACCGGTAACAAGGAAACCCTCATTGATAGGGTGCTTTCTGATTACGGCAAACGCAGCTTCTACCAAACCTCCCGCAGCATAGGCCACAATTACGATTGGCAGTACCAGTTTAAGACCTACAAGAAGTTTTGGACCAAAATCTTCCCATAATCCAGCGGTCTGACCGGTTGCCAGAAAATGCTGATGGCCTGTATTATAGATACCGAACAACAAACAAGGAATCATGGCAATCACTACGGTGATCATCATCCTTTTCAGGTCAATGGCATCTTTTACTTGAGTTCCTTTTATACCTGCAGTATGGTTCGGCTTGAACAGGAATGTTTCTCCCGCCTCATACAGATAGTACAGGTTCTCTAATTTCCCACCTTTTTGAAAAAGCGGTTTCTGCTTATCCAACAGATCTCTTAGAAACTTCATATTGATTAACTGTATTGAATTAAATCTATCCCTTTTCTAACTATTTCCTGAACCGGATGTTTGGACACGTCCACAAACTCACAAAGTGCCAAATCTTCCTCAACGACTTCGTAAATTCCAAGTTCTTCCATTTCGTCAAAGTCTTCGGCCAAAATGGCCTTCAACAGATAGACAGGAAGAATATCCATTGGGGTAACGCTTTCAAAAACACCTGTCTGAACAAATGCCCTTTCTTCCCCATTGGTATTGGTATCAAGCACATATTCCTTATTAGGGCTCAGGAAGGACAAAAGTCCCAAGGCCCTATGGTAGCTGAGTCTGCTGGCGGTCGGTTTCATCCAGCCCAAAAACTCATATTGATTACCTTCAGGAAGTAGGGTAATCTGATGGTGGTAATAACCAATATACCCATCTCTGTTGATTTTTTCCCCGGTAAGCACATTACCTGAAACTACCCGGATGTTATCCTGCTTGATATTGCCGGCCACCAAAGGATCAACACAGGCACCTATGTAGGTTTTCACATATCCTTTTTTCACCGCTTCAGAACCTGTCACTGCCACAAGCTTGGAAGCGTCATATTTTCCTTCCAAAAACAGTTTACCAATCTGAACTACTCCATAAGGATGGATTGTCCAAACAATATCACCTTTATTTATGGGATCGATATGATGGATCTGAACACCCACGTTTCCTGCCGGATGAGGTCCGCTGAATTTGTTCAGCTCCACCCCCTTTGCATTGGCGAAAATTGCAGGAACTGCCCCTTCACCTTTCACATTCAAATGAATTTTACCGGAGGTCAGCTTGGACAACACATCAATACCTGCCTGGAAGTATTTCTCTTCTCCCTGGAGTAGAAAACCATAATCCGGCGCCAATGGATGGGAATCAAAACCGGAAATGAAAATGGATTTTGGAGTATCTTCCGGATTGGCTACAATGCCGAATGGTCTTTGAATGATCTGAGGCCAAACACCGCCTTTGCACATTTGCTCGATAGCGTCCTGTTTGCTCAAAGATCTCAAAGCATCCTCCGAGAATTTATCGAATGATTCATAGCTGATGGATGAATCAGCAAGGATTTTGATCTCTAAAAGCTTTCTTCTATCCCCTCTTTTGATTTCTACAATTTCACCGGAAACAGGGGCAACATACTGCACCTTTTCCATGGCCTTGTCAAATAAAATCGGAGTCCCTGCTTTGACTGTATCACCTTCATTTACAGTTACTTTTGGCCTTTGCATACCGATAAAATCGGTAGGCTTAATCGCAAAAGTTTTAGCGGGCTTGAAGTCCGCAAGCTGCTTTTCAGCTTCACCTACGAGCTTAATATCGAATCCCTTCTTAAGCTTTACTGTTTTTGACATATGATTTTATAAACTGTATGGTCCTTTGAAAAACGCCTCAAATCTAATAAAATAGATTTTATTAGAATATTATTTCGGGAATATTTGTACCAAAAGGCACAGACATTCCATTTTTTTGATTAATGGTAATCTCAGGAATTTTCCAACATCAGACCCTGCTCCAAAGAATTGATATGGTTCATGACCTGCTCCATCAGCCACATGGGTGTAGAGGTGGCTCCGCAAATCCCTACTTTGTCATTTGGTTTAAACCAGGAAGGATCGATCTCGGTTTCATTTTCTATGAAATAACTTCTTTCATTTTCACTTTTGCATACCTGGTACAAGGCCTTTCCATTGGAACTCTTCTTACCGGAAACAAAAATGATGACGTCATTTTCCTGGGAAAAACGCTGCAATTGGGGCTCCCTGTTGGACACCTGACGGCAAATGGAATCATTGGCATTGAAATCCACCTCACTCAACTCCCCTTTTTCTGCCACAATCCTTTCTTCTATCTTGGATTTCAGTTCATAAAATCCCTTGGTGCTTTTTGTTGTCTGACTGAACAGGGTAACAGGACGGGAATAATCGATTTTATCCAGGTCTTTGTCTTCCATGACCACGATGGCCTTCTCAAGCGTCTGACCGGTAAGCCCGATCACTTCTGCATGGCCTTTCTTTCCATAGATCACTATCTGTCCGTCTTCCTTTTCCATTTTGTCAAAGGCGGTCTTGACCCTGTGCTGCAATTTCAAAACCACCGGACAGGAAGCGTCTATGAGTTCAATATTGTTTTCAATGGCAAGTTTATAGGTTTCAGGCGGTTCTCCATGCGCCCGGATCAGGACCTTACAGTCACTCAGTTCCTGAAGCTGCTCCCTGTCGATCACTACCAGCCCCTTGTCACTCAACCTCTTGACCTCCATATCATTGTGCACAATATCCCCCAGACAGTACAGTCTGTCGGATACTTCCATCTCATCTTCTGCCATTTTGATGGCAAACTCGACCCCAAAACAATAGCCGGAATTTTTATCAATGGTTACTTCCATATGCTTTACTGTATAGGCCTATCCTTTCGTTGGCCAGTTCGACAATTTTTTTTACCTGGTCATCAAAATCAAGGTAACTTGTATCCACATCAACCGCATCTTCGGCCCTGACCAAGGGGCTTTCAGCCCTTGTGGAGTCAATTTTATCTCTTTCAGCAAGATTACGGATGATTTCTTCTAAAGTTACCTCCTGACCTTTTTCTATAAGCTCTTTTTGTCTTCTCTTCGCCCTGATTTCCAGATCAGCAGTCATGAAAACCTTCAACTCTGCATCGGGAAAAACCACCGTACCGATATCCCTGCCGTCCATGACCACGCCTTTGGCTTTTCCAAGTTGCTGCTGTTGGGAAACCAATTCCTTCCTGACTTCCTTGATTTTACTGACTTCGCTGACAAAATCGGAAACCTCCATGCTCCGGATTTGCTGCTCCACATTTTCACCATTGAGGTAGGTTTCCTGCTGCCCGCTTGCCTTATCCGTTTGGAAAGAAATCTGGATATGCTTTAATGCTTTATTGACTGCTGCTTTATCGGAAAGATCAATTTGATGCTTAAGAAAATACAAAGTTGCAGCCCTGTACATGGCCCCGGAATCTATATAAGTATAGCCCAAAATTTTCGCCACTGCTTTGGCAGTAGAACTTTTTCCACACCCCGAATAACCATCTATGGCAATCACAATTTTCTGCATGAAATAAAAGTAGCCCAAGGCTTTTTTTAATTATAGCCGCAAATATAGTAGTTTTAAATCTAAAATAAGACAGAATGAAATGTATTCCTTTTGTTTGTAAGGGTAATTCATTTTTGCGTTGAAATTTGAAAATCAAGAATTTAATCATTAGGCATTTATGGACAATTTTAAGCTTACAGGGCAACTTGTGGACATCCACAACAAGGTGATTTTTCCGGCAGAAATTGAAGTGGACAGGAAAAAAATCGTATCCATCAGAAAAATAAATGCTGTTCCAGGCTTACCATTCATCCTTCCGGGATTCATTGATGCACATGTACATGTGGAGTCCTCCATGCTGGTACCTTCAGAATTTGCCAGGTTGGCAGTATGCCATGGGACAGTAGCTTCCATCTCAGATCCCCATGAAATTGCCAATGTCTGCGGGATGGAAGGGGTCAACTACATGGTGGAAAATGGCAATAAAGTCCCTTTCAAATTCTACTTTGGCGCCCCCTCCTGTGTGCCCGCCACTCCTTTTGAAACGGCCGGTGCAGAGATAAACGCCCATGACATCAATGAACTCCTAAAAAGAAAAGAGATTGTTTACCTCGCTGAAATGATGAACTGGCCAGGAACCGTAAACAGGGACCCAGAGGTCATGGAAAAAATCCATATCGCCCAAAAATACGGGAAACCCGTGGACGGCCATGCTCCCGGGCTCCGAGCAGAAACCGCTGCCAAATATGCCAGTGCCGGAATCACCACAGACCACGAATGCTTCAGCCTGGAAGAAGCCCTTGACAAAGCCAAACTGGGCATGAAAATAGCCATACGAGAAGGAAGTGCTGCCAAAAATTTTGAGGCACTGATAGACATCATTGACACTTACCCTGAGCTGGTCATGTTCTGTTCAGATGACAAGCATCCTGACAACCTCGCCCTGGGACATATCAATGAACTCGTAGCCCGGGCAATCGCCAAAGGAAAAAACCTTTTCGATGTACTGAAAGCAGCATGTATTACACCTATAGAACATTACCACCTCGAAGTAGGACAGTTAAGGGTCAGTGATCCTGCTGACTTTATCCTGGTGGAAGACCTGAAGTCATTTAAAGTCTTGGCCACGTTTATAGAGGGTGAAAAAGTAGCCGAAAATGGCCATACCCTTATTCCCTCTATCAAAAATGAAATCATCAATAATTTCAATACAGGGCTCAAGAAAGAAAGTGATTTCCATCTTCCCGCCAAAAGCAAATCTATCAGGGTCATTGAAGCACTAGATGGCCAACTTATCACTCCAGAAATCAGGGGAGAGGTGCAGATAGAGGATGGGCTCGCTAAGTCCAATCCTGATAAAGACATCCTGAAGATTACCGTGGTCAACCGCTATCAAGAGGCAACTCCCGCCATTGCCTTTATCAAAAACTTTGGATTAAAAAAAGGAGCCATCGCCTCATCCGTCGGTCATGACTCCCACAATATCATAGCGGTAGGCGTAGATGACAGCTCTCTTTGCAGGGCAGTGAATTTACTCATTGCCGAAAAGGGAGGAATAGCGGCAGTGGGGCCAGATGGAGAAAAGGTACTGCCCTTGCCGGTGGCGGGCCTCATGTCCCCAGGAGACGGTTATGAGATAGCCAAAGCTTATACAGAAATCGATCAATTCGCCAAAAACCTGGGATCCAACCTGCAATCCCCATTCATGACCCTGAGCTTTATGGCTTTATTGGTCATCCCTGACCTCAAATTAAGCGACAAAGGGCTTTTCAGTGGGCAAAGATTTGAATTCACAGAAGTGTTTTTATCCTGAAACCAGACCTTTTGCAAAAATTTTTGAAAAATTTTATACCAAATAAAATTTGGACAACCTGGAAATTTAAGGTTCTGTATTTGGGATTCAGAAGCCTTGGCTCCCCTTTATTGAATAACTGAGGAAAGGAGCAAAAGGCTATCCATAAAGTGTTTAACCGGGCAAAACCATTCCATTTAACAACAAGTTAGTATCTTGGTAAGGAATAAACCCAAATAAACTTAATTATGATGAATTTTGAGCTCAATGAGAATCAGGTAATGATTGCTCAGATGATACGCGATTTTGGAGCCAAAGAGATAACGCCCTTCCGAAAAGAATGGGATGATAACCAGCATTTTCCGCTCGATTTGTTTAAAAAACTCGGAGAACTCGGCCTTATGGGCGTTTTGGTTCCCACGCAATACGGAGGCTCCGGCTTCGGATATTTTGAATATGTAACGGCCATCGCCGAACTGGCTAAGTTGGACCCCGCCATTGGTCTTTCCATGGCGGCACATAATTCCCTCTGTACCGGACACATCATGATGTTTGGCAATGAGGAGCAAAAGCAAAAATACCTTCCCAAACTGGCTACCTGTGAATATTTGGGCGCTTGGGGACTGACCGAACCCAATACCGGTTCTGACGCAGGCAATATGCGTACGGTCGCGGTGAAAGATGGAGACCATTATGTTATCAACGGTGCCAAAAACTTCATCACCCATGGCTATTCGGGAGATGTGGCCGTGGTAATTGCACGGACAGGAGAGGTGGGAGATTCCCATGGCATGACGGCATTCATTGTCGAAAAGGGAACCCCAGGATTCAGGGGAGGAAGAAAAGAGGACAAGCTGGGGATGAGGGCATCCGAGACTGCGGAACTTATTTTTGAAGACTGCCGGGTGCATGAGAGCCAGGTTTTGGGAGAAGTGGGAGAAGGTTTTATCCAGTCCATGAAAATTCTCGACGGGGGCAGGATTTCTATCGCCGCCCTCTCTTTGGGAATTGCGGAAGGGGCTTTGCAAGAATCCATCCAATATTCTAAAGAAAGACAGCAGTTCAACCAGCCCATCAGCAGGTTTCAGGGCATTGCCTTCAAATTGGCTGATATGGCGACACAGGTAGAAGCTGCAAGGTTATTGACTTTCAAGGCTGCTGACCTTAAAAATAGGGGCCAAAAAGTCACCCTTGAAGGTGCCCAGGCCAAGTATTATGCCTCAGAAGTCGCCGTTTCTGTGGCTAATGAAGCGGTACAGATATTTGGGGGTTACGGCTTTACCAAGGATTATCCGGTGGAAAAATATTACAGGGATGCCAAACTTTGTACCATTGGGGAGGGTACCTCAGAAATACAAAAAATAGTGATTTCCAGAGAAGTGCTAAAAAAATAATTTTATTTTTTTGTCTTATGAGGCAGATGGACTAAAACAGATTTCACGCAGCGCTCGCGGCCAAAAATGCCGCGAACGTTACGTTTGCTATTGTATCCTTTGTCTGAGGCCATTTTTTAAGCCATTGGATATTTTGTGAAAACCAGCCCTCTTTTTCCTGATTTTTCCTTTCCTCAAATTCCAACCCATTCCCATCCCCTCTGTGAATCTCCCTGAACCTCTGTGAATCTCTGTGTCATTAAAAAGTCTTGGACAAAAATACATTGTGCCCTCTGGCCCCATTGCGTTATCTTCGGCTAAATCCCCCACCCCAAAAAAAATCCTACCATAACCGACAGGAAGTAAACTGCCCACTAATTACACCAATTTCCACCAACTAACTTCTCCTATTCATTACCCTGGTCCCGGAAAATCAAGACAATAAATTTTTACAAATTCAGGCTCCGCCTAATATTTCCCGCTCTTAAGACCTAGTCTTTCATTCGCTCCAATTCAGGGCCATAAGGATTCTTACAAGCCCAACAGTAGATATTAAAACAACACCCAACCTGTTCGTGTAATCAGTGAAATTCGTGGAAAAAAACTTTTGAGCCAGATGCGCAGAAACCATAGTTTTAGCCCTGAAAATATATTGTGAAAACCCAGTGCTCTTTTACCTGATTTTTCCTTTCCCCAAATTCCAACCCATTCCCTCTGTGAAGCTCCGTGCCTTCTCCGTGAATCTCTGTGTCATTAAAAAAATTCTTTGACAAAAAAATCCCCTCTTTTGCGCCCTCTGCTTAACCCTTGGAAGATAATCGTCCACTAATTACACCAATTTCCACCAATTACCTTCTCCTATTCATTACCCTGGTCCCGGAAAATCAAGACAATAAATTTTTACAAATTCAGGCTCCGCCTTATCAGTCCCGCCATTAAGACGAAGTCTTTAATTCGCTCTCATCTTACCCCATAAGCTTTCTTACAAGACCAAAAGTGGACATTAAAACATCACCCAGCCTATTTGTGTAATCAGTGAAATTCGTGGACAAAAAAACTTTTGAGCCAGATGCTCAGAAACCATAGTTTTAGCCCTGAAAATATATTCTGAAACCCAGTCCTCTTTTTCCTGATATTTCTTTTCCTCAAATTCCAACCAATTCCCTCCGTGAATCTCTGTGCCTCCTCCGTGAATCTCTGTGTCATTAAAAAATCCTGGACAAAAAAAATCCCCTCCATACCATTCTTCACTTAAACCTTTACAAGCTACCGATTTACCATTATCTTCCCCATGCCATATCTTTAAGCTTCAAAATCAAACCATGAAAAACACAACACTCCTCCTCCTATCCCTGCTGATAGTTTTTGCCTGTCAGACCAAGCAAGAACAAACCCAAACCGTCTGGCACGATGAATTTGACTATGAAGGGCTGCCCGATCCTAACAAATGGGTATATGATGTAGGAGACCATGGCTGGGGAAACAATGAACTCCAGTACTATACAAAAAATGACCCTAAGAATGCCCGGGTGGAGAATGGGCTGCTCATCATTGAAGCCCATCAGGACAGCACCTATGAAAAAGGTTACAGTTCCGCGCGTCTCTTGACCAGAGGCAAAGCATCCTGGCAATATGGCTATATAGAAGTGAAAGCCAAGCTTCCCAAAGGCGTGGGGACATGGCCAGCGGTGTGGATGCTGCCGGAAGAAAACAAATACGGCGGCTGGCCAAAAAGCGGGGAAATTGACATCATGGAACACGTAGGCTTTGATCAGGGCACCGTCCATGGAACGGTACATACCGAAGCATTTAACCATACCAAAGGCACGCAAAAAGGCGCTCAGGTCATGGTAGCGGATTGTTCAGAAAACTTCCATATCTACGCCATCGACTGGAAGGAAGACAAAATTGATTTTTACCTCAACGGGGAAAAATACCATACCTTTGAAAACACCGGAAATGGCAGGGAAGAATGGCCTTTTGACCATGCCTTCCATTTGATTTTCAATATCGCTGTTGGCGGCAATTGGGGTGGTGCCCAGGGCGTAGCTCCTGATATTTGGCCCCAACGAATGGAAATAGACTACGTTAGAGTCTATGCAGACAAACCGGAATAAGCCATTTTCAAAGGCTTCATGAAAAAACTCGTAAATTCATGAAATTGGGAATTCAGGTTCCATCCATAGAGGTATTTATCCTAATTTTGCGTCATGGAAGTAAAGGCAATGGCTAAGCATTTCAATTTATGGAGCTTACTGAAAATCAGCAGGCCCGTAAATTTATTTATCCTTGCCTTTGCCCAGATCATGACTGCAGTTTTTCTGGTAGAGACCAATCGACAGGGTTTACCCGTGCAACAGGATTTTAAGCTGTACCTTTTGATCCTGGCCACCCTGATGATTGCTGCGGCAGGCTACATGATCAATGACTACTATGATGTCAAAATCGATTATGTCAACAAGCCCGATGAAGTCATCATCGGCAGGACCATGAAAAGACGGGTGGCCTTGTTTTACCATTCTTTACTGAACTTTGCCGCCATAGCCCTGGGATGGATGATCAGTCCAAGAATTGGCCTGATCATCTTTATTGCCGCCTTTCTGTTATGGTTATACAGCAATTTGTTAAAGAGACTACCCTTTGTTGGGAATTTTACCGTGGCCTTATTGACAGGGGCCTCTATTTGGCTGGTAAGCTACTATTACCAAAAGTCCGAACTTCTGGTATTGACCTATGCCATATTTGCTTTTTTCATGAACCTGATCCGGGAAATCATCAAAGACATTGAAGACCGGGATGGGGACAGAAAGCACGGCTGCAAAACCCTTCCCATTGTCCTGGGTTTCAGAAATACCAAAAGGGTGATCTTTGCCATTGCTTTTGTATTTGTCTGCTCTATCCTGGTGGTGACCTTCAAGATCAACAACCCCAAACTCTACTATTATTTTGGCATCCTGAGCATACTCTTCCTCATATTTATGTACAAGATTTATCTTGCCGACAGGAAAAAGCACTTCAGCCAGCTCAGCCTGCTCAACAAAGTGCTGATGTTTGCCGGTATTTTCAGCATGGTATTTTTATAGGCTTTTAAAGCTTAGGTCAAATAGCAGCAATCCATTGGCGGGAGCATGCCTGACAATTGGACCCTTATCCTCAGACAGTAAGGCCTGAGAGAGAGCCTCAATACTTAGCCTCCCTATCCCTACCTCCACCAGTGCCGACACCATCATCCTGACCTGGTAGCGCAAAAAACCATTTCCTCTGACTTTATAGATCAGGGCATTTTCCGGAATCAGGGCTTGGCCCGCCAAGGGGTGCGGAATGATTTCTGATACCAGGATATCCCTTCGGTAATTGTCCGTCACCTTATCAATAGAACAAAAATTTCTAAAATCATGCTGACCTGTAAAAAGCCTGGCTGCTTTCTGCATGTTTTCAAGATCAGGATTACCGGGGAAATAGCCCAGATTGGCCGAAGCGAAAGGATGGAATTTTTCTCCAAAAGCCATGTGGTAATGGTATTCCTTCCAGGCAATGTCCTGGATGATATTGAAAGACTTGGGGACCTGTTGAAAGGAAAGGATACGGATATCAGCGGGAAGATTTTCATTGACTTTGTCTAAAAAGTCTGATTGCTCCAAAGGGCTTCTCAAAAAAAGCTGGAAAGCTCCCCTTTCACAGGATACCCCTGAATCTGTGCGGCTTGCACCCAATACAGTAAAATCTTCATGCCCCAGGACATAACGGATACCCCTTTCCATGGTTCCCTGAACCGTCTTGACGCCCTTTTGTTGCTGCCAACCCGCATAGCGGGGTCCCAGGTACTGTAGGTAAAAGAGATAAGTATAGGGTTTTGATTGCATATGGCAAAAATCGAGTAAATATTTTTGAAGACAATTTATTAACAGCTGTTTTATAAATTTCCAATCCCAGCCAAGATCGGCAATCCAATAGATAAGCGCTTTAATGTTTCGAAATTGCCCATATAAATTAGAAATGGATATTATTTTTTTTGAAAAAACCCAATAAAACAAATTTTTATATAAATCATAAAAAATAATTATGATAAAAAATAACTGATTTTCATCATTATTTTTGTCTGGGTAAAATCAAAAAAAAACTACAATTTATTGGTATTCTGACAATTAACTCTATCGATGCAAAAGAAAATCAATTTTTTTTAAATAAGTATTGTTTATTTAAAAGTACTTTTTTTGCATGTTATATGCTTTTTTTTGCTTTTCATTAACTTTTATGTACATTAATTGAAATTTAAACTTAACCCAATGAGAACACAAAATTTTGCAAGGAACCTGAACTGGGTTTGGGCCTTTGCACTTGCTGCATTTTTCTTTACAGCATGTAATCAAATGGATGGCCTAGAGCCAGATAGCACAAAATTAGACGGTAAAAGTGAAGAACTTTTTAGATTGAGTCCTTTCGGTAATGGAATGGAGAATGCGAGGGTTCCTTTAACAGGAACTGCTTCTACACCAAAGTCCAATGGTGGTATTACGCCTTATATCATCCCTGGTGAAAATCCAGGTGGCAATAGAACCTGTGCAGAAGTAGCTACTGCCTACGGCATTTCTGGTTTTGGCACTTCATTTGGCCAAATTGACACACCATTTCCTCAAAATAAGGCAACCTACACAGGATCAGATGGCGCAGTCATTACAGCAACCACTGATGGCACTTTTGTCACTTGGAGCATTGTTGTTCCTGCTGGGTATTGTGTGAAATATCTTGCGGCGGTTGTTAAAGGTTCTAACGATGCCAATATTTATTTCTATGAGGGAGATGTTAGAGGTGACTCGGGATTAGCTTCACCAGTAAATGCAAGTGGAGGTTCCGCTGGATTAAGTAACCTTCGTTTTTGTTACACCTTGGAGAAAGCACCAGATGCACCAGTAGTGGAAGGTGACGAAGCATGTTTTGAAGAAGGATTGGTACTAAGAGCCACATCTAATGCTGCTCCTGCGGGATATACATTACAATGGTACACAAAAAATGATGAGGGAGAATTTGTACCAGTTCCAGGTAACGATCCAAAATTGGATAAAGTAGGAACTATTGACTATTATGCTGCCTTTGTAAACGGTTGTTCAAGTGAAATGTCAGGAGCCGCCACTTTGACAATCTGGGCTTTGCCCGATGCACCGATATCCGGCGGAGATCAAGAAGGGGACTGTGATGATACACTTACAGCAACTGTTAAAGATGTTCCGGATGGAATCAGCACCGTATGGTATAATGCCCCAACAGGCGGTAATGTAGTTGAAGACCCTTCCTTGACTTATGATAAGACGGTAGGCGGCATTCAGACTAAGACTTTCTATGCCGAAGCTGTAAATGACGTCACAGAATGCGTAAGCGCAACAAGGACTGTGGTTACCTTGACCTTAAATCCTTGTCCTCCTCAAGAATGCTGGACAGGTGAGTCTGCAACCGGTAAAGGAAGTGCATTCCCAACAGGTCCAAATACCTGGTTCCAATGGAATACTAGAGCTCAATTAATAGCTGGAGTTGATCTGGTTTATGGCAGAAATTTGACAACAATAGGCAGAGTTACCATTTCTAATCCTGATGCGGGAGGCATGAGAACCATAACTGTTACCCTTAATGAAGGAATTAGATTTGCAGATGTTAGCGGTGCTCTTAAAGTCATAGCATCTAATACTCAATTTACGAGATTTAGTGGTTTCTCTGGTGCTCTAAACAATGCAACAATCAATGGAAACACTGCTACAATCCGTGTTCCAGATAGAGCTTTCTACTTCGTTCACGGAGATATTGAGAGAATTATAGAATGTAAAGATTAATAGAAATATTTAACCAATAAAAAACCAAACCCCGGTAGCTTAAGTTACCGGGTTTTTGTTTGTCTTAGAATTGTGATTTGAACCTTTCCCTTATCGTAAATTATAATTTTGCTACTTTTTTCACGCTTCCTATCTATTACCAAATTGTGCCGGAGGCAAAACCTATCGGTAACAAATCCAACGCCCAAATGCCCCCCCGTCCCAGCGGGACGGCCTGTTGTTAGAAATAAACGGCCAATTATTTCCCACCGTCCTGTAGGGACGGCCTATTGGTAGAAAAAAACGGCCATCTATTCCCCACCATCCCATAGGGACAGCCTATTCCCCCGATCGACCCAACCATCCTGTAAGGACGGCCTATTGCTAGCCAAATCCCGATCGACCCACAATACCATCCTGTAGGGATGGCCTATATTATACACACCTTTCATATTTCAATAGGCAATCCCTACAGGATTGACGGGCGAATTCAATTGTCAATTTGCTACCGATGGGTAATCCCTAACGGGATTGATGTCCGAAAAAAACGCTTCGGCTACCGATGGCCAATCCCTCTGGGATTGGTGGACTCGATTGCACATTAATCTGCTACCAATTGGCAATCCCTATGGGATTGGGCGCTTACGGTAATGTTTGCCCTGCTTTTGATAAAAACATAACCCAAATTAAATAACCGGATTCATCCCGATAATGGCTATTGTCTCAAATTCCAACGCTGCTGTTAACATTAATCGCCTACCTTTTCCCCTTCTTGGCTATAACCGAATAGTGCCAGCGGCACAACCTGTCGGTAGCAAATCCAGCGCCCAAATGAACCCCACCATCCCAGCGGGACGGCCTGTTGTTAGAAATAAACGGCCAATTATTTCCCACCGTCCTGTAGGGACGGCCTATTGGTAGAAAAAAACGGCCATCTATTCCCCACCATCCCAGCGGGATGGCCTGTTGTTAGAAATAAAGGGCTAATCATTCCCCACCGTCCCATAGGGACGGCCTATTGGTAAAAAAACCGATCGATTAACCCCACCATCCCAGCGGGACGGCCAGTAAAATTTAACTTATCCGATTAACTTCACTCAATTTCTTTTATTTATGTATCTACATTTTTAAATTCATTTCCTAAATTTTTAAAAACTATGGCAAATACATTTACCCAAATTCATATTCAGGTAGTTTTTGCGGTGAAAAACAGAGCTTGTTTAATCCGACCTGAATGGAAAGATGATCTTTTCAGGTACATGACAGGAATCATTCAAAAAAGAGAACATAAATTACTGGCCATCAATGGGGTTTCTGACCATGTACATATTCTAATTGGACTTAGGCCTTCACAATCAATTTCTGATTTGATGAAAGAAACAAAAATCGGATCGATGAACTTTATTAATGATTCCGGTTTTATCAAATCAAAATTTTCATGGCAGGATGGATATGGTGCTTTTTCTTACAGCATGTCCCATATCAGCAGGGTGATTAAATATATTCAATTACAGGAGGCACATCATAAGAAAAAGACCTTTTTGCAGGAGTATACAGAGATGTTGGACAAATTTCAAATCCCATTTGAGGAAAGATATTTATTCAAGCCAGTGGTGTAAAAGATCATTTTTTCCATTTATATCCAGAGAAATTAAGAAATGGGGATTTTTAAATAGGCAATCCCTACGGGATTGTTGGTTGATTTATCCGCAATTCCTGCTAACAATGGGTAATCCCGATGGGATTATTGGGTACAAATAATCGCTTTTTGGCTACCGATGGGCAATCCCTATGGGACTGATGGGAGATATCAACCCATTCATTGGCTAACGATCGGCAATCCCTACGGGATTAATTTCCATGATTACACATTATTTTGCTACCGATAGGTAATCCCTAACGGGATTATTCCCCACAACAAAACGTCAATCTCCTAACAATGGGCAATCCCTGTGGTATCGATGTCCACGAATACACGTTATCTTGCTACCGATAGGTAATCCCTAACGGGATTATTCCCCACAACAAAACGTCAATCTCCTAACAATGGGCAATCCCTGTGGTATCGATGTCCACGAATACACGTTATCTTGCTACCGATAGGTAATCCCTAACGGGATTATTCCCCACAACAAAACGTCAATCTCCTAACAATGGGCAATCCCTACGGGATTGATTTCCACGATTACACGTTATCTTGCTACCGATAGGCAATCCCTAACGGGATTGGTGCCTTCATGAACCATCTGTCAACCATGATTTGAAATTGACCTAATCCCATTTTTGGTTATTATCAATTCATCACAAACCTATCACCTTTTTGGCTATTACCGCATTGTGTCAGAGGCGCAACCTGTCGGTAGCAAAAAACAACCCATCGATCAACCCTACCATCCCAGCGGGATGGCCTATAATAATAGGCAATCCCTACAGGATTGACGGGCGAATTCAATTGTCAATTTGCTACCGATGGGTAATCCCGATGGGATTATCGGGCCACAAATAATCGCTTATTGACTAACGATGGGTAATCCCTACAGGATTGATGGCCACGATTACAAATTGATTGGTTACCGATCAACTGTACCCATTATTAATTTTTCTTCAATGGAAAAAATATGGAAAAATTAAGAACCCCGGATAAATCCGGGTTTCCTATTCATTAATCGCCAAATCCAAAATCCTTAATGAACCCCTTAATCCCTTAATTCCTCAATGGTTCAAAACTTCCTAAATCATCTTTTCTACATCCGCCTTTCGAAACCCCACTTCTCAGACATTCTCCGACAACCAATCCCCCACCTCGGAGGTCTTGTAGGCTTTTCCTCCTTCTGCAATGTCCTCTGTCACCACACCTTCCGCCAAGGATTTGTTCACCACATCGGTGATGGCCTGGGCTTCAACTTTCAGACCAAAGGCATAATCAAACATCATGGCCGCGGATAATACTGTCGCCAAAGGATTGGCAATGTCTTTCCCTGCCGCCTGTGGATAGGATCCATGTATAGGCTCAAACAATTTATTGTCCGTACCCAAAGAAGCAGAAGGCATCAATCCCATGGAACCGGAAATCACCGAAGCCTCATCTGTCAAAATATCCCCAAAAAGGTTCTCCGTAATCAATACATCATAAGCCTTTGGCCATTGGATCAAACGCATGGCCACCGCGTCCACAAATTCATATTCTACCTTCACATCCGGATATTCAGGTGCCAGTTCCTGTACGGTTTCCCTCCACAACCTGGAAGTGGCCATCACATTGGCCTTGTCCACACAGGTCAATAATTTCCTTCTCTTCTGTGCCGCCTCAAAACCCATCCTGGCCAAGCGCGTGATCTCTTCCTTGGAATACACATTGGTGTCGAATGCTTTGGTTCCCTGCTCATTTCTTCCCCTGGGTTCTCCGAAATAAACCCCACCGGTCAGTTCCCTAAAAAACACAAAATCCACGCCTTCTACCCTTTCAAGTTTAAGGGGGGATTTATGGACCAATGAAGGAAAGGTGAAAGTCGGCCTGACATTGGCAAATAAGCCTAACTTTTGGCGCATCCTCAATAAGCCCTGCTCCGGCCTGACCTTGGCTTTGGGATCATTGTCGTATTTAGGGTCTCCGATAGCCCCAAAAAGCACCGCATCTGCCCTCAGGCAGACATCATGGGTACTGTCGGGATAAGGGTCTCCTGTGAGATCGATGGCAGTAGCCCCAACGGGCGCCTCTTCAAAATGAATGGTGTGTCCAAATTTCTTTCCTACTGCTTTGACCACTTTTACGGCCTGTGCAATTACCTCCGGTCCGATGCCGTCACCCGGCAACAGCGCGATGTTCATTTCCATATAATGTCGTGTTTTCTATTTCTGGATTGATTTCCTGTCCTTTGAAAGGACCTGCATTTCCTTTGTCCAATTGTTCAATGATATTCAGCATTTTTTCTGTAGCCTTCAATGCGGCTACGGTCTGATCGCTGTCCAGACCTTTGGTTTTGAAAATCCTGCCATAATCCCAGGTGATCACCGTTTCCACAAAGGCATCTGTCTTTCCGCCGGGAGGTATGGTCACATGGTAATTGGTCAGTTTGGGCAATTCTTTATGGATAGATTTATATATTTTACTCAAAGCCTTCATAAAGGCATCATATTGCCCGTCTCCTGATGAGCCTTCCTCATAACTTTGGCCATAAATGTTCATTTTCAACTGAACAGTAGGTTTCAGCCCCATGGAATGGCTCAGGTTATAGCCCTCAATGAAGATGTTATGGGTAATGGAATTGTTCTGCAGGACATCTGAAATAATGTAAGGCAGGTCTTCTGTCGTGACCCGTTCTTTTTTATCTCCCAATTCGATGATCCTTTGGGTCACCTTGGCCAACTCTTCGGGCTCCAGGGAAATCCCCAACTCCTGCAGGTTTTTCAGAATATTGGCTTTACCGGAAGTTTTGCCCAAGGCGTATTTTCGTTGCCTGCCAAAGCGCTCCGGCAAAAGATCATTGAAGTAAAGATTCTTTTTATTGTCCCCATCCGCATGGATTCCTGCAGTCTGCGTAAATACATTCTCTCCGACCACAGGTTTGTTGGCAGGAATATGCTGACCTGAAAACTGCTCTACCAGTTTGCTGACCCGGTAAATTTTATTTTCCCTGATATTCAGTTTGAAATCGGTAAAATCCTTGATCACCGCAGTAACTGACTCCAGAGGTGCATTTCCTGCCCTTTCCCCGAGGCCATTGACCGTGGTATGTATTCCCCTAACGCCATTGTAAATGGCTTCCAGTACATTGGCCACCGAAAGGTCATAATCATTATGGGCATGAAAATCAAAATGTACATCCGGAAATTCAGAAGTGATCAATCGGATAAAATGGGAAACTTCTCTGGGATTCAGTAGCCCCAGGGTATCCGGCAACATGATCCTTCTTACCCTCAATTCTGCCAGCATGCCGATCAAATCCATGGTATAATCCATGGAATTCCTCATGCCATTGGACCAGTCCTCAAGATAGACATTGACCGACTGTCCCTTGGATCGGGCATAGTGTACGCAATCCTTGATTTCCTGAAAGTGCTGTTCCTTGGTCTTCCTTAACTGATGTACCAAATGGTTCAAAGAACCCTTTGTCAAAAGGTTCAGCACCTTTCCACCGGCAGCAGTGATCCAGTCCACTGAAGCAGGGGTATCCACAAATCCAAGTACCTCTACACGGTCCAGGTATCCCTTTTCTGCGGCCCATTGGGTAATCTTTTTTACCCCTTCCATCTCGCCCTCAGAAACCCTGGCAGAGGCTACCTCAATCCTGTCCACCTTCAGTTCCTCCAGCAGCCACTTGGCGATCTGGAGCTTCTCAGAAGGCAGAAAGGAAACGCCCGAGGTCTGTTCCCCATCCCTCAGGGTTGTATCCATGATTTCTATTTTCCTTTGATAACCCATGTTAATTGATTGATTACTTGGTGTTGCGTGTTAATTGAGGAGTGTTGAGTGAGAAGTGATGAGTTATTAGTGATTGGTCAATAGCTATTAGGGATAAGTTTAGTAATTAGTTAATTAGGAAGTGACATTAGGAATAAGGCATTGATTCTCATTTTATCCGAAATCCGACTTTTTTCTTTTTCCTTTTACCTTGGCTCTTAAATCCCCCTTCTTAATGAACCCCTTAATTCCCTTAACTCCTTAATGGCTCAAAACCTCCGACATCCCACTTCCGACATCCTCCTTCCGACTTCCGACATCCTCCTTCCGACTTCCGCCCCCCTTACCTTCTCTCCGCAAACTCCTCTATCTCTCCTTTGATGTTCAATAAGTAGTCGATATCATCAAAGCCGTTTTTCATATTTTCCTTTTTGTAGGCATTGATATCAAAGGTTTCTGATTCACCTGTAGGAATCAAAGTAATGGTCTGCTTGTCCAGATCCACTTCCACTTCTGCCTGGGGATTGGCTTCCACTGCTGCAAATATTTTATCCAAAAATCCGGGACTCACCGTTACGGGGAGTACACCGATATTCAGACAGTTATTTTTGAAGATATCCGCAAAGAAGGAAGACACCACACAGCGGAAACCATAATCATAAATGGCCCAAACGGCATGTTCCCTACTGGAGCCCGAGCCAAAGTTTTTACCTGCTACCAATATTTTTCCGGTATAGGTGGGATTGTTCAGGACAAAGTCCTTTTTGGGATTGCCCTCCACATCATAGCGCCAATCCCTGAACAGGTTATCACCAAATCCTTCCCTTTCTGTAGCTTTCAGGAACCTGGCAGGAATGATCTGATCCGTATCCACATTCTCAGTAGGCAGTGGCACCACAGTACTCCTCAATACATTAAATCTATCGTAAGGCATTGTTTATTCATTTTTATGTTTTAGAAAATATCACGAGGATCGGTAATTTCCCCTGTTACAGCCACCGCAGCTACAGTCAATGGGCTTGCCAAAAGTGTTCTGGCACCGGGTCCCTGACGGCCTTCAAAATTCCTGTTAGAAGTGGAAACCGCATATTTCCCGGCAGGAATCTTGTCATCATTCATGGCAAGGCAAGCCGAACAACCTGGTTGACGCAGTTCAAACCCTGCTTCCTCCAGGATCTTGACCAATCCTTCTTCATGGGCCATTTTTTCCACTTCTCTGGAACCTGGAACTATCCAAGCCGTAATGTTATCGGCTTTCCTTTTGCCTTTGACAAAATTGGCCACAGCTCGGATATCCTCAATCCTACCGTTGGTACAGCTGCCTACAAAAACATAATCTACTTTTTTGCCTTTGATCGGCTCACCCGGAGCAAATCCCATATAATCCAAGGATTTCAGGTAAGAGGTTTTATTGCTACCCTCCATCCCCTCTGTGGTTGGGATTCTGTCTTTCACTTTAATACCCATTCCCGGATTGGTGCCATAGGTAATCATAGGTTCAATATCATTGCCGTCAAAATAGTATTCCTTGTCAAAAACTGCACCTTCATCGGTTTTAAGCGTTTTCCAATGGGCTACTGCCTTATCCCAATCAGCACCTTTTGGGGAATACTGCCTGCCTTTGAGGTAATTGAAGGTAGTTTCATCAGGGGCGATCAACCCACCTCTGGCACCCATTTCAATACTCATGTTACAAATGGTCATACGGGCCTCCATGCTGAGATTACGGATTGCCGAACCTGCATATTCCACAAAATAACCCGTAGCACCGGCAGCAGAAATCTTAGAGATGATATAGAGAATGATATCCTTGGATGTCACGCCTTTACCCAACTGCCCATCTACCGTAATCCGCATCTTTTTGGGTTTTGATTGCATGATACATTGGGTAGCCAAAACCATTTCAACCTCAGAAGTACCGATACCGAAAGCGATGGCTCCGAAAGCACCATGGGTAGAAGTATGGCTGTCTCCACAGACGATGGTCATCCCTGGTTGGGTAACCCCCAATTCCGGCCCGATTACATGGACGATTCCATGATGGGCAGAACCCAAATCGTGAAGTTCAATGCCATATTTCTTACAATTTTCCCTCAGCTTTTCAACCTGCATACGAGACAATTTGTCCTTGATGGTCTTATCCTGATCCACGGTGGGAACATTGTGATCCGGTGTAGCGATGGTCCGTTCAGGATATAACACCCCTATACCTCTTTTTTCCAGGTTAAGGAAAGCAACAGGACTTGTTACTTCATGAATAAAATGTTTGTCGATAAAGAAGACATCAGGACCGCTGGGAACAGAGCGGACTACGTGTGCATCCCAAATTTTATCAAATAATGTTTTCTTTTCCATGTTAATCGATGGTCACTTTGTCTTTGACTGGGATTTTATTTAAGGCATCCACAAAAGCCTGGGCGGAAGCCAATACAATATCAGAATTGGAAGCAAAACCGTAGTAAGGTTTCTCTCCCTGAATGAGCCTCATATGTACCTTGGCCACGTCATCACTACCTGCAGTCATGGCCTGAATCAGAAACTCCTCCAGCACATAATGGGGCTTCACTATTTTTTCAATGGCTTTCAATACGGCGTCAACAGGACCATTGCCGGTAGAGCTCGCCTCGTAAGGTTTGTCGCCGATTTTAAGTTTCACATGGGCTTTGATGGAACCATTGGACTGATAGCTTACTTCCTTCAATTCAATAAAGGAAGATTCATCCATATACTTCCCGACAAGCTCCAACAGGTCTTTGGGTCCGATATCCCTTTTGGAATCCGCCAGAACCAGAAAGTCTTCATATACTTTATTTAAGTCTTCCCCTTCGAGTTCCACGCCGAGGTTATCCAAATGGTGCTTCAGTGCCGCCCTGCCGCTTCTGGCAGTCAGCACAATGGAAGACTCATGCACCCCGACCTCTTTGGGGTCAATGATCTCATAATTCTCCCTGTGCTTCAACACCCCGTCCTGATGGATACCGGAGGAGTGCGCAAAAGCATTTCTTCCTACGATGGCCTTATTGGGCTGCACAGGCATATTCATCAATTTGGAAATCAGCCGGCTGGTACCGTAGATTTTTTCCGTTTTGATATCGGTATGTACCGGGATACTCTGATGGCACTTGATGGCCATCACCACTTCTTCCAAAGAGGTATTACCTGCCCTTTCCCCAATACCATTGATGGTCAATTCTGCCTGTCGCGCTCCATTTTGGATACCGGAAATGGTATTGGCCGTGGCCATGCCCAGGTCATTGTGACAATGGGTTGAGATGATGGCCTTGTCAATGTTGGATACATTTTCCTTTAGGTAGCGGATGATTGCCCCGTATTGCTCAGGAAGACAATATCCGGTGGTATCCGGAATATTGACCACCGTAGCACCGGCCTTGATGGCCTCCTCAATGATTCGGGCCAGGAAAGGAAGTTCTGCCCTTCCGGCATCTTCTGCGTAAAACTCCACATCCTCCACAAAACGTTTGGCAAATTTCACAGCCTTCACCCCTCTTTCGATGATGTTTTCCGGCGTAGACCTCAACTTGTACTGGATATGGTAGGGAGACACACCAATACCGGTATGGATCCTTCCTTTTTTGGCATATTTTAATGCAGCTGCAGCTACTTCTATATCCTTCTCCACAGCTCTGGAAAGGGCGCAGATGATAGGATCAGAAACCGCTTTTGAAATTTCAACCACCGAATTGAAATCACCCGGGCTGGAAATGGGAAATCCAGCCTCAATGATGTCCACTCCCAGTGCTTCCAAAGCCTTAGCCACCACTATCTTTTCCTGGGTGTTCAACTGACATCCAGGTACCTGTTCCCCGTCACGGAGCGTGGTATCGAATATCCATAGCTTTTCACTCATAGTTGTATCAGTTATTTTCAGGTCTTAATTTTCTGACAGTCGCACCGGCCTGCCACATTTCAGATTCTCTCAATTCTTTCAGTTCAGCTTCCAATTTTTCCCTGTAATCAGGCCTTGAGTTGGAGTCGATGGACTTTTGTGCTTCCTGACCGGATTTCACACTATTGTACAGCTTTTCGAAAACCGGCTTGGTCGCATCCCTGAAAGGTTTCCACCAATCCAATGCCCCTCTCTGTGCTGTAGTCGAGCAGTTGGCATACATCCAATCCATTCCGTTCTCCGCCACCAGAGGCATCAAACTTTGGGTCAATTCTTCTACAGTCTCATTAAATGCCTCAGATGGAGAGTGTCCGTTTTCCCTGAGCACTTCATATTGCGCGGCAAAGATTCCCTGAATAGCGCCCATCAAGGTTCCTCTTTCTCCCGTAAGGTCAGAGGTCACTTCACGGTAAAAATCAGTTTCGAACAGGTAACCGGAACCTACACCAATACCAAGGGCAATTACCCTGTCCTTAGCCCTTCCTGTGGCATCCTGGTAAATCGCGTAGGAAGAATTCAGTCCCCTGCCTTCCACAAACATCCTTCTCAGGGAAGTTCCGGAGCCTTTTGGGGCCACCAAAATCACATCCACATCCGGAGGAGGGATGATTCCGGTTTTTTCCTTATAAGTGATGCCAAATCCATGGGAAAAATAAAGGGCCTTACCTGGCGTCAGGTACTTTTTGACGGTAGGCCAAAGGGCAATCTGACCAGCATCAGAAAGCAGGAATTGAATGATGGTGCCTCTTTGGCATGCCTCCTCAATTTCAAACAAAGTTTCACCAGGCACCCAGCCATCCGCTACTGCTTTGTCCCAGGTTTTGGAGTTTTTCCTTTGGCCTACGATGACATTGAATCCATTGTCTTTGAGGTTCAATGCCTGTCCTGGACCCTGTACGCCATAGCCAATGACTGCAATGACTTCATCTTTCAATACTTCTCTGGCTTTCTCCAAAGGAAACTCTTCTCTGGTTACTACATTTTCTTCTACTGATCCGAATTTCAGTTTCATAGTGTTATTGATTATAGGTTTGATTATTTAAATACTCTTGAACAGAAAATTTGGGCTTGGCAATGGCTACCCTTCCCGAGCGGGAAAACTCCAACAGGTTGAAAGGTTTCAGGATTTCCAGCAAAGCCTGGGTATCTTCTTTATGACCGGTAAATTCAATGACCACAAATTCCTTTTCAGCCGCGATGATATGGGCGTTGAACTGCCTGATCACTTTTTCAAGTCCGGGATCCAGACTCTCCGTAGGCACTTTGTACAAGGCTATTTCCTGATAGACCACCTCATCATCCCTGAAGTAATAGGCCTTGATCACGTCCACCACTTTTTCAATCTGCTTGGTAAGGTGGACAATCTGCTCCTCGGTAACCGTAACCTCGATGGTGATTTTATGGATCCCTTCCAAACGGCTTTCTGAAGCGGTCAGGGCATCAATATTGATCCCCCTTCGAGTAAAGATTATGGTGATCCTATTGAGGATACCGATGAAATTTTCTGTATAAACTAAGATGGTATATCGATTCATAAATGCCGGTGATGGATTAGCTCAATCTTACTTCTTCCACGGAACAACCCGTCGCAATCATCGGAAACACATTGTCTTCTTTTTCCACGACAACCTCGAGGAAATAAGGTCCCTGGTGCAATAACATCTCAGCGACTGCAGCCTCAAGATCCTCCCTCTCGGCAACTTTTCTAGCCCTGAAACTGTAAGCCTCTGCGATTTTGATAAAGTCAGGATTCTCGAGTTCAGTAAAGGAGTAGCGTTTGTCGAAGAACAACTGCTGCCACTGCCGCACCATGCCCAGGTAATTGTTGTTGAGCAAGACCACCTTCACAGGCGCCTTGGTCTGCATGATGGTGCCCAATTCCTGAATGGTCATCTGAATCCCTCCATCTCCTACTACACAGATGACTTGCCTTTTGTAATCATACAATTGGGCACCCAAGGCAGCAGGAAGTGCAAAACCCATGGTCCCCAAGCCACCGGAAGTGACCTGTGTCCTAGTCGTCTTAAAATCAAAATACCTCCAGGCTATCATCTGATGTTGACCTACATCCGTCACCAGCACGGCATCTTCTTCCTTGAACTGATTGATCAGCCGGATTACCTCCCCCATGTGCAGGCCCCCGTGGGTAGCATGAAGGTCATTGGCCATGACGGCCCTTTTTTCTTCATTTTCCAGTTCCCTGAATTTCTGCATCCATTCCGGGTGCGCGTTAGGCTGTACCGCCTGGGTCAATAAGGCCAGACTGGCTTTACAGTCTCCCTGAATGGCTACTGTAGTTTTTACGTTTTTATCAATTTCGGCAGGATCTAACTCCAAATGGATTACCTTGGCCTGCTTGGCATAACGTTTCAGGTCACCGGTTACCCTGTCATCGAAGCGCATGCCAACCGCAATCAACACATCACATTGGTTGGTCAATAAATTGGGTGCATAATTTCCGTGCATGCCCAATTTGCCTACATAACAAGGATGATCCTGA
This sequence comes from Cecembia calidifontis, assembly GCF_004216715.1. Taxonomy (NCBI): domain Bacteria; kingdom Pseudomonadati; phylum Bacteroidota; class Cytophagia; order Cytophagales; family Cyclobacteriaceae; genus Cecembia; species Cecembia calidifontis. The sequence goes on from NZ_SGXG01000001.1 coordinate 286,268, forward strand.
GGCAGTGCCCCCGAACCCAATAAAGTCGAGGCGGCAGGAATACCTGTTTTATCCAGGAATGCTTTCAATTCAGCCTCTGCTTTGGCCAACACTACCCCTTGACCATAAAGGACATAAGGTTTTTGGGCCTGATTGATAAGGGCAGCGGCATCCGCTACAGCTTTTTCATCAATCTTTACATAAGGTTTGTATGACCTTACCGAATGACAGGGAACGTAATTGAACTCTCCAAACTCCACTTGTGCATTTTTGGTAATATCCACCAAAACTGGCCCAGGTCTTCCCGTCCTGGCGATGTGGAAAGCCTTGGCTATAGCCGGAGCGATATCCTCCACCTTTCTAACCTGAATGTTCCATTTGGTACCGGGCATGGAAAGACCTACCACATCTGTTTCCTGAAAAGCATCAGAGCCCAACAGGTGGGCAGCTACCTGACCGGTAATACAGACCAAAGGAGTGCTGTCAATCTGGGCATCTGCAAGACCTGTAATGAGATTGGTCGCCCCGGGTCCGGATGTGACCAATACCACTCCAACCTTACCTGAAACACGGGCATAGCCCTGTGCTGCATGGATCGCACCCTGCTCGTGCCTGGTCAACACATGCTTGATCTGGTCACTGTAATCATACAGCGCATCATAAACCGGCATGATCGCTCCCCCTGGATACCCGAATATGTATTCGGCGTTTTCCGCAATCAGGGATTTGACAACGATATCTGCTCCTCTAATCATGGTTTTCTTTTGAGTTATGATTTTATTTGTCGGTCACACATCCCTCAGAAGCGGAGGCAACCAGTTTGTTGTATTTTTTCAGGGTTCCCTGAAGATCTGAAAGGTCTTTATTCTTCCACTTTTTCTTTCTTTCCGCCAATTCCTCATCTGTCAATGCAACATTCAAAGTGAGTGTATCAGCATCTATCGTAATGACATCACCGTCATGAATCAGCGCTATTGGCCCTCCGGAATAAGCTTCGGGTGTCACATGTCCCACCACAAAACCATGGGTACCACCTGAGAATCTGCCATCGGTAATCAGGGCGACATCAGCACCCAAACCCGCTCCGATTATCATGGAGGTAGGCTTCAACATCTCGGGCATACCCGGTCCCCCTTTTGGGCCTATGTATCGGATGACGATTACCTCTCCTTTTTTCACGAGTTTGTTCTTGATACCTTCATTGGCCTCCACTTCAGAATCGAAAACCCTTGCCGGGCCTGTAAAGGATTTCCCTTCTTTGCCTGAAATCTTCGCGACAGCACCTTCTGGAGCGAGGTTGCCCTTAAGCACACAGAGGTGACCTGTTTCTTTGAGAGGCTGCTCTATCGGATGGATCACATTCACCACAGAAGGAACCACAGGCTCAATATCAGCCAGGTTTTCTGCCAAAGTCTTTCCGGTCACAGTCATACAATCCCCATGCAACATGCCATTATTGAGCAGGTATTTCATAAAGGCAGGCAAACCGCCCTGTTCAAAAAGGTCTTCCATCAGGTATTTTCCGGAAGGCTTGAAGTCTCCCAAAAGGGGCGTCTCATGATTTACCCGCTTGAAGTCCTCCAAAGTAAAATCTACCCCTGCTGTCTTGGCTATAGCAAGGATATGCAAAACGGCATTGGTACTGCCACCAAGTGCCACAGCAACGCGGACAGCGTTTTCCAAACTTTTTTTGGTGACAATGTCTTTGGGCTTGATATCTTTTTCCAGAAGTATCTTGATATACCGGGACACAGCCTGGCATTCTTTCAGCTTCTCTGGGGCGGTGGCGGGTGTAGAAGAGCTGTAAGGAAGGGACATGCCCATGGCCTCAATGGCCGAAGACATGGTGTTGGCGGTGTACATACCCCCGCAGGCACCTGCCCCTGGGCAGGCATTTTGAATAACACCCTGATAATCTTCATCACTCATTTCCCCTTTGATACGCTTTCCATAAGCTTCAAAAGCAGAAACAATATTGAGTTTTTCGCCTTTATAATTTCCAGACCGAATCGTACCCCCATACACCATGATTGAGGGCCTATTGATCCTCAGCATACCCATGACAGCCCCGGGCATATTTTTGTCACAACCTGCCACTGCCACGCAGGCATCAAAAGAATGGCCGAGAATGAAGGACTCTATGGAATCCGCGATGATTTCTCTGGACACCAGAGAATAGCGCATTCCTGAAGTTCCCATGGAAATTCCATCGGAAATACCCATGGTATTAAAAACCAAACCGGTCAGATCATGAGCCTTAGAGGCTTGCTTGATCAGACCGGCAAAATCATTGAGATGCATGTTGCAGGGGTTACTTTCGTAGCCACAACTGGCTATCCCCAAAAAGGGCTGGTTCATCTGTTTATCCGACATCCCTGTGGCATACAACATGGCCTTACCTGCAGGATGCTCTTCATTCTGACTGATTTCCCAACTGTACTTCTTCAAATTCATATGGTTATTAATAGGTCTTATAGGTTTATAAAAAAAGTGCCCCATTTACTGAGGCACTTAACATTGTATGGTTGTTTTTCAAAATAGTCTAGCGCCTCTTCATTTATTACAAATGAGAATAATAAAGCTTAGAGGAGTGACTATTTCAAACATGCGGTTATGGTTCTTTTTGATTGATGGGTCAAAATTAAGCCTGAAATCTGAGAGAAACAATATTTAATTTCATTTTTTACACAGTCAATGGATTTATTATGTATGTCAAAAATTATAATGTAAAATTTAAATCTGCCTATCCATATTTTTTCAATATGAAAATAAAGGATGATTTGCGCTTTTGAAAAAAATCAGAATTTTGTTCCGATTTCAACAAATTTCAAGAAATCCTTATTTTTTTTGATTTTTTCTTAACCACAAAAATATGTAACAGGAAATTTTTCAATGAAAAGGATTTTTGGCTGAATTCACCAAAATGAAAGTTTCAAGATATTATTCCCATATTTACAACAGCTAAAAGATGACGCATTATGATCTGTTTTCCAAATGCCAAAATCAACCTTGGCCTGCATATCACAGCCAAAAGAAAAGACGGCTACCACGACATAGAGACCTGCATGGTTCCTATACCGCTTTTTGATGCTTTGGAAATGATTGAGGGAAAAAAAGACCTTTTTGAAACGAGCGGGTTACAAATTCCGGGGACGGAAAAAGACAACCTGATCATTAAAGCGTTAAAGCTCCTCCGTAAAGATTTCAACGACTTGCCGCCTGTTCATATCCACCTGCATAAAAATATCCCCATGGGTGCAGGCTTGGGCGGGGGATCTGCAGATGCTGCATTTGCGCTCACCCTGATGAACAGACTTTTTGACCTGCACTTGGAAGATTGGTTTTTGGAAGATTATGCAGCACAACTAGGGAGTGATTGTCCCTTTTTTATTGAAAACACCCCTAAAATTGCCACAGGAATAGGAGAAATTCTTGAGCCAGTAGCTATAGATATTAAAGGAGACCATATACTGCTTATCAAGCCTCCGGTACATGTAGGCACCAAGGAAGCTTATGCCGGCGTGAAACCCCAAGCACCCCAACATGTGCTGAAGGATGTACTGATGGACAAAAGTCAATGGAAAGAAAAACTCATCAATGATTTTGAAGCCAATATTTTTCCTCAATACCCTGAGCTAGCAGAAATAAAAGCTCAATTGTATGAAATGGGAGCTTACTATGCAGCCATGTCAGGATCAGGTTCTACCATGTTTGGTTTATTCAAAGAAACCCCACCAATGAGTGATTGGTCTTCAGAATACTTTGTTTTTGAGAAGCTTGTGTAAATGATATTTCCATTTTATATTTACAAAAAGCAAATATAAAATGACAACAATCACTACTTCTTTACCTGATGAGCTTGTCCAAAAGCTCTCGGATTATGCCAAAACCCTGGATGTTCCTAAAAATAAGTTGATCGAAAAGGCACTGAGCCTGTATTTGGATCATCTTAAAAGGGCAGCCTATGTCAAATCCTACAAAAAAGCTGGAAACGATGAGGATATGCTTTCCCTGGCTGAAGAAGGTATGGAAGTCTATTTGAAGCAATTGGAAGATGAAACAAGGTGAAATTTGGTATGCCGACTTGAATCCAGTTAGAGGCTCGGAACAAGCTGGAATTAGACCTGTGGTTATTATTAGCGGCAACTTGCTGAACAAGTACTTGAATGTTGTCATCACCGTACCATTGACGACTAAAATCAAAAACTACCAGGGAAATCCTATCCTCCAACCCAATAATATTAATAATTTGGAATCCCCTTCTGAAATGATGGTATTTCATATCCGATCGATTGCCAAGGAGCGCTTGGTAGAGAAGATAGGGGAGATATCTGCTGATGAATTGAAGCAGGTTTTGGGGACCTTACAGGATATTACGACCTTATGATGAGGTTGGAAAAAATCCAAGCTAAACCTTCCAAGGTTCTTCAATTTACCTTTTGTAATTCACTAAAAGTAAATTACCTTTAGTGAATCAAGAGATGTAATTACCATGAAAAGCAAAAAGCCCTTAAACCCATTCCCAACAACAGGTTATTATGGTCCGGAATACTTTTGTGATAGGGAGGAGGAAAGCCTGAAAATATCCCAATTTTTAAAAAATGGCCAATCCTGTATTTTGATAGGTAACAGAAGGCTTGGCAAAACCGCATTGATTCACCACATCAAAGAATTTCTGCCAAAGGATTGGATCTTTATCTATTTGGATATTCTTCCGACAGAAAGCGAAAGAGAATTTCTTGATACTCTCGGATCAGCTTTATTGAGGAGTTTCAATGAGAAAAGCAAATTAGGAAGAAGAGTTTGGGATTTTATTAAAAGCCTACATCCCACAATTAGTTTCGACCAACTTACAGGTTTGCCACAGGTTAGCTTTATGAGCGTTTCTACGGAAAAACCCATTCAGGATATTTTGCTATTTCTTTCAAATTTGGATCAAAATACGGTCATAGCAATTGATGAATTTCAACAAATCACGCAATACCCTGAAAAAAATACCGATGCTTGGTTAAGATCAATCATTCAACAATTGCAGAACGTGTATTTCATCTTTTCAGGGAGTCAGCAAAGCATTTTAAACGAACTATTTAGCAGTCCCTCCAAGCCATTCTTCAGAAGTGCTAGTCCCATAAAAATCGAAAAAATACATCATCCTGAATACAAGCAATTCATTATTCGTCATTTTGACCTGGCAGGAAAATCAATACCTGAAAAAGTGGTAGATGAAGTGCTGGAATGGACCAAATGCTATACGTATTATGTCCAAATGCTATGTAATAGGCTCTATCAATTACCAAATAAGCAATATTTCAGAGAAGATTGGCAAAAATGCGCCAATGATATACTCAAAGAGCAGGAGGCATTCTTCATCCATTACAGAACACTGCTCAGTCCACAACAATGGAAGCTTTTGGTCGCAATTGCAAAAACGGGGGAGGTAACCGCGCCAACTTCCAAGGATTTTATCGGCAAAAATAACCTTGGCAATCCTTCTACAGTTTTTAAATCTCTAGACGCTCTATTGGAAAAAGATATGATTATAAAAGAATACGACAAAGGTGGCACTACAACCTACGAAGTATATGATGTTTTTTTTGAAAGATGGATACAGAGCCTGTATTGAAAAGCGTTTTGGTTTAACTCAAATTTATAAAATGTTAGGCTTTTTTGTTAACCACCATTACTTTCCAATAAACTCCCTAAAATTTCCCCTATTCACCAAGGTATTTTTACTTTTATAAGCTTCTGTGAAGGTCTTTGGGAAATTAATTTTTCGCTTGGAGTTCAATTCCTTTTAAGTTATATTTATTCACCTATAATCCAGGTAAATTACCTAAAGAGAAGCTAACTGTCAATCTGGAAATTCTACATAATTCAACTTTAAAATCTATTAAGGAATTTTTTGAACATTAAGTTAATTTTTTAGGAAATTTATTACTGCTTGAACTTAGGCTTTTGGCTGATGTTTGAAAACCTCAGAGAAGGGCGGCTAACTGTATGAATAAAACTAAAACAGATGAAAATAATTGTATTTTTCATGTCTCGATCCAGGATCCAACTGCAACTATCTTCTTCCAATATCAAAAGACACATTTAACAAAATTAATCTGGGAAGGATAGAATAGGTTGTACTATTCTTCAGGGTGTTTGAAAGATTCAGAAAGGTGAGTTCCGAATTATTCAGCAAATTGGTAGCATTGAGCTGTAAATGGATTCCTTTATTCTTCCATGGAGTATAATCGGCATGAAAATCCAGGAAATCAATTTTTCTCTCATCCCAAGTTATAAGTTCATAAGCTAATTTAAGTCTTAGGTTTTCCATTAGGCTGTAGGTGAGTGATCCTTGATGCTGGAAATTAGAAAATGAAAAATCAGATGTTAAGTTTTCTGAAATGATCCTGGAATTCCTTCTTTTCGATTCCCATCGGAAATTAATTGGTCTATCGAATGCACTTACCCAGAAGAATCCAATGCTTGTTGTATTGACAGGTTCAATTGGCAGTAAAATCCCTTTTACAGCCCTATTGATCAAATTTTGGGATAAACCACCTCTTATTCCAACTCTGGACTTCACCGGGAACACCATTTTGCTTGTCTCCAAATCAGCTCTATTCTGTGTATTGGATATTGGTGAAGCAAAACCGGTAATATTGAATAGCAGGTCACCATCATTTTGAAAATCAATAATGAACGGGTTTTTCTGAATAAAATGATTCCCTGACACAGCCATTTTCCAATAACTCGTACGATCAAAAAAATCATAACGCCAGTTCAGCCCTGTCTGCTCAATTATATTTAGTCCACCCGCAAAATTTACGCTGGAATTTGCGCTGTTAAACACTCTGCCGTTAAAAGCCTGTAATGGTGAGGAAAGTTGATTATGGCTGTAATGTTCAAAAAAGAACTTGTGTCTGGAACTGATAGTATGGTTTAATCCTATCTGGTAGTTTAGTAGCCAATCCGATGTAGTCTGATTATCATCCCCAGCTTGTCTAATATTATTTTGGAACCATTGTTTTTCAACTTGTAATTTAAGCACAGTATTTCTTGCCAAAAAAATCCGATCCGAAAAGGAGAAGATTAGCGTTTGGTTTTCAAAGTTAATTTGATTCAAAAAACCAGCTTCATCTATTTCAGATGAGGCAGGAGCCTGCTGTTGGGTAAGGTCCGAATTGAGATCAAAAGTTAAATATCCATAATGAAAAAGAAACCCGTACTGGTGTTTTCCAGCTCGCCCGGCAAATTTCCAGCTGCTACCCGCTGAAAAAGAAGAAGTATTAAAAGACTGAATCAGTTCATATTCTAATTGTTCCGTAAGATTTTCGTCAAATGTTCCTCTGAAAATATCGAGATTTTGGTCAGAAATATTTCGTGAAATAAAAAAATCTGACTGTATGGCCGTACGGTAATTTAACTTTTTCAGATACTCTCCTCTAAAATACCTTGTCTGGTTCATGGAGTTCAGATTTTGAAAAACACTGGCCTGTCTGTCCTCTGTCTCCACGGTACTGTTTAACACAGAAGATTCTAAACTATTATTTACTCTCAATGTAAAGGTTATTTGGGACAAGCTGTCCAGTTCTATATCGTGGACAGATCTAAGCTGTAAATTCCGGATTCCTGAATTTCCATTTCCTGTCTCCCTGACATCAAAGGTGTTGTTATTAAGAAAAAAACTATTAAAGTTCTCTAAGGTATTTCTGATCCGGTTCTGCTGAAAAAGCGCATAGGTGTTGGATTTATAATTCCTATTATTGGAGCCATTGAACTGTAAAGCCTGTAATAAGTCGTTATTGATATTATATCTTCTTTTTGGAAGATTTGGGATGAAAGGGGTAAACGCATTTAAGGGTAGCTCGGCGGTTAAAAAGTAAGGTTTTATCAATAAGGATTCTGTTGATTCCCATGAAAGAAAATCCTCGGATTCTGCTAAACTTTCCTTTCCGGAATTATTGATATCGCCGATGTATCCTACCTTGATTTTATCCAATAAAGAGAAGAGAACAGCGTTTCCTTCATAATTCTGAGGCAATCCTCCCCCTATTGATCCATTGCCAAAAAGTGAGGCTTTTAATCCTTTTTGAAATTTTAGATTCAAAACAGTTTTATCAGAGTTTTCGATTCCTCTCAATAGTTTTCTGTCATTGAAATTTTCGATGGCTTCTATACTTTCAAGTAATCCCGGTGGAATGTTTCTGGATAAGACCTTATAATTTTTCGAAAAAAAATCATCTCCTTCCACCAGGATTTTATCTATAGCCTTCCCATTAAAGAAAACAGTTCCATTATCACTGATGGTCATTCCGGGAATTTTTTTCAGGAGTTCTTCAAGATTTCTTTCGAAGCCATCACTAAAAGCTGCTACATCATAAGTCGTAGTGTCACTTTTTATTCTCATGGGCTCCTGGTATTCAACAGTATATTGATTGAGTTCTATTTCTTTGGACTGGACATTAAGTGTCAGAAAACCAAGGCTTTCAGTTGTATAATATGCATCCTGATATCCAAGTCTGGAAACTTTTAGAAATAGTTGTACGGGGTATTCACTTACAATGAGGAATTCCCCCTGGAAGTTTGTCTGGCCAAAATTTATGATTGTGGAGTCCTGGGGATTGAGAAGCATTACCGAAGCAAAAGGTACTGGTTCGGTTTTCTCATCAAGTACAATTCCCATTATCCTGTTATCTGTTTGTCCAAATACCACGGAGGAGCAGAAAATGATAAGTAAAAAAACTGAGTAAAGAATATATATAGGCTTATTTTCCAAAATATCACTTTTTGAGAGATTTCGCTGATAAATCTATTTGCGGATAGAATCTGATCTCTACTTTCCCGTCATTTTCAAGTGCGACAGATTTCATGTAAGAAATATATTTTTCTTTTTTAGTTGTATTCTCTTTATTAAATTCTGACCTACTAAGAAGTTTTTCCGAAAAAACAATATCTGTTTCTATGTGAGGCGTAAATGCATGGGGAATTTCTACGTTAGACAAATGGTACATAAAATCCAATGTTGAATCATAGGCTTCAAGGATAAGTCCCGGCAGTCCATTTAATCTCCAGGGACCAAAAGGCACTTGGATTTCAGGGGTAAACCAAGCTTCCCACTCTCTACCTAATATTGTTGCGGTGGCCTTAATGCTAGCATATTTCCCAATTGTTTTCTTCTCGTCGGTAATTTTCCAATCTATTGGTAAAATCTCCTCTTTAATGTTTGCGAACGTACTTTTATTCCAGAAAGACTCTCTGGTATACTGTTCCTGTGTCAAAAAATCTAGGAAAAAAACCGTTCCATATGGGTCAAGATTGTTTCTTGGAACCTCTATCCGTTCAGTGCCATTGGGAGAAGAAATGAATTGGACAACTACCTTATTCTGATCCTGAATAAACAGGGACTTTGAAGTCGAAAAATATAAGGTTGCCTTTTCGATTTCATATTCGTTTGGATAACCGTTTTCATTTGGAGGGGATGCAATAGCCAATTTTCCTGAATAGGCCCGATAAGTAATTTTGCCTTCCTGGGCTTGAATATCTAATGAGAAAAGACCGACCACAATAGTGATGATCAGTAATAAAATATAAGTTTTCATAATTTTTGATTTTAGTGGTTAAAATGAATTAGATAGGTGTTCATAATTACTTGACCAAAAATCATTTAATAATCCCTGACAAAGCGTTATCCAGTGTTAACCAGTGTTAAATCTTTCGTTAATAGCTTTTTCGAATATATATTAGCGTATGATTCAAGCGGTGAATTTTAAAAAAATGTGGGTCATGGTATGGCTTGTTGCCTCATTGGCATTAGCATTACAGCTGTTCCGAATCTGGGACACCTATGAATCGCTGCGCCAAAAATTTCATAGGGACATCAAAACAGCATTGGATAAAGCTGTCGAACATTATTATCTTGAATTTGGAACCCGGACTATATCCATTAGAACAGATTCCTTTGAAAAATTAAATGAAATTGATGAGGGAACATCTATTCCAAAGGAACCAAGCAATTCAAAAGTTCAGCGTGCAGGGAATGAGTTGGTAAATGAGGATTTTACTGAAAACAAATGGGCTGTAGTCAAAGTCTCCAAAGACACCGTAAACATGTTGCTGCTCAAAGGTTTTCTTGACAATGAAATGGACTACTATGGCTTAAAAGGAACTTACAGTATCAGGCATTCCTTAAGGGGCGTGGAAATAAATGAAATAGCAACTGGGAACTTTTCAAACCAGGGATACACCATTACATCGGATACAAGAGAAATCCCATTAAGCCATAAGATTGAATTCACTTATCATCCAGATTTTTCATACATATTCATCCAGGGAGGGATAGAGATATTGCTGTCAATAATATTTCTGCTCCTGTTTATTTTTGCACTTTGGAAGTTATATAGTACAGCAAAAAGACAAAGGGATTTAGTCACATTGAAAAATGATTTTGTTAATAATTTAAGCCATGAATTTAAAACACCCATTTCAGCGGCAAAAGTTGCCATTGAGGCAGCACACAACTTCAACCCTGAAAACAATATAGAAAAAAATAAAAAATACCTCAAAATTGCCGGCAACTATCTCGATCAGGTATCTGATATGATTGACCGTTTATTGGAGTCTGCAAGTTTTGAATCTGAAAGTGATGTTTTGGAGAAAAATGAAATCGATTTGGTGAAAATGATTGAAGGCATTTTAAAGGAATCTCCATTTGATCATCATTATGATCGAATTGAATTCTTTAGCAATACTTCTTCTGTTAAAATTCAGGCAGATCAATTCCATATGAAAAGGTCGCTTGTGAATGTAATGGACAATGCTTTAAAATATGGTGGACAAAAAATAATCATTAGACTTGAAATAGACCAAAAAGAAGTGTCCTTGTCCATTTCTGATAATGGTCCTGGCATTGCAAAGGAAGAAATGCCTAAAATCTTCGAACAGTTCTACAGGATTCCAGGGGAAAATCTGCATCTCGTTAAAGGTCATGGAATAGGGCTGTTCTTTGCCAAAAAAGTCATTGAGGCACACAATGGAACTATTGAATTGAACTTGAAAAATGGATGGACCAATTTTATAATTAAAATCCCGAAAGTATCATGAAAGGAAAGATTTTACTTGCAGAAGACGAGATTTCTTTGGGAGAAATCATCAAAGAAAGTCTTGATAGTAGAGGTTTTGCAGTAGAACATGTTGGATGTGGCAAAAAAGCAATCGAAGTATTCAAGTCCTTCTCACCTGATATTGTCGTTTTGGACATTATGATGCCCAATAAAGACGGTTTTGAGGTTTCAAGAGAAATCAGAATGTTGGACCGAAATGTCCCAATAATTTTTCTAACAGCAAAAAACAGAACCCAGGATGTTATAGATGGATTTGAAAACGGGGCCAATGATTTTATTAAGAAGCCTTTCAGTATGGAAGAACTCATAGTAAGAATAAATTCTCATTTGCGAATTTCGAAAATCAATTTTGAACAACAGTGGGTATCTATTGGGAAATATAAATTCAATTTTGAACACCAGATTCTGGATCTACATGGGAAAGAAACCGTTCTGACCTATAAGGAATCAGTACTATTAAATGAATTGATCAAAAAGCAGAATCAGGTTTTGGACAGGTCCTATATTTTAAAGCTTGTCTGGGGGACGGATGATTTTTTTTCCGCAAGAAGTATGGATGTATTCATCACCAAAATCCGGAAATATCTTAAAGATGATCCTTTAATAAAAATTGTTAACATCAGAGGTATTGGATATAAGTTGGTTGTTTGAATTTTATTAAAGGTATTTAAACTTTATGTGTATCCGCTTGAATGCACGTGACAAAATTTGACAGTAAGTGTCAAATAGTTGTAGATTGGCATCCGCTGTTGTTTCTTGTATAAAAATAGGAAACATTATGACGATACTTCAATTTCTACAATACTTTCCAGATGAAGAAAGCTGCGAAATTTATATCAAAGAGAGCAGAGAAAAGGCAGGCATATGCTGTAAAAGCTGCAAATCCATTACCAAGCATTACTGGTTCAGTGGTGGAAAATTCTTTGAGTGCAGTCAATGCAGAAGGAGGAGCTCCCTAAAAAGTGGAACAGTAATGGAAAACAGTAAGATATCTCTTCACACCTGGATGTTGGCTTTTATTTTCATGTCAGCTACTAAGAAGGGCTTTTCCTGTCTTGAATTCCAAAGGCAGGTTGGATTGTCAAGGTATGACACTGCCTTCAGACTGATGCATAAGATACGTGCCATGATGGGTAAAAGGGATTCCCTGTATATCTTAAATGACATGATTGAGTTTGATGAATGCTTTGTAGAAGTTGCAACTCCAAAACAGGTAAAACAGCATCTTAAACGAGGAAAAGGTAGCCAAAGACAGGCAAAAGTAGCTGTTGCTGCTGAATCTACCCCTCTTGAAGATCCCAAAACTGGAAAGAAGGACAGGGCATGTGGCTATTATAAAATGGAAGTAATCGGAAAAGTGGATGCAGATCATGTCAACAAATTCATTAAGAAGAATGCAGCTGGAGATATCGTCCTGTTTACCGACAAAAACACAGCCTATGTTGACATTGCAGATATTGTTGACACACATTATATGGTCGTTTCAGATAAAGTAAGTGTCAATGAAACCCTAAAATGGGTACATAAGGGAATCAGTAACCTAAAAAGAAATCTCTTGGGAATACATCACATGATCACGTATAAATATTTACAGAACTACCTCAATGAATTTGTCTATAAGCTTAACCGAAGATATTTTGGAGAAAGGTTATTTGACAGACTGATTGTTGCAGCTGTTCATCCTTACGTGCAGTAATGCGGATACACATATTAAACTTTTAAATCAGCACCGACTCCAAAATAATCAAGGTACCCAAATAAAATCCTCCGGTCATTTTCTCGCTTTCCCCAAAATTAGAACAACCTCAGTGACCCATTGTATTAGGTTAAGAACAACCGACAAGATTTATACTCAGTCTGGCTAAATTTCCTAATTCACCTTTTGTAATTCACTAAAAGTAAATTACCTTTAGTGAATCAACTTATAAAATTATACATGAAAAGTAAGAAGCCTTTGAATCCTTTTCCAACAACAGGCTATTTTGGACCGGAGTATTTTTTGTGACAGGGAGGAGGAAAGCCTGAAAATATCCCAGTTTTTAAAAAATGGACAATCCTGCATTTTAATGGGTAACAGAAGATTGGGCAAGACCGCTTTGATTCACCACGTCAAAGGCTTTTTGCCAAAAGATTGGATCTTCCTCTATTTGGACATCCTTCCGACGGGAAGTGAAAGGGAATTTCTGGATACTTTCGGGTCAGCTTTGTTGAGAAGTTTCAACGAGAAAAGCAAATTAGGGAGAAACGTCTGGGAGTTTATAAAAAGCCTTCAACCTACCATTAGTTTCGATCAACTATCGGGGTTGCCCCAGGTTAGCTTTTTGAGTGTCAATACACAAAAACCCATTGAGGATATTTTGCTCTTTCTTTCAAAGTTGGATTACAACACTGTCATTGCAATAGATGAGTTTCAACAAATCACGCAGTATCCTGAAAAAAACACCGATGCCTGGTTAAGATCAATTATCCAACAGTTGCAAAATGTTTATTTTATCTTTTCTGGTAGTCAGCAAAGTATCTTAAACGAACTATTCAGCAGCCCCTCCAGACCATTTTTCAGAAGTGCCTCTCCCATTAAAATAGAAAAAATACATCATCCCGAATATAAGGAATTCATCATCCGCCATTTTAGTTTAGCGGGAAAATCCATACCCGGACAAATAGTAGATGAAGTGCTGGAATGGACCAAATGCTATACCTACTATGTCCAAATGCTTTGCAATAGGCTATATCAATTGCCTAATAGACAATATTTCAAAGAAGATTGGCTAAAATGCGCCAAGGATATACTCAAGGAACAGGAAGCATTCTTCATCCATTACAGAACTCTTCTGAGTCCACAACAATGGAAGCTTCTTGTCGCCATTGCCAAAACAGGTAAAGTAACAGCACCAACTTCCAAGGATTTTATAGGCAAAAATAACCTTGGCAATCCTTCAACTGTCTTTAAATCTCTTGATGCGCTTAGGGATAAAGAAATGATTATCAAAGCATACGATAAAGATGGTGGCACTACCTACGAAGTATATGATGTTTTTTTTGAAAGATGGATACAGGGTCTGTATTAAATACCGAAAGGCTATCAATTATGCAGAAAATGTAAATCAAAAGTGAAAAGAATACAAGAGCCAAAATAGAGTTTTCTGAGTATTCTTAATCTTACACGTAGTAGAATTATATTTGGTTGAAGAGCCCCTCGGCAAGCTCGGGGAACGGGATTTAGGTTTGGAAAATCGGGGGGGGGAGGGAAGAAATTCGGCAAAGCCTCATTTCTTCCCTCCCCCCATATTTATTTAAGTCCCGGTGGCCGAGCTTGCCGAGGCCCTCCAATTGATACGTGTAACATTCCGAATAGTCAGATTAAGTATTTATATTTTTTATCAATGCTGTCCTAAATAATTTACAAGACAGATGTTTAGCTGTGTTTCTGCAATTTCTATTGTGATTTTATCTGTAATCCGGAAATAGAACCCCCTGTTGGCTTTTTTGAGGAGGTTTTTCATGGTCTTCAAAGGGTTTGTCCAGCCACTTTTGCAGCTCTATTTTAACGAATATGTTCAGTCTGATAAATGCAACCAGATTGGACAGATGCCATCCGAATTTAGCGGTTGCCTTCATCACTTTTAGGAGCAGAATGGTGATCAGCGCGGTCCATATCTGGATCATCACGGCATTTTTCGATGTTCCGATAAAGGTTTTGATATGGAGTAACTGCTTGATGTCCCTGAAGAAGATCTCAATCTCCCATCGGCACCGGTAAAGATCACCGATTGTCTTTGCTGACCATTTGAAGTTATTGGTAATCAGTTCGACGGTCTGTCGGTTTTTTTCGTCCCATACAGCCACTCTTCTGAGTTTTCCGGGGTACTTCACTTTTGACTGCGGGTTTACCAGTTCAATTTCTTCGTCTATCAGTACTTCCTGTGCAGTATTTTCAGGGAGTCGACGTTCATTGATTGTGCTGAACTTAAGGTTATCCTTGTGCCTTATGACGAAAAAGACCCCCTTGCTGTCCCAAATGTTGAGCATCGGAAAGTCATTGTAATAGCGGTCCGCCACTATAACGGATCCTTTCTCCAAAGGAATATCATAAGCGCCTTTATTGTCTGCCATACTTCCTTCTGTAATATTCACATAAACAGGGAGTTTCCCGTCATAGTCCAGAAGCGTATGCATCTTTACAGCACCCTTTTTGGTCCTGAAGGTTGCCCAGTCAAACATCGAAAGGCAAAGACTTACCACCGTGGAGTCGAGCAGATAGACGGGAGCCTTGATCCGTAGTTTTACCCTGCTCAGGGACGCCTGCTGTCCTAAATGCTTCAGAAGCCCGTAATACAGCTCCTTGAACAGGTCAGAGTCCCTGCGCTTGTTCTGATAACTGATACTGGACTTGGATGGTGCCTTGGCAATCCCCAGATGGTTGAGGTTCCCCGTGGCCGAACGCAGGCCGTTTGAAATATCCCTTACAGAAGTACTTTTGGCAAAATGGCAAAAAAGCATGGAAACCAAATGCGTCCAGCTGTCAAAGCCTTTGCAGCCCTTGTCCGTTTGCTTCTCTTCAACCAGTTTCTTGAAAATTGAACGCTCGATTTTTTTAATAATCTGAGAAAACAATGTAATATTACTCATGGGAGGTTTATGTTTTTTGGTGCAAACCCAAAATAGCTATTTTGGGCAAAAAACCAGACCTCTCATATTTTATTTAGGACGGTATTGATTTTTTATAAATAAAACCATAAAAATATCCCTTAAGCCCTCAACAGGTTATTTCCCTTTGCCTTTCTTCTGAGGTAATAATTGTATGCCGGATAAATCAGCACTGACACCAAAATGATCAAAGTACCCAAATAAAATCCTCCGGTCATTTTTTCCTTATCTCCAAAAATCAATACAGCCAGAATAATCCCATACACCGGTTCCAAATTGATGGTCAGGTTGACTGCAAAAGCTGTAATCCTGCGCATCAGTTCTACGGATACGGAAAAAGCATAGACCGTACAGACGCCGCCCAATAAAAGCAGCCACAGCCAATCCATTGCCTTTGGCACCATCTGAAGCCCTTCATCTGCAAAGAAATAGGCATAGAATGGGAGCAATAAGGCCGAAAAAAGGAAAGCCCCGAACATTTCATAGAAGGTCAGCACATAGGGGTTATGATGCTTGGTAAACCTTCCGTTGATCACGGTGAACACCGCACTCAAAAAAGCTGAAGCGACAGCCATCATAAGGCCCAACCAATAGTCCAACTCAAAGCGGAAAATCACATAAAGTCCCACTATCACCAGCAAACCCAAAAAGATTTCAAACCCTTTCACTTTTCTCTTGTTGGCGATAGGTTCTAACAGGGCAGTCCACAAGGAAGTAGTGGCCATCCCTGCCAGACAAACAGATGCCGTAGAAACCCTCGCCGCCCCAAAAAACAGGACCCAGTGCAGAGAAATGATAAAACCTGTGGCTATTATCTTAAGCAAAGCCCCTTGGGAAACCCGTATGGGTGTTCTCCTCCACAAAAACACCAATCCCAATATACCTGTGGCTATCAGCGTACGGTAAAATACAATCTCCAAAGAAGGAATGCTGATCAACAAGCCCAAAATTGCCGTAAATCCCCAGATCAAGACAATGAAATGGAGCATCAAATAATCCTTGACAGTGGAATCCGGCTGCATCTTATCTGGGCACGGTTTTGTAAAGCACTAATCCGGTAATGGCGAAAGTAATGTTGGGAATCCAGACGGCTAAGAGCGGGAAGGCTGTTCCTGCCTCCGCAAAGGTCCTGGAAAGCAAAAACATGATGATGTAAATAAAGGCCAACAAAAAGCCCAAGGCAATCTGAAAACCGGAACCTCCCCTCGTCTTCCTTGAGGAAACAATCACACCAATAAAAGTCAGAATGACAGCAGCAAAGGGAGACATCAACCGCACATACCTTTCAATCTTATAATAATTGACATTGTCTGCCCCTCTCTCCTCCAACACTTTGATTTGTCTGGTGAGATCGGGGAGTTTGAGCGTCTCATGATGGTTGACCGGTAAATCAAAGTCATTGGGTGTAATGGAGAGTAGTGTATCCAGAGACTCCCCTACGGTATATTTCTCCCCCCATTCATGGAGTTCACGCAATCTCCAGTTTTTGACTGACCAGGAATTGATGGCAGTATCCCAGACAATACGGTCTGCCGACAACTTGGCGATCAATTGTCCGTCGCGTATTTGCTCCAAAGTGAAGTTATAACCTGTATTGCCAGAAGTATAATACCTGGAAATGTAGGCATACACATCGGGAGCCACTTTGATATGGATATTACTTTCGGTATAAAACTTGGTTTCCTCCAGCCATCTGGATTTGAATTCTGTCACCCCGGCGGTAGCTCCGGGAAGTACCCAGCCATTCATAAAGAAACTGACCAAACCGATAAGGGTTGCACCTACTAAAAAGGGAACCAGCATCCTTACAAAGGAAACCCCACTGCTCAGTATGGCAATGATTTCCGTCCTTCCTGCCATTTTGGAAGTGATAAAGATGACCGAAATGAACACGGTGATGGGCGTCAGCAAATTGTTTAGGTACAAACCATAATTGCCCAGATAAATCAAAATATCCTTTGCAGGAACCTGATTTCGGATAAACTTGTCATTCTTCTCAGTAAAGTCCAATACCAGGACAATAAGAATCAGCATCAGGACCACAAAAATGTAGGTCTTGAGAAAATCCTTGATGATCAATTTATCCAGTATCTTCATATTACAGTCTTCTGCTCACTTTTTCTACCATCTGGTTTTTCCATACGGCAAAATCACCGGCAATGATATGTTCCCTGGCCTGGCCAACCAACCATAAATAAAAGCTTAAATTATGAATACTGGCAATCTGTGCGGCCAAAATTTCTTTGGCTATGGTCAGGTGGCGCAAATAGGCCTTGGAATAAAATGAACTCACATAAGAATTGATGTGGGGATCGATGGGACTGAAGTCATCTTTCCACTTCTCATTACGGATGTTGATGATGCCTTCCGAGGTAAATAACATCCCGTTCCTGGCATTACGGGTAGGCATTACACAGTCAAACATATCCACACCCAATGCTATTCCCTCCAAAATATTGGCAGGAGTTCCCACGCCCATAAGATACCTTGGCTTGTCTTTGGGCAGGATATCGGTCACCATATCGGTCATGGCATACATTTCCTCTACCGGCTCCCCTACTGATAAGCCGCCAATGGCATTTCCCTCCCGTTCACAGGAAGCGATAAACTCGGCGGATTGTTTTCTGAGTTCAGGGAATACAGATCCCTGTACAATAGGGAAAAGCGTCTGGCTATACCCATACTTTCCTTCTGTACTGTCAAATCTGTCGATGCAGCGCTTCAACCATCGATGGGTGAGCTCCATGGATTTTCTGGCATAAGCAAAATCACAGGGATAAGGAGGGCACTCATCAAAGGCCATGATAATGTCCGCGCCGATGATGCGCTGAATGTCCATGACCCGCTCTGGACTGAACAAATGTTTGGAACCATCAATATGGGACTTGAACACCGCCCCTTCTTCGGTCAGTTTACGGTTTTCGGCCAGGGAAAAAACCTGATACCCCCCACTGTCTGTAAGAATAGGCTTGGACCATCCATTGAATTTATGTAACCCCCCGGCTTTTTCCAGAATATCCAAACCAGGCCTCAGATACAAATGGTAGGTATTTCCTAAAATGATCTGGGCTTTGACATCATACATCAACTCTCGCTGATGGACGGCCTTGACCGAACCTGCAGTTCCCACAGGCATAAAAATAGGAGTTTGGATATCCCCATGATCGGTTTTGATCATCCCTGCCCTGGCTTTACTCTTACTGTCTGTATGCTCTAATTTAAATTTCATCCTAATAAATTGATCATTAAGTCCTTTTCCCAGCTCCTTAAAGATTGATACCTGATTGAGGACACAAAAATATAAGCTTATTCTTAATCCATGCTCAATTTGATTTTATATTTGCCCCGCTAAAGGTATGGGAATGCTTACAAACATTGTATCGGTAATATTTTTGATTGCGGTTGGCGTGCAGATTTTTTACATATTGATCATTTTTGGTCGTATGTCTTTCTTTTACAAAAAGAAAATCAAAGATCCCCTTTCCAATCCGGAAGGGGTAACGGTCATCGTCGCCGCCCACAATGAGAAGGAGAATTTAAAAAAATTGATCCCGGCTGTCTGTGAACAGGATTACCCCAACTTTGATGTCATGGTCATCAATGACCGCTCATGGGATGGTACCCGCGGCTTGCTGGAGGAAATGATGTCCCAGTATCCCAAATTGAGAACCGTAACCGTAGAATATACCCCAGACCATGTCACTGCCAAAAAATATGCCCTGACCTTGGGTATAAAAGTGGCAAAAAATGACGTCCTGTTGCTAACAGACGCAGACTGCATCCCAAAAAGCAACAAATGGATAGAATTGATGACAGCTCCGGTTAGAAATGAAGGAAAAACATTCTCCTTGGGTTTTTCACAGTACAATTATGGCAAAGGGCTACTTAACCAGTGGATTCAGTTCGAAACCCTCTGGACAGGACTCCAATTTTTGGCTTTTGCCATCTGGAAATCACCTTTCATGGGAGTAGGAAGGAACCTGTGTTACCGAAGAAGTTTTTTCATGGAGAAAAAGGCCTTCAAAGGGCTATGGCAGATCAACGGCGGGGATGATGACTTATTTGTCAACCAATATGCCAACGGTAAAAACACCGCGGTAGTAATCAGCCCTGAAAGCATCACCCTTTCCACGCCAAAAACCAGCTGGAAATCCTATTTTATCCAGAAAAAAAGACATTTCCATGCGGGCAAATATTACCAAGCGGGAGATAAATTAAAGATAGGGATTTACAGTTTCACACACCTTGTTTTTTGGGTTACTGGAATTTATTTGTTAATCCTTCTAGGTTTAGAACAAAACTGGGAACATTTTTCGGTCTTTTTAGGTATAATTATTGTCCGGTCCATACTGTTGACTTCAGTATTTACCTCGGCGAGAAAAAAACTGGAAGGCAAAACCAAAGTGTTTTGGACAGGATTCTTCGACCTGATGTATTTGGGTTACTTTTGGATTCTTGGCGCGTTAGGGTACCAATCAAAAAAAGTTAGATGGAAGTAAACGACAGAGGATTTTCCAACAAAGCATTAGAGGATTTCGATCTTATCGATAAGGCCGTGATCGAAAAAGATCAGCAGGCTTTTGCTACCTTGATGAAGCGCTATAAAAAAGCGGTTTATTTCATGATTCTCAAAATGATCAGGGATGCGGATGATGCCGAAGACCTGACTATGGAAGCCTTTGCCAAAGCCTTTAGAAACCTCCATAAATTCAAGAAAGACTATACTTTCTCCACTTGGCTGTTCCGTATTGCTACCAACAACACCATTGACTTTATCCGAAAAAAGAAACTCAAAACCATGAGTCTCAACAGCACTATGAGCGATGACAGTGGCAATTCGGTGAATATCGATGTGGAGGATGATGAGAACAACCCTCAGGATGAGTTCATCAAATCCCAAAGGATTGAGATGGTCAGGATATTCGTGGACAAGCTGCCGGCCAAATACCGTAAACTGGTACAGTTAAGGTATTTTGACGAACTGTCCTATGAAGAGATTGCGGTAGAACTGGACAAGCCTTTGGGAACAGTCAAAGCCCAGCTTCACCGGTCCAGGGAATTGTTATATGAAATCGCCTCAGGAAAGGAAGGGCATATCTAATTGACCCTCTACTATATTAAATAGTTTTTAGGAATAAGCATATGAGTGTACAGAAATCTCATCTGAAATTATTCTTCAACTTTGCCATTAAAATAAACAAGCATTTTTCCTGATTTCATTTGCAAATTTAAAATTACAAAGAACATATTTTTTTAATTATCTAAATACAACTTTGTATTAATTAAAAACATGCTTTAATATAATTAATACCATATATACTAGCTTAGAAATTATTTTTTATTTTTTCTATTGCACAATAATAATAATAATATACTTGCACTATTAGTACTAACCACTAAATTTTAAAAACTACGAAAAAATTAATTTATTCATCATCTATTTTAATGCTACTGATTTTCAGCAACATTACACCTTATACCGTGTTAGCTCAGGATCAAGGATTGCCAGGCACAAGCTATTATGTCACCTACGAAAGATGCGGAGCTGATGGACCAATCGTTGTTAAATGCAGGTTTTCAGGGGGTGATCCTTGTAGTGCAGGAGACCAAGAACCTTGTCCTTAAATCACAATGTGTGACTTCCTCACGGAAGTCACACTTTTTAAATAATGTGCTTAATTTTCGCATCTTCCTCTTAAAAAAAGGGCTTAAAATTTTAAAAAAAGCTGAATACCTAATGTTCATTATTTCAAGGTTACACAATTCTAGCTTATATCAAATTTAAATTGGTCAATGGAAAAAACCTCCAAACCCGATAAAATCATAATGAAGAAAATTTTAACCTATTTAATATCCTATTCTTTGTTTTTTTCATGCAATACTCCGCAAAATAAAATTACAGTAATTAATGTTTCTGAAAACTTCCAAGAAATGAACTTTTCAAAAATTGGGAAAAGTTCAAAAATTATAAGGTTAAAAACTTCGCAACCCATCCATACTCCCACGGATATTTTAGTGACCCAATCAAATATTTATCTTTTTGATCAAAACCATTCTGGTAATCTATGGCAATTTGATTTAAATGGAGACCTTTTGAATAAAAAGGGATTTTATGGAGACCAAATGATTCCCCTTAATGGTATTACCAATTATTTTGTCCATAGGGATTCACTTTTCCTTGCCATCAATGGCGAATCTATTTTTGCTTTCGACGATAATTTAAACCCATTTTTCTTAAAAAAACTACCTAATAGAGCTGGGTTCATTCAAAAGATCGGTGAGAAATATTTGATGTATAACAATAATCTGTCCCCGGAAGTACCTTTTCAGATTTTCTTTTTGGGTTCTAACGGAACCATAAGTAATTCCATTCCTGTAGTCCCGAAAAATTTCAATCCTTATTTCAAGGCTTATTCCCCATTTGCTATTCAAAAAGGGAAAACTTTAACTTCTTTTCCATTCAACGATACACTTTACTTGGCTTCTGAAGATTTTACTTTCAAACCTTTTTCAAAGGTGAATTTTGGAAAAAGGAAAATTCCTGATGATTTTTTTGCCAATGTAGAAAATGGATATCAATTCTATGAAAAGCTATCAAATAGTGATACCTACTCACTGCATGAAGGTTTGTACTTTGGAAAGGAAAATCAACTGATAGCCACCGTTTTTCATGCATTACATTATTACCCCTTGGTTATAGATCTAAATTCTTCCAAAGCACAAATGATTTCCTTTTTTTTGGATGACATGAACACAGGTTTAAAAGTCAGGAATAAAAGTTTTGCAGATCAAAATCAGATAGTTTTTGGGGTTTCAGGAGAAACAATTCACGAACAATTCGATAGCTTAAACAAAGAATTCCGAAACTCCTTGCCTTCTGATTACCAAAATTATTTTTATTTATTAATAATCGAAATATAAATAATTTAGCAATAGATAGATTATTTACCTCTACTGCATTAGACGATAACGGTTTGAAGAATAACCAAAAAAGATCCACTTATAGAGGTTTGCAGTAAATATCACCAAAAACGGATTGCTTTACGCAGTGTCTGGATAAGCTTTTAGAAAGTTTGAAATGGACCTTACAAAAACAATTTCTTATCCCTGATATACTCTTCTACGGGCTGGGGCAACAAATATTTCACAGAATGGCCATTTTTAATAGATTCTCTTATAAAAGTTGCTGAAATATCCATCAGCGGTGCTTCCACAAACTGAATATTGTCATGGATCAATTCCTTCTTTTCACCTGGACGGGGATAAACATACAGTCCATAATGTTCAAGGATTTGCTCATAATTTTTCCATTTGTGAAAATGGGTAAGGTTATCCCCTCCGATGATCAATTTGAATTGATGCTGGGGGAATTTATCAGAAAGGTAAGTGAGTGTATCAATGGTAAAGCTTGGCTTTGGCATATGGAATTCCACATCGGAAGCCCTAAAATAAAAATGATCGGCGATGGCGAGCTCTACCATCTTTAGCCGATCAAATTCATGAAGTAATGATTTTTGTTTCTTAAATGGATTCTGTGGACTGACCACAAACCAAACCTCATCCAAATCAGTCCTGTCCTGCATCACATTGGCGATGATCAAATGACCGATGTGAATAGGATTAAAAGATCCGAAAAAAAGACCGATTTTCAAAGCACTAAAGGATTATTTCGACAGGAATTCCCCTACTAATTTTTCAGCTTCTGCAAATGACTTTTCCATGTTGTCATTGACAATGGTGACATCAAACTTATCCTCAAAACTCATTTCGAATTTGGCTTTATAAAGCCTTCTGGATAGGCTTTCTTCGGATTCAGTTCCTCTGTCCTTGAGCCTTTCTTTGAGGACATCCATGGAAGGCACTTTGACAAAAATCGCCAATGCCCGGTCTCCAAAATATTTCTTTAGATTAAGTCCCCCTTTCACATCCACATCAAAAATAACATGTTTGCCCTCATTCCAAAGCCTTTGGATTTCTTCCTTTAGGGTGCCATAGAAATTGCCTTCATAGACCTCTTCCCATTCTATGAAAGCATCTTCATCAATTTTTTTCTTGAATTCTTCGGGGCTCAAAAAATAATAATCTTTTCCATGCTGTTCTGTTCTGCCCCTTTTGTCCCGGGTAGAGGCTGAAATCGAAAAACCAAGTTCCGGAAACTTATTAAGCAAATGCCTGACAATTGTCGTTTTCCCAGATCCTGATGGAGCCGAAAAAATAATCGCTTTTCCTGTGACCATGAATGCTTATTTTATTTCCTGCACTTTTTTACGGATGTTTTCCAACAAATCCTGAGGTGTGATCTGATGACAGCATTTGGTTTTAAGCAGCTCTTTAATGGCCATTTCAAGATGAAAATGCCTGTAGCAGGGCTCGCATTTTTCCAGCTTTTCTTTCAATATCCTATCTGCCTCCGGGATATTTTCCCCATCTAGGATACTCTCCAAAAGCTGGAAACACTTGTTCTTTTCCGCACAGTTGGTCTTTTTCTCTCCAGCCGATGATAAATTATAATCCATTGTACTCTATGATAAAACTTTCTATATGATCAATACCCCAATGCTCAACCGTGATGCCTAATTTATTCTTCCTCATCCGTATTGTAACCCATGGTCTGTGCATAGGAACGTAATTTTTCCTTCAATAAGTTCCTAGCCCTGTGCAACCTGGATCTCACAGTTCCTATCGGAATATCCAGGATCTTGGCCATTTCCTCATAGGTAAAGCCTTCCAGGTCACATAAAATGATCACTGTTCTGAAGTCTACGGCCAAACTGTTCAGCGCATTGGAGATTTCATCTCCCAACATATCCTTAACCGCATCCACCCTCAGGTCAGTGGTGCTTGTATAATCAACATCATCTGAGTTGTAATAAGTTTCCACATCCTGATAATCCACTTTGGCAGGCTGCTTGCTCTTTTTACGGTAATCATTGATGAAAGAGTTTTTCAGGATACGGAATAGCCAGGCCTTTGCATTGGTCCCCTGCTCAAAAGAATTGATAAAACGGTAAGCTTTCAGGTAGGTATCCTGCACCAGATCCTTGGCATCATCTTCGTCAAAGGTCAACCTGTAGGCAAAATTGTACATGGAATCTATGTGGGGCATAAATTCCCTGTCAAATATTTGGTTCTTCTCCTTGTCGGAATATTTTTTGCGCTGCACTTCAGACATAAGTTCAAAAGTAATCAATGGTTAAATTTATCACTAATTTTTTTGAATAAAGTCAGGGCTTTTCCCTTATTTTGAAAGCTTTCAAAGAATCACAACAAGCCCGCGGCATGTTTCTATTTAGACTCTTATCTTATTTGCCCTTACCTGCACTTTATTTGATTACTGATATCCTATATCTATTTGGATACCATGTTTTGAAATACAGACAAAAAGTCATCTTAAGAAATCTCGAATATGCCTTTCCTGAAAAAAGCCCAAAGGAAAGAAAGCAGATCGCCAAAAAGTTTTTCAGGAACCTGACTGATTCCTTTGCTGAGACCCTTAAGCTCTTCACTATGGGAAAAAATGAAATAAAACAAAGATTCAGGATTGAGCATCCCGAAATCATCAAGGAAAGGTTGGACAATGGAGAAATTGTTTTGGGGCTGACTGCACACTTTTTTCACTGGGAAGGACAGGTATTGGCTTTTAAGGCCCAGGTGGATTCCAGAATGGAGACCGTCTATACAAAAGTTAACAATGCTTTTTTCGAAAATCTCATGAAGAGAATCAGAAGTCGGTTTGGAGGTTTTCTGGTAGAAAAGTCAGACTTCACCCGCCACTACCTCAAAGAAAGGAATACCGTAAGGCTAATTGGACTGGCAGCAGATCAGCGCCCTGGAAACAGAGATATCCGGTATTGGACAGAATTCATGCACAGGGAAACGGCTTTTTATGAAGGACCGGAAAAAATGGCCAAGCGATATGGACACCCTGTGGTTTTTGCTAAAGTTACCAAACCAAAAAGGGGACATTATGTGTACAACTATCAGCTGCTCGACGCCCCCCCTTATAATGGAAGGCCTGAACACAGCATCACAGACAAATTTATACGCCTGACCGAAGAAAACATCAGGACAGAACCTGCTTTATACCTTTGGAGCCACAATCGCTGGAAGTGGAAGAAGGGGGAATGAAAATATAGAAAATAAAAATATTGATCTATTCCTATTGGTTATATTTAAATGTAACAACATTGGGCTCTTTGTCAGCGGTGACCCCGTAAATGATTTTTAATTTTTCATCTATAACAAAATCCAATATGGGATAATCAAGCTCGAACTGATTCAAAAAATTCCCATCAAAATCTAATTGAAAGATTCTGCTCGTAAAAATCTTATTCAAGTCCATACCCACATATAGGACGAATATTGAAGTTTCACCAACAAAAGCATCGGAATACTGTATTTTTACAGGCCCCTTTATCGCAGGCATCTGATATCCAAGATGATAAGTTATTTCGAAATCGGGCATTTTTCCAACAGGCCCAATTACTAATTTAGATTTACCTTGTTTTAAATCAATTATTTCAATATAATCAGTGGTAATCCCTGCTAAAACGTAAACCCCATTGGAAATATTACCTCGAATTTTGGCTTGAAATAAAGAGCTAACCAAATTTGGATCCAACTCTTCCTTTTTATAACCACGAGGCAATTCATAATACTCTAAATTATCTCTCCAAGATCCAAAAGTATTAAGTAAAGTACCTTCTTTTGTAATATGTATAAATTTTTCCCAGCCATCCACTAGCCCTCCCAGTAAGGTTGAATCAGAGGTCCATGTAGCATGAGTAATGAAATAATCCAATTCAGGCGACCTAAATTCGTCCTCAGACAACAACTCTGAATTAGAAATATCAAATTTTGAAAATTTTCTCTGCTCTACATCGTAAGTCCAAATCATATTCTTCTCACCTACATCATCCATACTATATACCAAATTGACTTCATTCGGACCTATGCCATCTTTACCCTTTGCATACAGGTATTCTTCTTTACTCACATCAATCACGTGCAACTTTAAATCCAAAATATTGTTCCTTTCTGAAACAACCAGATAATCATCTTTCAATAAAATGCCGTTAGGATTTAATATTCCCTCATAGGCATATTTAAAACCTTTAAGTAATTTCTTTTCTGGTAAGTCTTTCTGGGTAAACCTGTTTTCATTGATTTCTTTTCGAACTTCGCAAGAAATTAGAAATAAAATTAAGGCAATAATTGACAATAAATTCTTCATATTTCTACTTTAAAATAAAGGGATCCAATCCAAGATTGAACCCCTTTTCACCGAAAACGTATTTAACAGGTACTTTGTCCAGAAGACCATACAGAGTCAGCAAAAACCCCTGCACTTGGATGAGCGCATGAACTTCTTGTCTGCATGCAACAAACACCTCCTGCTGAATTACCGTCTCCAGGATCTACAGATTCTTGCGCTATACCAGAATTGATGAAAAAACCAAACGATCCAATAAAGGTCAACATCAAAATTAACTTTTTCATAATAGTAATTATTAAGAATTGATAAAAGCTCTGGCCAAAGCTGGCTTTCAACCGAAAGCTTTCGCAATACTATTATTATACGCAAGTTTTAGTTGAAAAATCAATTCAATTAAGATCAAACAGTACGATTCCAGGGTCCATATCTGTTGAAATACCATAAATTTTCCTATTGATTTCATCCACTGTAAATCCTATCAAAGGAAAATCCAACTGATAGTGATTCAAAACCTTGCCATCGTAATCAAACTCAAATAACCTATTTAAATTGGAATCTTCACTGATTTCCCGGAAGCTTTTTCCAGAATACAATGCAAAAAATGACTTATCCCCGGCATAGATATCCAGATACTTGAGAGTCAATTTTGAAAGATCAAAAGCCGGCATCTGGAATCCTTGATTCATAGAAACCCTAAATTCAGGCAATTCATCAATGGGCCCATATACCGTTATAACTTCTTCATTTTCAATATCAATGATATCAATAAAATCCACATGGGTTCCAGCCTTTACAAACCTGGTCTTTGAAGGATTGCTCTTTATTTTTCCTTGATGAAGAGAAGCCAATAAATTAGGTTGTAAATCTTCTCTCTTCACCCCTTGGGGCAATTCTCTACCATCAAGCATGTTCTCCCATGACCCAAAATACCGGATGGTATCGCCATCTGTATTCAGCTGAAAATACTTCACCCAACCATCAACCAAATTTACCAAAAGCGTGTTATTAGGTCCCCAGTCAACAGAAGTAATATAAAGGGGGATATCCAGACCCTTAAACTGCCTGATGGCCAATGATGATGTATCTTTTATGGAAAAGGCAGAAAATTTAAATTGCTGAGTATCATACACCCAAAAAATATCAGGTTCTCCGCTATCAAGAAGTGGATATCCAATAGTAATCTCTCCAGGCCCAAGGCCATCTTTTCCTACACTTCTTCTGTATTTCTGACCACGAAGATCCAATAAATGAACCTTTTCATTTTGAAGACTTTTCCCTTCCGCTACGATCAAATTCTGATCTTTTAAAAGGATTTCTTTTGGATTAAGCGCAAATTCCAAACCAAAATCAAGCTTCTCTCCCTTAAGTTGAATTGGAGTTGGAAGTTGTTTTTCCGTGAAAACAAGTCTTGAGTCTTCATGAGGTATATTGCAGCCTAATGCCACCAATAATACTATAAATCTTGATTTTTTCATAATGAGGGTAAAATAGGGCATGATTGAATACCAATTGCTGAAATAAAGAACATTTGATAAATTAAACTAACTAATCCTTAATTCAAAATCTGATTACTGTTTGACCACTTTTTGCTAATACCAAAACTCCTCTTCTAATTTTAATCGTACAACTTATCGCTTCCATTCCAAAATCCTTAAATTTGAAACCTGTTGGAAAAAAGAAGCATGGATTACTTAAAAGGACTCAATCCCCCCCAAAGAGAAGCTGTTGAACATACTGAAGGCCCTGTTATGATCATCGCAGGTGCCGGCTCAGGCAAAACAAGGGTTCTGACTTACAGAATTGCCCATTTGATACATGCTAAGGGAGTAGATCCTTTCAACATCCTTTCACTGACCTTTACCAATAAGGCTGCCAGTGAAATGAAGCATAGGATAGAAAAGCTTATCGGTCTGGAAGCACGCAATACCTGGATGGGTACTTTCCACTCCATATTTGCCAAAATTTTAAGAGTTGAAGCGGATAAAATCGGGTATCCTTCCAATTTTTCCATCTATGATACCGATGACAGCAAGTCCCTGATCCGGACCATTATCAAGGAAATGAAGCTGGACGACAAAGTGTACAAGCCAAGCACTGTCCTATCCAGAATTTCAGGAGCGAAAAACCGCCTGATTTCCTGGGAAAACTACATCAATGACCCTTTCATCAAAGCCGATGATGAGGCTGCCATGAAGCCACGGATGGGAGAAATTTACAGGAACTACCAAAAGAGGCTTTTCAAGGCAGGCGCTATGGACTTTGACGACCTGCTTTTCAATACGAATGTACTCTTCCGGGACCATTTGGATGTGCTGAACAAGTACCAGCAGCGTTTCAAATATGTCATGGTGGACGAGTTTCAAGACACCAACGTCTCCCAGTACCTGATTACCAAAAAACTGGCAGCTGTACACCAAAACATCTGTGTGGTGGGAGATGATGCCCAGAGTATCTATGCCTTCCGTGGAGCAGACATCCAGAATATCCTCAATTTTGAAAAGGATTACCCGGATTTGTTTGTTGTCAAACTGGAACAGAATTACCGCTCCACCAAAAACATCGTACAGGCTGCCAATAGCATCATCGCCAAAAACAAGGCCCAGCTCAAAAAAGAAGTCTGGACACAGAACCATCACGGAGAACCGATCGAACTCATCAAGGCAAGTTCAGACAATGAAGAGGGCAGATTGGTCGCCACCACCATCTTCGAAGAAAAAAACAACAAGAAGCTCGACAACAGTGATTTTGCTGTCCTCTACCGGACCAACTCCCAGTCCAGGGCAATAGAAGAAGCCTTAAGGAAGATGAACATTACCTACAAAATTGTAGGAGGCCTTTCATTTTATCAAAGGAAAGAAATCAAAGACCTGATGGCCTATATGCGCTTTGTGGTCAATAAAGAGGACGAAGAAGCATTCAAGAGAATTATCAACTACCCAAAAAGAGGGATTGGGGACAGTACGGTAGAAAAAATCCTGGTGGCGGCTTATGAGCATGATATACCCTTGTGGGAAGTGATCATTAATGCCAATAGCTTCTTGGGAGGGAGGGCAGCCAATGCAGTGGATGATTTTGCTACTATGATCAAAAGCTTTGGCATAGAAATGGAGCGAAAAGATGCCTATGAAGCAGCTAATTCCATTGCCAAACAATCCGGTTTGCTCAGGGAATTGTATGAAGATAAGACCATAGAAGGTCTCAACCGCTATGAAAACGTGCAGGAATTGCTCAATGCCATCAAAGAATATGTGGACAATCCGGAGAATGAAGACAAAAGTCTTGGGGCCTTCCTGCAGGAAATAGCCCTACTGACAGACAATGACAGGGATAAAGACACCACAGATGCCGTAACCTTAATGACTATCCACTCTTCTAAGGGATTGGAATTTAAGCAGGTATTTGTCGTGGGAATGGAAGAAGACCTCTTCCCTTCCCAAATGATGATGCAGAGCAGAGAGGACCTGGAAGAAGAACGCAGGCTATTCTACGTGGCCACTACCCGGGCCATGGAAAAATTATACTTAACTTATGCCCTGACTCGTTATCGTTTTGGAAGACTGCTCAACTGTGAGCCGAGCAGGTTCTTGGAAGAAGTGGATCCGGCCTGCATCAGGGTCAATAAAAGGATGACCACCGCCTTGTCAGGAGCCCTTAGAAATGAATCCAGTGAAGGAAGGTCAGGCTTTATCGGTATCAAGAAACCGGAGGTCCGGCCAATGACCACAGCCAAAATACACAGCCCTAGCCCTGATTTCAAACCTTCCAACACCAATAGCCTAAAAGAAGGGATGCTGGTAGAACATCCAAAATTCGGTTATGGGAAAGTTTTGAAGATAGAAATTGAGGGAATAAATAAGAAAGCTACCATACAATTTGATAACTTTGGAGAAAAGGTTTTATTACTTAGCTTTGCAAAGCTTCGGATCATAGATTAAAGAGCGGATCAGGAATGATTTTTATAATTGGAATATCCGCTTAATGCATCACCTTATGGAAAATACAGAAACAAACAAGCATTCCGTCATTTTGAAAGAATACGGAAAAAATATCCAAAGGCTGGCAATTCATATTGCCGGTATTGAGGACCGGGATAAGCGCACCCAAAGTGCCTTTACTCTTGTGGAACTGGTCAAGCAGCTTAATCCCCAAATGAAGTCTGAAAACGACCAGAAAATATGGGATGACATACACATCATGTCTGGATTTGCGCTAGATGTAGATGGCCCTTACCCAAAGCCAGAGGAAGATTTACTTTTTAAGAAACCAAAGATCGTGGGCTATCCAAAGGGAGAGGTGAAATTCAAACACTACGGAAGGAACATTGAAAAACTCATAGAAAAAGCTGTTGAAATTGAGGACGATGAAGAGCAGGAAGCTGCCATCATTTATATTGGACAGTTGATGAGAAGTTTCCATTCTACTTGGAACAGGGACAATTTTGATGATGCCATCATCATAGACGATATCAAGACCCTTTCCAAGGGGAAGCTCCACATCGACCTGGAAAAAGTGAGGGAAATGGGGCTTTTTGAAACCAATACCAGAAGAGATTTCAAATTACCTTCAGAATCAGAAAGCAGTTCAACTGTAACCAGGAAAAAATTCAATGGCGGGGACAGAAGAAGAAACGGCGGTCATTCCAAAAAACGTAGATAAATGTCATCATTCAGAGTAAAAGGAGGCTTAAAGCTCAAAGGAGAAATCATTCCTCAGGGAGCCAAAAATGAAGCCTTACAGATTCTTTGTGCGGTTTTATTGACTTCAGAAAAAGTCACTATCCATAAAATTCCCAATATCCGAGATGTCAACAAGCTGATCGAGCTCCTGACCGACATGGGAGTGAAGGTGCAGAAAACCGGACAGGAATCCTATACCTTTCAGGCCGACAATGTGGACCTCAAATACCTAGAAACAGATGATTTTTTGAAAAAAGCATCTTCATTGAGGGGTTCTGTTATGATTCTTGGCCCGTTATTGGCAAGATTTGGACATGGCAGGCTTTCCAAACCCGGAGGGGATAAAATCGGAAGAAGAAGAATGGATACCCATTTTTTCGGATTTCAGAAACTTGGGGCAGAATTCCATTATGACAGCAAGAAAGAAATTTACCACATAGATGGTAAAAATCTTAAAGGAGCCTACATGCTTCTGGATGAGGCATCAGTAACTGGCACTGCAAACATTGTCATGGCAGCAGTTATGGCCGAAGGAAAAACCACCATTTACAATGCTGCCTGTGAGCCATATTTACAGCAGCTTTGTGACATGCTCAACCGCATGGGTGCCAAAATCACAGGAATTGGATCCAATTTGCTAACTATTGAGGGGGTTAAGAAATTGAAAGGAACAGAGCATACCATGCTTCCCGATATGATTGAAATTGGTTCATTTATCGGTATGGCAGCCATGACCCAGTCAGAAATCACGATCAAAGATGCACAGATTCACCGATTGGGAATCATTCCGGATACTTTCAAAAGGATGGGCATCAAGATGGAGTTCAGAGGAGATGACATCTATATTCCTTCCCAAAAGCATTATGAAATAGAAACTTTCATTGATGGATCCATCTTGACAATTGCAGATGCCATTTGGCCGGGATTTACGCCTGACTTGTTAAGTATTGTCTTGGTAACAGCAACGCAGGCCAAAGGTACAGTATTGGTTCATCAGAAAATGTTTGAAAGCAGGCTATTCTTTGTAGATAAATTGATTGATATGGGGGCACAGATTATTCTTTGTGATCCACATAGGGCTACTGTAATCGGCTTGGACAGGAAATATCCGTTGAAAGGAATTAAGATGACCTCTCCTGATATAAGGGCAGGTGTTTCTCTTCTGATCGCTGCCATGTCAGCCGAAGGAACCTCAATCATTGACAACATTGAGCAAATAGACAGGGGATATCAGTATATCGATCAAAGATTGAATGCCTTGGGTGCTGATATTGTCAGGATTGATTAATAAAAGAATTTTGATTATTGAAAGGGGCTGTCCTATAAAAAGGGACAGCTTTTTTTTTCTAAACCTTGAGCAGAAATAAAAAGACAAGAAAAAAGGCTGTCCTTGTGGACAGCCTTTTACAGTTTATTGTGCAATTAATCAAATTATTTTACTTCGAAGCTAACTCTTCTAGCCAACTGACGGGCATCTGCAGAGCGCTTGTCAACGCTGGTATCCTCACCATAACCTTTGTAAGTCATTCTGGAAGCATCAATACCTGCTGCGATAAGAATATCATATACAGCTTTAGCTCTTCTTTCAGAAAGTCTCATGTTGTAGTTTTCAGGACCTAGCTCATCAGCAAAACCTTTCAACTCAACTTTGACACCTGGATTTCTCTTCATGAAGTTAGCAACATAGTCAATTCCAGAGGCAGAGAATCCAAGAGGTTTGGCGCTGTCAAATGCAAAGTATACGTTAACATATCCTTCGTTGATCGCCTTCTTGAAGAAGTCAACTTCGTCAACTTTCTCTACTGGACAACCATTGTTAGAAGCAGGACCTGGGGCGAATGGACATTTGTCTAAGTGATCAGGAATACCATCACC
Organism: Cecembia calidifontis; assembly: GCF_004216715.1. Lineage (NCBI taxonomy): Bacteria > Pseudomonadati > Bacteroidota > Cytophagia > Cytophagales > Cyclobacteriaceae > Cecembia > Cecembia calidifontis. The sequence continues at coordinate 319,771 of NZ_SGXG01000001.1, forward strand.
GTCAGAATCCAAAGTTCTACCATGAGAATCTACTCTAGCACCAGCTGGAGTGTTTGGTTCTTTGTCCAAATAATCAGGAACTCCGTCACCGTCAGAATCCTTCAACATATCTTTGATTTCGCCGATCTGCTGAGCCAATTCATCTTTAGTTGCATATTTGTCAGCTGCGATGTACCAGTCAGCGTGAGTAGACTTGCTGCCAAGATAAATGTTAAGACCCAAAGTTCCAGTCCACCAAGTACCATTAGCACCATAGAAACCTGGATCCAAAGGACCGATAGCAGAAGCACCGTCAAAAGCGACAGTTTGTCTACCGTTCAAGATAGTGCTGATGTCACCTACCAATGCAACTCTCTCAGAAAGTTTAACCTGACCGGTAATACCTGCGATGATGTTGTACACATTATCGTTGAAATCACTGAAAGGACCATCTTGAGGTCTAACTTGACCGATACCACCTCCTAAGTGAGCCAACATGCCCAATCTTCTGGAGAAAGACTCAAAGTTCATGATCCTTCCAAGGTTAGCAACACCTTGCAAGTTGATTCTGTGATAATTTGTGGAGAACTCAGGATTGTTGTCCTTAGAAGCTTCACTAAATGAACCGAAACCGAAATCAAGTTTCGCACCGAACTTTTCATTGAACATGTATCTTACACCAAGATCAGCATGTCCAAGGTTTAGGGTTGGAGAGTAAAAGCCTGGAGTCAACGGCGCCATAGGCTTATTGAATCCACCACCAAACTCAACCGACCATCTGTTGTAGTCGACCTGGGCGTTAGCTCCGACAGCTAAAGCACCCGCCATAATTGTAGAGAGTAATAATTTTTTCATGATAAAAAATTTTTTTTTCAAATTTTTTAAGTGTTTGATTGATTTAACTGCAAATTTATAAACTTCTAACTAATCACAAATGTATGTTTATTTTTTAAAACTATAAATTTTCTGAAAATTCTTTTCAATTTATCAGATATTTTTTTCGATTTGCCAAAGAAACATAAACTATGCCATAATGAATACACTTAAAGAATTACTTCATATTGACAGTGTTTCGGGTGATGAATCCAAAATGACAGATTTTCTCATTCGTTACACCCATAAACGAATGTCGTCCTGGAAGGTTACACCGGAAATTTATTTTGGTGATGATTTTCATGATTGTTTATTGCTCAAATTTGGCAATCCAACTACCGCTGTCTTTGCTCATATAGATACTATTGGCTTTATGGCAAGATATGAAAACCAATTGGTACCAGTCGGCGGCCCTGAAATCATCGAAGGCTGTTATTTAGTTGGAATGGACAGTCTAGGCCCTATCCGATGTAAACTACACACTTATGAAGGTGCTGCCTACCACGATTTTGGCAGACCCATAGAAAGAGGAACCAGACTTTCTTTTGAGCAGTCTATCAAAATAGATGAGGAATTCATTGAAGCGGCCTATTTAGACAACAGGTTGGGCATTTACAATGCATTGCAATTATGCGAAACCTTGGAAAACGGATGGGTGGTTTTCTCCACTTATGAGGAACATGGAGGAGGCAGTATACCCTACCTTCTGAATTTTATTCAAAAAAGGGCTCCTATTAAACAGGCTTTGATTTCAGACATCACCTGGGTAACTGATGGCGTGCACCATGGAGAAGGAGTAGCAATTTCCATCCGGGATAAGTTTATTCCAAGAAAAAAATTCTTAGATAAAGTAATTGGACTGGCTGAAAAAAGCAGTATTCCTTTCCAACTTGAGGTGGAAGCAGCTGGCGGCAGTGATGGACGCGAGATCCAATTCTCACCTTATGCTATTGATTGGTGCTTTATCGGCGCACCGGAAGACCATGTACATACCCCTCATGAAAAGGTAGCGCTCAAGGACCTAGATGCCATGATCAAGATGTACCAGTTTCTTATGAAGCATCTATAGCGATTAGCGACAATAAAAATGCTCCTCTATGAATTTATTTATATATTTGTATTGCCCTTGATAAAGGGCTTTTTTATTTCATTAAATGATTCGGATAAAAGACAAAATATTTACTCCATATCTTGACAGAACTGTCATAGAAAATAGGGTGAAAGAACTGGGCAAACAATTGTCGGAGGACTACAAGGACAAAGACCCCATTATAATAGGCGTCCTTAACGGATCATTTATGTTCTTATCAGACCTCGTCAAACATATTCAAATACCCGCAGAAATTTCATTTTTAAAAATAGCCTCCTATCAAGGTGAGACCTCCACAGGAAAAGTTAAAAACTTGATAGGATTGGATGCTGAACTGAAGGGAAGACATGTAATCCTTGTGGAAGACATTGTTGATACAGGCCTGAGTATGGTACATTTGCTCAACCTCATCAATGAAAAACAACCTCTTTCAGTTAAGATTGTAACCCTGCTGCACAAGCCGGAGGCGTTAAAACATCCGGTCAAAATCGATTACCTTGGATTTGAAATCCCAAACAAGTTTGTAGTAGGTTATGGCCTTGATTATGATGGCTTTGGAAGAAATATTCCAGAGATTTATCAGTTAAAGATTAATAGTGACCAGCACATATCAAAAAATCAAATCAAAAGAAAAATGCTAAACATCGTTTTATTTGGACCTCCCGGAGCAGGCAAAGGCACACAAAGCGAAAAAATCATCGCTAAGTATAATCTGACCCATTTATCCACAGGTGACCTGTTCAGGAAGCACCTTGGGGAAGGGACCGAATTGGGCAAATTGGCAAGGAAATACATGGATGAGGGAAAATTGGTTCCTGATGAAGTAGTAATTGACATGGTGGATGATAAAATTGCCAACACTCCCGAAACCAACGGATTTATTTTCGATGGTTTTCCAAGAACTGTTGCCCAAGCTGAAGCCCTGGACAAACTCATGCAGAGGAAGGGGACCCAAATTGCCGGTATGATAGCATTGGATGTAGCCGAGGAAGTACTCAAAGAAAGGATACGCGAAAGAGGAAAAACCTCCGGGAGAGTAGATGATCAGGATGAAGCCAAAATTGAGACTAGAATTAAGGTATACCTGGACGAAACACTTCCTGTAGCAGACTACTATGATAAGCAGGGCAAGCTTACCAAAATCAATGGAGTGGGCAGCATTGATGGGATTTTTCAGGAAATCTCAAATGTCATTGACAGTTATTGAAATTATAATTCCTTAACTTTGTAGCAAAATATTTGGCTAAGCCCAACAGCTTGGCCATTTTTATTTATTACCTAAAATCCGCAGGATTTTAGTTTGGAGATTTGAATCTGCTTGTTTGTGTTCATTTTTGGTCTAGTTCGGGAATTTCTTCCCTTTGATTGAAGAGTGTTCATAGTTTTGAGACAATGGATTTTAGGTTTGAGGATAAAATGGACGGTTTTTTTCCTCAATTTTAATGGAAAAGGCATACCTCTTCCCTGTAAATCTTTATTTTTTGAGCTCCTGAGGGGTTTTTATCTGAATTTAGTTCAAAATCGGCTTGTAATCCTTACTCGTGAACAGTTTGAGCACTTCTCTTCTTCCCGTTCTTATCCACTTGGCTGAAACAGTGATAAATCTGAAGATAAACTTCTTGAGCCTGTCGGTAGGCTTAAGCCAATCAACTTTTCTGGAATACTCTCCAATGATATAGGTGTAAAAATTGGCATACATAGCCGTCATAAGCATAAAGGAGGTATTCTCTGCAAGGAACGAACAGGGCAACTTAGACCAGCCAAAGTCATTGTTGAGTACATCAAACAAGCGTTCGCTTGCACCCCGGGCGTTATAAAACCTTACAACAGCTTCATTGGACGATGTATGTTCATTGGTCAGAATAGCCCTGTAAGTAAATGCATCTCCACTAAACACATCTGCCTGCCCGTCTTTACGCCTGATTCTGGTAATGACCAGCCTGTAAGACCTGTCTTTACCGAAAGGTTTGTAGTCGGATAGGTCAGTAACTTCCATTTCCTGTACACCCAAACGTATTTTCTGCCACTTCTCAGGGGCTATACTTCCAAGGATATTATCCAGTTTGGCACATCTGTTTGCCCGTATATAAAAGCTTTCGGTATGTGCTTCCAGTGTGCGGAGAACTTCTTCCTGATAGGATGCTGAATCGGCTCTGAACCTTCCGATACGGATATTTTCATTGGTAAGCTGCCCAAACATGCGTGTAAGTGTATCAGCCTGCAAATATTTGGCCTGACTGTTGCCATTTCTGCCCTCTACGTACACAGGAATGGCCTGTGAAAATTCAGGATGTGCTATGGAAGCTACACCTGGCTGATATCCATAGACGTGTTTATATGTCTTTTTTGAATCGTACTTTTCAGTTGGAATGACGGTGTTGTCATAATCGAGGTCGTAAACAACACCTGACTTGAGTAATCCGGTCTTACAAGCTGATTTTAACAACAAGCTGTTGAGTTTTCCATTGATATTAAATTCATGGCTTACTCCACTGGACGGATTTATAAAGAGTTCTGTATCAACAGCAAGCTCTTTGATACCTCTCAGAATTGTATCGGCACTGCATACTGAAAATGAAGGGACCTGTTCAAGTGCGTCTCTCAAGTGAACATTGATATCTTCAGTACAGTCGCCACCATTAAAGAAAATAGCCATATGATTGGCGAAAATGTCACTGTATGAAAACCCTCCCCTTAAGGCTCTAACCCCCAATTGATTATCAATGAGTTCTGGGAGACCAGAATTTTTGAAAGAGTTAAAAACAAAATTAAAACCTCCGAAAGGTGTGATTTTTTCTGTCGAATTCGTAATTTTCATACCGCTTATCAAGGATGTGTGGTAACACCTAAATAAGTGAAAAAAAAACGAGCCGGAAAAGCCTGAATTGAATAAATTCAGCCACTTTTTCGGCTTTTTTTAAATCCGCCCTGCGGATTTAAGGTATTAAAATTCTAAAACGGTGGCAGAAAGCAATTTCATTGATTACGTAAAATTTTGCTCAAGATCAGGGGCTGGGGGTGCAGGCTCAGTACATTTCCGAAGGGAAAAACATGTCCCGAAAGGTGGCCCGGACGGTGGTGATGGAGGAAGGGGCGGCCACATCATTTTGCGTGGCAATGCCCAACTTTGGACCCTATTACACCTTAAATATAAGAAACATGTAATTGCAGAAGATGGCAAAGGCGGAGAAGGAGGAAGAAGAAAGGGACGTGACGGAAAAGATGTTGTTTTGGAAGTACCTTTGGGCACGGTTGCCAAAGATGCAGAAACAGGGGAAGTCAGATTTGAAATCACCGAAGATGGACAAGAAGTAATTTTGACACCTGGGGGAAGAGGTGGTTTAGGGAACGATCATTTTAAAACCTCCACCAATCAGGCGCCACATTTCGCCCAGCCCGGTGAGCCAGGTATTGAAGAATGGATCATTCTCGAACTCAAATTGCTTGCAGACGTGGGTTTGGTAGGTTTCCCAAATGCGGGCAAATCCACTTTACTTTCCAGTATTTCTGCCGCCAAACCTGAAATCGGAGATTATCCATTTACCACTTTAGTTCCCAATCTGGGTGTTATCCCATACAGGGATGGTAAATCCTTTGTCATGGCCGACATTCCGGGGATTATCGAAGGAGCATCTGAAGGCAGGGGGCTTGGTCTGAGGTTCTTGAGACACATCGAAAGAAACTCTATTCTTCTTTTTATGATACCAGCTGATGCTGACAGTATCTCAGGCCAATACAAAATCTTGTTTGGAGAACTTCAAAAATACAACCCTGAACTGTTGGATAAGAAACGGCTCCTGGCGATTACTAAATCAGATATGCTGGATGAAGAATTAATGGAACAAATGAAATCAGAAATCCCAAAAGACCTTCCATCGGTTTTCATTTCATCCGTGACGGGATACAACTTAGACAGGCTAAAAGACATGCTTTGGCAGGCCATCAATATGCCATAAAGTGCCAGTTTGTCAGTAAATCTGTAGTGGCAAATTAATTGATAAAGGATTCATGTAAAATTTTGAGAAAGATGAGTGAGAAAGAAACCATAAAAGATGAGCCAACCGCTTCCCAGGAACAGGAGCTTACAGAAAATGTGAAGGAGCAAGAAACCAATGCTTCACCAGAAGCAGATCAATCCAAAGAAGAAAAGCTTCAACTGGAAGTGGAAGACCTCAAGGACAAATACCTAAGACTTTACTCTGAATTTGAAAATTATAGAAGGAGAACTTCCAAAGAACGTTTGGATCTGATCAAAACAGCTTCTGAGGACCTTATCAAAGAGATTCTCCCGATATTGGATGATTTTGAGCGTGCATTTAAGGCCAGTGAAAAAGAAGATGATGCCGCCAAAGTCAGGGAAGGACATGAGCTGGTTTTCCATAAACTGGTAAAAACTTTGGAAAACAAAGGGGTAAAGGTAATGGAAAATCTGATCGGTAATCCATTTGATGCGGATACGCAGGAAGCAATCACCCAAATCCCTGCTCCTACCGAAGACATGAAGGGCAAGGTTATAGATGTAGTGGAGAAAGGATATACTCTAGGAGAAAAAGTAATCCGATTTGCAAAGGTAGTAACAGGATCTTAATCACGAATTATGGCAAAAAGAGATTATTATGAGGTATTGGGAGTCTCCAAAAGCGCAAGCCCGGAGGAGATAAAAAAGGCCTACAGAAAGCTGGCCATCCAATACCATCCCGATAAAAACCCTGACAATCCGGAAGCTGAGGAAAAATTCAAGGAGGCAGCAGAAGCCTATGAAGTCCTGAGCAATCCTGAAAAACGTCAGCGATATGACCAATTCGGCCATCAGGGGCTTGGTGGTAATGGCGGCTTCGGAGCCGGCGGCATGAATATGGAAGACATATTCTCCCAATTTGGAGATATCTTTGGAGGAGGAGGGTTTGAATCCTTCTTTGGTGGCGGAAGAAGCGGCAGAAGGACAAAAAAAGGCACTAACCTCAGGGTAAAACTCAAATTGAACCTTAGGGAAATTGCCAATGGCGTGGAAAAGAAAATCAAGGTCAAGCGCCAGGTGCTCGCAGACGGTGTTACATTCAAAACATGTAGTACCTGTCAAGGTTCAGGTCAGATCAAAAAAGTGGTCAATACCATGCTTGGCCAGATGGTTTCAGCAAGCACTTGCCATGTTTGTGGTGGCAATGGTCAGATCGTGGACAAAAAGCCCGCTGAAGCAGATGCCAGGGGATTGATCCTCAAAGAGGAAGTCATTACTATTAATATTCCGGCCGGTGTAGCTGACGGCATGCAGCTGAGCATGTCCGGCAAAGGAAACGAAACTGCCGGAGGTATCCCGGGAGATCTGCTGATCGTAATTGAAGAAATTGAGGGCGATATACTTCACAGAGATGGCAACAATGTAGTCTATGACTTATATATAAGCTTTATAGATGCGGCTCTTGGTGCACAAATCGAGGTTCCAACCATCGATGGAAAAGTTAAGATAAAAATCGAACCAGGAACACAAAGCGGAAAAATCTTAAGACTGAAAGGCAAAGGTATCAGGGATATCAATGGATACAGCAGAGGAGACCAACTCATCCATGTGAATGTTTGGACGCCAAAACAACTCAGCAAAGAGGAAAGACAAATCCTTGAAGGCCTGAGAAATTCCGAGAATTTCAAACCTTCCCCTGACTCAGGGGAAAAGAGTTTTTTCGATAAGATGAAAGAATTCTTCTAAAGTCTAAGCCGGTTTTTTGACCGGCTTTTTTTATACCTTTAAAACCTTTTATTTTGGTAGTCGTAACTTAACCGTATGCAGGTAAGATTATACTTGGTATTATGTTTCTTATTAGGGATCTACACCCTTGCTAAAGCCCAGATTACCAAAGAGTTTAAGGCAGAACAGAAGGAAGGATTCAATCTGGTCCAGTTGGACTTTAATGTCTATAAGGGAATTTCTGAAATCAAGCGGCACAAAGATGAAAGTCCTGTCTTGGTTTCCTGCCAATTGGCCAAGGTAAACATACTTCCTTCTTTTAGCCATGAAATAAAGAATAATGTACTCAATACCTCCTTGGTACACAGGAATGTAGAATCCGAAAATCTTGGCAAAAGCCTATCCTATAAACTTTTTTCGAGCAGCAATGATGATTTTGACCATACCTGGAAAGTGGGCCTAAACTCCCATTACTTATATGCGTTGAATTTTCATTTTGGAATAGGGAAAGCCATTTTTGACCTTTCCCACTTACCGATATCCAACTGCATCATCAAATCGGCAAGTGCAGATATCAAACTGGATTACAGTCAGAAAATGGCCAACTCTGTCAAAATGGACACCATGATGGTCAGCATCAACATGGGGTCCTTGGAGGCCAATCACCTCAATTTGACCAATGCGAAAAAAATGATTTTCGAAGCCAACTATGGGACATTGAATCTTACTGTTTCAGAAAAAATGTCTGAACCTTGTCAGATAAATGCAACTGTTGGCGCAGGCAAAGTTGATTTCCATCTACAGGATGACAGTCAGCCTCTCATCGTTAAAATTAAATCAACTGCGATGAGCCGAACCCATATCCCAAAGCATTTTAGGGAAATTGCACCCAAGACTTATGTGAATAAGGCATACAATGAAAAAGCGACAAACCTGATGAAACTGACCATAGATGTTTCAGTGGGTTCTGTCACTATTAAATAATTACTGAACTTTTTACTATTTTTAGCCAAAACCTACAGCCTTGTATATTCTAGAAATACAACATCTCAACAAGTCATACGGAAATACCAAAGCCCTTCATGAGATTGACCTGCTCATACCCAAAGGAATGATTTTTGGCATTCTTGGGCCAAATGGTGCCGGAAAGACCTCCTTGATCCGGATCATTAATCAGATTATAGACAAAGATTCAGGAAAAATATTCTTCAAGGGAGAACCATTGCAGAGAAAACATATCAGCCAGATAGGATATCTTCCTGAAGAAAGAGGTCTGTACAAAAAAATGAATGTGTGGGATCAACTGGTCTACTTTGCCAGACTGAAAGGCCTCTCTGCCCACGAAGCCAACACCAAAGTCAACCATTGGCTGGAAAAACTGGAAATTGCCCATTGGAAGCAAAAAAGAATAGATGACCTTTCTAAAGGTATGGCCCAGAAGATTCAGTTTATCTCTGCCGTCATCCATGGACCAGAACTGATTATTCTGGACGAGCCTTTTTCAGGTTTTGATCCGGTCAATGCAGAAGTCATCAAAAATGAAATCCTTGAACTGAGAGCAAGAGGTGCTACTCTCCTACTTTCCACCCATAGAATGGAATCCGTGGAGCAGTTGTGTGATGAAATCGCCATGTTCAACAAATCTGAAAAAATTCTCTCCGGGAGGCTTTCGGACATTAAAAACCAATTCCGGAAAAATGAATTTGAAATCAGCATTCAGGTCACAAATGAAGAAGCCATTCCAAATTCCTGGAAATTGCGGGCTGAGGGGCCTGAAAAAACCTATATAGCTGGTTTAGACCAAAAAACCACCAATGAGCTGCTGGAGACAGCCATGGAAATAGGTCAGGTCAAGGGTTTTAAGGAAATACTCCCCACCATGGAACAAATATTTATCCAACAAGTAAAAAACCACAGCAATGGATAAGGTCTGGCTTGTTATCAAAAGAGAATACCTGTCCCGGGTACAAAAAAAGTCATTTCTTCTGGCCACGATTCTCACCCCGCTGATATTCCCTGCGATCATGGGTTTATTCCTTTGGATCGCCTTCGATGATATGGAAAGGCCCACACTGAGTATTATTGAGGTGGTGGATGAAAACAACCTGTTTTTTGTCGAAAGCTCGGAACAATATGCCTTTTCTTTTTCCAATACCCCATTGGAAGAGGCCAAGCGGATGGTAAGAGAAGGAGAAAGGTTTGGACTTTTATACATACCGGTCCTTGATCTCACAAAACCAAGTGGAATCACCTTTTACAGTGAAAAAACGCCCAGCATGGGACTTATTTCTTTCATCGAGGGCAGTCTCAAAAGGAGAATTGAAGAACAGCGTATGTACAAGGCGGGATTAGATCCCGAAATTCTTTCAGCTTACCGAACCAAAGTCAATATACAGACGGTCAATCTGGATACTTCAGGTCAGGAAAAAATATCAGATGCTACTGTAAATTATGTTTTGGGCTTCTTTTCAGGAATCCTGATCTACATTTTCATTTTTGTGTATGGCAATCAGATCATGCAGGGGGTGATTGAAGAAAAATCAAGCAGGATCATTGAAATACTGGTTTCCTCTATCAAGCCTTTTCAGCTAATGGTAGGGAAGATAATTGGCATAGGGGCAGTGGGACTTACCCAATTCCTTATTTGGATTGTATTGATCAGCACAGTTTCCGCCTTTGTAATGGGTTATTTGGGAATGAACATGCCACAACAGGAAATATTATCAGCAACAAATCCTGAGCTTGCACAGGACATTTCCCCTGACAAGGGCTGGATACAGGCTGTTCAGGTAATTCAGGATATTAATTTTGTGCAATTGATATTCACCTTTATTTTTTACTTTATAGGAGGTTATCTTTTGTACGGGGCATTATTTGCAGCTATAGGTGCCGCTGTGGACGCGCCTTCAGAAGCCCAGCAGTTTATGCTTCCCATTACTATTCCATTGTTGATTGCCTATATGGGGCTATTCATTTTTGTTTTGGATGATCCCAATAGCAACCCTTCTTTTTGGTTGTCAATTATTCCATTTACTTCTCCCATCGGCATGATGGGCAGGGCGAGTTACGGCATTCCCACATCTGATCTCCTGCTTTCCATGGGATTGCTGGTTGCTGGATTCCTTTTCAGTACCTGGATAGCATCAAAAATATACCGGATTGGAATCCTCATCCATGGCACCAAAGTCAATTACAAAACCTTATGGAAATGGTTAAGGTCTGAATAAAACAAAAACAACCGCGATTTGCGGTTGTTTTTGTTTTATTCTTCTGCATAATTGAAACTATCAACTTGTTCTTTGACCCAATCTTTGTACCGCTGCAATCGGTACTCTATCCATCTTTCATTGTATTTCCCCGAACTGTCAATGAGGAATTTGAAGGCGGTTGCAGCCTTGGGTTTACTTAATGCGTTATAAAGTTCATCCTGGAAATTCCTTTCCTTAACAATCCTTTCCGCAAAATTCTCCATCATCTGATGTTCCTGTGCGGGTTCCATCTTGGTGAATTCAGCAAAATTATCCGGATTTTCATCTATTTCATCTAAAATATCCTCTTCCTCTGGGGTAAGGTCATAGTTGAAATAATCTTCGTCATCGGGCAAGTGATGAATTTTTTTCTTATCCAATTGATAAAAACAGATCATCCCTTTCAGCAGCTGTGCCGCTATGTTTTCAACTTCTTTTTCTGATAGGGTAAGCATTTGAAATAAGACATAAAATTTTTTGAAAATTAAATAACTGCCATCTAAAATCAAACTGTTTTCGCAATGATTCAGTTAGGATACTTGATGAACCAATATCCGGCCCAAAAGTTCAACATCAATTTCATGCCCTCCCTTGTACTGCACTATTTGGGCTTTGACCCCCAGTTCTTTAACCAACTGATCTTGCTTTTTTAAGGATTCGGCTGTAATGAACTCATCCTGATCCCCTATGGCCAAGTAACAATGACTTCCTTTCAATTTCTCATTTGCTTTTGCCGGCTCCAAATCATGGGCAAATCCCCCTCCCCAAAGAATCAGACTGTCCACCGGAATGGACAATTGGCTCACCCAGCGGGTGGCAGTAGCGGCACCTTGAGAAAACCCCAACACCTTGATTTTGGCTTATCCGAATACTTAATCCAAAGTGATTCCAATACAGCATTGAGAAAATGGTTGTTATTGACAATTGCCGCCTCCCTTTCATGTCTTGTCATCCAGTTGGCTCCTACCCGTCCTGAAAATCCCTCCAAATAAGCATAATTGGTCGCCTCAGGCACGACAAAAATCCTTTCCTCCCTAAAAAGAGGAGAAAACTTCCTCAAAAAGAACTCTGAAAGCTGACCATAACCATGGAGGGCAAAGATAATTTCCTTCTCCTGCCTATTGACCACATGGGAAGTCCTGTAGTGAGCTATATGCTCATACTTGATAGAATTTTTCATTTAACTGTTCAAATCATTAAATCTGAAGGGAAGGAGCTGCTCAATACCATCCGCTACCAGCAAATTACCCTCTGGTGTCAGCATCATGACCTGAATAGGTGCCTGGAATTTGTTCTCATACTCATTGATGGTCTGCCTGCAAAGTCCGCACGGAGTAACGGTGGCAAATTTATTTCCATTTCTTTTTTTTGCTGAAATGACGATTTTAAGGGGTTTTGACATCGGAAAATTGGCCATGGCATAGCTCAGGACAGCCCTTTCGGCACATACCCCAACAGGAAATGATACGTTCTCCTGATTATTGGCCATTAATTTTTCTCCATTTTCAAGTAATAGTGCCGCCCCGACCAAAAAGTCTGAATAAGGAGCATGGGCTTTTTCCATAATTTCTTTTGCCATACCAACCAACACCCGATCTTCCTCCGACCAATCCGCTGTCGGATATACCGTCAGGGACACTTTCATTTCAATTTTTTCCTGCATGCTAACAATTTAAAAAGAGATTGAATTAACGAAAAAATTTTCGCAAATGTTCTTTTTTTAGGATTTAAGCAGTGAACCTTTCAGTCTATATGGTTTTTTTGCCAACTTGTACACCAATAAACCCCTAATACGCTTTGAGATGCAAAATATCCTGATCATCGGTGCAGGTAAATCCTCAGCTTACCTGATAGATTTTCTCCTTGAAACTTCCATTGAAAAAAACAGACAAATAACAGTAGCAGACCTACAGGAGGAGCTTGCTTTGAAAAAAATCAAGGAACATCCCCATGCCAAAGCCAGCTCCATCAGGCTTGAAGATGATCTAAGCAGAAAAAAACTTATCCAACAAAATGATCTTGTAATTTCCATGCTTCCGGCATTTTTACATCCTGTCATCGCAAAAGACTGCCTGGAACTTGGGAAACATTTTTTCACAGCCTCTTATGAATCGGAAGAATTGAGAAAACTCAAAACCCAAATTGAATCAAAAAACCTGTTGTTTCTCAATGAATGTGGACTTGATCCTGGTTTAGACCACATGTCCGCCATGCAGGTGATAGAAAGGGAAAAAGCCCTTGGACATGAGATACTGTCATTTAAATCTTACACAGGAGGTGTCCTGGCTCCGGAAAGTGAAGACAATCCTTGGAAGTATAAGTTTACCTGGAATCCAAGAAATGTGGTGCTGGCCGGGCAGGGTGTCTCCAGGTATATCCGCAATGGAAAATACAAATATATCCCCTATCATATGCTCTTTCAGCGGTTGGACAAGATCAGCTTTGAAGAAGCGGGTGAATTTGACGGCTATGCCAATAGGGACTCTTTGATATACAGAAAAGTTTATGGACTCGAAGAAATCCCAACCTTATTGAGGGGCACTTTAAGAAGAAGCGGATTCTGCCAAAGCTGGAATGTGTTTGTACAATTGGGAATGACTGATGACAGCTTTGAAATGGCACTCCCAGAAACTTATACCTATCGGGATTTTTTGGATTCATTCCTTCCCTATCATGAAACAAAAATCATGGAGGAAAAACTGAAAGAAATCCTGCCCTGGGTGGACAAAGAAGTTATGGAAAAAATTCAGTGGCTGGGTTTTTTCAATCAGGAATCTTTACCCAAATTCCAGGGAAGCCCTGCTGCTATTCTTCAGGCCATTTTGGAAAAAAAATGGGCTTTGAAGGAAAATGACAGGGACATGATAGTCATGCAGCACCTTTTTGACATAAAAACACCCAAAGGCATCAAACGTGTTGTGTCAAGCTTGGTGTCCAAAGGAGAAAACCAGGAATATACTGCCATGGCCAAAACTGTTGGTTTGCCTTTGGCCATCGCAGTAGACATGTTTTTGGATGGAAAAATCAAGGACAAGGGCTTAAAAATCCCTATCGCCAAATCCATCTATGAGCCTATCTTACAGGAGTTGGAGAAACACCATATCCACTTTAAGGAACAGGAATGGAAATTATGAGGCTTAATTCCCCGGATTCCAATTGGCTGGTGGCGCAATAGTAGCATTGGCTACTGTCCTGCAGTCATCGGGAATAATCCTGGGCAAAGCCGTAAATTCCAGTTCACTGCGTTTGACATATACGGTGCTCCTTTGGACAGAACCGGTTATAAAATAGCCCAAGACTGTTTCATCAGGATTGTCCAGACTGATGATATTTCCCCTAATATTGGCCGGTGGCTGGTCAAAGACACTTCCCGTTATGCCAAGTTGCTGATCAATCAGTCTTAGATACCTATGGGCACCCTGGGATATCCCCATCTGCAAAAACTCTGCCCTGAAGGTGTCTTTAAACCGCAATCCATTATCCTCCACAAAAGCTATCGGTACCACTGTATTCAGTCCATTGAAGTTTTCATCTGAGGCTATGGCAAATTGTTGAATCCTGGGCTGCTCTACCAAATAACAGATATCACAGCAATCCTTAGGAGCAGGGCCTCTGGGGTTGGTGGGGTGGGTAGGAGGATTGGTGTAGCGCTCAGGATTGGCCACTAAGACAAACACAGATGGATCCATCCGCCAATAGTAATAGTTTTTCTGTTCTGAGGGATCTCTGAAATGTGCAAAGAATTCAACTCCAAATCTATCTTCCAACCTGTTTTCGGTAGCACGACGGACACTTCGGTAAGAAATCTGATCGATTGGAGGGACAGGGTGTACTTCTTCCGGAAACGAGGCATATTCTTTACCGTCCAATAACCTGATCTGCAAGGTATAGGATAGCCCAGGCCTTGCCTGAAAACTACTTGGAGTCTGATAAAGTCCGGGTTCAACCTCCGTGAGGAAGGTCACAAGACCTTGACTGTCCCTAACACTTACTGTTGCCTGTCTCACAGGCCTGATCAATCCCTCAAAAACTGACCCATAAGTGTCAGTCCTGGTCAATCTTATGGAATGAGGGCCTGGATCTGTATGGATAAATCCATCCACTGTCAACAACTGCTCACCTTCCAACAAGTCAACCCTATAAGGATCAATACAGGACAAAGGGAGCATGATCAGAAATATATAAACTAACCTTCTAAACATTTTTCTAAAATTTTAAAGCATAACTCAATGTTGGAAGCGGAACTCCTAAAATGGCTAAGCGGTAAGCTTGCGGTGGAGAACCTGGCTGATCTGCAAAGAATATGGAAAATGGATTTTTTCGCCCATAAACATTCATGACTGAAAAAGTCCAGTCACCATCAAAGAATTTCCCTTCACCCTGAAACTTGAAATTCAAAGAAAGATCCAACCTATGGAAATCAGGTATTCTTTGGAGATTCCTTTGATTGAAGTAAGCCAATGAGTTTCCCGCAAAGTCAAACTTAGCCTCCGGGAAGGTAACTGGACGGCCCGTGCTGTAAGAAAAAGTTCCTGACAAGGAAGTAAAAGAGCTTAATTTATAATTACCGATCAAAGTCAGGTCATGGGGCTTATCAAAATTGGCAGGAAACCAGTTCCCATCATTGATAATTTCCTCTTCAAATGGAGTAATGACCCTCCTCAAAGCCCTGGAATAGGTATAACTCGCCCATCCCGTCAATCTTCCCAGATTCTTTTTTGCATAAATTTCTAAGCCGTAGGCTTGACCTTGTCCGGGAATAATTTCAGTCTCTAAATGGTTTTGCAAAAGTAACCTTGCCCCATCTTTATATTCCACCACATTTTGAATGTCTTTGTAATACACTTCAACCGATGTCTCAAAAATATTACCCTTGAAGTTTTTATAGATTCCTAGGGAATACTGATCCACAATCTGCGGTCTTAGGAATTGGTCACTCAGTTTCCAAACATCCGTAGGAGCAATAGTAGCAGTATTGGAAATCAAATGAATAAACTGGTACATTTTATTGTATCCGGCTTTGATAGAGGTTTTGCTATCCAAAGAATACCTCATGGAGACACGAGGTCCCCAACCATCATAGGATTGGATCACCTCACCATCCGAGTAGGATCTTTCACTTATCACGTTTCCAGCGTCTAATGGAAGGTTTTCGCGGTATTCCCTTACTGTCCTTGGTCCATAATATTGGTAAAGGTCATACCGTAGTCCATACGAAAACCCGAACTTTTCGCCTATTTCCAGTTCGTGCTGGAAAAAGAGCCCACTTTCCCTTCCGTACTCATTCTGAACTTTCTGAGGAAGCACGCTGGATTCCCCATTGGGATCAGGGATCAATTCCCCTGGCTGTATGGTAATATTTTTAGTATCCCCTCCTACATTAATCCTATTCCTTTCTCCCAACTTATAAGTGAAATTAAAGCGTACACCGGTGTCCACAATACCGGACTTAAGGTCAAAATTATTGATGCCGGATTGATTGAAAATGGAAAAATCATAAAGGGTATAAAAACCAATCAGGTCGACACTGGCCCTCTCTCCAAAATTGCCCTTATATTGGACAGAGTGGCTTTGGTTTGTCCAGGAAATAGTGGTATCCGATGCCAGGGCAAAATCATCGTAGCTTCTGTAAAAGCTGTAAGTTAGGTTATGGTTTTCATTGATTTCACCATATAGAATGGCATTGACATCATTGAAATTTGCCTGACTGGTCCTTAGCTCCGGATTTTTCAAAGAATTAAGCAACCAATTGATGTAAGACCCACGGAATCCCACCTGGGCAGACAAAACATCTTTTACAATAGGCCCGTTGATGGAGGCTTTTCCCGATACAGTTCCCACCATCATATCACCACCCCATCGGGTCAAGCTGCCTGATTTTGGGGCAATATCAAGAATGGAAGAACCCCTACCTCCAAATCTACTGGGGATGATTGCCTTATAAAGGGTAAAGTCATTGACAATATCCGGATTGAAGGCAGTAAATAAACCAAACATGTGGGAAGGGTTATATACGGGTGCACCGGCAAACATGATCAGGTTTTGGTCAGCCCCTCCTCCGCGGACATTCAATCCGGAAGAGGCTTCTCCGACCTGGCTTACCCCAGGTAAGGTCGCAATGGAACGGATGATATCTACCTCTCCCAAAAATGGAGGCAATTCCTTCAAAGTATTCATACTGATGCTGATTGCTCCCATATCCGTACTCCGGATATTTTTCTCAGGATCTCTTCCGAAAATAACTACGTCATCCAAAGTGAAATCTTCCTGGATCATGGTGAGGTTGATCCTTCCCTCTCCTACTGCAACAATAGGGTAGATTACTGTCTCGTATCCTACATACCTGAATTCCAAGGTATATTCAGCTCTATCCAGGACAAGAAAGAAATTCCCATTGGCATTCGTGATCTCTGTTTTATTGGTTTCCCGCACGGTGACCGTAGCTCCTACCAAAGCTTCCCCTGTGATCTGATCGGTGATCCTACCGGAAATCCGCAGGTTTTTTAGCTCCCCTATATCACGGCCCACTACTGTTCTGGTTTGGGAATATACCAAACCGGTAAAACAGAGGGTAAAAAATAGCATCAAGAGTATATGTTTCTTCATAATCATTCTTTTAAAAACCTAAAGGATCGAAAACCCAGAATTCGGACGGGACTCCCTGAATCTGTAATTCGGCACTTCTGAGTACATAAATCAACCCATCATGCACATAAGTAGCTTCGTTTCTGAATGTCGTGGAGCCACCAAAATCATTTTTCCTTATCCACTCAAAATTATTCAGGTCCAGTTCCCACATCTGAACCGACCTGTTTCCAAGACCAACATAAGCTTTCTGTCCCACTACTGCTCCGATGCCTGTGCCATTACCAATTTCTCCGGGATAAACACCAACAGTCTCCCAGCTATTGGACGTGGTATTGTAGGCTACTAATTCCCGGTTGTCGGGATTGATAATGAATTGTCTGTCTTGATAGGTAAAGCTGATCAAATTCCTATTGATTGCAAATGGAGCCTGGCCCAATAAGTTCCAGGTTTGGCTGCTAGGATTGTAGCGGTATACCAAGGAAGCAGATGTAAAAGTGGGCGGTTCTACACTGCCGATCACATAAAGTTGATTATTGATTTCAAAGGCAAGACCATTTACTGTGAAAAAAGGTAAATCAGGCAGCTTAACAAATGTCCCGTTTTGGAGTCTGAAAAAATCCCTGGAAAATTCAGGAAAGGCTACTGAGGTCCTTCCTCCTCCAAAATACGTCTTGCTGGTGAACCCTCTCCAGATAGATTGTGCGGGAACTGAGATTTGTTCCCAATTGGTACTGCCCACTTGGTACCTCCACATGGTCTGATTGATGGTCTGACTACGGTCTGAGCCTAATCCTACATAGAAAAGATTTCCTTCCTGCAAATAAACACCATCCTGGATCCTAATGGATGAAGGAAAATTAGCCAATTGGTTGAATTTCCCGGTTGTATACCTATATATATTGTCAAATACCAATTCTCTGGACTGACTTACTACTCTTATATTGACATCGGGCTGAGAACCCACAGGAGGAACCCTTACCTGCATCCTGGAATCAAAATCAATAGAAATTACCTGAGCCTTGGATGTCCCAAAGAAAACCTCTGTATCTGAGGTGAAATTTTTACCGTTAATGGTCACTATGGTCCCCACCGGTCCATTATTGGGAGAAAAGTCAAAAATCTCAGGGGTAAGGGTTTCAAATGGAATAATGTTTCCAAAAATCTGTTCTCCTCCTATCACAACAAAGGATTTGACAAAATACCTCCTTCCCAACCTTAAGCCCATGGCCTCACCTATAAATCTTCCCGGGGCCTCCCTCTCTCCCAATGAAATGATTATGGGCTGGGAAAAAGCCTCGTTTTCAGAGATATAAAAACCATGGTCCGTAGCATTGATATTCCTTGTGGTAATTATCCTTCCCGACACTCTGATTTTTTCTCCGCTGACAAAAAGAATATCCTCAGTTACCAGAGAAGGGCTTACTTCAATTTCTTCCTCGCAGGATGAAAAAAAGACCACAAGAAAAGTCAACAACAAAAAAACACCAACAAAACTTCTATTCATTACACCTAATAGTTTAAAGCGGGTTTAAATTTAACCGAAATATCCTTCAAAAAAAACGCATAAAAAGATTTGGACGGAATTTTAACCTATGGTTCAGAAAATCAACAGAAATTCCGTCAATAGTCTGGAATAGCCCAAGGAATATGCACCGTTTTCATCTTTAATGATCAATTCTTCTGTACGCTTTTCTACGGATTGAAGAGAAAAAACCTGGACTTCCCTATGCGGTTGCTTGGAGGGCCTGTCTTTTACCACTAGCCGCCATTCAGGAAACATGTTTTTCACTTTGGCCTTTTCCTCCAGAACTCTCATTTCCTTTGGGGGTAAAATCACCCAAAATTTGCCCTTTTCCTCCAACAGCCTTTGAACTCCCTCAATCAGATCATCAAAAGGCAGGCTATCATTATGCATGGCAAGGTTCCTCTTGGTATCCATAGATTTGAGATGATTGGGAAAATAGGGAGGATTGCTGACAATCAGACCAAACTTTTGGTTGGAATTTCTTGAAAAGGACTGAAAGTCCTGATGCAAAAAAGTTATCCTCTCCTTCCATGGACTACTATTGGCATTTTCAAGGGCCTGACCAATGGTATCTTTATCCAATTCTACCCCTGTGATGTTCAAATTTCCGAAACGTTGAGCCATCATCAGGGACACAACTCCCGTTCCCACACCAATTTCCAGCATAGTCTTCGCATTCCCATCCCCTGCCAATGCTCCCAAGATGACCCCATCTGTACCCACTTTCATGGCACACCGGTCTTGGTGAACTCCAAACTGTTTGAATTGGAAGTAAGATTTAGACATGGCTATTTTAAAATGAGCAAAAACTAAAATAAGGTCCCGTCATTTTGACTTTCATAAGCCACATCCGGTGGCAGGTTGGGTTTTTCAGCTGCAGCTACCGCCAATTGGTCACAGCGCTCATTTTCAGGATGACCGGCATGGCCTTTTACCCAAATCAATTTGGGTTTATATTTCATGTGCAGAGGAATGTATTGTTTCCAAAGATCAGGGTTCTTTTTGTCCTTGAAACCTTTTTTTTGCCAGGACCACAACCAACCTTTTTCAACTGCATCTACCACATATTTACTATCGGAATAAATTGTCACAGGGATTCCTGTCACTTTGATTTCCTGCAATGCCCTAATGACTGCCAAGAGTTCCATGCGGTTGTTGGTCGTCATCCGGAATCCTTCCGAAAGCTCCTTTCTATGCTGCTTGTACTGAAGGATAGCCCCATAGCCACCCGGACCCGGATTACCTTTGGCTGCCCCATCTGTATGAATGATAATCATGGCACAAAGAAAAAAGATTCCTGAACAAGTCGCTTATACCTGTCCAGGAGTCTTATGATATGGTAATATTTTAGAAAATCTCAGAACTACTCAAAGCAGTCTTGAAAATCTTGATAGCAATCGATAAAAGGATAATCCCAAAAATCCTTCTCAGGACATCCAATCCAGTCTTTCCAAGTTTCCTCTCCAGCCAGTTGGTACTTTTCAATACCAAATACACAATCCCAAGATTAATAATGATACCTATGGCGATATTTAATTGACTATACTCTGATTTCAGGGTCAGAATAGTGGTCAGTGTACCTGCACCGGCAATCAGCGGAAATGCAATCGGCACGATTGATGCAGAGGTGGTGGAAGCCTCAGGGTCCGGCTTGAACAACTCGATCCCCAAAATCATTTCAGCCCCTAATGCAAAGATGATCAGCGCACCTGCAATGGCAAAATCCTCTACCCCAATACCAAAAAGGGATAAAATGGATTTTCCCACCAACAGAAACAACAGCATCAGAACCCCTGCCGCTATGGTGGCTTTTCCGGATTGTACATGCCCCACCTTTTTTCTTAGATTGATAATAATAGGAATGGATCCAAGAATATCGATCACAGAAAACAAAATCAAGGTAACCGAGAAAATCTCTTTAAAGTCAAACATGGCTTAATACTTTTTAAGAAAATCCATCAATTTTTCCAGCTCCTGATCTGTAAAGGCAGGAAAATTGGCAATCCTAAAACTGGTGGGCTTTAATGGCCCGTAGCCACTTCCAAGCTGCATACCTTCTTTCTCTGCGCTTTTTTTGATTTCAGATATAAATTCTTCCTTTCCCGTCACAGCAAGGACTGTACTGCTCCGGGCATCGGGATTTTGGATCAAAAGTCTCAATTTGGAGGTATGCGCAATAGTATCCTCCAGTTTTCTCATACGCTCCTTGGTCCTTTTATCCACATGCTGGATTTCGGGCATATCCTGCAAAACCCTGTACAAAAGGTAGATCCCAAGTACATTTGGGGTATAATGGGTCTGGTAATTTTGGGCGTTCTCCAGCATAAAATTCAGGCTGTTGTACCGGCCCTTTTCACCCTTATCCTTGGTTTTGGCGATGGCCTTTTGAGAAACCAACAAAATCCCCAATCCGGCAGGAAGTCCGAAGCATTTTTGTACAGAGGCATACCAGATATCCGCCAGGGTAAAATCCAACTCGATCCCTCCCATGGAAGAAGTGGTATCCACAGCAATCATTTTTTCGGGAAACTTCTTTGCAATGGCTGCTATCGTCTCATTGGTCACTTGAGTGGCATTGGAAGTTTCGTTTTGGGTAATGGCGATCAGATCGAATTCATCACCTATAATCAATCCCTCCACATCAATGGTTTCTTCGGCATCCAGTTTATGCGCAAAGGATTTCGGCTCAATATATTTAGCATAGTCATACCATTTTTTCCCAAATGAACCGGAAAAAATATGATAACTCGCTGATTGTACAATAGATTGGGTAATGATCTCCCAATTTTCAGTAGCAGAAGAAGTAAATAAGAGCCTAAATCCTTCCGGCATATGCAGTTTTTCACGCATCAAAGTCTCTGTTTCCTGGTACAGGTTCATAAAGACAGCAGAGCGGTGGTTGGCACTGATTATGCCTTGTTGATAAGCATCCAATAGGTACTGGGGCAGTTTATCGTAAACCTTAGAAGGCCCCGGCGCAAATGTTATCATGGTAATTAACGGTTGAGAAAGTACAAAATACCCAATTCATAGCCTCTGAGGCCCAATCCAGAGATCATCCCTACACATTCCTTTGAAATGATGCTTTTGTGTCTGAATTCCTCTCTTTTGTAAATATTCGAAATATGGACTTCCAGTACAGGAGTTTTTACCCCTGCAATGGCATCAGAAATCGCAACGGAAGTATGGGTATAGCCTCCTGCGTTTAAGAGAATGGCATCATAGCTGAATCCCACTTCATGGATTTTATTGATGAGCTCGCCTTCGACATTGCTCTGAAAGTAACTGAGCTGCACCTCGGGAAAGCGCGACTTTAGCTGCTGAAAATAGTCCTCAAAGGAGGTGCTACCGTAAATTTCCGGTTCCCTCTTACCCAGCAAATTAAGATTGGGGCCGTTGATGATGATGATTTTCAAAATTTATTCTGGTTGGTGGTTTCGAGGCATAAATTTAAGCAAGCTTTTGGTTTGAATACCGAAATTCGTGAATTATCTGAACAGGAAGCTTAAATTTGAAAATTCAAAGAACCCTAACAATTTCATGAGCAGCTGGTCAAGCCAAATCCGTCAATTTCAGCATTACCTGAAACTCGAAAGGTCTCTCAGTGAAAATTCCATTTTGGCCTATCAACAGGATATGGATAAGCTAAGCCGCTTCATGGAAAAAAACTTTCCCCAGGTAGGCCCTACAGAAGTACAATTACAGCACCTGAGGTATTTTGTCAATGGCTTGGCGGAACTGGAAATCTCCGAATATACGCAGGCACGGATCATCTCGGGCATCAAAGCCTTTTATAAATTTTTGGTCTATGAAGACCGCATTTCCGAAGATCCTGCCCAATTATTGGAAGCTCCCAAACTTGGGAGGAAGTTACCGGACACGCTGAGCTACCATGAAATTACCCAAATCCTGGAAAGCATCCCTTTGGGAGAGCCTGAAGGCCATAGGAACAGGGCCATGTTGGAAATCCTCTACAGTTCCGGATTGCGGGTATCGGAGCTGATTGACCTTAAAATCGGCAATATATATGAGGATGTAGGTTTTTTGAGGTTAATCGGGAAAGGGAATAAGGAGCGGCTCGTTCCCATTGGAAGGGATGCATTGAAATACCTGAAAATCTACTTGGAAGAATTCAGGAGGGATATACAGACAGCCAAGGGACATGAACAGTTTGTGTTTTTAAACAGAAGGGGGAAAAAACTTTCCCGAGTCATGGTTTTTTTGATCATCAAAAAACAAGTGGAAGCCATTGGCCTCAAAAAGAATGTCAGTCCACATACCTTCAGACATAGCTTTGCTACCCATCTGATTGAAGGTGGCGCGGACCTGAGGGCGGTTCAGGAAATGCTGGGACATGAAAGCATCACCACCACTGAGATTTATACCCACTTGGACAGGGATTACCTTAGACAAGTGCTCAATGAATTTCATCCCAGGAAATAAGGAGCAGTGAATGTCCCTGATAAAGAGTTACAGATCAAAACAAAAAACTTTTCTCAAATCAAAACTTTTAGTTATATCGGACGTTCAACCAAACACCATGCAACCTGATCTTTTATGAAAAAAGTTTTTAGCACCGTTTTTATCCTGATCTTCTGTTTTACAATAACGCCTTTCACTTTTGCCCAACTTCAAAAAGGCAATTTTATGGTTGGAGGCGGCTTAAATTATGGCATATCAAATACTGAAAGTTTTGACTTAATAGGAACTGAGTCTGAATTAAAATCAAACGTCTTTTTGCTTAAGCCAAAGCTAGGTTACTTAATTACAGACAATTTGGTGATCGGATTTGAAGGCAGTTATTCAGAATTTTGGCAAAGGGTCAATGTCCAGTCTCCTTCGGAATCGACCTCCATTACCGACATTAAAAGTATTGGAGCAGGGGCTTTTATGAGAAAGTTCTTCCCAGTTCAAGATAAATTCGCATTCTTCGGACAATTCAGTTCCGGCTACCTAAGTAGAAATCAAGAAAATTCCTTGAATCAAAATAACAGTACCCTTGATTTTGCAAGCATTTCCCGGATTTGGGACAATCGTATCAGTGCTGGCATATCCTTCTTCCCTACCCATTGGATAGCTATAGAATTACAGGTAATTCCAGTGAGTTTTGGAATAGAACGGACGGAAGCTAATGGTTCTAATACACCAGAATGGCGTACCGAAACGTCATCATCATTTTTCAATTTTGATTTGAACACTTCTTCCATTTTTATAGGCGCTAACTTTTTTATCAATAGGAAAAAATGAAAAAACTTCTACTCTTCCTGATTTTCCTGATGCTTTTCCAAAGCCTTGTCTATGCACAATTCCAAAAAGGGTCAATAATGGCAAGGGGTAATGTTGGTTATAAGACCACCCATACAGAAAGGAAAAACATCAATCCGCAATTCCCAAATTCAGATAATCGAACAGAGAATATTTGGATTTTGCTTCCCGGTTTGGGTTATTTCATAAAAGAAAACCTGGCCCTTGGTGCCCAGGGAGGTATGGGAAGAGGCACCAATAGTTATTCCGAGTCTAGAACTGTCACAAGGGATTTTTACGCAGGCATTTTTCTTAGAAAATTCCTGGTAATGGATGAAAAGTTTTCGTTCATTCTGGAAGGTTATGGGAATAGGGTCTGGGGAAGACCATTTTTTGAAAGTTCGGGTGGAATGTTCTTCGACAGCAAAGTTGATGGCTGGAATACGGGAATTTCCTTAGGTGTTCACTATATGCTTTCGAAAAAAATTGGCTTGGAATTAAGGTCGGGTATATTGGAGTACAATACCACAAATACCTATAACTTGATGTCGCAAACCAACATCAGTCAAAGCAGTGAATTTGACCTGAATCTCCTATCCAACTTTGGTCTTGGACTGAATTTCTTTTTTTGAATTCATCCACTTCACCAAAAGTCTTTTTATCACCCTAAAAACCCAAATCCATTATTGTGATTGAATGGAAGGTTATTTCATAAGATCCGCAAAATTATTCCCTGACTTTGCCCAAAACGCTTAATTTTGCAAGCGTCATAAACCTCTTTCATCGTGTATAAAGTCCTTATCAAGCCTATTCTTTTTCAAAAAGATCCGGAAGATGCCCATCATTTCACTTTTTCATTGATCAAAAAGACCTTTAACCTTCCTTTACTCAAACCGATAATTGAATGGTTTTTCAAATATGAAAACCCCATTTTGGAAAGGGAGGTATTTGGATTGAAATTCAAAAATCCCGTTGGCTTGGCAGCAGGATTTGATAAAGACGCCAAATTGATTGACGAAATGGCCCTCTTGGGATTTGGCTTTATCGAAATAGGAACGCTCACGCCAAAACCTCAGGAAGGCAATCCTCAGCCCCGGCTTTTCCGTCTCCCTGAAGACCAAGCCCTGATCAACCGGATGGGCTTCAACAATGGTGGAGTGGAAGAGGCCGTCAAAAGACTCAAAAAAAGAAAATCTGACATCCTCATCGGGGGAAATATCGGAAAGAATAAGGTTACACCTAATGAAAATGCAGTTTTGGACTACCTCTACTGTATGGAAATTCTTCACCCTTTTGTAGATTATTTTGTCGTCAATGTCAGTTCACCAAACACCCCCAATCTGAGAGAACTTCAGGAAAAAGAACCGCTTAAAAAGCTCTTGACAGAAGTAAAAACGGCCAACAGCAAGAAGAAAAATCCAAAACCTATTCTATTAAAAATCGCCCCAGACCTGACTGTCGGCCAATTGGATGATATCATCGAGATAGTACTGGAAACCAAAATTGACGGGGTAATTGCCACCAACACGACCATCGAAAGGGACATGCTGCAGACCCCTAAAGAAAAGGTGCAGCGCATAGGAGCAGGGGGGGTCAGTGGGAAAGTGCTTTCCAAAAGAAGCACAGAGGTGATCAGGTATTTGGCTACCCAATCCAACCATGCTTTCCCGATTATTGGAGTTGGCGGAATATTTTCAGCTCAAGATGCCATAAATAAACTGGAAGCAGGGGCATCATTGGTGCAGGTATATACAGGCATGATCTATGAAGGCCCAGGAATAGTCAAAAGTATCAAAAAAGGTTTGGCCAGATATTTGGGCAAGCAATAAAAGTAAATCCTTATATTTCGACAATCTTCCACGAGAATTAGAGACTGACCGAACACAAAATGGCTTCAGAGACACCCAGAGCAAATACTTTTAGAAAAAAGAACGACCCCAAACAAAAACCCAGTTCGAGTGGGAAAAAATGGTTTTCCATGTCCTTTACACAAGACAAAAGAATTCCATTGACATTTGGGATCATTCTGATTTCACTCTCTTTATTCATGTTTTTTGCATTTATCAGCTACCTGTTTGAAGGCAGGGCTGATCAGGATGTAGTAGTTTCTTCTGTAGATCAGGATATCAGAAGCACAGCAGAAGAGGCACGCAACTGGCTGGGATTCTTGGGTGCACAGCTTTCCCACGTCTTCATCCATAAATGGTTTGGAATTGCTTCTTTCTTATTGCCGCCCTTCCTGTTTATTCTTGGGTTCAAGATGGCATTTAAAAAGAAGATTTTCTCCCTGTCCCGGTATGCTACTTTTGCCCTGTTCTTTACCTTTTGGCTTTGTCTGCTTACCGGATATCTGGTCCAAAAATCTGATGGATACCATGTTTTAGGGGATTTGAGCGGGGGATTTGGCATCGAACTGGGTGTTTTGGCAGACAATTTTCTCGGCTGGGGAACATTTATATTGATTGTCGTCTCTCTGCTTATTTTCATAGTCTTTTATTTCAATATTGATCAGTTCAATTGGTTTACTTCCAGCCAAAAAGAGGAATCAGAACCTGCTACAGGGGAAGCCCAATTAAAGAAATCACCTTTTGCAGCCGATACCGATGAAATAGAGGATGAACAGGATGAGATGGGTTTGACAGAGGAGGAAGCCGAAGATGATGGAAGTTCTTGGACCATTTCTTCAGAGGAAAAAACCAAGAAATCACCGGTACCTTCACCTGTTTTCAATGTGGAAGAATCAAAGGTAGAAGAGCTTGTTCCTGCCGAAACCTCATCAAAAGCCGATGAAAAAAGATTTTCAGTAATCACAGGAGAAGGAGAGGAAAAAACTGCAGATCAAGTGGAAAATCTGGATCCTTACGATCCTACCTTGGATCTTCCCAAATACCAATATCCAACTTTGGACTTATTGAATGAGTATGACTTCCAAAAGGTCACCGTCTCCAGACAGGAATTGGAAGAAAATAAGAACAAGATCGTAGAGACCTTGGTCAACTTCAAAATCGGCATTCAGGAAATCAAAGCCACGATTGGCCCCACAGTTACCTTATATGAGATTGTACCTGATCCGGGGGTAAAAATCTCCAAAATCAAAAACCTGGAAGATGATATTGCCCTTAATCTGGCGGCTCTAGGTATAAGGATCATCGCTCCCATGCCGGGCAAAGGGACCATTGGTATTGAAGTTCCCAATAAAAACCGGGAACTGGTCCCTGCCAAAGCGGTGCTGGGTACAGAGAAATTCATGAAGAGTGACAAGGATCTGCCTGTGGCATTGGGAAAAACCATTTCCAATGAAGTGTTCGTCATAGACCTGGCCAAAATGCCCCACCTGCTCATGGCCGGTGCCACCGGTCAGGGTAAATCTGTGGGATTGAACATGATCCTAGCCTCCTTGGTCTATAAAAAACATCCTGCACAGCTAAAGTTTGTCCTGGTGGATCCCAAAAAGGTGGAACTTACCCTTTTCAATAAAATTGAACGCCACTTCCTGGCCAAATTGCCCGGTTCGGAGGAGGCGATTATCACCGATACCAAAAAAGTAATCTATACGCTGAACTCCCTTTGTATAGAGATGGACAACCGGTACAACCTGCTCAAAGATGCGGGCTGTAGAAACCTCAAAGAATACAATGCCAAGTTTATCGCGCGTAAACTGAATCCCGAGAAAGGCCATAAATTCATGCCTTATATCGTATTGGTAATCGATGAATTGGCAGATTTGATGATGACGGCGGGCAAAGAAATTGAAGCACCAATAGCCCGTCTGGCACAGTTGGCCAGGGCTATCGGGATCCACTTGGTGGTAGCTACGCAAAGGCCTTCCGTCAATGTGATTACCGGTATCATCAAGGCCAATTTTCCGGCCAGGTTATCATTCCGGGTGACTTCCAAAATAGACAGCCGTACGATTTTGGATTCAGGAGGAGCAGAACAATTGATCGGTATGGGGGACATGCTCCTTTCTCAAGGCTCGGATGTCACCCGCTTGCAGTGTGCCTTTCTGGACACGCCGGAAGTAGATGCTATCTGCGATTGGATAGGTGAACAAAAAGGCTACCCAGATGCTTATTTATTGCCAGAATTTGAAGGAGAAGAGGGAGATAGCGGCATTGCTGATATTGACCTGGCAGATAGGGATCCTTTGTTTGATGAAGCCGCAAGGCTGATCGTCCTCCACCAGCAGGGCAGTACTTCCCTGATCCAAAGAAAACTCAAACTCGGTTACAACCGGGCTGGAAGGATTGTAGATCAGCTGGAGGCGGCAGGTATTGTAGGACCATTTGAAGGAAGTAAGGCCCGGGAAGTTTTGATTCAGGATGAAGAAAGTTTGGAACGGTTATTGAACAGCTTGTAAGACCGTAATTAGATTAAAGAGAAGGATTAACTCAAAAATCAAATGTTGTTTCGAAAATTTATATGGATTGTTTGCCTTTTGGGGCTTTTCTCGCAGGCGGCCTACAGCCAAAAAGACCCAAAAGCGAAGGCTATATTGGATGGGGTAAGCCAAAAATACAAGTCCCTGAAGGGAATGAAGGCAAGCTTTGAATTTTCTGATGGTAGAATGCAACCAAGAAAAGGGGAAATTGCCATCAAAGGTGAAAAATACCGTATCAAATTACCGGATCAGGAAATTTTCAACAATGGGAAAACGGTTTGGACTTATATAGAATCTTCGGGCTATAAAGAAGTAACCATCAACAATGCCAGTGATATGGGGGATGAATTAACCCCTTCCTCTGTGTACACCATATACCAAAAAGGATACAATTACAGGTTGATCGGTGAAAGGACCGAAAACAGGGTGGTACTTCAGGAAATAGAACTCTTGGCCGAAAAATCTTCAGCTCCTTTCAAAAAAGTAATTTTGACAGTGGATAAAGAAAAGAAAGACCTCCTCGGCTGGGAAATACATGATGACCAGGGTGATGTCTTCAAATACAGGTTTACCAGCCTCAATACAAACGTGGATTTACCTGATGATCATTTTGTATTTAATCCTCAGCAATACGGCAAAGTAGAAATTATTGATCTGAGATGATTTTAATCCCGCATACCGTGCGGGATTCTTTTTTATCCCTACTTTTGAAGAAAAAACCACCAAATGAACCGAAAGCAGCTAATAAAAGAAATCCAAAAGAAAAGATCCTTTCTATGCGTAGGCCTGGATACTGACCTTTCCAAAATCCCTGGCCATCTGCTCCGGGAAAAAGACCCTGTTTTTGAATTCAACAGACAGATAATAGATGCTACGGCCGATTATGCCGTGGCCTACAAACCCAATATTGCTTTCTATGAGGCTTTGGGCCCAAAAGGATGGGAAAGTTTAAATAAAACACTAGAATATATCCCCAAAGATATTTTTACCATTGCCGATGCCAAAAGAGGAGATATAGGGAATACTTCTTCATTGTATGCCAAGGCTTTTTTTGAATCGATGGATTTTGATTCCATCACGGTAGCTCCGTACATGGGAGTGGACAGTGTAAAGCCATTCCTTGAATTCGAGGGCAAATGGGTAATTCTATTGGCCTTGACCTCGAATGAAGGAAGCAAAGATTTCCAGCTATTCGGTGCTGCCAATGGCAAACCACTTTTTCAGGAGGTCCTGGAAAAAAGCTCCCAATGGGGCAGTCCCGAAAACATGATGTATGTGGTTGGCGCTACCAGAGGTGAAAAAATCGGAGAAGTAAGAAAAATTGTTCCTGACCACTTCTTCTTGGTGCCAGGAGTCGGAGCTCAAGGAGGAAGCCTGGAAGAAGTGGCCAAATACGGAATGAACAGGGAATGCGGATTGTTGGTAAACTCCTCAAGAGGAATCATTTACGCAGGAAGTGACCATAATTTTGCCCAAGCAGCAAGAAACGAGGCAGGAAAACTTCAGCAAGAAATGGAAGCCCTTCTGGATATGTATTTATAAGACAACCCTTAGATCCATTTGTTTTTAAACGCCACAGCCACCACATCCAGATTACTGTGCACCTCCATTTTTCTTCTGATATTTTTGGTATGAGTGGTCACGGTATGGTAGCTTAGATTGAGCACATCAGCTATTTCATGCATGGTTTTGCCATCAGCAAGCTGCCTGATTATCTCGAGTTCCCGGGAAGAAAGAAAGTCAGGAGAATTCGCTGATGGACCTGTCTTGGCAGTAGCCAGTTGAAGGGTTGCTTTTAACTGATTGGCATTAAAAGGTTTGACCAAATATTGGCTATTGGGTAATTCCAAAGACCTATTGATGGTTTTCTCGTCATGATAGGCTGTCAAAAACACCACCTGGCAGGATTGGATTTTGTAAAGCTCTTTCATCAAGTCAATACCATCCTGTTCTGCATGGAGATTGACATCACAGATGACAATGGAAGGAAGGTGTTGGAAATAAAGATCTTTTGCTTCCCAGGGATTGCCTGCTGACCCAACAACCGTATATCCCAATAACTGAACCGTTTCCTCAATGTCAAGGGCAACCAAAAGTTCATCTTCAATGATAAGGACACGCTGTGGATAGGCCATCTTATTTCCTGTTAAATTCAAATACATATTCCAAGCCTTGGGAATTATTGGTTTCAAGCTTGGAGTTAAGTTGCTTTATCAATGTGGTGACAAGCTTCAGACCAAAGGAAGGACTCATTTCAGGTTGGACTTCTTTTGGAAGCCCAATACCATTATCCTTCATACGAAATATTACTTTGTTGTCTTTTTCCTTCATCTCCACCATGAGCTGTGCGTATTCTTTGTTTTCGAAAGCATATTTGAAGGCATTTGAAGCCAATTCATTGACTATCAATCCCAGCGGAACTGCCTGATCAAGATCAAAAACCGGATTTTCAAGTTGGATGTCATTGCTAACCGCATCTACCGGAAACCCATAACTGACAGCAAGACTACGTGTCAAAAAGTCCATATATTGCCGCATATCCAGACCTGAAAAATCATCTTCCATGTACAGGTTTTTGTGGATCAATGCCATGGCTTCCAATCTGCTCTGCCCTTCCATGATGGCCTGCTTTGTACCTTCATCTTCTACCCTGTTGTATTGTAAACTCAATAGGCTATTGACTATCTGAAGGTTGTTTTTTACCCTGTGATGAAGCTCCCGGATCAGGGTTTCAATTCTTTGGTTTTTCTTGGCAAGCTCATCGGAAGTTTTCTTCCTGACCTTCATCAGATACAAGGCCGACAGCAATAATCCGATCAACAAGAAAAGCAGCACTGTCCCAAATGTCAACTGGATGTTTCTTTTTGAAAGCAGGGCCGCCTGAACCGCCTCTTGTTGTCTCAGCGATGTGATTTCCTGCTCCTTTTGTACCACATTGAATTCTTCCTGCAATTCAGCCAAATCCCGGCTATACGTTTCTTTTAGCAACTTTTCCTGAAGTTCCACATATCTTTCCAGGTAATGCATCGCCTTTTCCGCCTGCCCCAATTCTTTGTGAACTTCATAAAGCAATTGATTGGCAAGCGCTTCATCTTCAGGAAAACTTTCCTTTTCCGCCAAGGACAATACCCTTTCCCCTTCCCTAACTGCTTCCAAATATTGCTTCTGTAACAGATAAAGTTTGCCGAGGTTAAGCCTGTTCATAGACTCTTGGTAAGTAGAACCTAAGCTGAGATTGATTTCCAAGGCCTGATCAAATGCAGATTTAGCCTTTTTAAATTCTTCCTGTTCCAGGTAAGAAAGACCTAAATTGTTCAGGATATTGGCTTTATCTAATTTTTCCGATTTCTTTTCAGCCAAATCCAGCCCTCTTTGGAAAAAATCCATAGCCTGCTTATAGTTCCCTTGCCGTTTGTAAATAAGCCCGATATTATTCAGTGTTTTAATATACATGACCGTATCCTTCATTTCCTCAAAATTCAGAAGGATTTTCTGGTAGTAAGCCTCAGCCTGCTCGAGTTGATTTTGGGACATGTAAATCGAAGCCATATTACCAAACAACCGAATCATGCTTTGCATATCCCTTGCTGCCTCCGCATAATTCAGGGCCTGCAAATAGGTTTTCAGAGCTAAATTTGTTTTTCCGGTCCGTTGAAGCACCACCCCTTTATTTTTAATCAATAAACCCATCCTTCTCACATTCTCCGCTTTTTCGGCAAAAAGGATGGCGGTATCCAAGTATTTCAAGGCCAGGTCGATGTCCTTTTCAAAATATTCGATAAAAATATTGTTGTAAATGGCCGAATATACCGTGTCATGATGAGGCTTGGATTTTTCAGCAAAAAGGCTGTCTAAAGTAGGGTTTTGTGCCCACATCAGCTGTGGCATAAAAAAGAAAATCAGGTACAAGTATTTCATTCGTGTCTATTTTGCGTTAAATTAAGTCCTTATTTATGAATCTATGGATTTAATTTTTAAACGGACTTTTGGTTATGGATTTTCAGGAAAATTTTCTTCAAACGGTCTGGAAGTATCAATATTTTGACAAAAAAAATCTACAGACCACAACTGGGCAAAACTTGGAGGTAAAAAAAATCGGCTTTCATAATTTTCATGAAGGCCCGGATTTTCTGGAAGCACACCTCAAGATTGGAAATTTGGATTACCATGGACATGTAGAAATCCACAGGAATGCATCTGACTGGAATCACCATGCACACAGTCAGGACGACAAGTACAATTCGGTAATCCTGCATGTAGTTTTCAACCATGATGTACCCATTTTTCATAGGGATGGCAGCCCTATTCCCACCTTGGAATTAAAAGGTAAAATCTGGCTGGATGTCATCCGGAATTATGAGAGATTAACCTTGAACAAAGGAGAAATACTTTGTGGCGACAGCATAGGATCAGTACCTCAGATCATAAAATTTTCCATGCTGGAGAAGGCTTTGGTAGAAAGAATGGAACTCAAATCTCAAAAAGTACTGGAAATCCTTCAGAAAACCGGAATGGATTGGGAAGAGACGGCTTACCGATGGATGTTGAATTGCTTTGGGTTCAAAACCAATTCCGATTCCATGCTGATTCTTGCTGAATCTTTACCATTCAAAATCCTCCAAAAGCAGGGCAGCAAGTTCATGGTTTTGGAAGCCCTCTTATTGGGTCAGGCAGGACTATTATATGATGCAAGTAGGGATGAAAGGACAATTTTCTTAAAGTCTGAATATGATTTTTATCAGAAAAAATATGGGCTAAAGTCCAACTTGAACTATCATGATTGGAAATTTATGGGGGTCCGCCCGGGCAATTTTCCCTACCAAAGGATTGCCCAACTCGCCCAGATCATCGCTAAAAACCCTTCTTTGTTTTCCACTATTTTGGATGCCTCCCAAGGTCTCGGAAAGTTCAAGGAAATCTTTACCATTGAGGTGGCCCCATATTGGCAACAACATACCCGACCAGGCATATCTTCCAAAAGAAAATTAGCCGCATCCTTAAGCAAGGACACCATTAATCTATTGATTATCAATTTAATCACACCACTATGGTATGCGTATGGACAATACCTCAATGATCCGGATTGGAAAGAGAAATGTTTCGAATTGCTTCAAGAAATCCCTTCGGAAAATAACTTTATAATCAGAAAGTTTGCCCAAATTGGATGGCCTGCAGACAATGCCTTTGACAGTCAGGGCATGATAGGGCTTTACCGTCAATATTGTAAAACCAAACGCTGCCTGGATTGTAAAATTGGACAGTCTCTGCTGAAGCCTACCAAAAGATGACTTTTGCTTTAAACCCCGATTTGCCGTACTTTTGCCATCCAATTTACTATGAACATGGACAAACCGGTAATCATTCTTGGTGCAAAGGGAATTGCCCATCCAGCTTTGGAAATCTTCAACAGCAACCAGATCATTGTTTATGGTTTTCTGGAAGAGGATGAAAAGCTTCACGGCAATGAAATCAATGTGGTACCCGTTTTAGGGCATCCTGAGGACGACGGTTACCTGAAATTGATCGGCAAAAAATGCGAGGCATTTGTAGCGGTTGATGACAACAAATACAGAAAATTTCTGGTAGAACTGCTCAATGAGAGAAGAAAAGTACAGCCTGTCAATGCCGTGCACGAAAGGGCTTATATTTCAACGGATGCAGCCATTGGTCATGGCAACTTCATCAATGCCAACAGCCATATTGGTGCCGGAGCTAAGATTGGTAACCACTGCATCATTCACTCAGGAGCGATCGTTGAGCATCAGGCCGAAGTGGGAGATTTCGTTCAGTTAGGGGCCGGCTCTGTAGTCAATTCGAATGTGACCATCAAAGAAGGCGCTTTTATTGGTTCCGGTGTAGTGATCGTGTCTGGAATTACCATTGGTAAAGACGCCAGAGTTGGTGCCGGCTCTGTGGTGATTGCTGATGTCAAAGACGGTGAAACTGTTTTTGGCAACCCTGCGGCACCCATAAGAAAGTAAAATCAATTCAATAATACACCAAAACACCCTGTCGGAAACAGGGCATAAGTTATGGAAAACAACAATTACAGCATCCTGCTTTATTATTGCTATGCACAGATCGAAGATCCTGAGGCATACAGAGAAGAACACCACCTGTTCTGTATAGAAAACAATATCAGAGGCCGTATCATCATCTCGCCCGAAGGTCTGAATGGTACCGTATCCGGACTTAAGGAAGATTGTGAGAAGTACATGGCTTATGTGCATTCAGATCCAAGATTTGCCAAAACGGAATTCAAAATCGAATCCCACGACAAGCATGCCTTTGCAAAAATCCATGTGAGGGTCAAACCTGAGATTGTACACAGCAGCCTGCGCCATATTGATCCCAATGTGAAAACAGGAAAACACTTGGAACCTGAAGAATTCAAAGCTTTAAAAGATCAGGAAGACGTGGTCATTCTGGATGTCCGCTCCAATTATGAGCACGAACTCGGCAGGTTCAAGAATGCCATTACCCTGGATATTGATAATTTCAGGGATTTTCCCGAAAAGGTAAAAGAGCTTGAACACCTTAAGGATAAAAAAGTACTGACTTACTGTACTGGTGGTATCAAATGTGAAAAAGCATCTGCTTTCCTATTAGAGCAAGGCTTCAAAGATGTCTATCAGCTCCATGGCGGCATCATCAAATATGGATTAGAAGCCGGCGGGGAAGATTTTGAAGGAAAGTGTTATGTGTTTGACAACAGAATTGCCGTAGATGTCAATAAGGTAAACCCGACTGTTATTTCAACCTGCCATGTGTGTGGTACAACTTGCGACAGGATGGTCAACTGTGCCAACCCAACCTGTAATGCCCACCTTCCGATCTGTGAAAAATGCGGCTGGGAAATGGAAGGAGCCTGCTCTTCGGAATGCAAAGAGCACCCTAAAAAAAGGCCATATGATGGTACAGGATACTATCAAAAAAACACTAACGGATACAATCCTTACAAGGGTCTTTTCAGAAGACAGGATAAGGAAAAAGTAAAAAATATCATCCATGAAGAAAAGGATTCCAGAGTCAGAGCTGATCATTAATCCGGACGGAAGCATTTATCATCTCAACCTGAAGCCAGAGCACCTGGCTTCAACTGTTATTGCCGTAGGGGATCCGGAAAGGGTTCAAAAAGTCTCCCAATATTTCGACAGCATAGAATTCAAAATTTCTAAAAGGGAATTTGTCACCCATACCGGATACTATAAAGGAAAAAGAATCACCGCCATCAGTACGGGAATGGGGACGGATAATATTGAAATCTTCATGACAGAGCTGGACGCACTGGTGAATGTTGATTTCAAAACACGTTTACCCAAAGATGAACACACTTGCTTAGACATTATCCGCATAGGAACCTCAGGAAGTATGCGGAGAGAAATCCCAGCAGGTTCACTGCTGGCTTCAGCTTACGGCATTGGACTGGACACTTTGATGGCTTTTTACAAAACTGAATACAGCTCTCTCGAGGAAAGGGTCAGTAAAGCCATCCAAAAAGAACTGGACTTATCATTCCGCCCTTACTGTATTCAGGGCTCCCAAAAACTGCTGGAGCAAGTGGGTAAAGGATTGATTATTGGAAACACGGTAACCTGTCCTGGTTTCTTTGGCCCACAGGGAAGAGAAGTAAGGGTCAAACCGGCTATTCCTGATATCATCGAAAAATTGGGTACTATTGAAGTGGAAGGTTTCCAATTGACCAATTTTGAAATGGAAACTGCCGGCTATTATGCCATGGGCAGGTTATTGGGACATGAAGTAATGAGCTTAAATGCCATCATAGCCAATAGAATTACACATGAATTTTCAAATGATGCTTATGGCATTGTAGATCGCCTGATCCAGCAAACCTTGGAAAATATAGTGGGGACCTGACTCCCACTATTTTTCCAAAATTGATTTTTCCCTTCTTATTTCGCTCAGTTTTCCTTACCGCTTACATAAGTATTTGACTGCACAGACCCTGAGCAGGGCATTGGTGTATATACATTTATTTACCGGAACCATTCCCAATTATACACGTTTTTTAAAATACAAGATTATATAAATTATCCGAGACGGAATTAAATTTAATCTTTCCAATTAAAAGTTATCGAAAATGTAAAAACGGAATGTTATGTCATTTTCCGATAAAATTCACTTCCATTAAGCGGTAAAATTGAAGCGCAATGCGCTTTTTAACATATCAAATACGCCTTTCTATAGCGGTCACGAATCATAAAAAAGATTAAAAATGAAATTTCTTTTATCATATTTATACATCTTGATCCTCCTTATTTTAAGCCCAAAGCTTCAGGCCCAAACTTTTACCATAAAAGGG
Organism: Cecembia calidifontis; assembly: GCF_004216715.1. NCBI lineage: Bacteria > Pseudomonadati > Bacteroidota > Cytophagia > Cytophagales > Cyclobacteriaceae > Cecembia > Cecembia calidifontis. The sequence goes on from NZ_SGXG01000001.1 coordinate 356,705, forward strand.
AAAGTAACAGACAGAGAGTCCAATCAGCCCATGGAATTTGCCAATATTGCCTTGCTGAATGTGTCGGATTCCTCACTTGTGACAGGCGGAATGAGTGATTTGGATGGTACTTTTTCATTCGAGACCGATCAAAGCGGGGATTTTTTGTTAAGGGTTGGTTTTATCGGCTATGAGAATTACTTCAGAAAAATCAACCTGGCCGACAAAGAGGTGCTGAATGTGGGGAATTTAAGGGTCAGGCCTGATGCGACTAACTTGGAAGAAGTGGTAGTGGAAGGGGTTACCTCCATGTTTGAAAGTGATATTGATAAAAGAACCTACAATGTGGAAAACAGCATTGTGGCGGAGGGAGCAACTGCGACAGAATTATTGGAAACTTTACCATCCATTCAGGTAGATGATGAAGGAGGAATTTCTATGCGGGGCAGTGGAAATATCCTGATTTACATCAATGGCCGGCCTTCTAACCTTTCCGGAGATGACGCTGAGAGTATTTTGGCCCAGTTTCCGGCCAACAGCATCAAATCTGTGGAATTGATTACCAACCCTTCCTCCAGATATGATGCCGCGGGAGTAGGTGGCATCATTAATATCATCCTTAAAAAAAATGAAAAAACAGGTTTCAATGGGCAAACCAACTTTTCTCTGGGAACCAGAGATAAATATCAAGCGGGTATTAACATGAACTACGGTACAGGTATTGCCAATATTTATGCCTCCTATAATTATCAGGACAGAAGGTTGTTCAGGGAAGGAGAAGGATTAAGGCAGTCTTTCTTGCCAAGCACTTCTGCATTTTTGGATCAGGACAATTATGGAGAAAACTTCAATGTGAATCACTTATTGAGGACGGGTATCGATTTGAATTTTACAGAAAATAAAACCTTGGGGTTCTATGTGCAGGGAAATTTCAGGGATAGAACGGCCTTTGATCAGCTTAATCAGAGAAATGAAAATAACCTACGGCAATTGGACAGTTTGTTTGTGAGAAATACAGACGACAGCAGAACAAGTTACAACATAGAAACCGGGCTTAATTACACTTGGGACATTGATACCCTAGGTCAGCGGCTGTTCAGTTCCATTTCCTACTCTTATGACAACAGGTTCCAAGAAGAAATTTACGATCAATTGTTTTTCAACCAATTCAACCAGGAAATACCCACCAATCGATTATTGCAAATCAACGAAAGACCTCAGAGCAGTCATTTTTATGTTTTACAGCTGGACTATGAAAAACCTTTTGCCAACGGCGGCAAGCTTGAGTCGGGCCTAAAAGGGACTTTCGGTGAATGGGACAGAGGCCAGGACTTTTTCCAAGGCGATGCCAGCACAGAGTTTATCCCAGTAAGAAGCGATTTGTTCAGTGATGGCTTCAATTTTAAAGAAGATGTATATGCCGCCTATTTGAGTTACCGAAATAAAATCGGGAAATTGGGCTACCAGGGTGGATTGAGAGGGGAATATACAGAAACGCGATCTATTCAAGAAAGGAACCAAAATGAGGTGATCAATAATTATTTCAATCTTTTCCCCAGCCTGTATTTTTCTTATGACTTGGGAAAAGAAGAGGAGTTTACTGCTAATTTTAGCAGAAGGATTTCCAGACCCAATATGTGGGCTTTGGCTCCCATTTTTAGGGTGTCTGATTTGTTTAATCTTTCCGTAGGGAATCCATTTCTACAACCTGAACTCACCAACAGCTATGAGGTAGGATACATGAAAGGATGGGAAAAGTACTTGCTAAACGCCACAGTGTATCATAGGTTTTCCACCAATATCCTCACCAGGGTCATCCGTCTGGATGACAATAATGTCGCCATACAGACCAGGGAAAACGCCAACAGCAGAAGTGCTACCGGTTTTGAATTGGTCAACCAAATCCAGGTAACCCAATGGTTTGATGCTACCCTTACCGGGAATGTTTTCTATTCCGAAATTATCGGAGACAATATTGAAGCAGGATTTAACAATTCCAACTTGAGTTGGACCGTTGCTTTATTAGGAAATATGGCCATCCCAAATTTTGCCACGGTGCAGATACAAGGTAACTATAGAGGTCCGATTGTATTGCCACAAGGGGAAATTGAACCCATGTGGGGCATTAATGCAGGAGTTAGAAAAAATATCATGAATAACAAGGCCACTGTGAGTCTGAATGTCAGTGATATTTTCAATACGCGGATTTTCAGAATCAGAACAGAGGACTCAAGGTTTGTTCAGGACAGGATGTTTAACAGGGAAACCAGAATCGGCACCATTTCCTTTGCCTATAGATTTGGTGGTTTTAAAGATCGGAACGGAAGAAGTAGAGATAGAGAAGAATTTGAAGAAGATATGGACTTTTAGTAAAAAGTTGCCCATTCACCCACATACCCTTTAGATGCAATATCTAAAGGGTATTTTATGAAAACAGCTTAATTTGTGATAAACATTCCATGATATGGTCCATCCACCCAAAGCAAAAGAAATCATTAAATGTTTAGAATACCTGGCAGACCCAGTCAAAGCCAAATTGCTACAGGGATATTTCAAAACCGGTAAAGGCGAATACGGTGAAGGGGACAAATTCTTGGGCGTTAAAGTCCCCGAACAGAGAAAAATCGCAGGTCAATTTTGGAGAGATGTCACTTTGGATGATCTGAAAGAACCTATACAAAACCCTTACCATGAAGTCCGCCTGACCGCCGTTTTTATCTTGGTGCAGAAGTTTCAAAAGTCAAAATCAGAGGAAGAAAAACAGGCGATTGTTGATTTTTACCTTGCCAATAAAAAATTTCTCAATAATTGGGATTTGGTGGACAGTTCTGCCCATAAAATTCTAGGGCCTTGGCTTTACGACAAAGACAGGAGTCTGCTGTATGAACTTGCCCATTCCGGACAACTCTGGGTCCAACGGATTGCGGTAATCAGCACCTTCTATTTCATTGACCATGATGACTTTTCAGACAGCCTGAAAATCGCCGAGATCCTGCTTCCCCACCCACATGACATCATCCATAAAGCAGTCGGTTGGATGATCCGTGAAATAGGCAACCGGGATTATCACACTGCACTTCAATTTCTAAGACAGCACTATAAAAACATGCCAAGGACCATGTTAAGGTTCGCCATTGAAAAATTTGAGCCTGAAACGAAGCATGTATTTTTAAAGGGAACCATTTAACCAAGACTTCCTAAGCTCCTTACTTAACTCCAGGCACTTTAGCCACTATGCCAAATTCCATGAACCTCTGTGCCTTCTCTGTGTAACATAAAAAATGTTATCCTGTACAGAAACCACTTATTCAATCCCATCCAGTTCGCTCAGTTCCAGCCAACGCATTTCCATTTCTTCGAGCTTGCCTTCTATTTCCTCAATTCTTTGGGACCATTTCACCAAGGCTTCATGGTCTTCCGTACCTGAAGAAATCTGCTCCACCAACTGGGATTTTTCACTGTTCAGTGCTTCCATCTGAACACTCAGACTTTCAAATTCTTTTTTCTCCTTAAAACTGGCCTTGACTTTTGCAGCATTCGGTTTAGGTTCAGCAGAAACCTGTTTCTCTGCCTTTTCGCTTTTCTCCAGTGTTTTTTGCTCCTTTTCCCATTCCCTGAAGTCCGTGTAATTGCCGGGGAAGTCTTTGATCCTCCCCTCCCCTTCAAAAACAAACAAATGGTCCACCAACCTGTCCATAAAATACCTATCGTGGGAAACAATGACCAAGCATCCCGGAAAAGTATCCAGAAACTCCTCCAGGGTATTCAAAGTCATGATATCCAAATCATTGGTAGGCTCATCGAGAATGAGAAAATTTGGACTCTTTATCAGCACCATGAGGAGTTGCAAGCGCCTTCTTTCTCCTCCGCTTAACTTGGCAATAGGCGTATGTTGTTGCTTGGGCGGAAATCCGAATTTGTTCAAGAATTGGGAAACCGTAATCGTGCTACCTCCTGAGATGGTGACCACTTCAGCCACTTCTTTGACGATATCAATGAGTCTTTTTTCCTCATCAAACCTGTCTTCCTCCTGTCTGTAATATCCAAAAACAGTAGTCTGCCCCAGATTGATAGATCCGCTGTCCGGGGCAATCAAACCGGTGAGCATATTCAAAAAGGTGGTTTTCCCGGCACCATTAGGACCCACGATGCCCACCTTGTCCCCTTTTTTGAAAATATAGTTGAAATCCTTCACGATGGGCTTGCCATCATAGGATTTATTCAGCTTTTCAATTTCAAGAATTTTATTGCCCAGCCTTTGAGTGGTCACACTCAGTTCAATCTCCCGCTCTTCCCTTTTTTGAAAGGCCTTTTCTTTGGTCTGTTCAAAAGCATCGATCCTATATTTGGCTTTGGTACCTCTGGCCTTGGGCTGCCGACGGATCCACTCCAGCTCTTTTTTATAAAGGCTCTTTGCTTTTTCCTGTTCGGTCATCTCTATTTCCCTGCGCTCAGCCTTTTTCTCCAGGAAATACCCATAATTGCCTTGATAACGGTAAATATTCCCGTTGTCCAGTTCAAGGATTTCATTGGTCACTTTCTCCAGAAAATACCGGTCGTGGGTAACCATAAATAGGGACAAATTGGCCTTAGAAAGGTAATCTTCCAACCATTCTATGGTTTCTAGATCGAGATGATTGGTAGGTTCGTCCAACAAAAGCAGATCCGGCTTTTCCAAAATAGCTTTGGCCAATGCTACCCGTTTTCTTTGACCCCCACTTAAGGTCCCTACCTGAAGTTCCAGATCATGAAGCCCCAGTTTTCCCAAAACTTCCTTGATCTGATGCTCATAATCCCAAGCCTGTAAGGCATCCATTTTTTCCATCAAACGCTGCAACCGATCTCCTGTATCCTTACCACTTTCTGCCTCCAACAATACCTTGCGGTAATCTTCTATCACCTGAAGCGTTTCATTTTGGCTACCCTCAAATATGGTTTGATAAATGCTCAAACCGCCCGAAAAAACTGGATTTTGGTGGACATAGGAAACTTTGGTCTGCTGATTGATGGCTACTTTACCGGAATCGGGCACTTCCAATCCCATAATGATTTTCATCAAAGTAGACTTTCCTGCCCCATTGACCCCAACCAAGGCTATCTTCTGCCCCTGGTCAATGCCGAAAGAAATGTTCTGATAAAGTACGCGCTCCCCAAAAGACTTGCTTAGATTTTCTACAGATAGGTAATTCATGCCGCAAAGATAACTGAAAATAGATTGAAACGCTGACCAAGGTCAAGAATAGGTTTCGCCTTTGTGGATTCAAATACAAAACCTATTTTTGTAACAATGCTTTCAAAGAAAACCAAATACGCCCTTCATGCCCTCACCTATCTGGGCAAACACAGAGATCAAAAGACCGTATTGATCCAGGACATAGCTGAGGAATACGGCATTTCCCACAAATTTCTTGAAAACATCCTTTTAGAACTCAAAAAGGCGGGTATTCTAGGAAGTAAAAAAGGTAAAGGCGGAGGCTATTACCTGATCAAAGACCCCAAAGATGTCCCTTTGAGTAAAGTGATCCGATTATTGGAAGGCCCCATAGCCCTGCTCCCATGTGTTAGTCTGAATTACTATGAACCATGTGCAGAGTGTAAAGATGAGGCCAAATGTGGGCTCAATAAAGTGATGGCCGAGGTACGAGACGAAACACTTAAAATATTGGAAAACAAGACATTATCTGATATTTTAGATAAAGAATAAAATTTTTTTCCCTATTTACCCTACTTTTTTTATAGGTTTTATATACTTTTGTAATTGCACTTAACCTGAAATTGTTCATGATCCTAGATCAGCCTATCAAAAAATTCTTTATCAACAAAAATGGCCGAGACAGTAATGTAAAAAGCCTGGCAAAATCCATCTCCTGGAGAGCAGTAGGTAACACCATGGTGATCTCCTATTTTGTGACAGGACAATTGGTCATGGCTGTTTCTATCGGTTCCATAGAAGTGATCACTAAAATAGCACTGTATTATTTCCATGAAAGAATTTGGGAAACTGCTACTAAAGTAAAAAGAGATGAGCCTAAAGAAGAATTTGCCTAACCTAAGTAACAAAATAAGCTCCCTCTCCCCATGGGAAGGAATAGCTTTGCTGTCAGACTTATTCCACAAAAAAGTCGTTTTTTCAACCTCTTTGGGACAAGAAGATCAGGTGATTACCCAAATGATAGCCGCACATCATTTGCCTGTGGAGATTTTCACTTTGGATACCGGGCGTTTATTTCCTGAGACCCTTGACTTGATTGCTCGGACGGAAAGCCGCTACAAAACCCGCATTAAAGTCTATTATCCTGAAAGAGAATCTGTCGAGAACTTAGTGGGTTCAATTGGAATCAACGGCTTCTATGAATCTATAGAAAATAGAAAATCCTGTTGTCAGGTTAGAAAAGTAGAGCCTTTAAAAAGGGCATTATTTTCAAAAAGTGTTTGGATAACTGGTTTAAGGGCTGAACAAAGTGCCAACAGGAAGGCTATGCATAAAATCGAATGGGATGATGCCAATCAGATCATCAAATACAACCCGCTACTGGATTGGTCTTATGACCAAATGATTGCCTACATCAAAGAAAATAACATTCCCTACAATCCCTTGCATGACAAAAATTTTATCAGCATAGGCTGCGCCCCTTGTACCCGAGCCATCCAACCCGGAGAAAACCCTAGGGCAGGCAGATGGTGGTGGGAAGATTCAAAGAAGGAATGTGGATTGCATGGAGGTAAAAGCGAGAGTTTAGAAACTAGACCTAAGATTCAAGACACAAGAGCAATCAAGAATATTAGCAGTGGATTTCAACCTAAGGACCAGGTAATTTAAAAAGTACCACAGGAATGGTTAACATTCTATTGATATCTAAAATAGAACAATAGTATTTCTTCGAAAACCCGTGTCTTGTCTCTTGTTTCTAACCTCTTGCCCCTATTAAAAAAATCTGAATTTAAAAATCAAAAACAACATGCCAACCATATATTTCAATCCTAAAGAAGCAGAATCCATCTATATCCTAAGAGAGGTAGCGGCACAATTTGAGCGGCCGGTTTTGCTCTTTTCGGGAGGAAAGGATTCCATTACTCTGGTGCGTTTGGCGCAGAAGGCATTTTATCCTGCCAAGATTCCTTTTCCATTACTGCACATTGATACAGGGCACAACTTCCCTGAGACCATTCAGTTCAGGGATGAATTGGTTAAGGAATTGGGCTTGGAACTGATCGTGCGTAATGTACAGGATTCCATAGACCAAGGAAAGGTCAGGGAAGAAAAAGGCCGCTATGCCAGCAGGAATACCCTTCAAACTACCACCCTTTTGGATGCGATCGAAGAATTCAAATTCGATGCCTGCATAGGAGGTGCAAGGAGGGATGAAGAAAAAGCAAGGGCAAAAGAGCGGGTATTCTCTGTACGGGATGATTTTGGACAATGGGATGAAAAAAACCAACGCCCCGAACTCTTTGATATGCTCAACGGAAGAATCGACCAAGGGCAAAATGTTCGGGTATTTCCGATTTCCAACTGGACGGAATTGGATGTATGGGAGTACATCAAAACAGAAAATATCAAAATCCCATCCATTTATTTCGCGCACAAGCGGGAGGTATTCTTCCGGGATGGCTTAATCTGGACAGCAAACGAACATGTGTACAGGGAACCACATGAAGAAGTGGTCGAGAAAATGGTGCGCTTCCGAACTGTCGGCGATATGACATGTACAGCGGCAGTACTCTCCCAAGCCGATACACTGGACGCTGTGGTCGAAGAAATCCGCCAATCTACCATTTCAGAACGCGGTGCTAGAATTGACGACAAACGCTCAGAGGCAGCGATGGAGAAGCGTAAAAAGGTAGGGTATTTCTGAGAAGCAAGAGACTGTAAGCGAGAGTTTAGACGCAAGAAACAAGCAAAAGAGAGAATGAAGAATTAGGAATGAAGAATGAAAATACACCAAATAAGAACCTTGTTTCATTTCTAACGCATTCTTTTTTCCAACGCAAATCAAAGTCTTGGATCTTTTGTCTTGCGTCCTGAGTCTTTATTCCAAAACCTAAAATAAACTTAGCGTCTTTGCACCTTTGCGAGAAAAAAACAACGCGTATGGAAAATAGAAAACTTATAAAAATAGCTACCGCAGGATCCGTGGATGATGGGAAAAGTACCTTGATTGGAAGATTATTGTACGATACGGGATCCTTGACCACTGACAAATTGGAGGCAATTGAAAAGACCAGCCGTCAGCGGGGATTTGATTACTTGGATTTTTCCTTGGCTACGGATGGTTTGGTGGCAGAGCGGGAACAAGGCATCACCATTGATGTGGCGCATATTTATTTCAATACGGATAAGACCAACTTTATCGTAGCGGATACGCCCGGACACGTGGAGTACACCCGCAATATGGTTACAGGTGCCTCTACTTCTCAAGTAGCTATCATCCTGATTGATGCCAGAAAAGGAGTTATCGAGCAAACCTACCGGCATTTCTTTATCAGTAATTTGCTTCGATTGAGCCATGTGGTGGTTACCATCAACAAAATGGACTTAGTGGGATATGATGAAGACGTATTCCTGAAAATCAAGTCAGATTTTGACGCTTTGGTGGAGAAAAGCTGCTTTAGAACTGAACAGATTACCTTTATTCCAATTTCCGCATTAAAAGGAGAAAACATCGCCAAGAAGTCAACCGAAATGCCTTGGTATGTAGGCAATACCTTGCTGGATCATTTGGAAGTATTGGAGCCGGAGGACCTGCAGGAACAAGCGTTCGCGAGGTTTCCTGTGCAGTATGTGATCCGTCCTAAGACTGATGCCTTCCATGATTTCAGAGGATTTTCGGGAAAATTGTATGGAGGAAATCTACAGGTTGGCGATCAGGTAACTATCCTGCCATCCTTCACGGAATCCAAAATCAAATCCATTCAATTTTTCGATCGGCAGTTAGAGGTGGCTGTTCCCGGTTCATCGGTTACTATTACCTTAGAGGATGAAGTGGATATCAGCAGGGGAGATATGATTGTGAAGTCTACGGAATTGCCCAGCTCTGAGAAAAGCATCACAGCAACTATCTGTCAGGTCAATCATAAGCCATTGAAGGTTGGTGAGAAATATACCTTGCAGCATGGCGTGAACAGGGTATTGGCAAGAGTGGAATCCATCCACTCCAAAATACAAACCGATTTCAGCGGAGAAGAAAGTACCGATGCTTTGAAATTAAATGATATTGGCAAAGTGAGCTTCAAACTCAGCAAAGCTATCCACTTCGATCCCTACCAAGTCAACCGTTCCAATGGCAGCTTTATCCTGATTGATGAAGGCACGCATGATACGGTCAGTGTAGGTTTTATAGAGGCGAGAAATTAGAAGCGAGAAGCGAGACTTAGAAGCAAGAATTAAGAATCAAGAAATAAGACAGTTGGAAAGTACTGTACCAAGTATCAAGACAGTTAGAAAAGAGATTATAAATTAAAACTTAAACAGTAGGTTCTTTTAGAAACCTCTAGGTTTCTAAAATTCTTAGAAGGTCTGTATAAAACCAAATCTTAAACTCACACGAAATCCATACTTGGTATCCCGATACTCGGGACAAGCTATTGTACTTTATACTTTCAAAAACTCTACTTAACCTATAGACAAACATAACAATGGAAAGCTTTAGAACCGAGATTGAGAATCCCATCGTCCAAAAGGACATCATCGAATTGGAACGGAAAATCCGGCTTTTTCGGGAGGGGAAAATAGATGAGGAGAAATTCCGTAGCCTTCGCTTGGCGCGTGGGGTCTATGGACAGCGGCAGCCGGGTGTGCAAATGATCCGTATCAAATTACCTTATGGACGTGTTACGGGTAACCAGCTAAAACGCATCTGTGATGTTTCTGACAAGTATTCCACTGGCAAACTACATATTACCACCCGTCAGGATATTCAGATCCATTACGTGAGTTTGGACGAAACCCCCCAACTCTGGGCCGAACTGGAAAAAGACGATGTGACCTTAAGAGAAGCTTGTGGCAATACGGTCAGAAACGTGACTGCTTCCGAAATTGCGGGCATCGATCCCAACGAACCTTTTGATGTAACCCCTTATGCAGATGCAGTATTTCGATATTTCCTCAGAAATCCCATTTGCCAGGAAATGGGCCGAAAGTTTAAAATGGCATTCTCTTCTTCGGACGAAGATACCGCACTTTCCTACTTGCACGACTTAGGCTTCATTCCAAAAGTTAAAACTGTAAATGGCGAAGAAATTAGAGGGTTTAAGGTTTTATTGGGAGGAGGCCTGGGATCCCAACCACGACATGGGGATGTAATCACAGATTTTCTTGCCACAGAAGAATTGATTCCTTTCATAGAAGGGGTTCTAAGGATATTTGACAGGCACGGCGAACGTGCCAGAAGGTTGAAGGCTCGGATGAAATTCTTGATCAATGAAATTGGAACCGAAGAATTTTTGAAGTTAGTAGCGGAAGAGAAAAAAGCCTTACCCTATAAAACCTATCCCATTGATGTTGATGATTACGAGGCAAGCAAAAGTCTTCCCAATCCTAAATTGGTAGAGGTTACGGAACCACTTGATCTGGCTTACGAGCAATGGAAATTGACCAATGTAATCCCTCAAAAACAAGCTGGTTATGTAGCCATTGGAGTGAAAGTCTTGCTGGGAGATTTTACCACTGCACAGGCACGGTTCATAGCCGACCTGGCACAGCAATATGCCAATAATGAAATCCGTTTTACACTCAGGCAAAATTTCCTGATCCGGGACGTGAAGGAGGAGTTAGTTCCTTATTTCTATCAGGAGCTAAAAAAAATAGGATTAGCAGATTATGGCTACAATTCTTTGGGAGATATCACCGCTTGTCCGGGAACAGATACCTGTAATCTGGGAATTGCAAGCAGTACAGGGATAGCCAGGGAATTGGAGAAAGTGATTGCGCAAGAATATCCGCAATATTTAAAATCCAAGGATCTGACCATTAAGATTTCCGGATGTATGAATGCCTGCGGACAGCACAACATGGCACATATCGGTTTCCAGGGCATGTCTTTGAAAGCCGGGAAAACCGTATTTCCCGCCCTACAGGTTTTGTTGGGGGGAGGAAATATAGGAGATGGCAATGGACGTTTTGCGGATAAGGTGATCAAAATCCCAAGCAAAAGAGGGCCACAAGCTTTGAGAATTTTATTGGATGACTTTGCACAACATCAGGAGGCAGGAGAAGATTTCCTTCACTACTACGATCGCAAAGGACAAATGTACTTCTACGATATCCTCAAAAGCTTGACCAATACGGATACCCTTACTGAAGAAGATCAGGTGGATTGGGGCAATGATGACGCTTACAAAGTGGCTGTGGGTGTTGGAGAGTGTGCCGGAGTGGTGATTGACTTGGTTGCTACCTTGCTGTTGGAAGCCCGGGAGAAGTTGGATTTATCCAAAGAGGCCTTTGTGGAAAAACGTTGGTCTGATAGCATTTACCATACCTATGCCGCTATGGTCAATGCAGCCAAAGCCATCTTATTGTCCGAAAGCAAAAGCACCAATTCCTATGCGAATATTGTGAATTTGTTTGATGAGACCTTCGTGGAGACTGGAAAGATAGCCATCGAAGGGACGCTCAAGGACATCATTTATCAAATCAATCAACACGAACCTTCAGAAGCTTTTGCCAGATCCTATTTTGAGGATGCAGGAAAAGTTTTTGAAGCCATCAGTGCATACAGAGAAAAGGAGGTACTCGCATGAATCAGCTTATCAAACCAAAAGTTACGCTCGTAGGAGCCGGTCCGGGAGATCCTGAATTGATCACCTTGAAAGCGGTATTAGCATTGAACAAAGCAGATGTGGTCCTGTACGATGCCTTAGTTGACAGATCCCTTCTCAAACATGCCCCTGCTCAAGCCATTAAGATCTTTGTGGGTAAGCGGGTAGGCAAACACTCCTGCCCACAAGAAGAGACCAATAGACTCTGTGTAGAATATGCGCTTAAACATGGGCATGTGGTCAGACTCAAAGGAGGAGATCCTTTTGTATTTGGAAGAGGTTCGGAAGAAATTGACTATATCGAAGCCTTTGGCATTCCTACCGAAGTAGTGCCTGGAATTACTTCTGCGGTTGCTGTTCCTGCTTCCATAGGCATTCCTGTGACCAAGCGGGGTGTTTCCGAGAGTTTTTGGGTCATCACCGCCACCACAAGTTATGGGGAACTCTCTCGAGATATCACCATCGCTGCCCAATCCACCGCTACCGTCGTCATCTTGATGGGAACAAAGAAACTGCCCGAGATTGTAAAAGCTTATAAAGCAGCAGGAAAGTCTGATATTCCTGTGGCAATAATCCAAAACGGCACTACCAAGGAAGAGCAGTTTGTCTCAGGCACCATCCAAGACATCAGCTCCAAAGCCCAGCATGCAGGCATCGCCGCGCCAGCGATTATTGTGGTAGGAGAGGTGGTGAAGGAGAGTTATCGATTGAAGGAGGTTTATGAACAAACGGTCAATATCGGTCATTGAAAAGCCAACTTAGCGAAAAAGATATTTATGGATATTGGATATTATTGGATATTGGGATTCCCGTTTTACCGACAAATACCTGTATTTAAAAGGAACGCACCAATATCCCAATATCGCAAAGCTAGTACCGACCAATATCAATTCTTTTTTCTCGCAACGCTCGCAAAGGAGAACGCAACGGACGCTAAAGTTGAGGTTGCGCCCGTAGCGTATTTCGTAGTGCTCGCTGCGTGAACCAAAAAGAAGAAATCATATTTTCACCAAATTTCAATAGTAAATAGTTCGTATTTCCTCGGAAAATCCAAGTCTTGCATCTTGATTCTTGTTTCTAAGTTCTAATTTTCCCAGCCCTGCAACCTGGCTCCTCGCTAAAAAGCTATCAAAATAGCTTTTTATAACGCTCGGCCCTCTCGCCTCTAACCATCTAAAACCATGAACCACTTATATCCCATCTTCCTCAAAGTCCACCAACTCAACGTCCTCCTGATCGGAGGTGGTTTTGTGGGTACGGAGAAACTCTCCTTTTTGCTTAAAAGTAGTCCCGAAGCCCATGTTACTGTAGTGTCCAAGGAATTCAATGAAGAGTTTTTGGAAGTTGCCCGGTCTGCTTCCCATGTTACGCTCATAGAAGATGCTTACCATGAGAAGTATTTGGGAGGCAAACACATTGTGATAGCTGCCACCAATTTCCCGGAGGTCAACAAACAAATCCACGACGACGCCAAGGAGCGCTTCATTCTGGTCAATGTAGCCGATACCCCTGCTTTATGTGATTTTTATTTGGGAGGCATAGTGACCAAGGGAAATCTAAAGATCGCTATCAGCACCAATGGCAAATCCCCAACTACCGCCAAGCGTTTGCGGGAGCTTTTTGAAGAAATCCTTCCAGAGGAAATAGATGAGTTGTTGGAAAACCTGAATGCCTATCGTGCTACCCTCAAAGGTGATTTTGAGTACAAGGTAAAGGCTATGAATGAGATTACGGGGATGCTGGTGGAGAAGGAGAGGGTGTAGATTTCAAGGTTTCTCGCAACGCTCGCAACGAAATGACGCAACGCTCGCAAAAAATATTATTTACTCTTAGCGTACGTGGCGCTCTTCTTTGCGCTCGTTGGGTGAACATATTTCAGTAATGTTCTATAGAAGATGTAACATCTTTTATTTTGAACATGGTTATGTAAAATTTTTTAAAGTTGGAATTCATAGGTTAGTTAATAACTTATGAGATAAATAATGAGGTTCTCGCAACGCTCGCAACGAAATGACGCAACGCTCGCAAAAAAATATTATTTACTCCCTTAAATCCGCAGGGCGGATTTAAAAAAAGCCGAAAAAGTGGCTGAATTTATTCAATTCAGGCTTTTCCGGCTCGTTTTTTTTCACTTATTTAGGTGTTACCACACATCCTTGATAAGCGGTATGAAAATTACGAATTCGACAGAAAAAATCACACCTTTCGGAGGTTTTAATTTTGTTTTTAACTCTTTCAAAAATTCTGGTCTCCCAGAACTCATTGATAATCAATTGGGGGTTAGAGCCTTAAGGGGAGGGTTTTCATACAGTGACATTTTCGCCAATCATATGGCTATTTTCTTTAATGGTGGCGACTGTACTGAAGATATCAATGTTCACTTGAGAGACGCACTTGAACAGGTCCCTTCATTTTCAGTATGCAGTGCCGATACAATTCTGAGAGGTATCAAAGAGCTTGCTGTTGATACAGAACTCTTTATAAATCCGTCCAGTGGAGTAAGCCATGAATTTAATATCAATGGAAAACTCAACAGCTTGTTGTTAAAATCAGCTTGTAAGACCGGATTACTCAAGTCAGGTGTTGCTTACGACCTCGATTATGACAACACCGTCATTCCAACTGAAAAGTACGATTCAAAAAAGACATATAAACACGTCTATGGATATCAGCCAGGTGTAGCTTCCATAGCACATCCTGAATTTTCACAGGCCATTCCTGTGTACGTAGAGGGCAGAAATGGCAACAGTCAGGCCAAATATTTGCAGGCTGATACACTTACACGCATGTTTGGGCAGCTTACCAATGAAAATATCCGTATCGGAAGGTTCAGAGCCGATTCAGCATCCTATCAGGAAGAAGTTCTCCGCACACTGGAAGCACATACCGAAAGCTTTTATATACGGGCAAACAGATGTGCCAAACTGGATAATATCCTTGGAAGTATAGCCCCTGAGAAGTGGCAGAAAATACGTTTGGGTGTACAGGAAATGGAAGTTACTGACCTATCCGACTACAAACCTTTCGGTAAAGACAGGTCTTACAGGCTGGTCATTACCAGAATCAGGCGTAAAGACGGGCAGGCAGATGTGTTTAGTGGAGATGCATTTACTTACAGGGCTATTCTGACCAATGAACATACATCGTCCAATGAAGCTGTTGTAAGGTTTTATAACGCCCGGGGTGCAAGCGAACGCTTGTTTGATGTACTCAACAATGACTTTGGCTGGTCTAAGTTGCCCTGTTCGTTCCTTGCAGAGAATACCTCCTTTATGCTTATGACGGCTATGTATGCCAATTTTTACACCTATATCATTGGAGAGTATTCCAGAAAAGTTGATTGGCTTAAGCCTACCGACAGGCTCAAGAAGTTTATCTTCAGATTTATCACTGTTTCAGCCAAGTGGATAAGAACGGGAAGAAGAGAAGTGCTCAAACTGTTCACGAGTAAGGATTACAAGCCGATTTTGAACTAAATTCAGATAAAAACCCCTCAGGAGCTCAAAAAATAAAGATTTACAGGGAAGAGGTATGCCTTTTCCATTAAAATTGAGGAAAAAAACCGTCCATTTTATCCTCAAACCTAAAATCCATTGTCTCAAAACTATGAACACTCTTCAATCAAAGGGAAGAAATTCCCGAACTAGACCAAAAATGAACACAAACAAGCAGATTCAAATCTCCAAACTAAAATCCTGCGGATTTTAGGTACTCTTAGCGTCCTTGGCGCTCTTCTTTGCGCTCGTTGCGTGAACTTATCCCCGCAGAGGATATGATGTATCGATAACAAAAGCTAAAATTTTTTTTTCACTGAACTATTTGCGTATTGGTAGTATGCGAAGCGTATCCCTCCCTAAAGTTATTCGACTATTTAACCGTTTAAGTTGTTTGTAAAAGTTGCTTAGTTTTTTAATCTGTCTGTACTTTGAAAGTAATAAAACTTTTATTGATATGACTGAAAATCAGATTGCAAAAATAGTTCTCGATAAATCTTTTGAAATCCACAGAGCACTTGGTCCTGGTTTATTGGAATCAGTATATGAAAAGGCATTAGAGTTTGAATTAAATCAGACTAAAATAATGGTTGCTTCCCAAGTACCTGTTCCGTTAGTTTACAAAGAAATAAATTTTGAATCTGGTTTTCGGTTGGATTTACTAGTAGAAAACAAAGTGATTGTTGAAATTAAAGCAAATGAAGGACTTGCCCCAGTACATTTTGCTCAAACATTGACCTATCTAAAGCTTGCTGATAAAAGATTAGGACTCCTGATTAACTTTAATGTAAAATTTTTAAAGGATGGAATTCATAGATTACCTAAAATCCGCAGGATTTTAGTTTGGAGATTTGAATCTGCTTGTTTGTGTTCATTTTTGGTCTAGTTCGGGAATTTCTTCCCTTTGATTGAAGAGTGTTCATAGTTTTGAGACAATGGATTTTAGGTTTGAGGATAAAATGGACGGTTTTTTTTCCTCAATTTTAATGGAAAAGGCATACCTCTTCCCTGTAAATCTTTATTTTTTGAGCTCCTGAGGGGTTTTTATCTGAATTTAGTTCAAAATCGGCCTGACTTCGACACTGGGACACCCAAAATCAAAAACCGAACATTTTTGCGAGTTTTTGTTGACTTTCGTTCAAAAATAGGGTCTTTCTCAGCTTTTTACCTGAAGATTTGAGCTGTATTTCAACAGTGTAAATCCCTTTTGCTATTTCTATGGCTTTCTGAGGAGAAAGTTTTGGTCCTTTTTCCAATTACTGCCTTTCCAGTTCCTTAAACACTTTGTAAGCGACGAATGCGATGCTTATATGTGCTTCGATCCTGCGTTGTTTATAATGGAAAACAGGCCTGACTTTGATTTCATTTTTGGTTATCCTGAAGGCCTTTTCTATTTTCCAAAGGTTGTTGTAATTCTCAATGACCTCGTCTTTGTCAAGGTTTGTGTTGGTAATATACCCTTTGAGACCGTCCCATTTCCCATCCTGTTCAAACTTTTCAATATCAAGGGCAATCTTTACCTCCCCTTCCATTTTAAGATACTTGTTATAGCCCCTGTTGTTGATGTGGCTTTTGTTGAGCTTTCCTGATTTTAACTGTTTCTCGAGCTTTTTAAGACCTTTCTCCCTGTTGATCCTGTCTTTTTTGGCTCTTCTGTCTGAATAACTGACAACCATTCTGAGCCCGTCCTCCCAATCCAGCAGCCTGCTCTCGCCGTTTTCAAGTTCAAAAGCCAATATCCTCTCTTTACTTTTATCAGGGGAAGCTTTCAGCCTTGCTCCCAGAATAAACTCGTAACCGTTGTCCCGTAACTCTTTTACATTGCTTTTTGACAGTAAACCTGAATCGGCAACAACAATCGGAGCAGGTAAGCTATACTTCTTTCTAAAAGCTTCTATCACAGGGATCATCGTATGCCCTTCAAACTTGTTTCCCTCAAAAATCTCATAAGCCAGAGGATATCCCTCTAGTCCAACCAGCAGACCCAAAACAATCTGTGGATTTTGATGCTTTCCCTCCTTGGAAAAACCACTCTTTCTAAGATCATCTTCATGATCCACTTCAAAATAAAGCGTAGTAACATCATAGAAAACGATATTGATACTCCCTCCGAGTATTCTCTTGGTATTTTCAAAGCTGATCAGCTGGACCGTTTCCTTATAGTTGTTGTAAAGCTTGTCCATGTACCTGTAAAGGTCCTGAACCTGGAATTCGAGGCCGTGGTAGGTGAGCAGGTAATCACAGGTTTTAAGCTTGCTGGCAGGAAAACAGATCCTGGAATATACCAGCCACCTGAAGATATCATCTTGGATTGCGCTGAACCCAATATCATTGAAAATCCTGTCCAAAAGCAGCTCGGTACCTGAAACAGTGATGTTTTCAACACTTTCCAGAACAGAATCGGCAATCCGTTCTTCATCACTGAAGGGGATTTCAAGTGCTCCTTTATGGTTTTTTATCCATTCCTCCCCAAGAATAAAAAGTCTTTCAACCTCAGATCGATCAGAACTGCTTCCGATCGTTTTTACAACCTTGCTTTTACCTTTGATCTTCTCAATTACCTGAACACTGATCTTGCCACTTTTATTGGGTTTTCTCCGAACAAACATGCCTAAAAGTACAAAAAACCACCCCGGGACACCCAAATTGAGAATCTGAAAATTATAATGATCTATATTTCAATACTTTATGTAAAAATGGGACTGACGACTGTCGAAGTCAGGAAGAGTGTTCATAGTTTTGAGACAATGGATTTTAGGTTTGAGGATAAAATGGACGGTTTTTTTCCTCAATTTTAATGGAAAAGGCATACCTCTTCCCTGTAAATCTTTATTTTTTGAGCTCCTGAGGGGTTTTTATCTGAATTTAGTTCAAAATCGGCTTGTAATCCTTACTCGTGAACAGTTTGAGCACTTCTCTTCTTCCCGTTCTTATCCACTTGGCTGAAACAGTGATAAATCTGAAGATAAACTTCTTGAGCCTGTCGGTAGGCTTAAGCCAATCAACTTTTCTGGAATACTCTCCAATGATATAGGTGTAAAAATTGGCATACATAGCCGTCATAAGCATAAAGGAGGTATTCTCTGCAAGGAACGAACAGGGCAACTTAGACCAGCCAAAGTCATTGTTGAGTACATCAAACAAG
This sequence comes from Cecembia calidifontis, assembly GCF_004216715.1. NCBI lineage: Bacteria > Pseudomonadati > Bacteroidota > Cytophagia > Cytophagales > Cyclobacteriaceae > Cecembia > Cecembia calidifontis. Next base: position 375,080 of record NZ_SGXG01000001.1, read on the forward strand.
CGTTCGCTTGCACCCCGGGCGTTATAAAACCTTACAACAGCTTCATTGGACGATGTATGTTCATTGGTCAGAATAGCCCTGTAAGTAAATGCATCTCCACTAAACACATCTGCCTGCCCGTCTTTACGCCTGATTCTGGTAATGACCAGCCTGTAAGACCTGTCTTTACCGAAAGGTTTGTAGTCGGATAGGTCAGTAACTTCCATTTCCTGTACACCCAAACGTATTTTCTGCCACTTCTCAGGGGCTATACTTCCAAGGATATTATCCAGTTTGGCACATCTGTTTGCCCGTATATAAAAGCTTTCGGTATGTGCTTCCAGTGTGCGGAGAACTTCTTCCTGATAGGATGCTGAATCGGCTCTGAACCTTCCGATACGGATATTTTCATTGGTAAGCTGCCCAAACATGCGTGTAAGTGTATCAGCCTGCAAATATTTGGCCTGACTGTTGCCATTTCTGCCCTCTACGTACACAGGAATGGCCTGTGAAAATTCAGGATGTGCTATGGAAGCTACACCTGGCTGATATCCATAGACGTGTTTATATGTCTTTTTTGAATCGTACTTTTCAGTTGGAATGACGGTGTTGTCATAATCGAGGTCGTAAGCAACACCTGACTTGAGTAATCCGGTCTTACAAGCTGATTTTAACAACAAGCTGTTGAGTTTTCCATTGATATTAAATTCATGGCTTACTCCACTGGACGGATTTATAAAGAGTTCTGTATCAACAGCAAGCTCTTTGATACCTCTCAGAATTGTATCGGCACTGCATACTGAAAATGAAGGGACCTGTTCAAGTGCGTCTCTCAAGTGAACATTGATATCTTCAGTACAGTCGCCACCATTAAAGAAAATAGCCATATGATTGGCGAAAATGTCACTGTATGAAAACCCTCCCCTTAAGGCTCTAACCCCCAATTGATTATCAATGAGTTCTGGGAGACCAGAATTTTTGAAAGAGTTAAAAACAAAATTAAAACCTCCGAAAGGTGTGATTTTTTCTGTCGAATTCGTAATTTTCATACCGCTTATCAAGGATGTGTGGTAACACCTAAATAAGTGAAAAAAAAACGAGCCGGAAAAGCCTGAATTGAATAAATTCAGCCACTTTTTCGGCTTTTTTTAAATCCGCCCTGCGGATTTAAGGGATTAGTTAATAACTTATGAGAAAAATAATGAGGTTCACGCAACGCTCGCAACTATGTGGTTTTTTTTCTTAGCGTCCGTGGCGTTTATCTTAGCGCTCGTGGCGAGAAATTTAAACCCAGTTCTTAATTTTTCGTTCAAAAAGGCAATACCTTCTTCTGAAAATTTTCGCTTATGAAGACAATACTTTCTTTCTTCTTGCTTTTGCTTAGCTTTTCTTTTTCAGCTCAAGTACAGATGTAATTTATTTCAATTGCGCCTTCAAAAAACCGTGTCTTTTCACCTCAAAGGATTCCCGCTATCATCCATCCTGTCAGATGAGTTTAGTAGGGCAATTACAAAAGCTTCTGTATGCTGTTTTCAGAAGTTTGTAGCTTCGAATAAGGGACATCTTCCGCTCATTCCAATAATCGGTGGCACTTGTTTCCATTTTAGGGAGAAGTATGTGATAAAATAAAGTTTAATTGGATGTTAGCTATCTATTGAAATTCCGATCATTTGCTCTTAATTTCTTAATTTATTTTTCAACTAATTGTTGCTTTTGTGGATAATTAGCTTTAGATTGTAGCATATTGGGTTTTGGATGCGTCATGGATTTGAAGGGGGGTGGGGGTAAAATAATTAGTTTGGGATTAAAAAGTAGGTAATATGGAAGCTCAATTTGGATTCAATAGAAAAGGTGTTTTTGCACTGATGTTTTTAAGTTTGATTTTGATTGGGGCTTGTCAGGAGGATGCATTGCCCCAAGGTGAACTTAAATGTCCTGTGGAGGCGGTGGAAGGTCAGGAAGATGATGTGGTAGGGAAATGGAAGTTGGTTGAGAGAAGGACAATAAGTTTATTTAGTGGAGAGATTGAGGTCAAGGACTACTCCTGTGACAATGTTTTATACTGCTTCAAACCAGATGGAGTGTTGCAAATTAATGATAATGTTGGGGGTTGGGGATATGAAACTGGTGTTTATAATTATGAACTTATTCCTCCTGCTGAAAATGAAGATCACATTAAATTACGTATAGGTGATTTAAAATGGCCTTTTAAGATTGGGGAAAGTGAGATGACTTTAAATATGGCGCACGTCGATGGTCCAATTTTCCGTTTTTTAAGGATTGAATAATTTCCAACTCAAATTACAGCATTATGAAAAAGTTACTTTGTAATGACACTATCCCGATAAGTGTGTAAACTTCAAATTATGGTTTTATTGTCAGGTATCAAGAAGCCTGACCCTATCACCAAATATAAGCAGGAAACTGTTAAGAATAGCTCCCCAGTCTCTGATAGGCATAGTCCATTTTTTCGATGCTTCTCTTGCAGCCAGGAAAACAGACTTCATTACGGCATCATCTGTCGGGAAAGAGAGCTTGTTTTTGGTGTATTTTCTGATCTTTCCATTGAGATTTTCAATCAGGTTGGTGGTATAGATGATTTTACGGATTTCAGCCGGGTAATCGAAGAAAACGGTGAGTTCATCCCAGTTGTCCCTCCAGCTTTTGATGGCATAAGCGTATTTGGATTCCCATTTTTTGGCAAAATCGTTCAGGGCAGCCCAAGCAGCATCTTTTGTAGGGGCGGTATAAATTTCCTTCATATCCCTTGTAAACGCCCTGCGGTCTTTCCATGCGACATATCTACATGCGTTTCTGATCTGGTGGACGACACATATCTGAGTGACTGATTGGGGGAATGAAGCTTTTATCGTATCAGTAAACCCGTTCAGGTTGTCAGTTGCCGTTATGAGAATATCTTCAACCCCTCTGGCTTTCAGGTCGGTGAGTACCCCCATCCAGAAAGCCGAAGATTCATTCTTGCCAAGCCAAAGGCCTAGGATCTCTTTAAGGCCGTTAGTTCTGAGGCCAACGGCAATATAAACGGTCTTGTTGACCACTTTGGAGTTCTCCCTGACTTTGAAGGATATACCATCCATCCAAACGATCAGGTATACAGGGTCAAGCGGCCTGTTTCTCCATGCAACAATATCCTCCGCTACGGCACCGGTAACCCTTGAGATGGTGGAGGAGGAAACATTGATGTCATAAAGCTCCCGGATCTGTTCTTCGATGTCCTGGTTTGACATTCCCTTGGCATACATGGAAATGATCACGTTTTCAACGCCCTCCGCCATGCTTCTGCGTTTGGGCACAAGGGCAGGCTCAAAGCTGCCGTCCCTGTCTCTTGGGACTCTGATTTCAGCTTCCCCAAATGTGTTTTTTATTGTTTTGGTGGAATAGCCGTTCCTTGAATTGGGATTATCGGAATTCTGATGCTTTTCATAGCCAAGATGGGCATCCAGCTCGCCTTCAAGCATTTTCTCAACGGCTCTTTTCTGAAGCTGTTGAAGGAAGGAATTAAGCTCCCCGGCAGTCCTGAACTGCTTGAGGAAGTCATCATTTAGGAGATCTTCTTTTTTCATTTTTGTAATCTGTGTGTTATAAAGGTAAGAAATTGTCCACACACAGACCGGGGGGCGCCTACCGCGGGTTCCTCAAATTCCCTGTGCGATTTCTTCTAAATCACACAGAGAATTTCGAGGTTTAACTTTAACTTCGTAAGTAGTGAAACCAACTTACACAGTTTGTGTCATAGTCCCTTTGTAATTTACCTTTCTTAGCTTTCATCTTTTTATCTACAATCGTTATTGGTCAGGAAAACCTGTTGCTCAAGAGTGTACAAGAGGCCAAGACCCGTAAAATAGAGTTCCGGGTAGTATCAACTGTTTTTGCGCAATCTTGGGATGATGAGGTAATGCTCGGCAACTTTGAAAGTTCAGAGGAAGTTCATTTTTTACATTATGAAAACTCTGTTTTTGCTGATTTACAAGAGGCTGTTTCACTTAGTATTCCCCTAAAAACCGGGCAACTCCAACTTGAACTGCTAGAAGTTCCCGATTCTTTTTACAGCTACAAAGTGGTAACCAGTGATGGGCAAAGCCTATCGGCCAACAAGGATATCAAGCACTTCAGGGGAATCGTAAAAGGTGACCCCAACAGCTTGGTAGCCATCAGTTTTATGGAAGATGAGGTGATAGGCTTGATCGCTACAGATGAAGGCAATTTCAATCTGGCATTGGATAAAATAAGTGGAAGACACATTTTTTATAGTGACAGGAATCTAAAGGAGAAATTGGACTTTCAATGTGAGACTCATGGGCATGGTATTACAGATTATGATCCAGAAATCTTATCCCAAGCATCAAAATCTTCCATCAGTTCGGAAGATGTTTGTGTCCGATTTTACTTTGAAACCGAACATGATATTTTCCAGACAAGAGGAAGCGTGGCCTCGGTGGAAAGTTTTGTAGCTGCTGTGTTCAACCAAGTTGCTACACTTTATCAAAATGAAAATATAGAAACATCGATTTCTGAGATTTTTGTATGGACTACTGTTGATCCCTATACGTCCAATAACTTAGGTATTCTTTTGCAGCAATTCCAAACCAATAGAACCATATTTAACGGTGATTTGGGTCAATTGCTGACATTTAGAACAGACGTGGGAGGAGGTATTGCTGCTCTCGAAATGGATGGTATATGTAATCCAGACATTTCTGAGAGATTGTCTGTTGCAATGTTACATAACAACTATGAGACTGTTCCTACTTATAGTTGGACTGTCCATATAGTAGCCCATGAGTTTGGCCATTTGTTCGGCTCTCGCCATACCCATGCATGTGTTTGGAATGGAAATAACACGGCTATCGATGGATGTTGGGGTTGTGTGGAGAATCCTGATCCTAATGGTGGGGGATGTCAAAATTGCCCTAATCCCGGTGTTCCTTCAGGTGGCGGCACAATTATGAGTTATTGTCATTTGCAGAGTGTAGGCGTTAATTTTAACCTTGGTTTCGGTCTTCAACCGGGCAATGTGATAAGAAACAGTGTGGCAAACGCTGATTGCCTTTGCGAATGTGTCAGCGCCACCATCTCCGGCCCCGACTTCCTCTGTTCAAGCGATACCTATACCCTACAGAATGCCCCTGTGGGAAGTACGGTCAGTTGGTCGACCAGTCCGGCAGGAATGGCGGGTATTTCAGGAAGCGGCAACAGCGTAAACCTTACTCCACAGGGAAATGGACAGGTTACGCTTACAGCCACCATCACCACCGATTGTGGGGATGTGGAGGTGCAGAAGACTTTCGTCACAGCTACAGGACCCATCCCTACCTCAGCTATCAGTCTGGAGCCTTTTGAATCTTCTCCTTATGTCTGTCCCAACCAGACATTCGGCTTCTATCCAGGGCCTAATCAACCCTGGTACCAATATGAAGTACAAGTAACCAATGGTCACTATACAGAAGTGAGCCACGGGTATTTCTGGATACATTTTAACAATTACACTCCATCACCCCCGTTCTTTGATGCGTCAGTATCTGTGAGGATACACAATGGCTGCTTTTGGAGTGATTGGAAGTCAGTCAGCATGTATACGGAGCCTTCCTGCGCCGGTGGAGGTTGTGAACTTTGCTTTTTGACTTTCCCCAATCCGGTAGATGATGAACTGCAGGTACAATGGAACCCCTTGGTAAAGCGAATGGAAGGAGATGATTCTAGCTTTGATGTTCAGCTATATGATCAGCGAGGTGAACTAGTATTCAGTAAATCCGGTATCAAAGAAAAGATAAGCATGGACACCCGCAGACTCAAAAGCGGATTCTATTACCTACATATCCGTTATAAAGAAGGATTGATCAGAAGACAGATAAGGGTGGAGAGGTGAACAGTCTCTCACAGATAAAGCTGATTCAACCGATTTAGCGCAGATGTAATTTATTTCAATTGTGCTTTCAACAAACCTTGTATTTTCACCTCACGTGTCTTTTCACCTCAAAGGATTACCGCTCTCATCGAATTCAATAAAATAATTGTATTCATTCATATGGGGAAAAACTCCTTCCTAAAAGACCTGAAAGCGGGCAAATGATTTTGCCGAATACCTAATATCATGAAAAAAGTCCCTTTACTAATTTTTCTAATTCTAAACACTTCTCTTTTATTTGGACAGTCCCAAGTCCTTTTTATATTGAGCCATCAACTTTCCCCGCTCAATCAATGAAAAAACATATTCTCTTCATTTGGGTCTTTTTCCTGCTGGCAATTCACTATCCTGAGGCCCAAACTACCCCCGATTTCCAAAAACTTGATACTTATTTTGAACAGATGGTCAAAGACTGGGATGTTCCGGGAGCCAGTATAGGCATTGTTAAGGATGAACAATTGGTTTTCACCGGCAACTACGGCAACAAGACAGTTGGTAAAAATGAAAAACCCGATGAACATACCCTCTACGCCATTGCTTCCAATTCTAAGGCTTTTACATCTGCGGTCCTTGCTATGCTGGTACAGGAGGGAAAACTCAATTGGAACGATCGGGTAAAGGACCACCTTCCATATTTTACCCTTTTCGATGATCCTTGGATCAGTGCGCATGTCACCATCCGCGACCTGCTCAGCCATAGGGTGGGCCTGGGAACCTTTAGTGGAGACGTCATCTGGTACAAAAATGAAGGTTCCGCCGAGGATTTTATCAAAAGGGCAGGGAAAGTTCCACAAGCTTTCGACTTCAGAGGAGGTTATGGCTATTCCAACCTGATGTATGTGACTGCTGGGGAAATCATCAGGAAAATTACAGGCAAAACATGGGGAGAAAATGTACAGGAGCGCATCCTCAACCCTTTAGGCATGGACAGGACCATCACCACTGCCAAAGACTTGGATAAAAAGGGAAATTATGTCACTGCCCACGGACGTGAAGAAGGAAAAAACTTCCCTATTGCTTTTGAAGATTGGGACACTATTGGTGCTACAGGCGGGTTGATTTCTTCCGTGAGCGATGTGGCCAAATGGATGATCTTCAATATAAACCATGGCATCATCGGAGAGGACACGCTTATCTCCAGAGCAAACCGCAACCTGATGTGGACCATGCACAATGTGAATGTGGTGGACCATACCCAGCCAAACGACCTGGGAAGGCATTTCAATGGTTATGGACTGGGTTGGAATTTGGGAGATTTCCATGGGAAGTTGATGGTAGGCCATACAGGAGGCTACGATGGCATGATTACCGCAGTGACCATGATTCCTGAAGAAAAGTTGGGCGTAGTGGTGCTGACCAATGGCCACCAAAGCCCCATCATGGCTGCTACCTACTATGCTTTTGACCAATTTTTAGGAACAGGAAGTAAAGATTGGTCTGGAGATATGCTCAAAAGGAGTTTGGCCAACCAAGCCTATGACACCCGTATCGCAGACATCAAAAAAGCCAGAGTCCTCAATACCAAGACATCCCTCTCTCCTTCCCAATTTGCAGGTACTTATCGCTCAGACATCTATGGCAAAATCGAAGTCAAAGAAGAAAAAGGGGCTTTGCGCCTTTACTTTGAAGATGCTCCAAGACTGAGTGCCAGCCTGAAACACTGGCATTATGACACCTATGAAATCATCTGGGACGAGAAGCATGCCTGGTTTAACTTCGGCACACTCCAATTCCTACTCAACAATAAAATGCAGGTTGTCGGAATGGATTTTAATGTACCCAACGACGATATTTTCTTCGAGGAGCTAAAACCCGTAAAAATCAATCCATGATCACCGTTTAGAGCAGCTCATCAAAGGCTATGATTACTTAGTAGCTATGGCAGCCCTTAAACGGAAGAAGGAAAGGAGGGTGAAAAGCACAAAATGACCATGAAAATTCGATGAATCTACTTTCATCAAATAAATTATTTTTTGTTAGGTCAAAATAAATAACTTATGCATTGACCAACCTTGAACCCTATTGACGATGAAAAACAAAAAATCGCCCCTTTCCAGAAGAGACTTTGTCAAAGCCGCTGCCCTAAGCGGTACAGGAATGATGATAGTGCCGAGACATGTGATCGGTGGACCAGGATATACAGCACCAAACGACAAGGTTAACTTGGGCATTATCGGTGCGGGAGGCAAAGGAAAGCAAAATGCTCAGGATTTCCTCAAAATAGAGAATGTGAACATCACTGCAGTTGCAGACCCCGCCTACTATTGGAATTTAGCTGACTTTTATTACCGATCAGAAGCAGGATTAGGACCCGTCTCCAATATGATTGACGCCCATTATGCGGCCAAAGGAGACAACAAGCGGGTTGTCCAATACAGAGATTTCCGAAAATTGATGGAAAATTCATCAGATTTGGATGGCATCGTCATCTCCACCCCTGACCATACCCATGCCTACATAGCGCTTATGGCCCTTAAAATGGGCAAGCATGTCTATTGCGAAAAGCCACTCACCCACAATATCTGGGAAGCCAGGGAAGTAGCCAAGGTCACCAAAGAAACAGGCCTGATGACCCAAATGGGCAATATGGGCCATTCCACGGAGGGCATCAGGGAAACTGTGGAGTACTTACGTGCCGGGGTCATTGGAGAAGTGAAAGAATGTCATGCCTGGGTACCTGCCGGCCGCTGGCTACCTGGATTGAAGGGTTTACCCCAAGGCCAAAGCACCATGCCTATCGGATTTGATTGGGACCAATGGATTGGTCCAAGAGAAATGGTGCATTTCCACAAAGATTATGTCCCAGTAACCTGGAGGGATTTTTGGGACTATGGCTGTGGTGCCTTGGGAGATTTTGGTTGCCATGACCTCGATGCTGTCACTTGGGCCTTTGACCTGAAAAGTCCAGATACGGTACAGGTATTTCCTGCCGGTTATTCAGACAGTAAGATTGCCCCTTATGGTGAGATCGGCTATTTCCATTTTTCGCCTAAAGGCCAACAAAAGGCCATGAAAATCAACTGGTATTCCGGAGGCTTGAAGCCTGACCTCCACTCTGCCCTGCCCAAAGGATATGTTTATCCAGCCAGGGCCTCGATGTTTGTAGGCACCAAAGGCATCATCATCAACGATGGAGGAAACCGAAAACCACAGGTTTTCCCGGAATCATTACGCACCAATATCAAGCCTCCTAAACCAAGTTTAAAAAGGTCCAATGGTCATTTTCAGGATTGGATCGATGCCATTCGCAACAGGGATCAAGCTTCCTCTAATTTTGAATATGGGGCCAGATTAACAGAAATCACCCTTTTGGGTGTACTTTCGCTCAGGTTGGGAGGTAAATTGATAGAACGGGATTATGACAATATGAAGGCCAAAGGTATCCCTGAGGCTGACCAATATATCAAGGAACCTGTAAGACCGGGCTGGGAAATGTAAGAAAAAAAATGGCAGAAAGACCCATCATCAAACTGGAACGGTCCGCCTTGGATAAAATCATGGAGGGCTTGGGCTTTTTGGCCCTGGTCCTCTTATTGGTTCTTCCCATTTATTATTACCCGGAACTCCCTGACCGGATCCCAAGGCACTATGATGCCTCCGGACAGATTACCGCCTTTGGCGGAAAAGGAATGATATGGGTGATGCCGATTTTGGGCTTGATCACCTATGCGGGTTTATTTTTCCTCAATAAAATCCCACACCTCTTCAATTATCCCTCTACCATTACCCCTGAAAATGCGGAACGGCAATACCGCATGGCTACCCGTTTGATCAGAACCTTAAATGTAATAATTGTTGTTACTTTCCTCTATACAACCTATGCTACCATTCAAAACGCCATAGGGAATCAGGAAGGATTGGGAAAGGAATTCATGCCTGTCTTTCTAATTGCCCTCTTTGGGACTATTGCCGTTTACCTCATTAAGGCTTTTACAAAATGAGGCGCTCTGCCACAATTTTTGTCAATGACAATAATTTAAATCAAAAACTTAAACCCCTGTTTCAATACGCATTTACCTTCAATCACCGATCGGTGCTTCAGACCTCGCATGGTGGATTCCCTATTTTTACCTGCGATTTCACCCCAGGCTGATACAGAGCGGTCTTTCAGACCTTTTAGGGAATTCCAATTTTCACGCTTCATTCTCCATTCTTCACCCCTCATTATTTCTTTCTCTATTGTTAACTCTTCATTATTACCCCATTTCCCTTTTTCCTTGGCTCTTTTTTACTTTTGTCTTGGCTCTTTCTACAACTCCTCCATCTTCACCACCGGAACATCCTTGCGGTTAAGGTCTTTGAGTGGCTGAACTTGTGATTTAGGGTAAACAAAACCCTCCTCAGTTAATGGGTACAACATTGGAGCAAGGTTTTGGACTGCAGCCTTAATTCCCTGCATGATCGCCCCCATTTTGCCTGTTTGCTTCGATAGTTTGGCCTCATTTTCAATTTCAAATGGCCCATCAAATCCCCTCTTTTGCAAAACCTCTACAAATCTCCTCCAATCCATACTGTCACCTAATCCAAATCCCGGCAAAGTGGCCTCATAATGGTGTCTGTCCCATTCATTGGTGCTGTATGGAATTCCAGCCTTGGCTGCCCACTCCGGTTTCACCCGCTGCATAGGGTACATATTTCCCCAAAATGGATCCGGTAAATTGCGCGTGGACTTCACATGTATCCTTTTTAATCTTGACATATCTGTATGCTCGATGACCGAAACAGGATCAGTATTTTGCCATATATCATGGGAAGGATCATAAATCTCCCCATGGTTGGGGCTTGGAATAAGTTCATACATGATTTTCCTAGCAGCCAATACACCTGTCAGGTTGTTGAAGGTTGTACTGTAGCCGGAAGAGCGCCAACCCTCCATGGGACAGTTTTCATACAAAACAGTAACCCCAAGATCTTCTGCATATTTGATAATGGGCGCGAAGACCCTTTGATATTCCTCCAGGTTTTTTTCAAAACCATTTTCCTGGTTGCCCAATTCATGATTATAACCAACAAAAGTACCCACTTTGACATCATTTTCATCCCCCCCCATAAGGTATGCCATCCGGATCAGTTTGAGTAAATGGTTTTGGTTCTTGATTCTATGAACAGGATCTCCCCCGATCAGATTTTCAAAAGCACCAATTGACAAACGTAAATTGGCGGCATTGAATTTTTCAATAATCTCCTTAGCGCTATCCGGTGTAAAATGTTCATAATCCATATGGGTAGCCACAAAATCATCTCGGGTACCGTCTTTTCTGAACACACATACATCCAGTCCCTGTACTCCTGCTTCTTTGGCTTTTTCAATGGTCTGATCCAGGTTGAGCTGGTCAAAGGCAGAAGTCATGATCCAAATCTGATTCATAGGTATTTTGGTTTTAATTCGGCTAAAGTTATTAAGCACATCCAGTATTTAAAAGGCTTTTTACTTCAAAAAGCCACCGCTGATCAAATCAATCAAACAATTCTGTCGGGAATTGATTAATTTTGAAAATTAACCAATCAAAACCTTATGAAGAACCTGAAAAATCTCTCTTTTATTTTGGCAGGCTGTTTGGCAATAAGCTTGGCTTCCTGTTCAGGAAAAGAAGGAAAAAGCACCCATAACGAACCCAGTCCATTTGCCACGGTCACCGAAAAAATGACCATCAAGGTGGACACGCTTTACACCCAATTTGAAAGCCCTTGGGGCATGACCTGGCTTCCTGACGGCAGGATGTTGGTGGTGGAGAGAAAAGGAGAAATTCTTGTATTTAAAAACGACAAATTCACAGGAGAAAAACTGACAGGAGTGCCGGAGGTGCATGAAATCAATCAAGCGGGCCTATTGGACATCACTATCCACCCCAATTATGCCAGCAATGGCTGGATCTACCTGGCCTATGCCAGACCGGAAGGTGAAGGAGATGTTTTGGTCATTTCCAGAGCCAAATTGGACGGAAACAACCTCCACAGCGTGGAAGAAATTTTCGTCTGTGGGCCTGAATGGAAAGGAGGCAGACACTTCGGATCAAGAATTGTCTTTGACAATGATGGCTACCTGTATTTTTCAAACGGCGATAAAGGTTCAAGGCCGGAGAATGCCCAGGAACTGGACAATGACCATGGCAAAATCCATAGAATTTATGATGACGGAAGAATACCGGAGGACAATCCTTTCGTAAACACCCCTGGTGCGAGACCCTCTATCTGGACTTATGGCAACAGAAATCCTCAGGGAATGGTCTATGACAAAGAAAACAACAGGCTTTGGGCAGTAGAACATGGTCCTAAGGGTGGCGATGAACTCAACCTGATCGAAAAAGGGAAAAACTACGGTTGGCCGGTAATCTCCTATGGTATCAATTATGATGGCACCATCCTGACCGAACTGACAGAAAAAGAAGGCATGGAGCAGCCGGTAACTTACTGGGTACCATCTATCGCCACCTGCGGTATGACTTTGGTGACTTCAGATAAATATCCTGCTTGGAAAGGCAACATCTTGGTAGCCGGACTGGCAGGTCAGCAAATTGCCAGGGTAGAACTGGATGGTACCAAATATGTGGGAGAAGAAACCCTTCTGAAAGATATAGGTAGGGTTCGCCAAGTGTCCCAAAGCCCGGACGGCTATATTTATGCCATCACAGAAGCTACCGGACTGATGATCAAACTGATCCCTCAAGGCAACTAACCAAATAAAGATAACCTACTTAAAAAAGCCATGCTGTTCCCAGGATGGCTTTTTTAATCGCCAAAAACCTTAATTTTAAAATTTTACAAAGGCATCAATACTCAAAACCTCAAATAACCATGAACCTATCTAAAACCATTATTACAGCCCTATTCCTAATCTTTGCTATAACTGCCATGGCGCAGGACGGCACCATTTATCCATTAGAAAACCCCGCAGAACCTAATGCCATTCTTCTCGGAACCGGAGGTGTGGAAGGACAAAACTTACCAGAAACCTGGTTTAGACAGTGGGGCGACCCCATGGCTCGAAATATCTCTACTGCTACTCTCACACCTTTTTTACCGGATCCGGCCAAAGCAAACGGCGCTGCAGTCATTGTAGCACCGGGTGGGGGCTTCAGATGGCTTTCAATGGGTAATGAGGGCTGGGAAGTAGCAGAAGCACTTGCTGAGCAAGGAATAGCCGCCTTTGTACTCAAATACCGTCTTCAACCTACCCCGGCATCACTTGAAGACTTCAGCGAATCGATGAACAGGAGTTTCTCAGCAGCAGCCAATCCAACACCTAACACCCCTCCGAGCCCTCCCAGATGGGACTTGAGCAATCAATTGGAGGATGCGGAGGCAGCCTATGCACTGATCCTTAAAAATGCAAAAGCATGGGGAGTTGATATTTCCAGGATAGGAATGATCGGCTTTTCTGCCGGAGCTGGGCTGACCATGCACTGTACATTGAATTCCAAAACCATGAAACTGGCCTTCATCGGCCCGATATATGGTGGAATGGGACCGGTAGAAGTTCCCGAAAATGCTCCTCCTATGTTCAATGTAATTGCCACAGATGATTTTCTATTTCGCGGCCAATTTGGAATCATCGAGTCCTGGTACAAAGCCGGCAGACCTGTGGAATTTCACCTTTACCAAAATGGTGGACATGGTTTCGGTCTAGGAAATCCAAACCGGACAAGCAACCGTTGGTTTGAAGCCTTTACCCACTGGCTTAATGTCAACGGTTTCCTAAAACCCAAAGCAGAAGGGTGACCCAAATGGTCATCCTTTTTCTATTACTTTTATCTAATTTTACGCCAAGGTAATTTACAAATATGGATTTCGATCTGAATTGGCTTTTGGGTACGGATTATTCTCAGCCCAAGAATTTTATGATAATTGCTTGTATACTTTTTACAGGAATTTTCCTTAGGTACCTTTTACTGGCATGGGTTTATCATGAACTTATCTACAAAAAACTGGGAGACGCTCAGCCTTACCGCAGATTGCACCAACAGGTAAGACTTCCTCAGGTCAGAAAAGAGATATGGTATTCCTTTTTAGGCGCTATCATATTTGCCCTATCAGGAACTGTAATGCTGATCTGTTGGCAGAGAGGTTATACACAAATTTACACCAGCCTATCTATGGTGGATTTGATTTGGATTCCCATGAGTTTCTTTTTGGCATTATTTATCCATGAAACCTATTACTATTGGCTTCACCGTTGGATGCACCTCCCTAAAGTTCTGAGACATTTTCACCACATACACCACAACAGCTTATATACCAGTTCTTTTACTTCCTTTTCCTTTCATCCTATTGAAGCTTTCCTTCAGGCGATTTTCCTTCCTGTATTGGTATTGATTCTCCCAATGCATTTTTCGGTTCTCTTGGCCATGTTGGTTACCATGTCCATTACTGCTGTAATCAACCATGCCGGGGTGGAAATCTATACCAGCGGAGCCATCAGCAATCCCATTGCGCGGTGGATGGTCGGAGCTACCCATCATGACCTTCACCATCTGAAATACCGCTGCAATTACGGTTTGTATTTTACTTTTTGGGACGTTTGGATGAAAACGGAAGATACAGGATTCGAAAAGCGTTTCCTTGAACATTCATCCAAACCCCTGGATAAAAAAGTAAAGCAAATTTGAAAAATAAGCGCTGCTATGCGTTTGAAGATATATAAATTAGTGGATAGAAGGTAAACTTAGACAGAAGGAAAAAATCCGGAAAAAGTTCAGGTTACTCACCTTTACAAATTATGGTTCTGTCAATCCTTTTTTCATTTCCCTCCTGATTTTAAAAGCATCTTTAATTTTTGAAAAAAACCAGCTCCTGCTTTCCAAAAACTGTTTTTTGTATTGCGTCCCACTTGTTTTTTTAAGCTTTTTCGAAATTCTTATTAGTTGGTACAAACCAACAATCCAGCCGATAACAAAAGGTTTTCTGATATCCAACAATTGATGAAGTGGAAAAGACCTGAGTTTGACGGGTAAAAATTCCTGTTTTCCTCTTGGTTTCCTATCATGAATAACAGCAGTGGTCACTTGAATCCCGATCTTATAACCAAAATATTGAGCTCGGGCAGCAAAATTATTGTCCTCTCCATAATGAAAGAATACGGGATGAAAAAAACCTGCTTTTTTTACTACACTAGCACTTATAAACCAGGCAGCGGCTCCAACAAACCTTACTTCTATTGGATCGGCTGGATTTATTTTTTCAAACTCATGAATAAGCCTGTCCTTATCTGGGTTATAATATTTAAATACCTGACTATAAAATACAGGATCCATGGCAATTCCTTCTTGATCCAATTGAATAGGGCTTATTATGCCATAATGGGGGTGGGATATTGCTGTTTCAAGTAATTTGGAAACACAATCTTTGTTCACATAAGCATCCTGATTCAAGAGGAAAAAATGAGAATAACCCTGTTCTAAAGCCCTCTCTATGCCAATGTTGTTCGCCCCACCAAAACCCAGATTTGATTGTAATCGAATTAATTCGACTTTCTGAAGAAAAGGATTTATTATTTCAATGGTATCATCCGAAGAGTTGTTGTCGACAATAATCACATGAGGAGTTACTGACCCGTTCAATACCTGCTCTAAACACCTTCTTATCCACTTCGACCCATTATAGGTTACAATAATCGTTGCTACCTTGTTCATTATGATTCAAACCTTGTCTAAACATTAAAATACCTAACTCAAACGGACAAAAGTACATAAAGCATCCATTCTCATAATGAAACTGATCATAAGCTGACCAAAAAGAACAAGAATGCCTGCCATTGGAAAAATGAACCTTATTGGAAATGCAGATATAGGGTGATGGATTTTCTCCTGATTTCAGAAATCAGGTCCCTGAACCTTGGATCAGTGGTTTCCGGTCTGTAAATATTCATCAGACCATGAGAAAACCGGATTTCAGGAGAAAATTTAAAGTATTTGAAATACATATCGAAACCTATCCCCAAATCAAGGGTCACATCTCTCCCCGTGGTAACTATGGGTTCTATATCCGCTTCCTCCTGTTCTTTGGTCCTGAACATATAACTGCCTCCGGCAGTGAAAAACATCCTGCTGTTATTGAAGCGCTGGGCTTTGTATTTGAACAGTAAGGGCAATTCTACCATGGTAGCTTCTGATAATACTCGCTCTGCCCTCATTTCAGGGCCATCACTTGGGCCTGGACTCCAGGAATTAATATCAGTGGCAAACTCATAGAAACCAATTTTTGGCGTAAACATCAGGTTAAATTGGTCATGTATCCTAAAAATACTTAAGAATCCCAAAGAAAACCCTGGGGTATATACTGGCACAATACTTTCGATGTTATCCCCTTGCCCATTGTTCAGATTGGCAAAAGCATCAGAATATTTCAAGCGAAAGTAATTGGTCTGTGCCGCCAAAAAGAACCCATAAGAAAACAATCTATCATCCTGTCCAGCCTTGCTGATTTCTCCGTAACGTGCCTGTGAGTAGGCATGTAACTGCAACCCTGCTAAAAAAAGCAGAAACAGGATTATTTTTCTCCAATATAAATCGAACTGATGCCGAATGTCAGGGGTCTGCATTTTGTTTTTTTAAAACCTACCTTTTCCAAAATAGCAAGAAAATCCTTCCCGTCCGGAAATACCTGAACCGATTCAGGCAAGTAGGTGTATGCGGAATTGTCTTTAGATACCAATTTACCGATTTGAGGTAAAATATATTTGAAATAAAAATTATATCCTTGCTTCATCGGGAATTTTTTCGGTTTGGAAAACTCTACGATGACTGTCTTCCCACCCGGTTTCAATACCCTGTACATATCCGCCAAACCTTTTTCCAGGTTTTCAAAGTTTCTTACTCCAAAAGAAACGATGACCGCATCAAACTTATTATCTTCAAACAACAACTTCTCAGAATCCCCTAATTGAAGATCAATAATATGGTCCAGACCACGCTTTTTCATTTTTTTGCGGCCTTCTTCCAGCATCCCTTCAGAAATATCCACCCCGATAATTTTATCCGGATTCAAGGCCAGGGCCTCAATTGCAAAATCACCCGTACCAGTAGCAATATCCAAAATCAGTTTTGGCTGATCTTTTTTAAGCATTTTGACCGCCTTCTTTCTCCATATGATATCTATCCCCAAACTCAGCAAATGATTTAAAAAATCATATTTCTTGCTGATGTTGTTGAACATTTCGGCTACCTGCTCCTTCTTTCCGGCCTGCTTTTCTTTGTAAGGTACTACTGACATGCGTATAAAATTTTGTGCAATATTACTAAGTAAACCTGAGCATTTGAAAAATGTTGGAGATTAATCGGTTGAATGGAAAATTTTATCAGGAGATTATCCACCAATAAAAAGGTGCAATTCTTTCAAAAGAATTACCTTTGCACCAAAAAAGAGCCATGATCAAAAAAGCCAGTTTTTTAATCAGCAATACAGATTACAAAAAATGCCCTGCACCGACCAAGCCGGAATTTGCATTTATCGGCAGGTCCAATGTGGGCAAAAGTTCATTGGTGAATATGCTTACCGGCAATAAGAATCTGGCAAAAACTTCTGGTAAGCCAGGAAAAACCCAATTGATCAACCATTTTCTGATCGATGACAATTGGTACATGGTAGATCTTCCAGGATATGGATTTGCCAAAGTGAGCAAGAGCATCAAATCCACTTGGGAAAAAATGATCAGCGACTACCTCATCCATAGGGACAACCTGGTAGCGGTATGTGTTCTGATAGACAGCAGGCTGGATCCACAAAAAATAGATCTTGAGTTCATCACCTGGTGCGGTGAAAATGAAATTCCTTTTATCCTGATTTTCACCAAAGCAGACAAACAAAGTAAGACCAAAACTCTTGGTAATGTCAGGAAATTCCTGGACGCTGCCAAGGAAATATTTGGGGATGAACCAGATTATTTCATCACCTCTTCCCAGACCGGTGAAGGCAAAGAGGAATTGGTCAACTTCATAGAGAATGAAGTCCAGGAATACTATGACAGCCATAAGTAAGGCTTGGCCTTTCAGGCGGATATCCTATATTTGCAGCCTTAATAAATACATCAGCAATGAAATTCAACGAAATAGCTACTGTTTCCGGTAAACCGGGCTTATACAAAGTATTGAAACCTACCAGGGGAGGAGTGATTCTGGAATCCCTGGACGCCAAAAAAAGTAAGTTGGTTGTGGGAGCCAATCAGCGGGTTTCCATCTTGGGAGAGATCTCTATGTACACCATGACAGAGGAAGGCGCCTCCCCATTAGAGGAAATCATGAAAAATATTGACAGGGAGTTTAATGGTGACTTAGGACTTGACGCTGAGGCTGACGCAGATGAACTTAGGGCTTTCCTTAAGCACGTGCTCCCTAATTATGATGAAAACAAGGTTTACCCCTCTGATATCAAAAAACTCATATCCTGGTATAAAATAATCAAAGCTGAAGCGCCAGAGGTATTTCAAGAGCAGGAAGAAAACAAAGAATCCCAATCAGAATAATGAATATATAAGTGGAGCCTTTAGCGCTCCACTTTTTTATTTGACTTCCCTAACCATGTTTCCTATCCTTCAACAAACAGCCCAGATCCTCAAAAAAGACTTTAATTTACCGGAAATTCAGGAAAATTTTACTGAAGAAGGGTTGGTGGAAATCCTAACGCCAGTAATAAAGCAAATGCTGGACAGGGATTTTGAAAGGCTTTTGCAGATCTGCTATCGGATTGATCTGGGAGAGCAAGTGCTCAAAAAGATTCTCCATGAATCTGACCCGGACCAGATGGCAAATGATCTCTCCAGGGCTTTGGTCAAAAGACAAGTTCAAAAAATCGAAATCCGGAAGAAGTACCAGAATGAATAAAAATCCGGGACGATCAAAGGATTGCTCCCCGTCCCGAATTTTATTCATCGAATCAAACACTCTCTTATAGCTTTTAAACCGTCAAAGCCCTTTGTTTTTTTAGCATCAACTCCACCTCATTGACCATGGATTCGGAACCAATATATAGAGGTGTCCGCTGATGCAGACTTGTTGGTAGGATATCCAGAATCCTGGTTTCCCCATCAGTTGCCTTTCCCCCTGCCTGCTCGGCGATAAATGCCAGGGCATTAGCCTCATAGAGTAGCCTCAATTTCCCTGAAGGAGATTTTGGGCTGGATGGATAGATATAGATCCCTCCTTTCAGGAGATTTCTGTGAAAATCAGCCACCAGGCTTCCTATATACCTGGCGCTGTATTCTTTCCTCTTACAGTTTTCAATATACTCCTTCAGCCCAGGTTCAAATTGGTTGTAAGTCCCTTCATTCACACTGTATATCTTCCCGTCTTTTGGGGCTTTCATATCGGGATGGGAGAGGAAAAACTCTCCTAAAGAAGCCTCATAAGTAAACCCATTGACTCCATGACCGGTGGTATACACCAACATGGTAGAAGAACCATATAGTACATATCCTGCTGCCACCTGTTTATTTCCAGGCTGCATGATATCCTCGGGCTGAATAGGACTGCCAACAGGCGTCACTCTCCTGTAAATGGAAAAAATGGTACCAATGGAAATATTGACATCTATGTTGGACGAGCCGTCAAGGGGATCGATGGCTACCACATATTTCCCTGAAGTATTTTGAAGGTCTATGACTTCATCGTCCTCTTCTGAAACAATCGCACAGACTTCCCCTCCTTTGGTCAGGGCACGGGTAAACCGGATATTGGCAATTACATCCAACTTCTGCTGTTCTTCACCCTGAACATTGGTATTGCCAAAGGCACCAGCAATATTGGCCAATCCTGCCCTATTGGTCTCACGATTTACTATCTTTGCTGCTAATCCTATATCACGCAAAAGCTGGGACAATTCTCCGGAGGCAAATGGAAAATCATCCTGCTTCATTTTGATGAATCTGTCCAAAGTGACGCCGACAGAATAGGCTAACTTGGAATCGCTGGGAGTGTAGTATTTGACTTTCATTAAATATTGGAAAAGTTATATTTGGGAATTTATTTCCCGAAAATTACAACATAAATTCAGATGTTAAAAACTTTTGTTTTCAAATTTGGGGGAGCTTCTGTAAAAGATGCCGGTTCGATCAAAAACTTATCCAAAATTTTATTCAATCGATTGCGAAATCATACTGTGATTGTAGTTTCTGCCATGGGAAAAACTACCAACGCATTGGAAGGAATTTTGGAAAAAAAATACAGGCAAGAAGATTTTTCTTCAAATATTACAATTTTAGAAAACTACCACTTGGAGACCTGCATGGGGCTTTTTGGAGAAAACCATCCGATTCATGCCATTGTAAAAAATTATTTTTTGCAACTCCAGCGGGATCTTGAAGCACCCCTTAGCCAGGACAATTATGATTTGTACTATGATAGGATCATCTCTTATGGCGAACTGATTGCCACGAGAATAGTCCAGGAATACCTCTGCCTGGAGAACATCTATTGCATCTGGCAGGATGCCAGAGAATTTATTGTAACCAATTCGGATTTCCGGTTTGCCAAGGTGGACTGGAAGGCAACAAGCAGCCGGATAAAAAAAAGCCTTCTACCCATTCTTGAAAAATTCCCGGTAGTAACCCAAGGATTTATAGGAAAAGACAAAAATGGCAATACCACCACCCTTGGAAGAGAAGGCTCTGACTTTACAGCTGCCATTATTGCCTCCTGCCTTAAGTCTGTATCTGTGACCATATGGAAAGATGTGGATGGGGTCTTGAATGCAGATCCTAAAAGATTCCCCAATACGATTAAATTTGATGAATTGGATTACCATGAAGCTGCCGAACTTACCTATTACGGGGCATCGGTCATCCACCCAAAAACTATCAAACCATTGGCCAACCTGTCTATCCCCCTTTTTGTGAAATCATTTATCCATCCGGAAGGAAGTGGTACCAAAATCCATCATGTCCGACATGAAAACAAGACACCATGTATCGTGGTCAAGGATGATCAGATTCTTGTCAGCTTCAAAGTGACTGATTTCACATTTATTCATGAAGGGCATATTCACCAGATTTATTCAGAGCTTGAAAAATTAAAACTCAGGGTCAATATGTTGCAGACATCAGCCATCAGTGTTTCTCTGGTAATTGATAAGCAGCTTTTCAAAATGGAAAAATTAATCCATACCCTGAATAAGGATTTCGAAATCAGATACAACGAATCCCTCCAACTGATCACCGTCAAAAACCATAACCCGAAAATAATGGGGGAATTGATGAAAAATAAAGAAATCCTCATGGAACAGGTCACACGATCCACCTTCCAGATGGTGACCAAATCACAATAACCTTTGGATGGTTTTTTGGATACCAGGAAGATAGCTTTTCCCGAACAACAATAGGTGGACCAAGAGGGGATAAAGGTTGTACACAGCAATCCTTTCTTCAAATCCTTGGTCAAGAGGAAAAACTTCCTGATAAGCACGATAAAAAGCTTCATCAAAACCACCGAAAAGTCTGGAAAATGCCAGGTCCATCTCCCTGTGCCCATAATATACTGCAGGATCGATCAGAGAAGGCCTGCCATCAGCTGCTTGCATGACATTCCCGGACCAAAGGTCTCCATGAAGAAGTGCGGGTTTTTCTTTGGGAAAAAAGTTGGTCAACCTTGGATAGACGGATTGAAATTTTTTTAAGAAAGCAGTGTCAATCAAATCTTCATAATATGCCTTTCCGATCATAGGATCCAGTCTTTGATGGATAAAAAAATCAACCCAGGATGACCTGTTATTGTTAACCTGGGGAAGAGAAGCGATATAGTTATCTTCATCAAGACCAAATTCCGGTCTAGTTGCCATATGCATCTGGGCCAGGCCTACACCTAATTCTTCCCAATAGCCAAGACTAGGCCTACCTGGCCCGATATATTCCATCAAAAGAAAATTCCGGTCTTCAATCCTTCCTTGATGAAACACCTTGGGGATTTTGAACGGCGAAAACTGGGCCATAAGGGCCAATCCATGAGCCTCCTTTTCAAAAACATCCAGACTTTGCTCAAAATTGACCTTCAAAAAATAAGAGGTTTCTTTGACCTTCTAATATATCCCTTGATTGATATTACCCGCTACAATCAACCTACTTTCAATCGAAGTTTCATGCCATCCGGTACTTAAAAAAATAACCTGTTCAAAAAAGTCTCTGTCATCAAACATAGATATTCTGGGACTGTTTGAGATGTTCCAGAAAATGCTCTATAGAATTGTCCAGAATTTGATAAACTTTTTCAAAGCCATCCTCTCCACCATAGTAGGGATCCGGTACTTCAAGCTCTTCCGCACCCGGCTGGAACTCGCGGATTAAAAACAATTGATCATGCTTTATGCGATGTTTTTCCAGCAAACTTTCAATATTCCTTTTGTTGGAGAAATCCATAGCGATCAGGTAATGTGATTCACGCAAATCCACACGGTTGATCTGTCTGGCCCGGTGATTGATCGGAATTTGATATTTTGAAGCACATTTCAATGTCCTATCATCCGGCAGTTCCCCGATATGGTAATCAGAAGTGCCACAGCTATCACTCTCAAATTTGTTCTCCAATCCATATTTTCTGATTTTATGATTGAAGATACCTTCCGCCAAAGGCGATCTACAAATATTCCCTAAACAAACAAATAAAACTTTAATCATAACAAATACCAGGGCCGACCGAATTCAATAACAAGTTTCAAGTTAATTAATTTTTGAAACACTTTAAAACCATAGCACAAAACTAATCCGAAGGACCTTTTCAATTTACTTGGCTTTTGTTTGGGGTTTTAATCCCTTACAGAATTTTAATTGTTAAAAAAACGAAATTTAATTAATTTACCTCAATTGATTCAAATTTTATCCAATTTTCGGAATTAAATTTTGCATTTTTTGTTTGTTAAAGCAAGCACATTTAAATTTGCACCAGCCTTGGACTTCCTTTTGACCTTTAAAAGAGAGGAACAGGTTTTCGCAGAAAGCAGGTAGTCCATGCATTACCAGCAGAGAATCAGGCTTAAACCCAAAAATCAACCAGCTCAAGAATAAATTTCAAATCCTAAAAGTAAAATTATGTCATTAGTAGGAAAAAAAGCTCCTTTATTTTCAGCAGGAGCGGTAATCAACGGTGAAGAAATCGTAGAAAACTTCTCTTTGGAGCAGTTTATCGGCAAGAAAGATGTGGTATTCTTCTTTTATCCAAAAGACTTTACTTTCGTTTGCCCTACAGAAATCCTGGCTTTTCAGGAAAAATTAGCTGAATTTGAAAAAAGAGGTGTCGCCGTGATCGGTGCATCTACAGATACCGAAGAAACACACCTGGCTTGGTTGATGACGCCCAAGTCGAATGGAGGAATTGAAGGTGTTACTTATCCATTAGTGGCTGACGTAGCCAAAACCATCGCACATAATTACGGTGTGTTGGCTGGTGAATGGAACTACAATGAAGAAGGACAATTGACCTTCGAAGGTGCCCCTATTGCTTACAGAGGAACTTTCCTGATCGACAAGCAAGGTATCGTAAGACACGAAACCATCAATGACTTCCCGCTAGGAAGGAATATTGACGAAATGATCAGATTGGTAGATGCACTTCACCATGTAGAAAAATATGGCGAAGTTTGTCCTGCCAACTGGGAAGAGGGTAAGGAAGCCATGACCGCTTCCAGGGAAGGCGTAGCCAATTACCTGAGCAACAATTAATTTCAAATACTCTCGTAAAACCAAAAGCCCCGGAAATCCGGGGCTTTTTTTCTGTTGCTTAGATGATCAATCCAATTTTTGTTGCATACACATCCCTTCCTGCTCGATGATAAGAATATCCATGTTTTTCGATATATGACCTACAGGCATGCTTAGTATCCTCATCAAAATGCTCCTCTTCATAAATTATTACTTCCGGATTCATTTTTCCTAAAGGAAGCATTTTTAAAATCTCAAAATCAAAGCCCTCAGTATCTATAGCTAAAAGGTTAATTTGTTTTCCATTAAATTTTTTCAAAACCGTCTCCGGGCTTATTGCATCAATTTGTATTTCTTCAATCCATTCTTTTTCGTCTTTGGGTACAGTAATGACCTGCTTAGCGGCCTTTTTGTGAATTGTCCCATCCCGGAATTTCTCTAAAAGTACCCCCTTATCAAAACTCGAAAGCCCGGTTGCCCATCGCTCTTTGCTAAATGCTATGGTAAAAAGGGTGGTTTTTCCATCATCTTTGGAAAGAGCTGCATTTACTGGAATTATTTCAGGCCTCTTGGCATGGATTTTTATCAAAAATTCATTGAAAACATGTGGCTGTGGCTCCAGCATCACACCGCTCCAATTATCTCTTTTGATAAATTTCTGTAATGGGTCATAAATAAAACCATCGTTTGCACCAATCTGCAAAAAAGTAATTGGGGCTTCTTTTCTTGAATAGTGATCCAAAAATTCAGATAAAGAGCCTTTAGGCGCCCGGTAAAGGTATTTATAAAAACCAAGGTAAACAGGGTTTTCTGAGGCACAGAGATCAAATCTCAATCGGTTATAAGTCTTTTTGAAAAAATATTTAAAATTCATAATTCAAGGCCATGTTTTAGCTATGCCAAAAGTAAATTTATTAGTTCCACCTTAAAAAAGTCTGAGGAATTTTATTTGAATGACAAGCACAATGGAAAGCGCACTATTCGTTTCTTATTCCTTACAAATGGAGTACATTTGGGTTCATAAATCAATTGGCTAATCATAGCGGAAGTTTTAATGGGAAACCAACCAAAAAAAATTGCCGTGATCACCATGGCGAGAAATGATGATTTCTTCCTTTCCCGTTGGATCAAATATTACGGCAAAGAGCTTGGAGAAGAAAATTGCTTCATCTACCTTGACGGAGAAGACCAACCCGTTCCTGCAAATGCCGGAAAGGTCAATGTATTCCATGAAAAAAGAGTGGCAGAACATGTAGTCAAAGCGGAAAAACGCCGCTTGGGATTTCTTTCCAAAGTTGCAAAATCCCTGTTGGAACGATATGATATCATCATCGGGGTGGATGCAGACGAGTTTTTGGTAGTTGACCCGAAAGTTGGAAAAAGCCTTGCCGCCTACCTCAGCGAAATCGAGATCAACCCTTCAGTGTCAGGGCTAGGGGTAGATGTTGGTCAGCTCTTGGGAAAGGAACCTGATCTGGACAAAGAAAAACCCTTTTTAACCCAAAGAGAATACGCATTGCTTTCTTCCCGCTATACTAAACCTTCTGTCATCTCGCAGCCGGTCAACTGGGGTTCTGGCTTTCACCGTGTCAAAGGCCATAACTTCAGGATCGATCCCAACCTTTACCTGTTTCATTTCGGGTCTGTGGATTATAAAATGATCCAAGACCGTTTTAAGGACAAAGACCGGATGGCTACAGGAAGAGCAGGCCACATCAAAAAAAGGGCAAAAACTATCGACATTGTCACCAAATCAAAAGCAAAAAAGGAGGAGAAATGGCTGAAAATCGCCAGAAATCTCCAAACCTATGCAAGGCCCATTTGGGCTTGGAACAAACCAACCATGCTAAAGTGGAAGTTGGTCATAAAAATCCCGGATCGTTTTAAGGGGATTGTCTGACAGAATAATATGGATCACAAAATAAAAGAACCGATTGATGCCGTCATTACCTGGGTGGATGGAAATGACCCCATTCATCAGGCAAAACTGGAAAAAGCGCTCGGCAATAAATCCAGAAAACACATACCTGGAGCTGACAAAACACGGTTTGGCAACGCCAATGAGCTTAAATACAGCATACTATCTATCTTACGCTTTGCCCCTTTTATCCGTAAAATTTTTATTGTAACTGACGAGCAGCATCCTGAAGTATTTCCCGATATCCAAAAATATTTCCCCGAAAGGCTTCAGGATGTCAGCATTGTAGACCACAAGGAAATTTTCAAAGGATACGAGCAATACTTGCCTGTATTCAATAGCAGGTCCATTGAGGCAGTGATTTGGCGCATTCCAGGTTTGGCTGACCGGTTCATCTTTTTAAGCGATGACATGTTTCTGGTTAAGGAACTGAAACCGGAAGATTTATTCGTTAATGGAAATGCTGTCATGAGAGGGACATGGCTGCCTGCGCCTTTCCTAAGGAATGCATGGAATAACATTCGCAAAAATGTTAATAGACATTTGCTGAACAACCCCGATTTTCAGCCTAAACCTTCCTTCCATATCGGACAATGGAATGCCGCTGCAATCCTTGGGTTCAAATGGCGCTATTTCTTTTCAAGCCATACTCCACATACTGTCAATAGGAAAAGTGCTGAAGCATTCTTTAAGGAAAATCCCGAAATTTTGGAAAAGCAGATTTCCTATAAATTCAGGCATAACAACCAGTTCAATTGCGCCTCACTTTATTATCACCTGGAGATCAGAAATGGAAATCAAAACTTCGCAAAACCGTCTTTTGTATTTTTACACCCTTATGGAAGGCGACGAGGTTATATTGAAAAAAAACTGAAAACCTGCGAATCGAATCCCGATATCATTTTCATGAATATCCAAAGTTTGGAGAAGTGTGACCAAATTGATCAGGAAAAATTGATTGGTTGGATGGAAAAAAATTTAAGTCTATGAAAGGAAGGGTCATCAAATCAACAGGAAGTTGGTATTCGGTAAAAACGGATGCTGGCACCATACAGGCAAGGCTACGGGGAAAATTCAAGCAGGATGAACTCAAACTGACCAATCCCATCGCAGTTGGGGATTATGTACTGATCGAGAAGGAAGAAAACCAGGCCACCTCAGTGATTACGGACATTCTTCCCAGAGAAAATTATATTATCCGCAAATCGACCCGGAAAACCCATTTTTCCCATATTCTGGCGTCCAATATTGACCAGGCATTTTTGATTGTTACGCTAAGAAACCCCAGGACATCACTGGGTTTTATTGACCGCTTTTTGGTCAGCACGGAGAGTTTCCGTATCCCGGCCAGTATCCTGGTCAATAAAATGGATGAATCCTACAAGGAAAAGGACCTGGAATATCTCGAGACAATCAAAGAAATCTATGAGCCCATAGGCTATCCAGTTCTGGAGATTTCTGCTTTAAAAGAGGAAAATTTGAAGGAGAAATTCTTGCCCTTGCTCCAGGGCAAAGCCACCCTATTGTCAGGACATTCCGGAGTAGGCAAGTCCACTTTTCTCAACAAGTTGGTACCTGGAGCGCAACAGGCCACCAAGGAAATCTCCAAATTCAGCGCTAAGGGAGTCCATACTACTACTTTTGCGGAAATGTTTGAGCTGGAGGGCGGTGGTTATCTGATAGACACGCCGGGGATCAAGGAATTTGGCATTCTGGACATTGAAGATCAGGAACTCTCCCACTACTTTGTAGAAATGCGGCAATACCTGGGGCAATGCAAATACAACAACTGCAAACATATCAACGAACCGGGATGCATGGTGCTTGAAAAACTGGAAGAAGGATACATCCACCCTTACCGTTATGACAGTTATGTCAATATGCTTTATGAGGAAGAAAGCCATAGGTAAAAGAATCTGATAAAAGGTTAACTTTGTATTGCTATGGCCACTAATTTCATTATACCGGATAAAATTTTTTTACTGATTGCATTACTTGCGTTATTGTTTTTTGGACTCATTCTCTACCTGACCTGGAAACTTTCAAAGGCTGAAAAACAAAAAAAGATGGTAGAGGAAAAATTCAGGGAGCTGGAAGGTAAAGTTGGTAAATTGGAATTAGAGACACTTGAATCCAAACTGAATCCCCATCTTTTTAAAAACATCCTCAATTCCATACAGTCACATGCCTATCAGACCTATTTTGCCCTGGACAAGCTGGCCAATGTACTGGACTATATCCTGTATGAAAGCAGAAGGATGTTTGTCACTCCAAGACAAGAAATAGATTTTGCGCTCAACCTTATCGAGATTAATAAAATCAAAGTCAGCCCTTTGTTTGAACTGAAAATCAAAGCAAGAATCAATGAGTCTGAACCTTTGTATGAACAAAACTTACTGGCACCATTGATTTCTGTTGATCTCATCGAAAATGCTTTCAAACATGCTGACCTGCAGAGTTCAGATGCATTTATTGCGGTAACATTCGAGTTTAA
The DNA here is from genome assembly GCF_004216715.1 of Cecembia calidifontis. NCBI lineage: Bacteria > Pseudomonadati > Bacteroidota > Cytophagia > Cytophagales > Cyclobacteriaceae > Cecembia > Cecembia calidifontis. The sequence continues at coordinate 403,011 of NZ_SGXG01000001.1, forward strand.
GGAAAGTATATTTTCCCTAACCGTGGCCAATAAAATATCGGGGAAAAATCCGATGAAAAAAGAAAAAAGTGGCATTGGTTCAGAAACACTTGATCAACGACTGAGGATCATCTATGGCAACAATTTTAAACTCGACCGATTTATAGAAGGAGACGTATTTATAGCACACCTAAAAATCAATCTACTTGAACACAAAGCTAAAATGCTTGCTGCTCGACGATGAGCTTCCAGGGCTTACTTATTTGAAAATGTTATGTGAGCAGCTTCCCGAACTGGAAGTGGTAAAAGCTTTTAATGATCCTGAAATTTTTCTCAAGGAAGTCCCTAATCTGGAATTTGATTTTTGCATTTTGGATATTGAAATGCCATACATGAACGGGCTACAGATTGCTAATTTACTAGCAGGGAAACCTGTGATTTTTGCAACGGCCTACAAGGAATTTGCCGCCGAGGCATTTGACCTTAACGCAGCAGATTACATCAGAAAACCCATCAAACTGGAACGCTTGAGGCAAGGAATTGAAAAAGTTTCCCAAATCCTTGGAAAATCTGCTTCTGTTCCGGAAAGGAAATTTTTCCAAGCCAATACCAATAAAGGAAAAGCAGTACTGTTTTTTGAAAAAATAGCCTATATCCGTACTTCTGAAGTAGATAGCAGGGATAAGGTAGTCACTCTCGTAGATGGGGAAGAAATCGTTTTAAAAAACGTCACCTTCGGTAAATTACTTGATTCGCTTCCTAAAAAAGAGTTTTGCAGAATAAATAAAAAAGAAATGCTTTCCCTTAAGGCTGTCCAGGTTTTTTCCTTTGATGAAGTCATTACGAACCTTATCGACAAAAACGGTAAAAACCTCAGACTTTCATTGAGTGAAAATTACAGAACAGAATTTATCCAGAAGATAAACATTTAATTCATTACATTTTTTCCCCACCTTATTACATATATTCTTTTGTTAGCTTCAATGCTGAGTTTTCAATGCTCCCAAACTTGCATTTTTGTATAATCAAATAATAAGGCAATGGAAAGAGACTTTATTTTGACACAGAAGGAGCACATAGGTGTTCTTTACTTTCCAAAAGAGGAAGTACTTGACAGCGAAATGGATAGAGAGGCAAGGAAAGCGGCCCTTAACAGAGCGCTTTCACTTGGAAACCTTGAACAAATCAAAGTCCAAATTTATTTTACTGACTCAGAGAAATCTTATCTGGTAGACACTACGATTTGGGGACTCACAGAAGAAAGGGTTATCCTAAAACAGGGCATTACCATTCCGATCAACAGGATAATAAGTGTTTCATTATAAAATGAGGATCATGAAAAAACCTCTTGTTTTGGTCTTTTTATTATTCCCTTTGATGATCATGAATACAGAAGCCCAAGAAGAGAAATTGAATGTATCATTCTATGATGGAATCTTTATTGGTGGCTACATAGATCAGGGAGGATTTCTAAACTTCACAGGACCTAACATCAACGCCACTTATGGTAACTCAAAATTTATCATTGGCATGCTTCCGTCCCTAAGGTTCAAGAAAGACCGTAGCACACCCAAAAATGCTTTCGCTACTCCCAATTTGGGCATAGGGTTCACATACAGTTATAAAATATGGGCAATCCAACTGCCCCTATATTACAATCCAAAAACTCCCACTGAAAACGGGAGGTGGCATATAGGAATTGGAGTAGGGCTTAGGTTAAACGAATTTAATGAGAGGTGATATGATCAACAAGTTCAAAAACAGTTTTTTCTATATCGGTGTAATTGGTGGATTTACCTTGCTGATGTACTGGATTGTACAGGTCGGAGCCAAATTGGAAGAAGGCAGGAACATCATCATTCCCAATACAGGAAATTCTCAATGGAAAGAATTTTTGGATTCATTGATCCATAATTTTGATCATCCACTGGCAATTTTACTTGCCCAAATTGTGACCATCATACTGGCTGCAAGGTTCTTTGGTTGGGTTTGCAGCAAAATTGGACAACCAACAGTTATTGGAGAAATCATAGCGGGGATAGTATTAGGTCCCTCTTTGATAGGGATGTACTTCCCTGAATTTTTCAACACTTTATTTCCTGTGGATTCTTTGGGGAATCTTCAATTTCTGAGTCAGATTGGGCTGATCCTCTTCATGTTTGTAATTGGGATGGAATTGGACATCAGTGTCTTAAAAAACAAAGCACATGATGCAGTTGTCATTAGCCATGCAAGCATTATCATTCCTTTTACGCTTGGGATGGGGCTGGCATACTACATCTACACGTCATTTTCACCTGAGGGTGTTCAGTTTTTGTCTTTTGGACTGTTTCTCGGAATAGCCATGAGTATTACTGCTTTCCCTGTACTGGCAAGGATTGTCCAAGAGAGAGGCCTTCACAAGACAAGGCTTGGAACAGTGGTGATTACCTGTGCTGCAGCAGATGATATTACAGCCTGGTGTTTGTTAGCAGCTGTTATAGCGATTGTAAAAGCAGGGTCTTTTGTAAGTGCTCTTTATACTATAGGCTTAGCTTTGATTTATGTGATCCTGATGATCAGAGTAGTAAGACCTTTCCTCAAGCGCGTAGGTGACCTGCATCATACCAAAGAGAATTTGGGAAAGCCTATCGTTGCCATTTTCTTTCTCACCCTGATTCTATCTGCTTATGCCACTGAGGTAATAGGTATCCATGCCCTCTTTGGTGCATTTATGGCTGGTGCAATTATGCCCATCAATACCAGTTTCAGAAATATCTTTATTGAAAAGGTTGAAGATGTTGCTCTGGTCTTATTACTGCCACTATTTTTCGTATATACTGGCCTGCGCACAGAGATTGGTTTGCTTAATGACCCATACCTTTGGAAGGTCACAGGTTTGATCATTCTGGTTGCCATCATAGGTAAATTCATAGGAAGCGCCGTTGCAGCCAAATATGTAGGACAAAATTGGAAAGATAGTCTTACCATTGGTGCACTCATGAATACAAGAGGTTTGATGGAGCTTGTGGTTCTCAATATTGGATATGACCTGGGCGTCTTGACCCCGGAGATTTTTGCCATGATGGTAATCATGGCTTTGGTCACTACTTTTATGACAGGACCTGCATTAGACCTCATCCAATGGTTATTCAAAAAGAATACCCCTGAAATTCCAAAAGAGGTAATACAAAACAGCAAGTTTAAGATTCTCATATCGTTTGGCCACCCGGAAAGAGGCCGTTCCTTATTGAGATTGGCCCATTCACTTGTGAAAAAAGTAAATGGAAACGCGAGCATTACTGCCATGCATTTGACACCCGTAGACGAACTCAACCAATATAACCTAAATCAATACGAGGAAGAGAGTTTCTCCCCCATCAAAAATGAATCTCAAAAACTTAACCAGAGAATCCTGACTTTATTTAAGCCGACACATGATATAGATTCAGATATTGTGGACATCACCAACAAAGGCGACTTTGATCTCTTGTTGATAGGAGAAGGGCAGTCTATTTTTGAGGGTAGCATGTTGGGAAAAGTCCTAGGCTTTACGACTAAATTCATTAACCCCGAAAAAATTTATAACCAGGTTACCGGTAAAGAAAGTTTTTTTGAAAACTCCCCTTTTGATGAGCGGACCAGAAATATTCTCAAAAGAAGTGATTCTTCAGTAGGTATTTTGATTGACAAAGGTTTCGAAAGTACAGATACAGTGTTCATACCTGTATTTAGTGAATCAGACTATTTCCTTGTTGCCTATGCCCAGAAACTCATCAACAACGCAGGTTCACAGATCACTTTCCTTGATGCCTCCGGTAATTTATATCAAGACATCCGGTTTAAAGAATCAATAAGGGCAATTGAGCAAGTTGCCCCAAACCATATCCAGCTGATTAAAGAGAAAGTGATTGAAAAAGACTTCCTCCAAACCCAAGACCTAATGATTATAAGTTTGGAAAGTTGGAAAGGCCTTCTGGAAACCAAGAGCCTATGGCTTGAAAATATTCCCTCTACACTGATTATTAAGGAAAAATAAATAGGTTTAAAAAGGAATATTGGCTCAAAAAAAGCTGACATTCCGTTTATCCATCCGAAACACCTTTCAAAACCAAGGGGGTCAGCACAGCGAAAGCATTTTTATTTAACCGTCTATTTTTTGTAACATAGGTGCCGCAAGTGGAGCTGTTATTAGTCCCTACTTGTCCAAAAAAACTAAACCTGATATACTTTATGAAGAAAATGTATCTATCGTTGGTTGCAGGGGCAGGAATGCTTTTTGCTGTCCAATCAACCACCTTGGCCCAGGGAGACTATCCCACACTGGGTCAGGTTACCCAAAGACTACAGGCTATCTCAGGAAGTGGCAGTGCTGCCAAATTGAGCTCACTGACCAAAACTGAGGGAGGCAAGGACATTTGGGTATTAAAAATCGGCAAAGGTGATATGGATAACAAACCGGCTATTGCCGTTGTAGGCGGAGCGGAAGGTTTCCATGTGCTCAGCGTAGAACTTGCAGTACAGTTTGCTGAAAGACTGGTCAAAGAACACAGCCAAATCCTGGACAAAACCACTTTCTATGTGTTCCCCAACATGTCCCCGGATGCCTACGAGCAGTACCATGCATCTCTCAAATATGAGAGGAGAGGCAATGCCTCCAATGTGGACCATGACAGGGACGGAAGGGTGTCGGAAGATGGTTATGAAGATCTCAACAAGGACGGATTGATCACTTTGATGCGTGTAGAGTCTCCTATGGGTGATTACATGACTTTATCCTCGGATGAGAGGGTGATGGTCAAAGCTGACCGTTCCAAAGGAGAAAAAGGAGCCTATATGGTTTTTCCTGAAAGCAGGGACAATGACAAAGATGGGAAATTCGGGGAAGACCTGAGAGAGGGTATTGCCTTCAACAGAAACATGACTTACAAATTCCCAATCTTTACTCCTTTGGCAGGTGACTATGCCGTATCGGAAAAAGAAAGCAGGGCATTACTCGATTACCTCTTTGACCAATGGAATATCTATGCATTTGTAACCTTCAGTCCGGCCAACAACCTATCTGCCCCACTGAAATACAATGCTGCTGATGCCAGAAAAAGAATTATCACTTCCATGTTAGAAAAAGACGTGGCCATCAACAGTATGGTGTCAGGCATTTACAACAAAACTGTCAGCCAAAAAGCTTTTAATCAGACCAATCAGGGAACCGATGGGGACTTTTTCCAATGGGCCTATTTCCACTTTGGAAGATTGAGTTTCAGTACACCGGGTTGGTGGGTTCCTGAAGTGAAAGGAGAGGATGGCAAATCCAACAGCAATGCTGAAGCCAACTTCCTGGCCTGGGCTGCAGAACAAGGATTAAACAATGTATTTGTGCCCTGGACTTCGGTCAACCACCCTGATTTCCCCGGCCAAAAGGTCGAAGTAGGAGGCATCAAACCGTTTGTCATGCACAATCCTCCTTATGCCATGGTCAATGACATCGCCAAAGAGCATACCGATTTCATCATCCAATTGGCAGAGATGAGCCCTAAGATGGAATTCCACAACCTCAAAACCGAAAAACTGGGCAATGGACTGACCAGAATCACAGTGGATCTTTTCAACAACTCTCCCCTGCCAACCCATTCTGAAATGGGAGAAAAATCCAGATGGCTAAGAAAAGTCAGAGTGGATATCAATAGAGATGTGAAAGACATCGTCTCAGGTGACAAAATCAAACTGATCAACAAACTCGGTGCTTATGAAAATGTCACATTGAGCTGGATAGTGAAAGGTTCGGGTTCCGTGGACATCAAAGCCGGAGCAGCTCATACTGGTTTTGCCACTTTAAATGTGAGACTTTAAAGCAAATGAAGATGAAAATTAAAAATTGGATATATACAGCAGCCTTAGGAGCAGCAATCAGCTTCGCTGGCATCAGTGAGACTTCTGCCCAAGTGGGACAGGACAGGTACTTCCGTGCAATAGGAACCCCTCACAATCCAAAAGTGCAGGTTTCCTGGAACAGGTACCACACCAATCTGGCCTTGGAGGAAATCATGAAAAATATGGTGAAACAGCACCCCAATCTGGTCAGACTGGAAAGCATAGGCAAATCCTTTCAGGGCAATGACATTTGGGTATTGACCATCACCGATTTTAAAACCGGAAAAGCAGAGGACAAACCGGCCATGTGGATTGACGGCAATATTCACTCCAATGAAATCCAGGGAACTGAATTTGCCCTCTATACGGCCTGGTATTTGACTGAAATGTATGGCGACCTGGAATTTATCACGGAGCTTTTGAAAGACAAAACTTTCTACATAGCCCCAACCATCAACCCGGACGCCCATGATTATTTTATCAAAGAAGCCAATAACCAAAACTCCCCACGTTCAGGCATGATCGTCATGGACAATGATGGAGATGGTATTGCAGGAGAAGACCCCTTCAATGACCTGAATGGTGACGGACATATCACCATGATGATCAGAAAGTCTCCTACCGGAAGATTTATCAAAGATAAAATGGATCCCAGGAAATTAATCCCGGTAGCAGCTGATCAAAAGGGGGAATACGAAATGCTAGGCTATGAAGGCTACGATATGGATGGGGACGGTGAGGTCAATGAAGACGGTATTGGTTATTATGATCCCAACAGAGACTGGGCCTGGAACTGGCAGCCGGATTACATCCAAAGGGGGGCCTGGAAGTATCCATTCTCCGTTCCGGAAAACAGGGCTGTAATGGAATTTGTAATGAAACATCCCAACATAGCAGCGGCTCAGTCTTACCACAACTATGGCGGGATGATCCTGAGGGGACCTGGTGCAGAAGAGGACCTCAATACCTACAATGCATCTGATGTGCGGGTTTATGATGCCATCGCTAAGAAGGGAGAAGAGTTTATGCCTGGATACAAGTACTTGGTGGTGTACAAAGACCTTTATTCCGTATTTGGCGGTCAATTGGATTGGTTCTATGGAGGAAGAGGAATATTTACTTATTCCAATGAGCTTATGACCTCTTACCTGTATTTACATCAAAATGCCGGAAGAGGCAATCAGGACGAACAAATGAAAGTAGACACCTACCTGACCTTTGGCGATGCCTTTGTCAACTGGCAAGAGTATGATCACCCACAGTTTGGAAAAATTGAAATCGGAGGGTTCAAGAAAAATTTTGGGAGATTACATCCTGGCTTCCTTATGGAACAGGATGCCCACAGAAATTCGGCTTTTACCATCCTACATGCCTACCATACTCCTAAATTGAGTGTATCTGAGGTGAAGGAAAAAGATCTAGGCGGTGGTTTGAAAGAAATTACTGCCACCATTTACAATGAGCGTTTGATCCCAACACACTCCTCCCAGGATATCAAGTACAAGATCGAAAGACCTAATTATATTAGCATTTCAGGAGCTAAGGTGGTAGCCGGATTCATAGTGGAAAATGAAGACTTCAATAAACTTAAAGAACAGAAGATCAACCCTGAAAAACTGGAGGTAGAAAACATTCCGGGTATGGGGGCTGTAAAAGTGCGTTGGATAGTAAGCGGAGGAGGCAATTATAGTATTAACGTAGACTCTGCTAAAGGCGGCAAAGCCAGTTGGAAAAAATAAAGACTCAACTTGTTGATCAATAAAAAAAGCCCCAAGGGTTCGGAACCTTTGGGGCTTTTTTATACAAAACCTTTCAAAGCCTGGAGCATTTCTCTCTTAGTCATATAGCCGCCTTTTCTCCAGACGATCTTTCCCCTTTTGAACAGGATATAGTGTGGAATAGACCTAACACCAAATTGCAAACTGACCTGTGGATTTTTATCAACATTCAGTTTATACAACTTTACCTTCTCTCCCAATTCCTCTACCACAGCGTCCAACACCGGATTCATAGTTTGACAAGGTGCACACCAATCCGCAAAAAAATCAACCAAAACCGCTTCATCGGAACTTTGGATCACCTCTTTAAATTTTTTCTTTGCCATACTTTATTATAGACAAAATCTACCCTTAAAAAGTTCTGGAACAAAAATCACAAAAAAGGCCTGCCCCCATAACATGGAGACAGGCCATACAATTCACGATATGAACCGATTATTGATTTGGTCTTGCCGGAAGTTGGATACCCAATTTGGCCAACACTAACTCAGTGAATTTGTCATCATCTCTGGTATACAACAGAATTGGAGAATTTCCAACTGCTTCAGAGAAGATATGGGTGTAATTATGCTCAGCTGCCACAGAATTGATGGCATTGAATACCTTCTGCTGTACGGGCTCAAGCAATTCCTGTAGCTTCCTTTGATAAGCAACTTGTGCATCTTGCTCAGCTTTTTGAAGCTCTTGCTGCAGCCTTCTCAACTCTTGTTCTCTCTGAGTTCTTGCTTCTTCAGTCATGGTAGGTGCTGCTTGCTGATAGGACTGAACTCTTCTTTCAAAGTCCTGAGCCTTGGTCTGCATATTGGTCTGCAATTGAGTCTGATAATCTTGGATATCTGCACCAATTTGCTCCATCTCTGGCATCAGGTCCATCAAAAGTTCTACATTGGTGTAGCCGATTTTGATGTCTGACTGTGCCTGAGCTACGAATCCTACGCAAAATAACGCGATTGCGGAAAGGATAACTTTTACTTTCATCATTGTTCTTGTTAATTAATTTTTATTTTTCTAAACCTAATTCCTGAAGCACAAACTCAGAATAGTCATGCCTCGGATCTGTATATATCATCAATGGTCCTGATGCCTTGTCAAACAGTACTGCAAGATTGAATCTTTTGCAAACTTTGTCAATGGCATCGAAGATCTTTGACTGTAAAGGCTGCAATAGTTCCGCTTGTTTTTGGTAATACTGTCCATTGATACCAAACACACGGTTATTGAAGGCAATGGCCTGTTTTTCTTTTTCCTGTATGGCCAGTAACCTTTCCCTGTACATTTCCTCAGTCAGCAGCACTTCTTCTGCCTTCAGGTTGGAACGCATCTCCTTGATATCCTGCTCCAATTTTTGTGCCTCTTTTTTCCATTGCTCACTCAAAGCTGCCAGCTCTTTCTGAACCAGCTTGTAATCAGGGTGTTTGTTAAGCAGAAATTCAGAGTCGATATATCCGAATTTCTGAGCCTGAACCGGTTTCAAGATGGTCAGAGCCCCCATAAAAACAAACAAAAATAAGAATTTGAGTGATCTTTCCATTATTATCTGAATTGCTGACCAATAGTAAAGTGGAATTGGGGTCCACTTCTCTGGATACTTCCCGGAATTGGGTCAAATCCATATCCCCAATCCAGACCGAGCAGACCAAATGCAGGCATAAAGATCCTGGCTCCTACACCGGCAGACTTTTTCAAATTATACGGATTAAACTCCGCATAGGATCCCCAGTTGTTACCCGCCTCCGCAAATCCAAGCAGGAAGATAGTAGCCGATGGGTTTGGAGAAACCAGAAACCTCAGTTCCATGACATGCTTGTTGTATACAATACCTCCATAACCCTCAGTCCTATTGGGATCAAACCTGGATTCCCTACCCGGAGTAAGAGATTGGTTTTCATACCCTCTCAGACCAATGATCTCCTGTCCTAGGGCAAAGTTGTTGAAGTTCATACCATCTCCACCCAACACAAACCGCTCCAATGGAATGATGCCGATTCTGTTGCCATAAGATCCCAAGAATCCCATGTGCGTTCTGGCACTTATTACCCATTTGGGTGAACCAAAGACAGGTGTATAGAAGGAAGCGTCAAACATCCATTTATGGTATTCCAGCCATCTGAACTTCTCCTCATCAGGTGACTCCCTGTTTATGTTCGGGTTAAGCGAAGCATAAGGCGGGGTAAAGGTAGTTGTCAGGGAAATATTTGAACCTAACCTTGGATAAATTGGGTTGTCAATATTGTTCCTGGCTATGGTGTTGTTAAAAGCCAAACTGTTAGCTCTTCCTGTTGGGAAACTGAGACCAAAACTAGTTCCGAATTCATTGAAGTCATAAATCTGGAATGTCATTGAATTGCTTACCATAAAGTAATCATCCGGCCAGGTAATCCTCTTTGAAAGACCGACAGTTGCTCCCGTAATTTTGAATGAACCTATCTCTCTATTTGGATTTCCACCGAAGAAGTCAACTTGACGCTGAACAGAATGGTTGAAGCTTACAGAAAGTGCGTTGGGCTTTTTACCTCCAAACCAAGGTTCAGTCAAAGAGATGCTGTAGTTTTGGAAAGTCCGGCCATTGGCCTGCACCCTCAGTGATAGTCTTTGACCATCACCTACAGGAAGTGGCCTCCATTTTTCAAAATTGCCTATATTTTTAATGGAGAAATTATTGAACACTAACCCTACTGTGCCCACAAATCCAAAGAAACCTCCCCATCCACCGGAAAGCTCAATCTGATCATTGGGTCTTTCTTCTAATCTGAAAGTAATATCCACAGTAGCATTTTCAAAGTTAGGACGCATATCCGGTTCAATCTTTTCCGGATCAAAATATCCTAACTGAGAAAGTTCCCGGATGGTCCTGACCAACAAGCTTCGGTTAAACTTCTGGCCTGGCAATATCCTGATTTCCCTCATCACCACATGGTCAGAGGTCCTTTCATTTCCTTCAATATTGACAGAATTCACAGTAACCTGAGGTCCTTCAAATATCCTTAACTCAATATCAATGGAATCCCCTTGGACAGCAACCTCTACAGGGTCTATTTGGAAGAAAAGATAACCATCATTTTGATAAAGAGAACTTACATCATCCTCTTTTTGAGGATCAAAATTCAACCTTTTCTCAAGCCTTTCCTTATTGTACACATCCCCTTTTTCGATCCCCAACCTGGACAGCAAGACATCGGAAGAATGCAGGTAATTCCCTACAAAAGTGATATTTCGGTAATAGTATTTCCTGCCCTCTTCCAAAGAAATGTCCACATTGATGGTGTTTTGAGAATGTCTATAGGTAGAATCGGCGATGATTTCCGCATCCCTATAACCTCTGGAGTTGTAGAAAGCAATAAGCTTTTGCTTGTCCTCTTTGAAGTCTTTGGCCACAAACTTGGAAGACACAAAGAAATTCAGTTTGAAATTTCTATTGAAGTAATCCTTCACCTGCTCATCAGTTACCACATTTCTGTAAATAACTGCTTCTTTGACAGATTTTGGGGTAGTATTGCTGATCCTGGAAGCCAATTCACGGAAGAAATGCAGGCGCGGATGCTCTTTGGTCTTTTTAAGCTTCCCTTTTAGCTTTTTGTCAGAAATTTCCTCATTCCCGTAGATATTGACCCTATTGATCTTGACCTTAGACTTAGTATCTACATCAAAACGGATCTTCACACTATTTGGAAGTGTTGTATCCCTTTCCTGAATGACCTTTACCTCTGTATTGAGGAAACCCTTGTCGACAAAATACTGGCGTATGTTTCTTTGAGATGTATTGAGTACATCATCCCTAACTACCCTTCCACGGATTTTTATCTTATCTTTAAGCTCCCCCTCTTGGGTCTTGTTTACCCCGGAGAATTCCACACGGGAGAATCTTGGCCTTTCAGTAAGTTCAAGAAGCAGATAGATGTCCTCACCTTCAATTTTTGTAACCAAGATTTTGACATCCCCTATAATCCCCTGCCCCCAAAGCTTTTTCAAAGCATTGGAAATCGCATCACCGGGTACGGAAATTTCATCATCTACCCTCAGACCTGAAAGTGAAACCACTGCAACCTCATCTAAGGTGGAAAGCCCCACAGCTTTTATCTCTGCTATTCTGAACTTCTGTGGCTTGGAATAATTGAGCTCCAATAAATCAACAGGCTTTGCGGGGGTAAACCTACTTTGCCCCAGTCGGATCTGTGCCTGGGCAGCAACTGCCCACATTATCATTAAAAGTATTAAGGTACTCCGCTTCATTCAAGGTTTTGATTTAATCTGGGCGGTTGTTTTTCCAAACCTCCTCTCCCTTCTTTGGTAATCCAATACGGCTTCCAATAAATGCTCTTTCCTAAAGTCCGGCCACAGGATTTCTGTGAAATACAGCTCTGTGTAGGCCAATTGCCACAATAAGAAATTGCTGATCCTCAGTTCACCACTCGTCCTGATCAATAATTCAGGGTCAGGTACCCCTTTTGTATCCAAATGATCAGCAATCAATTGCTGATTGATCTGTTCTATATTAATTTGTCCTTCGACTACTTTCTTGACAATTTTCTTCAGTGCATTTTCAATTTCCCATCTTCCACTATAGCTGAGTGCAAGGAATACGGTTAATCCAGTATTATGGGAGGTAAGTTCTTTGGCTTCCTGCAATTTGGCCTGGGCAGATACAGGCAGGCTTTGGATATCACCGATGGAGGACAACCTGATATTGTTTGTCATCATGGTAGGCACCTCATCGGTGATGGAATTGATAAGGATATCCATCAATGCATTGACTTCATCCTGGGGCCTGGCCCAGTTTTCAGTAGAAAACGCATAAAGTGTAAGGTATTTGACACCGATTTCTACAGCTATTTCAATAGACTCCCTTACAGCGGTGAGGGCATTCCTATGACCAAAAATCCTCATGGCACCTTTTTTCTGGGCCCAACGCCCATTTCCGTCCATGATTATCGCAATATGTTGGGGGATGTTATTCCTGTCTAATAATTCCTTCATTCCGGGTGTAAAGAATCCACTCTTATTTTTGGAGGTACAAAAATGCTATTTCTTTTCCAATATTCTAACCTAATGCTCAATTAATTGTAAATGTAGCACTTGATGGTATTGAAGGAATAACTGATTGTCAGGCCAAAAAAGTAATACCAGTCATTGTCACTGTAATTGCCCCGGCTGATTCTTGCAGGTTGATTAACCCCATTGGCATCTGGAATTACAGGATTGATGGGCAGTTTGCCGTCCACTTTATCGAGTAAATCTGTAAATGTAGCCCTGAAACCCAGTTCAGCACCAAGCATCCATTTGTCGTTCAATTTATATTTGATACCTATCCCAAAAGGAATGACCGGCGTACTGAGGTTATAGTCTCCTGCTTCTGGATCAGCAAAATAACTTCTGCCTGAACCACTGAAATAGGAATAGCCCAGTCCGAAGAAGCCATAAGGAGAAAACCGGTACACCGACTGCGGATGAAGGAAATCAATGAAATGATATTCCATAACAGCTGTAAACTCGTAAACATTTCCCTTGAAGTATGCATCTCTATTGATAGAAGGCAGGTCTATTCTGGCCACAGAATCCGCTGCAGCCAATCTTCCAAAAGAAAGCCCTGCCCTCAAGGACCACACATTGTCAAAATTTCGTCTGCCAAACAACGTCCCCTGAATCCCAACATTTCCCTGATCGAACCTCCTCACCAGATCACCCGTGTAGGTGGCCACTCCCAAACCTCCGCCAAAATCATAACTCTGTGCAGAGACCCGGTCTGTAACCAATCCTATCGCAATCATGAGCAGGAAAAGGACGATCCGAATGTTGACTTTATTCAAGACGATGCAATTTATGAAGTACAAAACGATATAAAAACCCCGTTTAGTATTTCAGGGGTTAATTTTTGTTAAGATTAACAAGCTTTTGGAAAGCTAATCTAAATCCTTCGGATTTGAAAACAATCCAGACTAATTTCTCATATCAAAGCCCCAATTCAATTTCTGCCTCAGGGTATCGAAATAGCTATAACCATAAAACTTCACCAGCCTTGCCGAGAAATCTGCCTTCTTTAATTTCAGATCCACAGTAGCATCAATGGCAGTGGACCTCGAATCCAAAGAAATAAGGAATTTCTCTGATCTTCCTTCAATCTGAAAGCTGATGACTGATTCATCTGAAACGATGATCGGCCTAACATTGAGATTGTGCGGGCTTACGGGTGTGATCACGAAGTTTTTGGCTCCTGGTGTAATCAAAGGACCACCACAACTCAAAGAATAACCGGTAGAACCCGTAGGTGTCGCTACAATAAGTCCATCTGCCCAATAGCTGTTTAGATATTGGCCATTGATGTAAGTATGGACAATAATCATGGAAGAGGTGTCTCTCTTATGGATGGTGAATTCATTCAATGCAAAATTCGTCCCGTTGAATACAGGCCTAGAGGACTCCAAACTTACCAAGGTCCTGGATTCAAGGCTATATTCGCCCTCAAAAAGGGCGTTAATCGCCTTTTGAATATTTTCCTTGGCCACTGTGGCCAAAAAGCCCATCCTACCGGTATTGATACCCAAGATCGGGATTTCTAACCTCCCTACCTGTATGACTGTATCCAATAATGTTCCGTCCCCTCCTACAGAAAGCACAAAATCCATCTCCTTCATTTCCTCTTTGGAACTGATGACTTGGGCATCTGAAAGTTTTGAAGAGGGCCTTTTGAAGGATTTGGAGAAACTTTCTGTAAAAAAGATCCGGCTCCCCCGGTTTTTCAATAAACCTATCAATTGTTCAATAAACGGTACAAATTCTTTTTTCAGGTTTATTCCATGAAGGACAGTGTTCATTGCGGAGCTGTTAAATATTCAAGAAGCGGAATAGGTTACCAATCCTTTCCTGTTCTTCACTGATGTTGTTTTCTTCCTGATATTGGTCTAAAATCTTAAAACCAAACCTTTCGAGGGTGGCTTTTATATGCCTCAGTTCTGTTTTATCCAATTTTAATGTCAACTTGATTTTGCTGTCATCAAGCGGGTCATTGGAAATGAAACTACTTAATATCTTGGCATTTTCTGATTCGATAATCCTGGCAATTTCAAAAAGACTGTAATCCGTCATATACATGGACAAAACCAGTACAGCACCATGGGATTGAATGGATAGGGTATCGGCAAAAGCCCCAATAGCATCCTCCATGGTGACTACACCCAGGTATTTTTTATCCCTGTCAACGACGGCCACCATATTGATATCAAATTCGGAGGAAACTTTGATGACATCATAGATATGCTTATCGAAATAGACAAAACAAGTCGGGCATATGAGATCAAATTCGGCGATTTTTGATTCCGGTTTGTTCTTGGTATAAATCTGATCGTCCGTCAAAAAGCCCAGAAAATTACCATTATCTACCACAGGCAAAACATTGGTTCTGATCTCTTCCATCCAGGACAAAGCCATCTTGGCCTTATCCGTTAGCTTCAAAGGAGGTATGAGATTATTGATGAATTCGTATGCCTGCATGGACTAAAGATATTTAAATTGTTCCGAAATATAAAACAGGTATGGCAAGTATCTGGTTCAAATAAAAAATTTCCTGACAATTTGTGCCAGGGATGAGGCAGCTCCAAAGGATATCCCTTATTTTAGATGTCCCAAAATTCAGGAGTTTGTATGTACATTATTTTTGATACCGAAACCACAGGATTACCCAGGAATTATGATGCCCCAATGGAAGATTTGGACAACTGGCCCCGCCTGGTCCAGATTGCCTGGCAGCTCCATGATGCCAAGGGAAAACTGATTTCCAACCATAATTATATTGTCAAACCAGAGGGCTTTACCATTCCATACAATGCGGAAAAAGTCCACGGCATCTCCACAGCAAGGGCGACCAAAGAAGGCCATGACCTGGAAAAAGTACTTCAGGTTTTCAATGATGATGTGGAAAAGGCCCAATACCTGGTAGGCCATAACATCGGCTTTGACATCAATGTGGTAGGTTCAGAATTTCTTAGAAAGCAAATCCCGATGAAATTGAGGGAGATGCAGGAACTGGACACCAAAGACCTTGCCACCGATTTTTGTGCCATCCCAGGAGGCAAGGGCGGTAAATTCAAATGGCCCACCCTAACCGAACTACATCACAAACTTTTCGGCAACGGTTTTGCTGATGCCCATGATGCCGCCTATGACGTGGATGCCACAGCAAAATGCTTTTTTGGGCTTATCACCCAGCAAGTCATCAAACCTGAGCCCGGGATAAGTTCAACAGAGGTAATTTATGAGGCCCCAAAATTGGATGTTGCAAATTTTGCCGCAGCCAAAGATGACACCAAAGCTGCAGCCAAAGAGATCCTCAAGGCAGCAGGGACAGCGGACATTTCAGAAATGGTGGACATGCCTTTTTCCCACCTCCATGTCCACACCCAATATTCGGTACTGCAGGCCACTTCTGAAATCCCCTCTTTGATTGCTCTGGCCAAAGAGATGAATATGCCGGCGATTGCTATAACCGATCACGGCAATATGATGGGAGCATTCCATTTTGTAAGGGCTGCTTTGTCTGCTAACATAAAACCTGTTATTGGTTGCGAATTCAACCTTTGTAGAGACAGAACCAACAAAAGCACCAAGGACGATGGTTTCCAGACTGTACTCCTGGCAAAAAATAAGAAAGGCTATCATAACCTGGCCAAATTGGCTTCTTACGCCAATATTGAAGGGTACTATTATGTCCCCAGAATAGACAAGGAATTGCTGGTACAGTTCAAAAGTGACCTGATTGCCACAACGGGAGGCCTTTGGGGAGAAATCCCCTATCTCATTCTCAATGTGGGCGACACCCAGGCCGAAGAGGCTTTTGTTTGGTGGAAAGAACAGTTTGGGGAGGATTTTTATGTGGAACTCAACAGACATGGCATCCCTGAAGAGGAAAAAGTAAACGAGGTATTGCTACAATTTGCCGAGAAATATGGTGTAAAATATTTTGCGGCAAACAACACCTATTACAATCAAAAAGTAGATGCTAAAGCGCACGATATTTTGCTTTGCGTTAAGGACGGGGAACTTGTAGAAAAGCCCAAAAAATATGTGGGCAAGCGGGGCAGGGAATTCAGGTTTGGTTTTCCAAACGATGAATTCTACCTCAAAAGCCCGGAAGAAATGAAAAAGCTTTTTGCAGATCTTCCTGAGGCCATAGCGTGCACCAATGAAATTGTAGAAAAAATCGAGACCTATAAGCTCCAAAGGGATGTATTGCTTCCAAAATTCGACATTCCGGATGAGTTCAAACATCCTGAAGACGAAATTGACGGGGGTAAAAGAGGAGAAAATGCCTACCTTAGACATTTGACCTACGAAGGAGCAAAAAAACGCTATCCGGTGATTACCGATGAAATCAGGGAAAGATTGGACTTCGAACTGGAGACCATAGAAAGGACCGGTTACCCGGGCTACTTTTTGATTGTGCAGGACTTCACAGGTGCCGCAAGGAAAATGGGCGTGTCCGTAGGTCCGGGAAGGGGTTCTGCCGCAGGATCCGCCGTAGCTTATTGCATAGGGATCACCAATGTGGATCCCATTGCTTATGACCTGCTATTTGAGAGGTTCCTCAATCCCGATAGGGTTTCCCTTCCCGATATTGATATTGACTTTGATGATGAAGGACGCCAAAAGGTAATCGATTATGTGATCAATAAATACGGGTCCAATCAGGTGGCCCAGATCATCACCTATGGTACCATGGCTGCAAAATCGGCCATCAGGGACACGGCAAGGGTGCTTAACCTTCCCTTGTCAGAAGCAGACCGATTGGCGAAATTGGTTCCTGACATCAAGCTCAAGGCTTTGTTTGACCTTTCCAAAGACAGGGCCAAGCTGTCGGAAAAACTGAAAGGCAACGGAGAAGACCTTACCAAAGCGGAAGAATTGATCCGGATTTCCAAAGGACAAGATGAGCTTTCCAAAACCATCAACCAGGCCAAAATCCTGGAGGGATCGGTAAGGAATACCGGTATCCATGCCTGTGGGGTGATTATTACACCGGATGACATTACCAACTTTGTCCCAGTAGCACTGGCCAAAGATTCCGACATGGTGTGTACCCAGTTTGACAACTCCGTAGTGGAAAGTGCCGGACTACTCAAGATGGACTTCCTTGGCCTAAAAACCCTGACCTTGATCAAGGATGCTGTTAAAATCGTGAAGGAAAGACATGGCATTGAGCTGGATCCGGACAATTTCCCAATTGATGATGCCAAAACATACGAACTGTTCCAAAGAGGCGAAACTGTCGGCATCTTCCAGTACGAATCTCCCGGTATGCAGAAATACATGAGGGAATTAAAACCCACTGTTTTTGCTGACCTTATTGCCATGAATGCTCTCTATCGTCCGGGGCCTTTGGAATACATCCCTTCTTTTATCAAAAGGAAGCATGGTCAAGAACCCATTACCTATGACCTGGATGATATGCAGGAATACCTGGAAGAAACCTACGGGATTACAGTTTATCAGGAACAGGTAATGCTTTTATCCCAAAAACTGGCCGGTTTTACCAAAGGTGAGGCAGACGTGCTCCGTAAGGCCATGGGTAAAAAGCAAAAGGATGTCTTGGATAAAATGAAGCCAAAGTTTATAGAACAGGCTTCTGCAAAAGGACATGATGCCAAAAAACTGGAAAAAATTTGGAAAGACTGGGAGGCATTTGCTTCTTATGCCTTCAATAAATCCCATTCCACCTGCTATGCATGGGTCGCTTATCAGACCGCCTATCTCAAAGCACACTACCCTGCTGAGTACATGGCCTCTGTACTGAGCAACAACATGAACGACATCACGCAGGTGACATTCTTTATGGAAGAATGCAAGCGTATGGGAATATCAGTTTTGGGACCGGATGTCAACGAATCCAAAAGTGGATTCACTGTGAACAAAGAAGGTCAGATCCGGTTTGGAATGGCCGCCATCAAAGGTGTAGGGGAAGCCGCTGTAGAGGCCATTGTGGAAGAAAGGGAGAAAAACGGGAAGTACAGCAGCATTTTCGAATTCTGTAAGCGTGTAAATAGCAGGGCCCTGAATAAAAAATCACTGGAATCCCTGGCTATGGCAGGAAGCTTTGATTGCTTCCCTCAGCACCATCGCCGACAGTATCTCGAAGCTCCTGAAGGGGATGTTACCTTGTTGGAAAAGGCGGTAAAATATGCCCAGAAAGTACAGCAGGAATCAGAAAGTGCTCAGGTAAGCTTATTTGGAGGAGGATCAGGAATGGAAGTTCCGCTTCCATCCGTGGCAGCTATGGAGCCATTCAGTCAATTGCAGGCTCTAAATATTGAAAAAGAGGTAGTTGGCCTTTATATCTCAGGACACCCCTTGGATCAGTTCAAGGTAGAAATGGAATCCTTTACGAATACCCCGCTGCCTGAATTCTCAGACATGGAAATCCTGAAGAAAAAAGGAGATATCAAGGCTGCGGGAATGGTTACCAGTTTTGCCCATAGGACCACCAAAACGGGTAAGCCTTTCGGTACACTTACCATGGAGGATTACCACGGTGGGCATACATTTTTCCTTTTCGGTGAGGATTACATCAAGTACAAAGAATACTTCATGACCGGTTGGTTCCTGTACCTGACAGGCTCAGTCCATCCAAACAAATGGAAGGAAAATGAGTTTGAATTCAAGATCAACAACATGATGTTGCTCAGTGAAGTCAGGGGAAAATTGATCAAAGGGCTCAGGGTAAACATTGATCTGGATGACCTAAGCTATGACCTGATGGAAAAGCTGGAAGAGATTACCAAAAAGTACAAGGGAGATGCCAAGCTGTACATCAATGTCATCGACAGCAAAGAAAACATCACCTTAGACCTGATGTCAAAACGCTACACGGTGGATCCTTCCAATGAAATGATCAAGGACCTCGGACAAATCCCAGAGGTGGTTTATCAGATCATTTGATGATTATGGAATTGCGGCAGGCTGGAATAAGACACCTTGAAAACCAGCATGCGGTTTGTAGAAATATTCAACCTGATTTGGAACTATTTACCGGGAATTTAAATTTGGATAGTATATTTGAAAATCAAGCATAAACAAAATTATCAATACGATGGCAAAAGCAATTGAAATTACTGACGCTAACTTTGAAGAAATATTAAAATCAGACAAGCCTGTACTGGTGGACTTTTGGGCAGAATGGTGCGGTCCTTGTAAAATGATCGGCCCAATTGTGGAAGAATTGGCCGGGGATTATGAAGGCAAAGCAGTAGTCGGCAAAGTGGATGTGGACTCCAACCCGGCAGTGGCTTCAGCTTTGGGAATCAGAAGTATCCCAACTTTGATGTTCTTTAAAGGAGGTCAGATCGTGGACAAGCAAGTAGGCGCAGTTCCTAAAGCTATCCTTGCTCAAAAATTGGATGCAGTTCTTTAAGAAAATACGATAAAGCAAAACAAAATCCCGAAGCGAATACTCCGGGATTTTTGTTTTTATAACACCTTGACCTTGATGCTTCTGTAATAAATGACACTCTCGGGGTCATGGGCCTGAATGGCAAATGTACCTTTGTCTATTCTTTTTTCGCCGGCATTGGCTGGTCTGTTTTCATCTTTAGACTCCACATATTCCATTACCGTTTCCCCGTTCAGCTTTACCGTAACATGATCTCCTTTGACAATGATATGGGTAGTATACCATTCCCCATCTTTGACATAAGTTTCTCTCACATCATTGAAGGCATAAAGGCTTCCTGATTTCCTCCAGTCCCCATGGGTCTGATTCACCTGAACTTCATAGCCTTTATCTGGCCATCCCTTTTCCTGATAAGCAGTGTGAAAAAATATGCCCGAGTTGGCTTTTGGCATGGTCTTCAACTCCACCATCAATTCAAAATCCTTAAAGACTCCCCCATTGACATCACCCATATAAAAAGCATGGGCACGCGGGCCATCAATTTTGATAATGCCATCTTCCACTGAAAACGAAGATGGATTTTCTGCAATTTTCCATCCATCCAGATTTTTTCCATTGAATAAAGATATCCATCCGTCCTGGGCACGGACTGCCAAGGACAAGGATAATAACAACATAAAGGCGAGTAGTTTTTTCATTTAAATTGTTTTTAGGTATATGTTAATTGGTTTGTAAGATTCTATTCAATGGCTTTTCATTCCTCATTCTTCATTCCAACCGAAATCCGACTTCCCCTACTCTCTTACCAAATGCGAAACCCCTCCTGATACAATAAACTTCATCACGTCTGCACTTCGGACATTTTTAAGTACTCTTACGTTCTCCCTAGGTACCAAAAAGAGGTTCCCGGAAAAATTATAACTATGGGGAAAATAAATGGCCACCAACCCCTCTTCTTCAATAACACTAAGGTCTTCCTGGGTAATAAACCCCAATCTCGAGATATTTTCCGACAATCGCACAATGACAGGCGCACTGAATTTCTTTTTATCGCCTACAAATGCAGACATCAAATCCTTGATGCTGGTGTAAAGGATGTTGATCAGTGGGATTTTAAATACCCCTCTCTCAAACATTTCAAACAAGGGCTTCGTGATGAATATGCTGGCCAAAAAACCGATAAAAGTCACGAAGGAAAGCATGATCAATATCCCCAAACCCGGTATAGGAATGTGGAGTATCCCGTCTAAAAACTGAATAATGAGCCAAATCACATAAATCGTCAAAGCTATGGGGACAACAAAAAGTAGCCCACGAAAGAAATAGGTTAAAATTCTCCTGTAAGTAAACGCCATGGTTCAATTAATGCCTAAAGCCAATTAAATGTACGAAAGAAAAAAATAACTGAGGCAAGTTTTATACAGCTAGTAATAAAAAGTGGTCAAATTCCCATTTGACCACTTTTATCCTCTACAAAACGTTCAACCAAACACTAAAAAAAGCCTATCCCGGGTATCAGGATCTTATCCCCAAAAATATCCTTTGATAGGGACAAGTTAAGTAGATTAATAATCCAAAAAAATCCCCTGAACAGGGTAATTTTCAGTAAGAATCAATGATATCCTGGGAAATCAGCCTGTAAATCTCCGCCACCTGTGCATTATAGTTAAGAAACTGGTAGTGTGCATCCAAAGTATTGAAGTCAGATCGGATGGCCGGACCTGTCTGTGCCTTTTTAGCGCCAAGTTCGAGACTTTTGCTGATGGTTTCTATAATAAGGGGTTTCAGCATCTCATAATCCAGCCCTTTTCTTGCCATAATTTCCTCTGCTAAGCGGAGCATATGGTTAGAAAAATTGCTTGCAAATACTGCTGCAATATGTAATGCCATCCTGTCTTTGGACTTGAGAATATATTGCATAGGAGAAAGGCTTTTGGCCAATTTTTTAAGTTTCTGCAAGGTAGTGCCATCTTCTGACTCAAGTAAGAAGGGAACATCCTCAAAATTGATTTCCCGGTCTTTGGAAAAAGTCTGCAATGGGTAAAAAATCCCAGTGTAAGAGGCAGAACTGTACCCCAGGATATCCAGGGAAACCGCTCCTGATGTATGTACCAAAATACCGTCCTCAGGCAAAATCACCTCATCGGCCAACTCGGAAATAGCCTGATCGCTTACTGCCAAAATAAAGATTTCCGCCTCGGAATCTGAAAAATCCAGATCAGTTTTTGCTTCCGTAGTGTATAGCCTTTTGGTAACCTGCTGCACTTTGCTGAGATCCCGCCCATATACTTCAGTCACTGTATGCCCAGCTTCTTCCAGAGCAGGGGCAAGATGCCAGGCAACATTTCCTGTTCCTAATATTGCAACTTTGAACTTCATGGCTGAAAGATAAAAGATTTTTGACCGATTCTAAAAGCCAACAAAAAACCCCGGAAAATATCCGGGGTCTTGGTATTGAACGTGTTAATATTCCAAACCTTTGTCACGCATTTTTCTGAATTCATCATATCTCCTGTAGATGGCCACGCAGAAACCAAACAACATGATGATGGTTCCAGCCCACAGGATATTGATCTGTGGCTTGATGATGGCTTTCAGCACCACGTAATCTTTCTGGTATCGGTTGACCTTGAAAGAAAATTGATTGGATTCAGGCAGAATATTGTCAATTTCTACTTTTACCCCAAGTTCATTGTCAATGGCCGGGATTTTTCCAACCTGATTGCCACGGATAATAAAAATGGGCTCAAGCACCTTTTCCACATCATAGTCCATGACCACCAATCTGGCTTTCACTGCTACATCCCCATCCCTGAGATCCACACCTTCAATCTGGTTCAGGACCTCTCCGCCCTGGAATTCGGTGACAAAATCAGAAATATAGAAGGTCTCGCCCGGTGAAACTTGAAAGAACTCATCTTCCCTCCACTCAGGATCTTCATAATCATTGATTGCCGACACGAAAGTATAAAGGTCTTTATCAATAAATCTTCTGGAATCCGGCGAAGAAATCAATCCCATACTGGTGTTGAATTGGGACATAGGGTTCAGGGTAAACTGGTATTCATCCCCTTTATAATAGTCAATTTGAAAATAATCGTTTTCCTCTAATACAATAGGCACCCTATCTCCCTTCTGAAAATAAGTCTTACCTCTGTAAACGATATCTCCCAGGGCTATGGCCTCATTGACATTATCGGTGGATTTCAGCAAATTAACATTTACCAGACCTGGAACACCTTTGACTTTTTTCTGCCTACCTCTGTAGATGGCCGTATATTCTTTGATCTGTGTAGGCTTATTGATCCACAGCAGCACATGTTCCTTGTTCAGCTCGTCCTCCCAACTATTGCTGTAAGTCAAACCTGACATGTTGAATGAAATTACCTGAGAATAACCAGAGGAAAACATCACTCCGATCAGGATCATCCCTAAGCCAATATGCGCCAAAGAGCCCCCCGCCAACTTGAAAGTTGATTTTTTGACCAAACGATATAGGATAGTAGCATTGGCCACTATGGTAAAGGTGCTCGCCAACACCACCACGATATAGGAGATGTCATAAACCTTGCCCAATACAATAATTATTGCTGAAAGTATCACGGCGACTACATAAGGCACCACCAATGCCTCTCTCAGGGCTTTGGCATCCATTTTATTCCACCAGAAAAACTGTCCCACCGCAGTCAACAAAGCAACCACCACAGCAAACCAAAGCTGGAATTTGGTGTAGAAGCCAACCTGATCTGCTGGCGGTGCCATATTGGAAATCCCTCCAAACATTTCTACTATAGCATTCCATACAGGAATGGAAGTTGGAAGAATCACCTGAAAGGCCATCAAAGCCAAGGTAATCGCCCCAATAAAAATCCAAAACTCACGGGAATACACAGAGGCTTCCTTCTCAGAAGAAGGGATATTTTTCCAGTGCTTTGCAGCGAGATATACAGAAACAGCCAGGAAGAAAAGCATGTAAATCAAAAGCTGCCCGGAAAGCCCCAAATCAGTAAACGAGTGAACAGAAGAATCTCCAAGAACACCGCTTCTCACCAAGAATGTAGCATAAAGCACCAAAATGAAGGTTGCAATGATCAAAACTATGGATGACTTCAAAGCCGTGCTGCTTTTCTTAAAGGTAATCATGGTATGGATACCTGCCACCAAGATCAGCCATGGAACATAAACCGCATTTTCAACCGGATCCCAGTTCCAATAACCACCGAAGTTCAAAGTGACATAAGCCCAATAAGCCCCCATAATGATACCCATTCCCAAAACCATGGCCGAAAATTGGGCCCATGGAAGTGCAGGACGTACCCACTCTGTATATTTTCTGGTCGCCAATCCTCCAATTAAGAAGGCAAAGGGTACCAAGGTTGTAGCATAACCCAAGAATAAGGTAGGCGGGTGGATGACCATCCAGATATTTTGCAACAATGGGTTCAAACCTGTGCCATCTTCGGGGACAAAATCAGGATTTATCTGAAAAACCGGAGCGCTTACAGCATCCCTCAAAAGGATAAATGGAGAGCTTCCGATTTTTAGATCACCAATTACTACTCCCAAAATCATGGAAACGAGGAATGCCTGAACCAGGGCAAATACCACCATCACAGGTCCTTCCCATGCTTTATTTGTCCTGATCAAAACCAGACCCAACAACACATTCCATACAATCCAAAGGATAAATGAACCCTCTTGACCTTCCCAGAAACTGGAGATCATGTAATGTACAGGAAGGGCCTTGGAGGAATGGGAATAAGCATAGAAATATTCAAAGCGGTGGCTGTAAATGATTTCAAACAATGCCAATGCAATGGTAATCCCGGCTGCTGAATGGACGTAAAATGCCAACCTGCTGAACCGCTGCCAAGTTTTCTTTTCGAGTTCAGGTACTACAGTATACTGGTAATAGCCAAAGGCAGTAACCAAGGAGCTTACAAAAGCCAAGATAACCGCGAAATGGCCCAAATTACCTATAAAGGTATTTATCATGTTCTTTTTTGATCAATAAGATGTTAAGAATTACATACCAGCAGTGCTGACCTCATTTTCCTGGTATTTGGATGGACATTTCATCAGGATCTTGTCCGCAACAAACAAATCTTCATTTTTATAGGAGCCGATTACCACTACCTGTTCAGCCCTGGCAAAATCAGGGGGTACGGGCTCATTATAGAATACTTTTTGTTCTGTACCGTCATTATCCACCATCATGAAATAAAATGATGTCTTGTCTGGATTGACCTCAATCCCTTCTACCATACCACCTGCATTTTTCTTAAGCTCTCCCACCACATGGATAGGCTTATCTTCTCCCCTCATTTTCATGGCTTTGGCTGTTGCAAAACTTTCATAAGTACTCGCATCACCGATCATGGAGACGATAATAATGATGGCCACTGCAATAATCCCAAGCCCTATTAGATGTCCTTTTTTCATATTGTATTCATTTAGCCTTTTTCTGAAAAAGAATTGTAGAGGTTTATTATTCCTGTAACAACTTCTCCAGTTTGGCGACTTTTCTGTCTGTATTGATCACATAAACCAAAATCCCTGCAAATACAATCGCAATGATACCCACCAGCACATATATTTTTCCTTCAGAACGCATCACATCGGCCATTTCTACCCGAGAATTCTGATAATCCGCTTCTGTAATTTCAATTTTCTCCTGTGCTACAGCCTGAAGGCTAAATACCAGGAAAAAGATCACTAACCATTTTTTCATTTAGTTTTCCTATTTATGTCAGAACAGTGTTGACTTCAAAGGTTCCTTTTCTCAGGAAACCTGATTGATCAATCTGTCTTCAATTTTTCTTTCCGCTCTTCTTAGCCTTACACGTACAGAACTTATCCAGGTTCCCAAAAGTGTCCATCCGATAATAGCCGGATAGAACACCAAACGCAATTTGCTATCAAGGTCATAAGCATTAAAACCCGGATTGCCTCCGTTTCCAGGGTGCAGGCTATCAGTCAGTCTGGGCAATACAAATATCAATGGAATAAAGGCCGCGAAAGCAAAGATGTTGTACACTGCTCCTATTCTGGCCCTTTGATGAACATCCGTCAGGGAGTTTCTCAATATCAGGTAGGCAAAATACATCAAAAGACCGATTGCAGAGGCGTTTTGTTTGGGATCACCTGACCAATAATCCCCCCAGGTAAATTTTGCCCAGAGCATTCCGGTCAAAATACCCAAGACTCCGAACAAAATCGCCGCATTGGTGAATTCCACAGCCAGGTCATCATACCTTAGCTCATTGGCCCTGAGGTATTTGACACTGTACACCACAGCCACTACTAACATGATAATCATCCCAAACCACATGGTGACATGGAAATAAAGGGCACGGATGGTTTCATTGAGGATGGGCAATCTGGGCACATCGAAAAGAAGTCCTGCTATCAGGGTGTAAGCCAGTAAGGCAATAGCAAGGATTTTCCACCAACTCTTTTTCATTTGAAGATATTTGCTAATTCAAGTGCAAAAATAAGCTATAAGTTCCTGATTCCTGCGCTTTTTATGACATAAGTTAACGAATGTTTTCCCGGCAGATGCAAAAGGGGCTTTTTGAAAGAATAATCATTGGGAATTCGGCCTGTAAAGCCACCAGAAAATTCTTTTTCCTAAAGATCAATTTTGACCGCTCGCCTTTAATAAAACTGCTGAGAATTCAAACAAATCCGGAGCAGTAAAAACCAAGGGCTGTTTTCTATTGCTCATAAAAACCTCCACTATACCCTCACCGAGCGATAGGTGAACGTCTTCCACCTGCCTTATGGGATAGCTCCTGATATTGCGGCCCTCATGAATTTCTACCACCCGGCTGCTAATTCGGATTATACCTTCCATATCCAATTGATATCCCTTCGTTTTATACCTTACCCTATTGGCCTGCCAAGAATCCAGCACCCTTAGCACCAACAGCCTCCCTTCTCCTTCAAAATAGGGTTTTTCTCCGGCCACCAAGTCTCTGGAAAAGCTTTTCAATGGAAGTTCTTCCTGCTGTATTTGGCGGAGCATCCGAAAACTATCGATCAGTTTACGCTCCTGTTGGATTTCATCAGCAGGGATAGACCAATTGTCCTCTATGGACTCAATGAATTCATTTTCGGAATCTTCCAATTGGTGGTCAGCCAGGACGCTGTGTACCACTTCATTATAGTGACCTAATGCCAAGGATAATGCTTTTTCCCGATCGATGGGCAAAAACATCACGAGGTTTTCTAAAGGAATTAATTGACCATCTCGCACCTGATTTTCCAGCCAGGCATCTAAGGTATGTATTGCCAAAAGCCTCAGGTCATTTTGATTTAGGCCTTGACTGTTTTGAATCCAATTGGCCTCAGTTTGCTGATCGGCACTCAGGCCCTGTAATGATTCTAAGGACTTTTTTAGATTTTTCTGCCTCAGCTTACCCAAAATAAACCAAGTAATCATCAGGGCTCCGGTCAGAAGCATCATCAACTTAAAAATCATGGCAGTACTGAAAATACCAACCAGTAAAGCTGATAAACCTAAATACAAATAGATTTTGCGGTCTGAGGAGAAAAGGGGCTCAAGTACCAGCTTTTGGCGGGTAAGATCCATGATCTTATAGGTGAGGCCTGTATCAGAAAACATTTCCTCTTCCAGGCTTAAGTTAGAAGTTTTGCCCTTTGAGGATGAGGTTGATTTATTCCCTATGGGAAGGTTTTTCCGATAATACAGACCATGCCTGCCCCCATGAACATAAGTTCTTCCCTGAGAATTGATTCCTATGCGTGCACCGGTCACCCCGGCAGAAATCCCCAATCCGCTTTTGGATAGATTGACCCTCAAAGGACCAAAATTGAAACCTTTTCGTAAATAAAATCCCATCTATACCCCAATAAAAGATAAAAGAAATATCAAAAAGTGGGTACGGAAAGGATAGGATTTTGGTTTGGATTAAATATCGAATTCAAACATTTTATCGACTGAATCAGTAAATTTCTAGCCTTAGTTCATCCCCCATTCACCATTCTTCATTTTACACTTTAACTCCTCCACAAATAGGGGAACAAGATATAAGCCGTAACAGCAACAATAGCATTAATAGCCAAAAGGGTAAGGACCTTATCTACACTGACCGCCCAATCCAAGCCATCAACTGCATTTTTGGAAACCCTGATAGCCATCAGTAAGATGGGGATAATCACAGGAAAGCTGAGAATGGCCATTAAGGTGGCATTGTTGCTCGCTTTGGAAGCGATACCGGAAACCATGGTCAGGCAGGCAGAGAAACCCACTGAACCCAAAAGTAAATTGAGCACAAAAAGTCCCTGGTCCTGAACCGGATTCCCGAGAATCACACTGAAGACCAAATATCCCAACATGGCCAAAACCAAAGTCAAAAGCGTATTGTACAGCATTTTGGAAATGATAATGGCTTCTGGCGAGGCTATCATGTAATAATACAATTGCCTGCCCTGATGTTCCTGAACGAAACTTTTGGCCACCGCATTAACCGATGAGAAAAGAATAATGATCCAGTACAGGGCGTTCCAGGTGGGCACAGCAATATTCCCCTGCTTGGCCCCCACACTGAGGTAAACAATGAAAACTGCCGAGACCACATACAACAAAATCCCATTCAGGGCATATTTTTGCCGCCATTCAAGGGTGAGTTCTTTGATAATAAGAGTTTGGATCTGTCGGAACATGGGACAAAGATAGGGGAAATTGACCTTATTGTACCAAGTAGCATATACGAAGTACAAAGACTGCCAAAATGACATTTTTTATCCTTTGGAACAGGCCTTGATAAGGATATATAGTCAAATTTGTTAATCTGTAACTAAACCAAATATAGCTATGCAGGAAAAAGGTACCATCTCGATACATACCGAGAACATTTTCCCGATCATCAAGAAGTTTTTATACTCTGACCATGAGATTTTTCTCCGTGAATTGGTCTCCAACGCGGTAGACGCCACCCAAAAAATCAAAAGATTGGCCCAGCTTGGACAGTACAACGGGGAGCTTGGAGATCTGACTGTGGAGGTGTCATTTGATAAAGACAAAAAGACCATCACCATTTCGGATAAAGGCCTGGGGATGACAGCTGAGGAAATCAAAAAGTACATCAACCAGATCGCCTTCTCTGGAGCTACTGAATTTGTGGAAAAATTCAAAGATGCCAAAGATGCCAATGAGATCATCGGAAAATTTGGTCTGGGATTCTACTCTGCCTTCATGGTAGCCAAAAAGGTAGAAATCAACACCTTATCCTATCAGGAAGGAGCTGCTTCTGCCAGGTGGACTTGCGATGGTAGCACGGAATTTGAAATTTCAGCAGGTGACAGAAAAACCAGGGGTACAGATGTCATCCTGCACATCAATGAGGATTCAGAAGAGTTCCTCGATAAGTGGAGACTTCAGGGCATCCTGGATAAATATGCCAAATTCCTTCCTGTGCCGATCAAGTTTGGCACCAGAACAGAAAGTGTGGAAGATGGCGTGGATGATAAAGGAGAAAAGAATTGGAAGTCCGTGGAAGTGGACAACATCATCAACAACACCAGCCCCATCTGGACCAAGTCTCCCAATGACCTGAAGGACGAGGATTACCTTGCATTCTACAAAGAGCTCTATCCTTTCAGTGAAGATCCATTATTCTGGATACACCTGAATGTGGACTATCCTTTCAACCTCACGGGGGTACTTTACTTCCCTAAGGTGAAAAATGATTTTGAATTGCAGAAAAACAAGATCAAACTCTTCAGCCGCCAGGTATTTATCACTGATGAAGTCAAGGATATTGTTCCTGAATTTTTGATGCTGCTGCACGGAGTGATTGATTCACCGGACATTCCTCTGAACGTATCCAGAAGCTTCCTGCAGTCCGACTCCAATGTGAAAAAGATCAACAATTACATCACCAAAAAGGTAGCGGACAAGTTGGCAGAACTCTTCAAAAAGGACAGAAAAGCCTATGAGCAGAAGTGGAATGATATCGGTCTATTTGTGAAATATGGCATGATCAGTGAAGAAAAGTTTGCCGAAAAAGGCAAAGACTTCACCCTTCTGAAAAACACCAAAGGAGAGTTCTTCACTTTGGCAGAATATAGGGAAAAAGTAAAAGCCCTTCAGACCGACAAAAACGATCAGGTCGTTTACCTCTACGCTACCGATGTGGCCAAACAAGACGCATTTATCCAATCTGCCAACAAAAAAGACTACGATGTCCTGGTAATGGATTCACCTATTGACAACCACTTTATCCAGCACTTGGAGATGAAGGAAGAGAAAACTTCCCTGAAGCGTGTGGATGCCGATGTGGTGGACAAATTGATCCAAAAAGATGCTGGCTACGCCAATCTCCTGAATGAGGAGCAATCCAAAAAGGTGAAGGAAATCTTCGAGAAAGCCATAGACAACAAGTCATACACAGTGGAAGTAGAAGGTCTGAGCCCCGAAGAAATGCCGGTGACAGTGACCATGGAGGAATTTATGCGCAGGATGAAAGAAATGGCGCAGATGGGAGGCGGCATGGGCTTCTATGGCGCTATGCCGGACAACTACAAAGTCGCCATCAATGGCAACCACCCCTTGATTGACAAGATCCTGAAAACAGAAGCCGAAGAAGATCAGACCAAACTGGCCAAGCAGGCATTTGACCTGGCGCTCCTGGCCCAGGGCTTGCTGACCGGCAAAGACCTGACTGCTTTTGTGAAGCGCAGTGTGGAATTGATTTAAAAATCAGTAACCCTACCACCCTCCAAGAGTTCCTAACCCTTGGAGGGTTTTTTAATTAAAGACAAAAGAAAGCAACAGTCACAAAAGCCTTCACTGGGACTTTTTCCCTTAAAATTCAGACAGTTATGACTTTGCCGTAAAAAATTTTAGCTTAAAACTTGACAACCAAGTCGTTTTTTTTAATTACAGACAAATTAGTTTTTACCGGTAAACTTTTAATTCGCCATGTTCAAGTCATAAATGCAACGCCTAATTTTTTCATTAGACATTCGATAGGACTAAGATAATTAAACTTTCTTATTGGCCTGTTATTGATTTTGGTTTCTATATTTTGGATCTGTTCCCGAGAGATTTGATTGAGGTCAGTACCCTTTGGCAGGAAAGCCCTGATAAGTCCGATTCTGTTTTCCACTGTTCCTTTATCCTGTGAAGTGTATGGTCTTGTAAAGAATGTTGGGATATTGAATTTATCTCTGATTTTATAATGGTTTGCGAATGCCATATCATTATCGAAAGTGATTGATTTGAAGAACGAAGCACCAATTCTCTGTATTCTCTTTGCTATTTTCTGTTCAATGATATCTGCATTTTTACCATCAAGTTTCTCTATGGTAGTAACCAAGGTTGCCCTGTCCACCAGTACCAAAAGAGCTGATTTGTGGTTTTTCCCCATCATAAGGTCTACTTCAATATCTCCTATCCTTTGTCTTTTTTCAACTACAGGAGGCCTTTGGTCAATTGGAACTCTCTCCCTGATAATTCCTCTGGTATGCCTGTAATTACCTCTCTTACGCTTTCTTTTACCATGCCGGAGATTCTTGTAAAGCTCCCTGTCCCTTCGGTATCTCCAATGGCTACTTTTTTTGGCAGTAAATATCCAGTTGTAGAGTGTCTCATGACAAACCCCTTCTTTACCTTGTTTCTTCCAGGTGACCGATATTAGCTCTGGGCTCAATTTGTCAACAACAAGGAATTTGCGGGCCTCTTCTTTAAGGGACTCGGTAAATTTGATTCGCTTTCTCTTGAGTCTATGTCTTTCGTCTGTACGGTTCTGGGCAACTGCAGCCTTATATTCACCGCTATAACGGCCCCTCTTGCCGGTATTTCTTTGAAGTTCTCTGGATACAGTACTTTTGTTGACACCGATAATCGCAGCGATTTTGGTCTGGGAAGTTCCGTTTCTAAATAAAGCCTCTATTTGGTACCTTTGTTCCTGGCTGAGATGTTTAAATTTATTCATGACAACACAAAATTAATATTTTCAGCCTAAGGGAAGGAACCCAGGTTCCTTCCCTTAAACCCTTAGTGTTGCATTTATGACTTGAATATAGGTTCACGCTACCAAAGGTTGGTAGTTTTTAACAAAACAAAATTATTTTGGGAGGATCAACCAAATAAGTAGAGAATTGAGAAATTTCGTATTAGCTGAGGTTACTTCAACCTCAGCTTTTAATCTGAAATGTTTATGAAAAGATTCATATTAATCACTTTATGTTTTTTATCAGGAATATTTTTAACTGCCTGTAATGATAGATCGGAGTTAAAAGACGATAAAACAAACCAAATCCATGAGGATATTGTATTCCGTTTTCAGGAAAATTTTTCGCCAATAGCTCCAATTGTTTCATTTGATTTTGTAGGAAATGAACGCTTAGTAGTAATTACCGAAAAAAACCAGCTCATACTCTATGATAATTCTGGAAAACAAAGCAAGATAATTGATATCCATGGCGCTGGTCAATTTGAGATGATGAATCCCTCTATTGTAAAAAAATTTCAGGACCATTTTTTTGTATGGTGCACAGATTTATTAAAAATAGTACAATTTGATAATGAGGGAAATCCAGTTGATGAATACCTGGGATTTGACCATGCAATTAGAGATTTTTCTGTTTCAAAAGACCATATTATAACTTACATCCCTAACATCACGCATCAGCATTATATACAAGTGTTTCAAAAAAGTCCATTTAAGAAGGTAAAAGAATTTGGTTACGTGGAAAATGAGCAGGTTTTATTGAATTTTAACGCGTGTTCAGGAGCTATGGACATTTGGAATAATATGCTCTTATATGCTCCTTCCCATTCCTTAAGGATTCACAATTTGGATTTAGACCGCATGGTTGATGATAAGATTATTTTCTTGGAAGATGAAAAATTTAAAGTGGAAAAATTGGAACAAGATGCTAAAACTATAATGAACCAAGACAGGATTAAAGCACTTGAATACGGACTTAAAAATAGCATCTTAAAAGGGATATATATTTTAGATAATTTCTTTGTCTTGCTAGCAGAAGTCGGCCAAATTGAATTAAACAATTTTCAACCAATTTCTTTAGATAGAGAAGAATTGGTTTTGGTTCTTGACAGAAACTTCAACTTAGTAAAAAAAATTAATCTCCCATTTGAATTTAATAAACCCTGCAATCTAATCAGAAGCTATGATAACAACTATAATACTCCCCATTTGTTGGACCAAAAGTATCAGTTGCTAAGTTAATTTATTTATTTGTTAATATATCCTTAGTTGTCCTATTTCCCAAGGGGACCCTTGGGAATTAAGACAACTAACTTTTGCTTTATGCTGCTTTTTGGGTTGCCCCAAAATACCTTTCCCCGGGCTTCTCCCTGGTGGTATGATGGACCTTTTGGTTGTAATATTCAATATACTTTTTGACACCTTTGAGCAGGTCATAACCGTCCTCGCTTGGGTTCAGATAGATGTAATCATACTTGATCGACTTCCAGAACCTTTCAATATATACATTGTCCAAAGCCCTTCCCTTTCCGTCCATTGATACTTTGATATCCAGCCCTTCAAGGTAATTGATCCATAAGGCTGATGTGTACTGGCTTCCCTGATCGGAATTGACTATCTCTGGCTTACCATATTCTCTGATGGCCTCTTCGATTACCTGCTTACACCATTTGGCGTCCTGACTGTTGGATATACCCCATGACAGTATCCTTCTGCTGTAAACATCCATGACTGCGGTCAGGAACATAAACCCCTTCTGCATCGGAATGTAGGTGATATCGGTTACCCACACTTGGTTGGGTCTTTCAATCTTTAAGTTCCTGAGAAGATAAGGCCTGATATATTCACGCAAACCGGATTTGGTAAGGTTCTTCCTCCTGTAAAGGGTTTCCCTGCCCATCAGCCTGAAAAGCCTCCTGATGCGCTTTGGGCCGACAACGAAGCCCAGTCCTGTCAACAGATAGACCATCGACACAACGCCTTCAGTAGGGTGATCGGTAAGATGCCTGTCCATGATTCCCATAAGTTTCAGATTGACCTCGTTTTCCCCTTTTGGTTTGTAATATAGACTGCTTCGGGGAACCTCCAATACTTCACACTGTCTCCTTATAGACAGCCCCTTATAATCAGAACAAATCAATGTCGCCCGATCTTTCATATCCCCAGTTTCTTGCAGCTTTTTTTTAAAAAGTCATTCTCTACTTTTAGCTCTCCGATCTGGGCATAGAGCTGCTCAAGGGCAGGGCCTTCTTCCTTTTTCTTTGAATGCTCCTTTTCAAATACAGCTGACATATTATCCAAAAACTCACCCTTCCACTTGGATATAATCACAGGGCTAACATCGAACTTCTTGGACAATTCAGCCAATGTAAACTGATTCTTGATTGCTTCAAGGGCTACTTTTGCCTTGAACTCAGGAGAAAACTTTCGTCTTGTTTGCTTGTTCATAAGGTTAAATTTAAACAGTTTTTTTTAACTTAACCTCTGGTCTCAATTTTGGGGAGTATTATAAACCTATACAGAATAAAATTTGAGGAAGGTGAAAATGAGATGGAATATGTTTTCCTTAAATCCGCAGGGCGGATTTAAAAAAAGCCGAAAAAGTGGCTGAATTTATTCAATTCAGGCTTTTCCGGCTCGTTTTTTTTTCACTTATTTAGGTGTTACCACACATCCTTGATAAGCGGTATGAAAATTACGAATTCGACAGAAAAAATCACACCTTTCGGAGGTTTTAATTTTGTTTTTAACTCTTTCAAAAATTCTGGTCTCCCAGAACTCATTGATAATCAATTGGGGGTTAGAGCCTTAAGGGGAGGGTTTTCATACAGTGACATTTTCGCCAATCATATGGCTATTTTCTTTAATGGTGGCGACTGTACTGAAGATATCAATGTTCACTTGAGAGACGCACTTGAACAGGTCCCTTCATTTTCAGTATGCAGTGCCGATACAATTCTGAGAGGTATCAAAGAGCTTGCTGTTGATACAGAACTCTTTATAAATCCGTCCAGTGGAGTAAGCCATGAATTTAATATCAATGGAAAACTCAACAGCTTGTTGTTAAAATCAGCTTGTAAGACCGGATTACTCAAGTCAGGTGTTGCTTACGACCTCGATTATGACAACACCGTCATTCCAACTGAAAAGTACGATTCAAAAAAGACATATAAACACGTCTATGGATATCAGCCAGGTGTAGCTTCCATAGCACATCCTGAATTTTCACAGGCCATTCCTGTGTACGTAGAGGGCAGAAATGGCAACAGTCAGGCCAAATATTTGCAGGCTGATACACTTACACGCATGTTTGGGCAGCTTACCAATGAAAATATCCGTATCGGAAGGTTCAGAGCCGATTCAGCATCCTATCAGGAAGAAGTTCTCCGCACACTGGAAGCACATACCGAAAGCTTTTATATACGGGCAAACAGATGTGCCAAACTGGATAATATCCTTGGAAGTATAGCCCCTGAGAAGTGGCAGAAAATACGTTTGGGTGTACAGGAAATGGAAGTTACTGACCTATCCGACTACAAACCTTTCGGTAAAGACAGGTCTTACAGGCTGGTCATTACCAGAATCAGGCGTAAAGACGGGCAGGCAGATGTGTTTAGTGGAGATGCATTTACTTACAGGGCTATTCTGACCAATGAACATACATCGTCCAATGAAGCTGTTGTAAGGTTTTATAACGCCCGGGGTGCAAGCGAACGCTTGTTTGATGTACTCAACAATGACTTTGGCTGGTCTAAGTTGCCCTGTTCGTTCCTTGCAGAGAATACCTCCTTTATGCTTATGACGGCTATGTATGCCAATTTTTACACCTATATCATTGGAGAGTATTCCAGAAAAGTTGATTGGCTTAAGCCTACCGACAGGCTCAAGAAGTTTATCTTCAGATTTATCACTGTTTCAGCCAAGTGGATAAGAACGGGAAGAAGAGAAGTGCTCAAACTGTTCACGAGTAAGGATTACAAGCCGATTTTGAACTAAATTCAGATAAAAACCCCTCAGGAGCTCAAAAAATAAAGATTTACAGGGAAGAGGTATGCCTTTTCCATTAAAATTGAGGAAAAAAACCGTCCATTTTATCCTCAAACCTAAAATCCATTGTCTCAAAACTATGAACACTCTTCAATCAAAGGGAAGAAATTCCCGAACTAGACCAAAAATGAACACAAACAAGCAGATTCAAATCTCCAAACTAAAATCCTGCGGATTTTAGGGTTTTATTAAAAATTCATTTTTAAACCACTGAAAATTTTAACATTATAGCATCAAGCCCATCGGAAGAAAATACCTACCTCTGGTTTAGCTTGATGTTTGAACATTAAATAAAATTCTATGAATCTTTTGTTACCATTTATCACTTATGAGTGTCATAAAGGAAAAGCTAAGTCCGTTCAAAAAGGGACTATGACACAAACTGTGTAAGTTGGTTTCACTACTTACGAAGTTAAAGTTAAACCTCGAAATTCTCTGTGTGATTTAGAAGAAATCGCACAGGGAATTTGAGGAACCCGCGGTAGGCGCCCCCCGGTCTGTGTGTGGACAATTTCTTACCTTTATAACACACAGATTACAAAAATGAAAAAAGAAGATCTCCTAAATGATGACTTCCTCAAGCAGTTCAGGACTGCC
Source organism: Cecembia calidifontis (assembly GCF_004216715.1). Taxonomy (NCBI): domain Bacteria; kingdom Pseudomonadati; phylum Bacteroidota; class Cytophagia; order Cytophagales; family Cyclobacteriaceae; genus Cecembia; species Cecembia calidifontis. Next base: position 439,616 of record NZ_SGXG01000001.1, read on the forward strand.
GGGGAGCTTAATTCCTTCCTTCAACAGCTTCAGAAAAGAGCCGTTGAGAAAATGCTTGAAGGCGAGCTGGATGCCCATCTTGGCTATGAAAAGCATCAGAATTCCGATAATCCCAATTCAAGGAACGGCTATTCCACCAAAACAATAAAAAACACATTTGGGGAAGCTGAAATCAGAGTCCCAAGAGACAGGGACGGCAGCTTTGAGCCTGCCCTTGTGCCCAAACGCAGAAGCATGGCGGAGGGCGTTGAAAACGTGATCATTTCCATGTATGCCAAGGGAATGTCAAACCAGGACATCGAAGAACAGATCCGGGAGCTTTATGACATCAATGTTTCCTCCTCCACCATCTCAAGGGTTACCGGTGCCGTAGCGGAGGATATTGTTGCATGGAGAAACAGGCCGCTTGACCCTGTATACCTGATCGTTTGGATGGATGGTATATCCTTCAAAGTCAGGGAGAACTCCAAAGTGGTCAACAAGACCGTTTATATTGCCGTTGGCCTCAGAACTAACGGCCTTAAAGAGATCCTAGGCCTTTGGCTTGGCAAGAATGAATCTTCGGCTTTCTGGATGGGGGTACTCACCGACCTGAAAGCCAGAGGGGTTGAAGATATTCTCATAACGGCAACTGACAACCTGAACGGGTTTACTGATACGATAAAAGCTTCATTCCCCCAATCAGTCACTCAGATATGTGTCGTCCACCAGATCAGAAACGCATGTAGATATGTCGCATGGAAAGACCGCAGGGCGTTTACAAGGGATATGAAGGAAATTTATACCGCCCCTACAAAAGATGCTGCTTGGGCTGCCCTGAACGATTTTGCCAAAAAATGGGAATCCAAATACGCTTATGCCATCAAAAGCTGGAGGGACAACTGGGATGAACTCACCGTTTTCTTCGATTACCCGGCTGAAATCCGTAAAATCATCTATACCACCAACCTGATTGAAAATCTCAATGGAAAGATCAGAAAATACACCAAAAACAAGCTCTCTTTCCCGACAGATGATGCCGTAATGAAGTCTGTTTTCCTGGCTGCAAGAGAAGCATCGAAAAAATGGACTATGCCTATCAGAGACTGGGGAGCTATTCTTAACAGTTTCCTGCTTATATTTGGTGATAGGGTCAGGCTTCTTGATACCTGACAATAAAACCATAATTTGAAGTTTACACACTTATCGGGATAGTGTCTTCAAAAATGGAGATTATTTAAAACTCAGAAATTTAAACTCTTAAAGCTACTCAGTATTTAAATTAGAATGGATTTTTAATTTGACGAGTACCGTTTTATCTTCTTTAAGTTTTTCTTTATATTTTTCGTAGAAGGAAATAATTTGAGAACTAGGATAATTGGTTCGTATCTCATTCTCACGTTCTTTAAAATCGTTATATAAGTCAATGGATCTTGTCATAAAAACAACAGATTCTTCATCATAGGACCATGGAATAGTTCGTATTTTCATCAAATCCAAATCATTCTTAAAACTTTTTACCTGTTGAATAACAGTAAAATCATTATCTAGCCAAACAAAATGCCACACTTTATTTCCTTGAATAAAAAAAACAAAATAACCACTCCTAAAAGGGAAAAAACAAGTGATCATTTCTACAAGTTGATGCTGTTCCACAAAATTCCGTTTTTCATATCCACGCCCCAATCTGGCATGTTGTGATGAAGAAATATTTGCTGCTCCAAAGTCAAATTCAAGAACCTTAACCATCTTTCCTAACTCATCAAAAATTGCCACATGGTAGGTATATGGAATATTAAAAAATATTAAATTTCTAAAACTGTCTTTTTGAAACCCATGATTGGAAAGCAATTTGAACCCAAGAATATTTTGGTCTACCTGATAATATCGTTCTAAAATATTACCCTTATAATCAATTTTTGCAAAGTTGTAAGCCTCATTATTTTCCAAATAATAAATTCGAAAAAATGGATGATAAAAAAATTCAGCAGATTGTAATTTGAATTTTTGCTCACCTAAAACCTGACCTTTCAGATCAAAAAACAACAATTTTTTGAGAACATTATCTTTAATGATGATACTGTCACCATGAACGAAAAAATCTTCTATATGTGAAAACTCCATTGGGCCTTGCCCTAAAGACTTCAATGTAATATGCCTATTCCCAGAATCATTAAAAATATGGATATTATCCATAACATTGTCACTCACCAAAATTAAATCCGACTTAAACGAAATTTTATAAGGATTAACGAGAGGTAAAGAATCTGAATCATCCAAAAATACATAATTTATTTCCTCAAAAAACTCAGAAAGCATAAGACTTTGAGAGTCTTTTGGGTCTATTCTTATTGAAGTCAACCCGGAAGGATTTTTACCTGAACAAGATCCCAAAGTAGTTAAAACTACAGCAATTACAACTTGAAATAAACCACCTTTCATAGGAAATATTAAAAAGAAATGGCTACATTTTATATAATGCAGCCAATAAATATCTAATGAATGGCACCACCGCCTCCCCCTCCGCAACTTGTTTGATCACTTACAGAACAAGTTGAATTATTAAGTGGCCTGCATCTTTGTTGTGTGCTTCCATCAGTGCATCGCTCAGTTTTCATTTGATATCCATTTGCTGCAAACGATAATTGAGTTTTGGGCATTGGAAGGTATAAAACGCCCGTAAGGACTAAAATAGCAAAATACTTTTTCATAAAATTAATTGGTTTTAAAGGGACTATGACACAAACTGTGTAAGTTGGTTTCACTACTTACGAAGTTAAAGTTAAACCTCGAAATTCTCTGTGTGATTTAGAAGAAATCGCACAGGGAATTTGAGGAACCCGCGGTAGGCGCCCCCCGGTCTGTGTGTGGACAATTTCTTACCTTTATAACACACAGATTACAAAAATGAAAAAAGAAGATCTCCTAAATGATGACTTCCTCAAGCAGTTCAGGACTGCCGGGGAGCTTAATTCCTTCCTTCAACAGCTTCAGAAAAGAGCCGTTGAGAAAATGCTTGAAGGCGAGCTGGATGCCCATCTTGGCTATGAAAAGCATCAGAATTCCGATAATCCCAATTCAAGGAACGGCTATTCCACCAAAACAATAAAAAACACATTTGGGGAAGCTGAAATCAGAGTCCCAAGAGACAGGGACGGCAGCTTTGAGCCTGCCCTTGTGCCCAAACGCAGAAGCATGGCGGAGGGCGTTGAAAACGTGATCATTTCCATGTATGCCAAGGGAATGTCAAACCAGGACATCGAAGAACAGATCCGGGAGCTTTATGACATCAATGTTTCCTCCTCCACCATCTCAAGGGTTACCGGTGCCGTAGCGGAGGATATTGTTGCATGGAGAAACAGGCCGCTTGACCCTGTATACCTGATCGTTTGGATGGATGGTATATCCTTCAAAGTCAGGGAGAACTCCAAAGTGGTCAACAAGACCGTTTATATTGCCGTTGGCCTCAGAACTAACGGCCTTAAAGAGATCCTAGGCCTTTGGCTTGGCAAGAATGAATCTTCGGCTTTCTGGATGGGGGTACTCACCGACCTGAAAGCCAGAGGGGTTGAAGATATTCTCATAACGGCAACTGACAACCTGAACGGGTTTACTGATACGATAAAAGCTTCATTCCCCCAATCAGTCACTCAGATATGTGTCGTCCACCAGATCAGAAACGCATGTAGATATGTCGCATGGAAAGACCGCAGGGCGTTTACAAGGGATATGAAGGAAATTTATACCGCCCCTACAAAAGATGCTGCTTGGGCTGCCCTGAACGATTTTGCCAAAAAATGGGAATCCAAATACGCTTATGCCATCAAAAGCTGGAGGGACAACTGGGATGAACTCACCGTTTTCTTCGATTACCCGGCTGAAATCCGTAAAATCATCTATACCACCAACCTGATTGAAAATCTCAATGGAAAGATCAGAAAATACACCAAAAACAAGCTCTCTTTCCCGACAGATGATGCCGTAATGAAGTCTGTTTTCCTGGCTGCAAGAGAAGCATCGAAAAAATGGACTATGCCTATCAGAGACTGGGGAGCTATTCTTAACAGTTTCCTGCTTATATTTGGTGATAGGGTCAGGCTTCTTGATACCTGACAATAAAACCATAATTTGAAGTTTACACACTTATCGGGATAGTGTCGTTTTAAAATTTACATTCAACAAACACCTTAAATCCGCAGGGCGGATTTAAAAAAAGCCGAAAAAGTGGCTGAATTTATTCAATTCAGGCTTTTCCGGCTCGTTTTTTTTTCACTTATTTAGGTGTTACCACACATCCTTGATAAGCGGTATGAAAATTACGAATTCGACAGAAAAAATCACACCTTTCGGAGGTTTTAATTTTGTTTTTAACTCTTTCAAAAATTCTGGTCTCCCAGAACTCATTGATAATCAATTGGGGGTTAGAGCCTTAAGGGGAGGGTTTTCATACAGTGACATTTTCGCCAATCATATGGCTATTTTCTTTAATGGTGGCGACTGTACTGAAGATATCAATGTTCACTTGAGAGACGCACTTGAACAGGTCCCTTCATTTTCAGTATGCAGTGCCGATACAATTCTGAGAGGTATCAAAGAGCTTGCTGTTGATACAGAACTCTTTATAAATCCGTCCAGTGGAGTAAGCCATGAATTTAATATCAATGGAAAACTCAACAGCTTGTTGTTAAAATCAGCTTGTAAGACCGGATTACTCAAGTCAGGTGTTGCTTACGACCTCGATTATGACAACACCGTCATTCCAACTGAAAAGTACGATTCAAAAAAGACATATAAACACGTCTATGGATATCAGCCAGGTGTAGCTTCCATAGCACATCCTGAATTTTCACAGGCCATTCCTGTGTACGTAGAGGGCAGAAATGGCAACAGTCAGGCCAAATATTTGCAGGCTGATACACTTACACGCATGTTTGGGCAGCTTACCAATGAAAATATCCGTATCGGAAGGTTCAGAGCCGATTCAGCATCCTATCAGGAAGAAGTTCTCCGCACACTGGAAGCACATACCGAAAGCTTTTATATACGGGCAAACAGATGTGCCAAACTGGATAATATCCTTGGAAGTATAGCCCCTGAGAAGTGGCAGAAAATACGTTTGGGTGTACAGGAAATGGAAGTTACTGACCTATCCGACTACAAACCTTTCGGTAAAGACAGGTCTTACAGGCTGGTCATTACCAGAATCAGGCGTAAAGACGGGCAGGCAGATGTGTTTAGTGGAGATGCATTTACTTACAGGGCTATTCTGACCAATGAACATACATCGTCCAATGAAGCTGTTGTAAGGTTTTATAACGCCCGGGGTGCAAGCGAACGCTTGTTTGATGTACTCAACAATGACTTTGGCTGGTCTAAGTTGCCCTGTTCGTTCCTTGCAGAGAATACCTCCTTTATGCTTATGACGGCTATGTATGCCAATTTTTACACCTATATCATTGGAGAGTATTCCAGAAAAGTTGATTGGCTTAAGCCTACCGACAGGCTCAAGAAGTTTATCTTCAGATTTATCACTGTTTCAGCCAAGTGGATAAGAACGGGAAGAAGAGAAGTGCTCAAACTGTTCACGAGTAAGGATTACAAGCCGATTTTGAACTAAATTCAGATAAAAACCCCTCAGGAGCTCAAAAAATAAAGATTTACAGGGAAGAGGTATGCCTTTTCCATTAAAATTGAGGAAAAAAACCGTCCATTTTATCCTCAAACCTAAAATCCATTGTCTCAAAACTATGAACACTCTTCAATCAAAGGGAAGAAATTCCCGAACTAGACCAAAAATGAACACAAACAAGCAGATTCAAATCTCCAAACTAAAATCCTGCGGATTTTAGGAAACAATTTTTCAAGTAAAACTTTTCCTTACTCAAGCAATATACCCCCCCCATTTTTAAAAAGCAAGTAATCAAATGTTTTTTATTACAATTCCTAAAATCAGAGTTTATCAACATTTTACCAATTTCAAAGAATGATATAAGTTTAATTGCCAATAAAGATTTAGGAGATTTATTAAATCCCCTGTCTCCTATTTACCTAACAACTTCCTTACCCCTTCCAAAATCTCCTTAAATCCCTCTTTGAAATGTTCGGCAGAAGCAGAAAGATTGGGTTCCATTTCCTCCCTTTTTTCATTATAGAGTTTTTCTACTTTCTCCTTACCTTTTTTGAATTCATCTTCCAAAGTTGTCCTCTTTTCCTTAAAGTCTTTGATCTTTTTCTCGATATCTTCCTTGGCTTCTCCACCTACTTCCTTACCTTTTTCAATTAATTCTTCTATTTTAGTACCAATGTCCTGAAGCATAGTTTCCACTTCTTCAAATCCGGTCTTTTTCGCAGCCAAAATGTGAAATGTTTTAGTCAAATACCCAAAATATGATCAACAAGATACTCAATAAGCTCCAAACTACCAGCAAACTCAAATACAATTTGTTTGAACAGAGCGAAGCCCTTTTCAGGCAAATGGAGGAAATCTGCCATACCATCGCCCAAGAAATCCATACCGCCAACGAGGATGACAAACCTGTTCCCCTTAAGGTAGAACGCATCAATGACTTTGAATTTATTTTCCGGATTGGAGGGGATGTACTGATATTTATCCTGCAGAGCAATATTGTCCGCCTTCCGGATGATACGTACCTCAGCAGGTCCAAATACCTCAAAGAAGATGAAACCTTAAGATATTTTGGGCAGATCCTGATTTATAATTTCATCGCCGACACCTTGACCTACGGAAGGCTTGATGATCCAGGCTACCTGATAGGAAGGATCCTGCTGAACAGGGAAAACAAGTTCTTCCTGGAAGGAGACCGGAAAATTGTCTTTAGCTTTCCCGAACTCAGGGACAACCCCGCAACTCCTGAAAAAATGCGCAGCCTGATCGAGCAGCTCGTAGAGTCTGCATTGGACAATGATCTCCTTGCCCCAGCCTTCCATGACATCATGGTCATCACTTACCACCAAAAACTGGAACACACCTCCAGTATGGGTAATCCAAAAAAAATAGGGTTTGACTTTTTTGCCAAACCCCGGGAATGATCATTCTTCAATGGTCTCTGGTGACTGGGTTTGCTTTTCATATAATTCCGCATAAACCCCTTTCTTTTCCATCAGTGTTTCATGCGTGCCATTCTCAACAATTTCCCCATCATCCAAGACGATAATTTTATCTGCCAGCTTGGCTGATGATACCCGGTGTGAAATGATAATGGAAGTCCTCTTGGCCATGATGTCCTTAAGCGCAGTTAAAATGGCGTTTTCAGTTTTGGTATCCACAGCGGACAGACAATCGTCCAGCAGAAGAATACTTGGCTCCTTGGCTATGGCACGGGCAATGGAAACCCTTTGCTTCTGACCACCTGAAAGGGTAATTCCCCTTTCACCCAGTTTGGTTTCAAAACCATTGGGAAAATCAATGATATTCTGGTACACATCCGCATCCTTTGCGGCCTTCTCAATTACAGTTTTTCGAACGCTATCAAGTCCAAAGGCAATATTATTGGCAATGGAATCACTGAACAGAAACACATCCTGAGGCACATAACCGATCTGCTTGCGGAGCGATGCAATATCATAGGCTTTGATACTCCTGCCGTCTATCAGGATTTCCCCTTCTGAAGCATCATACATACGCATCAGCAAGTTAGCAATTGTTGATTTACCCGAACCTGTAGTACCAATAATGGCGAGGGACTGCCCGGCGTTGATTTTAAAACTGACATTTTTCAGGGCCTGAATACCGGAGTCAGGATAGACAAAACTTACTTTTCTAAACTCTACATTGCCCTGAATGGGAACCTCCAAAGACTCGGTGCTTACAATGTCATTTTTTTCATCCAGAAACTCATTGATCCTGACCTGAGAGGCCGCCGCCCGTTGTACAATACTGGTCACCCAACCCAGGGAGGTCACCGGCCAGGTAAGCATGTTCACGTATAGGATAAATTCTGCGATGACCCCATATCCAATGGTCCCGTTCATCACCTGCATCCCTCCTATATATACAGTCAAGATGGTACTGATCCCGATCAACGCCATAATCAAAGGGAAGAAAAGGGATTGGACCAAGGTCAGGCTAATGGATTTTTCTTTATAATCTTCACTCGTTTTGGCAAATTCATTGGCAGAGTCATTTTCCCTGACAAAGGCTTTGAGCACTCTGATCCCTGAAAACGCTTCCTGTACAAAAGTACTCAGCCCGGAAAGGCTGCGCTGGATTTTCTCTGAGCGCTCATTGATCATGTTGTTGACAAAATAAATGCTCAATGAAAGGATGGGCAAAGGAAGGAGGGAGTAAATGGTAAGTTCCACATTGACTGAAAGCATATAGCCGATTACCATGGGAAACAAAATCAGGAGATTGAGTCCGTACATAATGGCAGGCCCGAGGTACATCCTTACCCTGCTGACATCTTCTGTGATCCTTGCCATTAGGTCACCTGTGCTGTTTCTTCTGTAAAAGCTCAAAGGGAGGTTTTGATATTGCTCAAAAATCTCGTTTTTCATGTCGTATTCTATGAGCCTTGACATGATGATAATGGTCTGGCGGATAAGGAATAAGAAAAACCCCCTCAATAATGCCATGACCAAAATCAAGACACCAAAAACCAGAATATATTGTAAGAATTGGGAACGGGCTACGCCTGCCAATCCAAGGCCCGAAAATGCCTGGTAAAAGGAAAAACTTTCAACCACATAATCTATGGCAATCCGCACCAATTGGGCAGGAATTATTACAAAAATGTTGGAAATGATAGTAAATAAAATCCCCAACAAAAGATAACCCTTGTATTTGAATAGATATTTATTGAGCCGCCAGAGTGGTTTCACGAAATAAAAACTTTAAAATCACTTGATTAGTTTTATAATACTCTATTAATTGCATTGGTAAACCCAAATCAAAATATATAATTTTGTGCCGGGCTTCTACAAAAGAGTAATCCCAAATATAACACATTAAAAATTTCCAAGTTCAAATGGTAGAGATTAATACTGAGGAAAAAGTGAAGGAAGGTTCCATGTATGGACAAATTACTTCAATGGGCCACGAGCAATTGGTTATTTGCTACGATGAGCCAACCGGACTAAAAGCCATCATTGGTATACATAACACAGTACTGGGTCCTGCACTGGGAGGAACCCGTATGTGGAACTATGCCTCAGAAGCTGAAGCCATCACAGATGTTTTAAGGCTTTCCAGAGGTATGACCTTCAAAGCTGCCATTTCAGGATTGAACTTGGGTGGTGGAAAGGCTGTCATCATTGGCGATCCAAAGATGAAAAATGAAGCTTTTATGAGAAGGTTTGGAAGGTTTGTAGAAAGCTTAAATGGACGATACATCACAGCAGAAGATGTCAATACCAAAACAAGCGACATGGAATACATCGCCATGGAGACCAAGCATGTGACCGGCCTCCCTGAATACAAAGGCGGTGGGGGTGACCCTTCCCCTGTAACGGCTTATGGAACTTATTTGGGCATGAAGGCTGCGGCCAAAAAAGCCTATGGTACAGATTCCCTTGCCGGTAAAAAAATAGCAGTCCAAGGAATCGGTCAAGTAGGAAAATACCTGGTGAACCACTTGGTGAAAGAAGGCGCAGATGTATTCATAACTGACATTTTTGAAGACAGGTTGAAAGTTGTGGCCAATGAAACCGGAGCCACCGTAGTAGACCCAAATGCTATTTATGACATTGATATGGATATCTACGCTCCATGCGCTTTGGGTGCCACTATCAATGACCAAACCATTGACAGACTGAAGTGCCAGGTAATCGCCGGTGGCGCCAACAATCAGTTGCTGGATGAAGAGAAGCACGGCAGGATATTATTGGACAAAGGCATCATTTACGCCCCTGACTTCCTGATCAATGCAGGTGGCCTGATCAATGTGTATACCGAATTCTTGGGCGGGTACAAGAGAGAAGTGGCTTACGGACATGCAGAAAAAATCTATGATACCTGCTTGGCCATCTTGAACAAGTCAGAAAAAGAAAACAAGCCTTCACAACAGGCCGCAATTGAAATGGCCTGGAACAGAATAGAATCCATTGGAAAAGTAAAATTGTCTTACTGATCCCGATTTACTATTTAAAAACCACCTGTCAGGGAACTTTTACATAAAGACAGGTGGTTTTTTGTACATCATCCCCGGGAAGAGGGAAACAAACTCAAAACCTTACCCCATTTTAATTATATTTACGTTCTTTAATTTCAGGTATGTTAAACAGACGAATACTCAGGGTCAAAGCATTTCAGAACCTTTACGCCTACGAGCAGTGTAAAGCCTCCAATTTTAACCTTGCAAAAGACCAGATCCGGGAAGCTTTCCAGCCCGACCTCAATAGCATGGAGGTGCAGGACAAGGGACAGTTAAAAAGAGATGCGGCGAAAGCCATTGAGATTTTTACCAACAACCTGAACAAAGACATCCTGGAAACAGACAATGTGGGCAACCAAAAGATCGTACAAGAGGTAAAACATGCCCTCAACTATTACCACAATGCCAACAGGAAGGATTTTGAATTCCTTTCCAAAAATATGATCACCTCTGCAGAAAGGCTGCCACAATTGTACCTGTTTGCCATCAAAATATTATTGGCATTCAGTGAACATGTTGCAGCGGAGGGAGACAGGAAAAGGAAATTCACCCAGGAAAAAATCAAAATGACACAGGGGGAACTTAACCTGGCCCATAATAAAATCCTGGATAAGATCAGAAATTCTGCCGAATTCAAGTCTGCCTGTATCCGGCATATGGTTGACCTGGAAGATTTGGAACTGGAAATCAAAGAGTGGTTCAGGGATTATGTCAAACCACTGGAAAGTTATCAGGAATACATCAAAATTGACAACCCTAGCCTGGAAGAGGATTTTGAAATTGCGGACGATATCTTAAAAAAAGTCATCTTCAAAGTTGATGCAATTTTGAATTTCTTTTCCGAAAAAGACCTCAACTGGACTGAAAACAAATCCATAGTAAGGAGTCTGGCATCAAAAGTGCTCAAAAATGTTAAGGATAATTTTGAAATAGAGGGAGAGGTATTGCCTGAGATTGCGCTAAACTGGGAGGAGGATAAGGAATTTTTCCAAAATATATTTAACTTGACCGTTCAAAATGACGACGATAACAAGGATCTGATAGCTAAAAGAACCCAAAATTGGGACATTGAGCGGATTGCGCAGACGGATAAGATTATCCTTTCCATGGCCATCACGGAGATGAAAAATTTCCCCAGTATCCCTGTTAAAGTTAGCATTAATGAATACATTGACATTTCCAAAAATTACTCCACGCCAAAGAGTAAGCAGTTTGTCAATGGCTTGTTGGATGTTTTGTCCAAAGAGTTAACCGAAAGCGGCCAAATCCGTAAGAGTGGAAGAGGATTATTAGATAACAAATAAAAATACTGATCATGAGCAAGAGTACTAATGGATGGATTGCATTTGTAGCCGGTGCTGGCATAGGTGCAGCCTTAGGCATATTGTTTGCTCCCGACACGGGAAAAAACACCAGAGACAAGCTTTCCTACCAACTTTCTAAATACAAGGAAGAATTGGAGAAGCTGATCAATGACTTGGTAGAAGGCAAAAATATGCCCTTCAATGAGGCCAAATCAGAAGGAAATAAAGTGATTTCTGATGCCAAAAATAAGGCAGAAAACCTTTTAAGCGATGTCAATAAACTGATAGACCAAATAAATAGAGAAGCTAACTAACCCTTAAAATTCATATGAAATACTTCAGATTAACAGCCTTGGCGCTCGGTGTTGCGTTGATGGCGGCCAGCTGTGATTCTAAAAAAGACGACCAGTCTGACAAAATTGCAGAATTAGAACAGAAATTGGCAAGATTGGAAGCGGCAAGCCAACCAGCTGTGCCTTCGAATGTAACTTCTGTAACCCCTGCAGACCCTTCCACTTTGGGCAAATTCAGTTTCAAGGAAATGGAATATGATTTTGGAACCATCGATGAAGGCAAAGTAATCGAACACATTTTCAAATTTACCAACGATGGCGAGGCCCCTTTGGTGATCTCCAACATCACTGCTTCCTGTGGCTGTACCAGCCCTGACTGGACCAAAACTCCAGTAAAACCAGGCGAAGAGGGATTTGTAAAAGTGGTATTCAATTCCACTGCCAAACCGGGTACTCAAGCCCCTACGGTAACCATTCAGGCCAATACCAACCCGAATGTGACCAGGTTGAGAATGAAAGGAAATGTTACTCCTAGAGGTGCCGGTGCTACCACCCAACTAGGTCCAATTAAGAATTGATCTATGAACAATTGGATATTATTGCAAGCTGATGGCGGAGCTGGAATCATGGGGCAGGTGTTCCTTTTTGGCTCTATCATTTTGATCATGTATTTCTTCATGATCAGACCTCAACAGAAAAAACAAAAAGAAACAAAACTGTTCCTAGAAGCCATCAAAAAAGGGGATTCTGTGGTCACCATTGGCGGAATTCACGGCAAAGTGAGTGCCGTAGAAGGGGACACCATCATTTTGGAACTGGACAGAGGACTTAAAATCACAGTGGAAAAATCGGCGATTTCAGCCGATTATACCAAAAAAGCTACCGGGACGAAATAATTCAACCTTGACTACAATAAAAAAACCATTTGCCAATCTGAATCCTCAAAAGATGGCAAACCTGAAAGTGGCGGCACTTTGCTTTTTGGCAGCCGCCACTTTTTGGGTTTTAAATGCCCTCAATAAGGATAATTACACTACAGTTGTGGACTATCCCATCGAAATAATTTTCGATCCGGAAGAGTACATGGCTGTAGAAAAATTGCCCAGCAGGATCAAAATCGAAATCACTGGCAATGGATGGGACCTATTGAGAAAGTATTTCAAAATCAACGAAACACCTTTTTTGATAGAAATCAGCAATCCCTCTACCAAAAACTATATCCTGACATCAGAGATCAGAAGAAGCCTGGCAGAATCATTGGCCCCGACTGGACTGGTCTCTATGGTCACGGACACCATCAAGTTTCAGGTGGATAAAATAGTCACTAGAAAAATCAAGATCCTTCCCGACACTACCGCCAACACTTTGGCAAAGAACTACCGTTTGGTAGGGAATATTGAAGTTGACCCAGATATGGTCAATATTAAAGGGCCTACTTCTGTCCTTCAGCAACTGGAAGGAACCCTTAAAGTCCCCTTGGGAGAGGAAAAAATAAATAAAAATTTCAACAAAATCCTTCCTTTGGAAGCCCCCAACTCCCTAAGAGACTACCTTACACTGGATGAGGAAAGCGTTCACATCCGATTTGATGTCACACAGATGTTGGAAGGGAACAAGCGCCTGAAAATCCGAACCGTCAACTTCCCGAAAAACGTAAGGATTGATGGAGAGGTGACCACCATCATGATGTCTTACCTCATTGATGAACGTCAGGTAAGTGAACTGGGAAATTACGAATTTGAGGCTATCTTGAATTACAATAACAGAAACAGACAAGACAGCACAATAGCCGTTCAGGTATCTCCCAAACCTGCATTTTTAGAGAAAATCAAATTTGAGCCGGAAATTTTAAAACTCAAATATGACTAAGCAAAGACCTTATCTGGTGGGTATAACAGGTGGAATTGGTTCCGGAAAAAGCACGGTAGCCAAAATTTTTGCAATCTTAGGTATTCCTATTTATTATGCCGATGACAGGGCTAAATGGCTGATGTCCCATGATTCCGAATTAAAAAAGGCCATCATTGAAAAGTTTGGGAGGGAAAGTTATTCCGAATCAGGGGAACTCAACCGGAGTTACCTTGCTGCCCATGTTTTTGCAGACGATGACAAGGTCAAAACCATCAATAGCTTGGTCCATCCTGCCGTAAAAAGAGATTTTGAATCCTGGGCAGCTGCCCAAAACAGCCCCTATGTCCTAAAGGAGGCTGCTTTACTTTTTGAGACAGGGTCATATCAGGAGCTGGACAAAGTCATCAACGTCAGTGCTCCTCTGAAGATAAGGATAAACAGAATCTTGTTGCGGGATCCTCATCGGGATGAAAAACAGATCAATGATATCATCAATAAACAATTGCCGGATGAGGAAAAAAACAGCAAGGCTGATTATGTGATCAAAAATGCTGACAATAAGTTGCTGATTCCTCAGGTATTGGCCATTCACCAGGAATTGCTCAGCTTAGCGCAAAATTAAAGGGGCAATTGTATCTGATCCAGGTAGAATTTCATCCTGGAATGTCCAGTATTCAGGAAATCAATGTTGTCTATCTTATCCAATTTATGGTTGTAAAAAACCTCAATGTATTCCTGTCCCAACAAATAAAGGTTTACCTTATGGGTATAGTAGCGGATACCCACAATGAAGGTGCCTTCTGTATAAAGCAAATGTATCTTTTTGTGTAAAGGTAAATTCCTAAAGTCTTCCCTACTCATTTTTCAAATTCGCCAGTTCCATTTCAGAAGCAATATAACCAAACGCCGACCAATATCCAGTAGACAATACATTTTCAAAGATGGTTTTGGCACGGGCAGTATCACCTTGAGCAAGATAAAAATTACCCAAACCATATCCTTGTGTCACATATTGCAATTTTTGGTCATCCGCATTGGCATCTGTAGAAAGCAATGTTTCGGGATTAAGTTCCCCTTTGTACATCAGGATCCTTTTATGATAGGCATCATTTTCGATGATATTCATGGACCGCTTTACGTTTTTAATCAGGTTTTTAGCTTCCTCTTTCCTTCCTAACTTTACCAGTGCCATATAATACCAGTCCAAAGTAGCCACAATGGAGTCATCGTTTTCCGATACCTCCAGGCATTTTTCGTAGGCTCGGATGGCTTCTTCCCATTCCCTTTTGAGGTAATGAGCCAGTCCCAGGTGATACCAAACATTAAACTGTACTGTGGAAAGCGGAATATTCAATTTATTGGGAATACCGTCCTGCTCGACTTGCAAAGGCCGGCCTTCCATAAGCTCCGCAGCTTTCTCCAAATCTGCTATGGCTGGATCAAACTTCCTGATGCTGATGAAGCGGTGCCCCCTATGCCTTAAGGGCTCAAAGGCATCAGGAAATTCTTTAACTGCTTTGGAAAAAGTCCTGATGGCCAGGTCATATCTTCCCAGATAGGCCTCCCTTCTTCCAATCCAGATCAGGTTATCCAAAGAAGGATCTTCTGCATATCTTTCCTCCGCTTCTTCTAGCTTCAAAAGCTGCTCATTTTGGGATACGGAATCTACCTCTGTGATCAAAGAATCCCCTAAAAGGCTAATCCCCTGAAAAACACCGCTTGGCTCTAAAATATAGCCGTTTTTATTGCCGACCTTTTTTGAAGCAGGAGAATCACATCCTTTGAAAAAAACTAACAGCATCATAAAAAAAACGTAAAACATTCTCATAATTCAAGGCATTAAGACGTTGGAAGTTTTGGATACTTTGCTTTTCAAAGCTATTATTGAAGTTAAAAATATTTTATGCATTTATGAACACGCGTACCCTGGAAAATTACAGAAGTAGCCTATTTTTATTGTTTTTGATGTTTTCTTTGGGAATATTTTTCAGTTCCTGCGCTTCTGGTAAAAAATCCCGGAACAAAGATGTCGAAAAAGTAATTGCCACGGCCCGGTCCTATAGGGGCACGCCCTACCGGTACGGAGGCACAACGAGATCAGGTATGGACTGTTCAGCATTGATTTACCATTCTTTTGCGAGTGTGGGTATCGAGATGCCAAGGACCTCAGCGTCACAAAGCAAAGTTGGAAAGAGTGTTCCGGGAAGGAATCTTCAAAAGGGGGATCTGGTATTTTTTGCTACCGGAAAGAACAAAAGAAAGGTAACCCATTCCGGAATAGTGACCGAAGTTTCCGGAAGAGGCATCATTTTCATCCATTCTTCCACCAGCCTTGGCGTGACAGAAGACAATTTGTCGAGCGCCTATTGGAGTAAGGCATTTTTATATGGAAGAAGGATATTATAAAAAAAAATCAGGAGGTTTTTCAATTCCCTCCTGATTTTACTATTACACTCCTTTTATTAAGGCAAACTCAAATGATGGCCTTCCTCTCTCTCCATCTCTAGTTAAAGCAACAAACCTGACTTTATAAATATTTCCGCGGGAATCACGAATGATATAATACCGGTCATTACGTATGGTAGGAGATACATTTGGCCCCCCTCCTCCCCTCCAGTTGGATCCAATAATCAATCTATTGTTTTGAATGAATTCCAATCCTGTAAGATTGTTTTCAGTAAAATTTTCATAAGCTATATCGGATTCCATAATCTGAACCGCTCCTACTTTTCCATAAACGTTATGGAAAACCAGATCCTGAAAAGGATATGCCAAGGTTCCATTTACCGCTTGAGGGAAAGGAGTGGTAGAGGTACCCGCACTCCACATAAAATCCCAATCTTCTTTCTTAGGCTCAACCTGAACCACTCCTTCCTCTAAAGAAACATATACAAAATTAAAATCCTTGTTTTTAGAAACTTCCATTGTACTGAAGGTAGTAGATGTAATATCTGCATGCTGCAAAAGATATTTACCGTCCTGAATCAACACCCTGATTTTCTTCCATGGTCTGGGATCTAAGCCAAATGATCCCCTATTGAGTATATATACTTGATTGGATGCAGCAGATGTACTAACGGAACCCATCACCGGAGCGGAAAGGGGATCAGATGGAAGGTCAACAAATAAAATAGATTCCATATTGGTGAAACTCATTTCCAGTCTTCCACTACTCCTCAAAGCTTCTGCCTGAAGCTCCCCTACGGCATTCATATCAAAGATCCCAGTAGGATAGGCCAAGGCTCCTGTTGTTCCATTAATCAAAACCTTAAAATCTGTTCCAGTCGAAAAGGCGAGGTCCCATTTTTTTCTACTGACTGGAAGCTGCTCTCCCTTACTCAAATTAATAAATACCGAATTGGGGAAAGTTGCTCCCCCACCATTGATTTCTATGAATCCCTCTTCTACGGGTGGAACTCCAAGGATGGGATCCTCGGACTCTGCACAGGATAACATGAAGGCGGCCAAAGCGCCTATAATATAATGGTGAATGTTTTTTGAGGTAATCATTTTTTCTTCGTGTTATTTTGATAATTGATAAGTAATTCCGATAAAATAGGAGCGGCCAAAGCCCATAGGCCTTGCAGGACCACCACCATGGGCGCTCCCGGCCGTAGAGGTGCTCATGATATCTGAAATATTGAATAGATTTCTGGCTCCTCCGATAACTGTGACGCCTATCCGTAGTCTTTTACTAAAGGTCAAGTCCATCCAGTGAAATCCTTCCAACATGATTTGACTGGGCACTGCCTGTCCACCATCTCCTGCTGCCAATTCAAACCCTGGAAGGGGTCCAGTCCACTTGTAAAACAGGTTAATGTCTGTTTCTATGAATGGGATTTTATATGTGATGTTACTGTTTATTTCAGGACTGAACATCATGACAGGAAGTGCTTGATCTTCCTGAGAAAGCAAGTTGAAACGCCCTATATAGGATGCTCCAGCGTCAAAGGACCAGCGATTTGCCCTCAAACTCTGATTCAGCATTAGCCCTTGAGTACGGTATTTTTCAATGTTAAATAAGGTAGTAATCCTAGGGTCTGATGGGTCCATCCCATAAGCTATCCTGTCCCTCACCTCATTATGGAAAGCACTGAACACAGTCTTCCAACCTAAAGCATGTTCCTTATCCTGAAATGTCAAGGAAGCATTGAAGCTATCCGAGCGCTCTGGCAAAAGATCCGGATTGCCTGCAATGGAATGACTGGCATCAAAGAAATCAAAATACAACTCCCGGATAGATGGGGCCCTAAAGCCATTGGCATAGGCCAACCGAAGGTCCAATTTGGTACTGATGGCCAGTTTTGTATTGATGGAAGGAATCAATGGAGGAGCCTGATAGGCTGAATTATAGGCTGTCCGTAAACCTGGCCTTACCTGAAGGAATGAACTGATTCGCCATTCACCTGTAAGGAAGGCAGCATAATCCTGAATGCCGCTGTTCTCACTGATTCTATCACCAATTCCCCATTCGGTATTGATGTCAATTCCGGGCATCAAAGTTAGATTTGGCGACAGCAACCAATTGCCTATTGTGCGGAAAGTAAATCCCTGATGGGTAACCAAAGCCTGTGACCCTTCCTGCCGCGATAGGTTCTTTTCATTAGTCCGTATATTGGTGACCCAAGTTTGGGTCTCTCTTTTAAAGTCGGTGTAAGCCATTTGTGTGGACCATTGAAATGTTGGGCTGAAATCTACCTTGGCATTCAACCGGTGCATCCATCTTTGGGTGATGAAATTCCTGTCGATGACCTCTAATCGGTTTTCAGGTCCAAAAGAGGTGATAATTTCATCCAAAAAGTCAACTTGATAATCCAACTCAACTTTGTCTTTCCGGAATCCAACAGAAGCATTGGCCAACCATTGGTCTTTGGGAAGCCATTGGAACATCCTCCCGGTCTGAGGTCCTTTCCATCCTCCAAATTGATTTTGGGTAAGTCCCATTCCTAATGAAAGCGGACCTGCTGCCGTATAGGTGCCTTGGATGGATCTGATTCGGTTACCTGCCCCATGGAAAGGGCTGTACTCATTGCCAGCCGTTTCTTCCTGCAAGCGGGTCGATAGAATATATCCTGCTTTGGAGTCAGGTTTTTTGGTAATGATATTGATCACTCCTGCTAAGGCATCAGCCCCATAAATGACAGCCATGGGACCTTCTACAATTTCTATTTTTTCAATCTGATTGATATCAATCTGATTGAGATTGATTTCATTATTGACCCCCTGTCTACCGAACATCGGCACCCCATCAATCAATATTTTTACATTTTGCCCGGACATGCCCATCATTTCCAGATTACTGCTGCCCAGTGCATTGTCCTGACTGAAACGGATACCCAATTCGGTATTCAGGACTTCCTGTAAATTACCGGCTGCCCGCTGCTGTATTCTTTCTTTATCAATTGACCTTACCATGTAGGTAGATTGTCTGGCGGATTGAGGACCAAAATTCCCGGTAATGACCACTTCTTTCAAATCATTGAGTGCTTCTTTGAGCACGAATACAGAGGTCGAGGACTCTGGTTGATAGGGAAAAGTTTGGCTGTTGTAGCCCACCGCAGAAATCTTCAAGAAACTTACCGTTTCCCAGTTACCAATATCAAATACGCCCTCCACATCGGCCACAACTCCTTTAGCATCCCCAAATTGGACAGTGGCAAAAGGGATAGGCCTGCCCTTTTCATCCACAACTTTCCCCCTCAAGCCTTTTTCCGGCATGGCAAAGGAGCAAAACACCAAAAGCATGCAGAAAAAAAACAGACTAAATTTATTTAGATTAAATCTAATCATATATTGAAATTTTTTTGCCGGGAGACTGGCTCCCGGCGGTATAGATTTTACAAACTGTCTATTAGATTTTTCCAGGCATCCGACTGAGGAATTCCCGGTTTTCTCAAGCCAAAGAACTGGGCGATCATTTCTCCTTTCTGGTCAAAAAGTTCCAAAGAGGACACTATACCATCTTCTGTCTGCTTGTGCACTACAAAAGCCGAATCTATTAAGTCTTCGTTGAGGTGCATATTGAAATCAGGATCCAGCACATTCAGCCAATTCCCCATTTGACGGATTGTACGCACTTTCCCCTGATGGATCTGAATATTACCTTTATTGCCTGCAAAAATCATGATGGGCATCTTTTCGGAAGAAGCTACCTCCAATATTTTCCTTGCAGAAAGTCTGTTTACCTCATAGGCCCATTTATCATTGATCCATTTTACGGCATCCAAGCGATGAATCTTATATTTTCTAAGCATTCTAAAAAATTCATGGGTATCCTTCATATTTTCCCAATCATGGGTGAAGGCTTCCATATCAATCTCCTTAGCATATTCGGGTGTAGCAAAGGCTTCGGTATGAAGTTCCTCAAATTGGTTGGCAGCTTGGTATTGATTTACCATTTCATCAAAAACTTCCACATTACTTTTCTCCTGCAGGTAAATTTTCAAAATGGCTTCACCGGCTTTGTCGAAAAACTGAAAGCTTCGCATCGTACCTCTTGGAGTCTCATTGATCACTGCAAAGCCATACTTCCAAGCATTAAAAAACACCCTCAGTTCAATAGGACCAATTACCGTTGCCACTTGGTAAGGCTCCTGTCCCTGAATATCAATTTTCTGGAAATTTCCTTTATGTTCTAAAACACAACCATCATTTCTTGTCAAAGCCATCACCTTGCCTAGCTTCTTACAGCCCAAAATAAACTCCGCCCAGTTTCCTTCCAGCCGTGTAGTGGATTCTCCAATGGTAGTGGCCAATAATTCCATTTCGGATACGCCCAATTTTGCCGCAGCATCTCTAATCCTTAATTGTGGCTGCTCATCTTTCAAGGCATTCCATGCCTGCTTCAAAGTTTCTAATGTAAATTTTTGTAATGCGGTTTCCATAAACTTATGCGATTTTGAATGAATGGGTTTGATGATAAACTGGTAGAGACTGGATTAAATGCGGCATCCCATCAAATCCATCCCTAACCAAAATGGGATGCTCAAATACGTATTCAAGGTGCTTTGAAGCCATTACTTCGGCCACAGTACCCTGCTGATAAACCTTCCCCTCTTTTAGAAGGATAACCTGATCTGCATAGGCTGCCGCCATATTGAGATCATGTAGCACAGCCAAAACAGCGATATTTTTTGTTTTTAGTTTTGAGGCTATGTGTAAAACCTGATGCTGATGGGCTATGTCTAAACTGGAAGTAGGTTCATCCAACAAAAGGAATTTAGACTGCTCAGATTCTGCCCAAACCTGTACCAAGACCCTGGCCAACTGTACCCTCTGTTTCTCTCCACCCGAAAGCGCTCCATACAACCTGTCCTTGAATTCCCAGGTCAGGGTTTCTATCATAACCTCTTCGATGAGCTCTTCTCCTCCGGATATCCCTAAGGACAAAAGACCTAACTCTACGACTTCCTTTACCTTGAATGGAAAAGTAAGTTGGCTGTGCTGAGGCATTACCGCCCTAACTTTTGCCAATTCCTTAGATCGGTAATTTTGTATGGCTTTGCCATTGTACTTAATTTCCCCAGCATGAACCTTGTATTCTCCCGCCAACAATTTCAAAAGACTGGACTTTCCAGCACCATTTGGCCCTACAATAGCAGCAAATTCTCCTGGCTTTAAATCCAGAGAAACCTTATTGACAATTGCTCTTCCCTGAACCAGATATTGAATATTTTTTGCTTCCAGCATACTACGTTCTGATTTGTTTTACATTAATCAATAACCAGATAAAGAATGGCGCCCCCAAAATGGCCGTTATGATACCAATCGGCATCTCAGCCGGGGCCACCATGGTTCTAGCCAGTAAATCTGCCATCGTCAATAGAATAGCCCCTGCCAAGAAAGATCCCGGTATAACCAGGCGATGATCTGCTCCAAATAATATTCTTAATAAATGAGGCACCACCAAGCCAACAAAGCCAATGGTACCGGTCAACGCTACGGCGGTTCCCACGACCAAAGCACTACCAACCAAAATGAAAAGCTTGGTCCGCTGCACATCTACTCCCATATGAAAGGCCTCACTTTCTCCAATCGCGAGTGCATTCAATGCGCGGTGCTGACCTATAATCAAGCCCACAGGTAAAAAGGAGAATCCCAACATAAGTATGACTTTTTCCCAATTGGCTCCGCCCACGTCCCCGAGACTCCAAAATGTAAAATTCCTCAAGGCCGCATCATCTGCATAAAAAATGGTAAGGCCTATCAAAGCACCCGCGAGGGCATTCAATGCCACACCTGCAAGAATAAGCAAAGAGATATCCGTCTTACCTGCCTGACTGGATAAGCGATATACCAAAAAGGTATTCAACAAGCCTCCAATAAAAGCAAAGCCAACCAATCCAAATTTCCCAAGTGAAGAAAGAATTGTTAGCGAAGAACCAAAAACAATGAAAATGACTGCAAAAAGGGCACTGCCACTACTGACACCGATGAGGCCAGGTTCAACAAGGGGGTTTCTAAATAGCCCCTGCAGTGAAGCTCCCGCAATGCCCAGTGCACCACCTACCAGCATTGCCAATAGCAATCTAGGCAAACGGATCTGAAGCAATACACTTTTTTCCTGTAAACTGACAATATCTGCCCCAATCCAGTCCCCAAAAAATACATGCATTACTTTCGACAAAGGAATTGGATAAGCACCCAAACTCAAAGAAAGAAGGCCAAGACCCAAAAGCATTAAAGCCATGGTTCCTAAGGTCAGTTTATGACGGACCTTTTTGTTCGGTATTACCACTTTAGATACCATTTAATTTTTGCTAATAGACCTTGCCAATTCCAAAGCTGCTTCCGCTATTCTTGGACCGAAACCTGAAAGGTAATGTCCATCGGATGCTAATACCTGCTGCTTTTGGAAAGCAGTGGTTTGGTCTAATCCCCGAATCTGAGAAACCCCATTATTTCCTCCAATAGTGGCCAGACCTGATTCGAAAAAAAGAAGATAATCAGGATTGATAGAAACAATAGCTTCAGGCGTGAGAGGTATAAAATCCTTGAAACCTTTGCCTGCAAATTCCCCACCGGCCATTTCAATTAAAGATTCCGCAAAGGTTTCTTCACCCGCAAGAAAAATAGTCTCCAAACCTCTTGCCATCACAAAAGCGACCTTTGGCTTTTCTTTCTTTTGATTTTCCTCAACAAAAGCTTTTAAAGCTGCCTCATCAGCCTCAAGCCTGGCAACTATTTCTAATGCCTTTTCTTCTGCTTTAAGAAAAGCACCGAGATCATTGATTAACCCATATGTTTCTGAAATCTGCTTTGGTTTTTTAAAAAAATGAAGAACAATACCTGTAGATTCCAATTGTTGAACCACATCAGGAGTAAGATATCCTTCTTCGGCCAATACCAAATCAGGACCCAGCGCCAGAATCCCTTCAGTTTTAATTTGATTCCTATAACCAATGGAAGGGAGTTTTTGGAGATCTGCTGGATAAGTAGATGTTATGTCTGTAGCAATAATCTGATCCTGAAATCCTAAGGCAGCCACAATTTCAGAAACGGTACCTCCTGCAGTGATTATTTTGATTTCTTTAGAGTCAATCTCAACCACGGATTGGTTCCTTCCACAAGAAAATAGCAACAAGGCCAGCAAAGAATAGATGAATGAATACCTTATCATTATTTAGACTAATTAGAAATTACATGGCAAATATCACCTTATTAAGATTAAATCCAAATAAATATTGATTGAAATTTTCTATCGAATTAGATTATCATTCAAAGGGTTATGATTTTTAAATGAAATTGATAAAATCTATCGGAAGGTTGCGGCGCATATTTTCCTCCTATTTTCATGGCCAAAAACCGACAAAAGATTAATTGAAGGCCACCAGAAAATCATTTTTAAAAAGAATTTTCATGTGCAAGGGATCACAATAAGTTATAGAAATAAAAATCAACCGATTATTGGGATTAATTTTCCAAACATCCTTTGGTATTCATTATTAATAATTAATTTTGCGACCGATATCTAAAAAGTGTTCATCCTTTTTACATTACTTAATACAAATGGCAAATATTGGTAAGATAACCCAGGTAATTGGTCCGGTAGTGGACGTCTCCTTTGAAGGAGGTAAATTGCCTAATATTTTGGATGCTTTGACTGTCACCAAAGAGGATGGTCAGAAAGTAGTCCTAGAAGTACAGCAGCACCTTGGCGAAGATAGGGTAAGAACCATCGCTATGGATGCTACTGAAGGTATGGTAAGAGGTCAGGAAGCTGTGGACAATGGTGCGCCAATCTCTGTTCCTACGGGCGAGAGCATCAAAGGAAGACTATTCAACGTGGTCGGTCAAGCTATTGACGGTTTACCTGAGGTAGAATCAGCCAAAAGATTGCCTATTCACAGATCAGCTCCAAAATTTGAAGATCTTTCTACCTCCACAGAGGTGTTGTTTACCGGTATCAAAGTAATCGACTTGATCGAGCCTTATGCAAAGGGTGGTAAAATCGGTCTTTTCGGTGGTGCAGGTGTAGGCAAGACCGTATTGATCCAGGAACTGATCAATAACATTGCTAAAGCTTATTCAGGTCTTTCCGTATTTGCCGGTGTAGGTGAAAGAACCCGTGAAGGTAATGACCTTTTGAGGGAAATGATCGAATCCGGTATCGTTACTTACGGTGAAGAGTTCCTACATACTTTGGAAACTGAAGGTGGTTGGGATCTTTCCAAAGTTGATTTGAAAAAATTGGAAGAGTCAAAAGCAACCTTCGTGTTTGGTCAGATGAACGAGCCTCCAGGTGCCCGTGCAAGGGTTGCCTTGACAGGTTTGACTTTGGCTGAATACTACAGGGATGGTGAAGGTGATGGTGCAGGGAAGGATATCCTTTTCTTCATTGATAACATCTTCCGATTTACCCAGGCGGGTTCCGAAGTATCCGCACTTTTGGGCAGGATGCCATCTGCGGTAGGTTATCAGCCTACACTGGCTACAGAAATGGGTTCCATGCAGGAAAGAATTACCTCTACCAAAAACGGTTCCATCACTTCAGTACAGGCGGTTTACGTACCTGCTGACGACTTGACTGACCCTGCTCCGGCGACTACTTTCGCCCACTTGGATGCTACTACCGTACTTTCCAGAAAGATTGCTGAGTTGGGAATCTATCCTGCTGTAGATCCTTTGGATTCTACTTCAAGGATCTTGACTCCGGATATCTTAGGTGCAGAACATTACAACTGTGCACAAAGGGTTAAAGAGATCCTTCAGCGCTACAAAGAATTGCAGGACATCATCGCTATCTTGGGTATGGAAGAATTGTCCGAAGAAGATAAGATGGTGGTACACAGAGCCAGAAGGGTACAGCGTTTCCTTTCTCAGCCTTTCCACGTAGCAGAGCAGTTTACCGGTTTGAAAGGTGTGTTGGTAGATATCAAAGACACCATCAAAGGCTTCAACATGATTATGGACGGTGAATTGGATCACCTGCCAGAAGCAGCCTTCAACTTGGTAGGTACTATCGAAGATGCCATCGCCAAAGGTGAGAAGATGCTGGCCGAAGTCAATCAATAATATTTCAGGATCACCTGAATAAAAATCAAAATTTATGATGCAGTTGACGATAATTACTCCGGACCAAAAAGTATTTGAGGGAGAAGTCTCTGAGGCTACCTTCCCAGGTGCAAGCGGTTCCTTCCAGGTTTTGAAAAACCACGCGGCTATTGTTTCTGCTCTGGCAAAAGGTAATGTTTCCTATACCACCAAAGAGGGAAAACAAAGCCATGTGATCGAAGGAGGAGTAGTGGAAGTAAATGATAACAAAATTGTCCTTTTGGCAGAAAAAGTAATAGGATAAGTTCTTATCAGCATAAGTTAAAAGCCCGGTCATTTGATCGGGCTTTTTTTTCACTTTCTGATAACTGGTATATATTAGTAAGCTCTCCTCTGATGAATATGTCTCAAAGACATAATTCCATTTATTTCAGTAACTTATTTTGCAATTGAATTTTTAATTCATATCTTTGCAATCCTGAAAGGAGGTGTATACAAATGATCATAGTCAACGTAAAAGAAAACGAATCTATCGAGAAAGCGCTAAAGCGTTTCAAAAAGAAATTTGATAAGACTGGAACTGTTAGGGAACTAAGAGCCAGACAGCACTTTGTGAAGCCTTCTGTCAAAAGAAGAGACGAAGTTATCAGAGCTGCTTACAGACAAAGGTTACAGACAGAAGCAATGAAGTAATTGTTTGTCATCTTTTCGAAATCATACAGACAGCGCATCTACCGAAAGTGGATGCGCTTTTTTTGTATTTAACAATTATTAAGCCTTAGGCTACGTTTTTTAAAAAAATAAGCCGTAGTTTAGGATAAACCTAAATTGTAGCAAGGTTATTCAAAGCATGATAGACTCCTTTATCAATTACTTGGAATTAGAAAAAAGAGCAAGCGCCCATACCGTTCTGGCCTACAGGAAAGATTTGGAGCAGTTTTCCGATTTCTGTCAAACAGCATTTGAAAAAGAGGATATCAGCAAGGCCGAGCACACCGAAATCCGTGCTTGGATCATAGACCTGGTCGAGCAGCAGCTCAGCGCTACCTCGGTCAACCGCAAAATTGCCACCCTCCGGTCTTTTTATAAATTCCTTTTGCGCTCAGGAGAATTAAGTAAAGACCCGACTTACAAAATCAAAGCCCTTAAGACCCCCAAGCGGCTTCCGGAATTTGTGCAGGAAGAGGCGATTGAAAAAATCCTTGATGAAATGGTGTATGAACCCACATTTGAGGGAAAAAGAGACCGTATGGTCATGGAATTTCTTTACCTCACAGGGGTACGTCTTTCTGAATTATTGGACTTAAAATGGAAGGACATAAACTTGCACACAGCCACGATAAAGGTGTTAGGAAAAAGAAAAAAAGAGCGAATAATACCGATCACAAAAACTCTAAAAGAAAATATTCTTTCGTACAAAAAAGTATTTGAAGAAACATTTCCGAATTTCAATGAGAGTGATTATTTTATCGTTACTAATAGCAAAGAGCAGGCCTACCCTATGAAGATTTACCGCATTGTGAGACATTATTTGGACCTTTTTGCTCAGACGACCAAACGAAGCCCCCATTTGCTGAGACATACCTTTGCCACCCATTTACTCAACAAAGGGGCAGACCTTAATGCGGTAAAAGATTTATTGGGCCATGCCAACCTTGCTGCTACCCAAGTATACACACATAATTCCTTGGAAAAACTTAAGGCTGTGTTTGAACAGGCACATCCTAAGGCTTAATATACGTTTAACTTTAAATCTTTACAGTTATGAAACTTCAAATGCATTCCATCCATTTCGATGCCGATCGCAAGCTAATCGACTTCATCCAAAAGAAGGCGGATAAATTGGATACTTTCTATGATCGTATTGTCGACGGTGAAGTTTTTTTGAGATTAGACAAAAATGAAAAAAATGAAAATAAAATTGTTGAAATAAAAATGAATGTGCCGGGTAAAACCCTTTTTGCCAAACACCAAAGTGATTCTTTTGAGGCGGCAGCGGACGAAGCGGTGGAAGCCCTTCGCAGACAGATCAAAAAGTTCAAGGAAAAAACGGCACTGACCAATCAATAAAGAAGGCCCCGTCAAAAGACGGGGTTTTTTCTTTTTAAATCTGCTGGGACTTCCCCGATCTTATACCAAAATAGATAAATAAAACCGAGCAGAGCAGCATCAGGCCAATAAATACCTTCCATTCAGCAAATAGATCAAAGGTAATCCCGAACAAAAGGGGACCCAAGGCAGCGAGATAATAACCCATGGACTGGGCCATTCCGGAAAGGGATGCTGTAGTGTTGTCATGACGGGTACGCAATCCTATCAACGTGTAGGCCAAAGAAATACTGGAGCCTAAGCCAACCCCAACAAGGGTAAGGCCCACATAATTTACCCATAATACTTGGATAAACATTAAACTGAAGCCCACCAAATACATCATTCCCAATACGATAACTACCCCAACCTGGTCTTTATAGCGGGTAGCAATAATGGGTGAAAGAAATGATCCGCTCAAACCGACGATTTGCATCAGGGAAAGCAATATTCCCGCCTCCACTGCACTCAGTCCCCTGTCCATCATCATATCCGGCAACCAGGCAACAATTGTAAAAAACAATAAGGACTGCACGCCAATAAACATACTGATATCCCAAGCCAGTCGGGATTTCCAGACATTAATATTTGGCATATCCCCTGCTTCAGTTTTGGGATTTTCTTTCCACTTCAGTTGGGGTGTCCAGATCAAAATCCCAATAAGCAACAAGCCTACCCAAGCAAGCAAAGAACCTCTCCAGCCCAATTCCAAATCAATAGCCATTGGCGCCGAAATCCCAGAAGCAATGGCAGCAAACAGCGTCATTCCCGTGGTAAAAGAAGCCGTCACCCATCCTATTTTTCCGGGCATCCTGTTCTTGATCAAAGGAATCAAAAGCACGTTGCAGATAACTATGCCTATGCCCGTCAAACCCGTACCAATAAACAGCATATCAGCATCCCCTAATACCCGGATAACCGAACCAATTAAAAGCAAAACCAGGGCATACAGAATCGCCCTGGCATTTCCGAAATATTTACCTATTGCAGCGGAAAACAGGGAAAATGTGGCAAAGGTCAATAAAGGCAATGTGGTCAAGAAGCCCGCCCAACCATTGGATAAATCCAGGTCTTCCCTTATCATAGGAATCAAAGGACCCACTGCAGTGATGGAAGGCCTGAGGTTGAAGGAAACCAAAAGTATCCCCATAAACAGCAACCAAGGTTGCTGATAAAGCGGTTTATCTGAAATCATACAGTCAAGAATTTCTAAGCTCCCCGCTTCAGGTATTTTGCTCCACCATATCCTTTATACAATCCACCCACATGTCCCTGGAATTAAGACTTGGAACCAAATCCCATTTCTCTCCTCCCAACTCCTCAAATTCTTCTTTGTATTCCTCACCAACTTCAATGGTAGTCTCCAGGCAATCAGCCACGAAGGCTGGGGAAAATGCCAAAACTTTTTTCACTCCCTTGGCCGCAAGTTCCTCTATGACATCTTCGGTGTAAGGTTTGATCCAAGGGTCTTTGCCCAATCTGGACTGGAAGCAGGTGACTACCTTATCTTCCGGCAAACCTAATTTAGCGGCTATTAACCTGGTAGTGTGAAAGCACTGCCCCCTATAACAAAACTGGTTTTTCTTGGTATAATTACCGCAACATTTATCACTCAGCTGGCAATACCCATCTACAGAGCCTTTTCTGATCTGCCTTTCGGGCAATCCATGATAAGAAAAAAGATACATGTCATATTTCTCCTTCTCCGTCATTTCCCTGCCCAATTCAGCCCAGGCCTCCAAAAAAAGGGGGTGTTCGACAAAATTACTGATGAAGGTAATATTGGGGATAATCTGCCACTTTCTGGCAATTTCCATTACCTTATCCACCACGGAGCCATTGGTCGCAGAAGCGTATTGAGGGAATAAAGGAATGACAATGATCTTTTTGACATTGGCTTTATTGAGTTTTTTAAGCCCTTCTTCAATACTGGGGGACTGGTAACGCATGGCTATCTCTACCTGATATTTGTCCATGTCCAGCTTTTGTATAAGTTTTTCCCGAAGATCCTCTGTATGAAAAAGTAAGGGAGAGCCCCTGTCGGTCCAAAGTTTTCTGTATTCCTTGGCAGACTTGGGTGCCCTGAATGGGGCTATTATCAGGTTCACTAACATCCACCTTGGAATAAAAGGAAAATCTATTACCCTGCCATCCATTAAGAATTCCCTAAGATATTTTCTGACATCTCCGGTTTTGGTGCTGTCAGGAGTACCTAAATTTACCAGGAGCACCCCGGTTTTTGCTTTATTTTTACTTATCATTGAACTGTTGCTTTTTCTTTCTTCTAATGAAAACCAAAAGTACTGCCTTTGGTTAGAAAATACCAATTGATTCTATGAATGGGCTATTACGGAATAGAAAAATCCATTTGAAGCAGACCAAAAAATGAGTTGACAATAAAAACACTTTGAATACAACACCAATTGGTTTAATTTTCCTTTTTGAAATCAAAACAAATCGGCATGAGTGAACACATGACCCTGGTATTAGCCCATAAGCAGATCCAGCAAAAGATTATCCGGATGGCTTATGAAATATATGAACGCAATTCCTCAGAAGAGCACTTGCTGTTTGCAGGAATCAAAGGAATGGGCAGTCTTCTTGCCTCAGCCCTGGCCAAAACCCTGGAAGAAATTTCACCTTTGAAAGCAAAGGTCATTGAAATCATATTGGACAAACAAGAGGTTAACCGGGGTGAGGTAAAACTTTCAGAAAACATCGATCTGAAAAACAAATGTGTCATTGTTGTAGATGATGTATTGAATACAGGAAAAACACTGATGTACGCCCTCAAACCCTTCCTTGACGCCCCAATTAAGAAGATGGAGGTAGCTGTGCTGGTCAACAGGAGCCATAAATTATTCCCCGTGACACCGGATTATACAGGGCTTGAACTTGCTACTACCCTGAGCGAACACATCACCGTAGATCTCACCAAGGAAAAACAAACTGTCCACCTTCACTAAAAAATCATGTCTGTACACCAGTCCTCCAATATCAAAAGAATCACTACCCATATCCTTCAGGAAATGAAAATGCGTGGAGAAAAAATTTCCATGCTTACCGCCTACGATTTTTCTATGGCTGGCATTATTGATGCAGCGGGAATAGACATCATTTTGGTGGGGGATTCTGCCTCCAATGTGATGGCGGGTCATGAAACTACCCTTCCAATCACCTTGGACCAGATGATCTATCATGCTACTTCTGTAGTCCGTGCAGTCAAAAGGGCATTTGTAGTGGTGGATATACCTTTTGGTTCCTATCAGGGCAATAGTTCTGAAGCTCTCAGATCGGCCATTAGGATCATGAAAGAATCAGGAGCGCATGCCATCAAAGTGGAAGGCGGTGCAGAAATCAAGGAATCAGTCGTCAGAATTCTAAGTGCAGGAGTACCGGTGATGGGACACTTGGGACTTACACCCCAGTCCATTTATAAATTCGGCACCTACACCGTAAGGGCAAGGGAGGAAGCAGAAGCCAAAAAACTATTAGAAGATGCCAAATTACTGGAAGAGTGTGGCTGCTTTGCGATTGTATTGGAAAAAATCCCAGCATCTTTGGCAAAAAAAGTGGCAGAGACCATTCAAATCCCGGTAATCGGCATTGGGGCAGGGCCTGACGTGGATGGACAGGTATTGGTGGTCCACGACATGTTGGGCATTACGCAGGAATTCAAACCCAGATTTCTCCGTCAGTATGCAGATCTCAGGAGTATCATGACCAAGGCGGTTCAGGATTACATAGATGATGTAAAGGCAAAAGATTTCCCAAATCAAAGCGAAAGCTATTGATGAGCGGTTAGTGGATGATCAGTTTTTTACTTAACTGCTTTTTATTTCCCAAAGAAGTAAATTGTAAAATGTAAACGCCGGGAGCAAGATACAAATGCCCTAAGTCAAATTCTATATTAGCCTGTAAATCGGTCCCTTCTAAAATTTCCTGCCCCAACATATTTACTATCCTGAATGATGCGTTTTCCGATACCAGGACCTTCACTTGACCAAAAGATGGGTTGGGAAATACTTTGACCTGCAACTGCTCCCCTGAAGGAGGTAGTCCAAAACCCTTGAATTTCAAAAATTCCAATCCCCCAGCCGTATTTCCCAGAATCAAATCCCTGTCCTGAGAAAATGGCTGAGGCAAAGAAGTAATCCAGGTATTCCTTCCCATTCTGGTAGGTCCTGTCTCGTTGTCTTTAAAGCTGATCGCTACAGTTTGCCTTTGGTTTTGATTCATGAAGTCTTCAACAAACAACAAAATGCCCCTTTGGTCGATAGCGTAAAGAGAAGGCTTATTTCCTTCAAGCACATGCACATTCAGGTTCCTGTTGGCCGGGTTATCAGAAAAACCAAGAAAATCCCTACTGACCAGGGTCAGCTGATTTCCGGCACTTAAATCCAATGAAAACAAGACCAGTTCCCCGGTTTGACGGGCCAAAAGAAAATAATCTTTGTTTTCATAGGCAAAAAAAGTAAAATAATCCTGTGCCCTTATCCCTGTATTGGGGACAGTTATTTCACTCAGGTCACTCAGATCTGCTGAAAAACCAAAATAAACCCTTCTTCTTGGCAGAAAATTCAGGGTATCCACACCCGAAAACCAATAAGTATTTCTTCCGGATATAGTCCTGTACTCCGAATATTGAATATCAGAAAGATTGAACCGCGAAAGGCCTAAAAAATCCTCGTCCACCATTTCAAACCCTTCTTCATTCATCAGGAAACGGTAAGCTTTACCAATCGTCCTTCCCTGAGAATTGACATTGGCGGTCAGGATCAAATCCCCTGAATTTTTAAAGCCCTTGAAAAAAGGACGTGTATTTTCCCCCAAATCCAAGATATCAGCCTGAATAAAAGGCCTGATTCCGGATTGGCCTTTTGTCAATTCAAAAACATTATTTGAGAAATCAGCATTATAAACTCCAGAAGCATCTGAGGAATTGCTGCTGATCAATAAGCTTTCATTTTTCAGGTAAGAGGCATGGAAAATTGGAAAGCGGGGAAGTTGACCATAACCGGGCAGGGTATTGGAAAATTCCCTGAATACCGGATTTATATTGCTCCCTTCATTGGGCAGGAAATAAAGCACATCGCATTCATCCTGTCCGATCAATAGATCAAATATCCCATCCCCATTAAAATCAGCATAGCGAACAGAATGTCCGCCAGCATGCTGGATTCTTGCCCCTGAAAGCTCATTGTTAGGTGCCTGGCTAATGGGAATGCCTCCACAGGTGACTCCAAAACTAAACTGTCCACAAGTACAAAACTCAAAACCTCCCCATCTGGCTACAGGGAATGCAAAGCCATCTATGTCTAGAACACCTTTACGCTCTACGGATGTATTCCTGTATAGTTCAAGATAATCCCCAACCACAAAATTAAAAGTGACAATATCCAAATCCCCGTCTCCATCAATATCTTGGATCACAGGAATATCCAATAGATTGGCCTGAACATTGGAGCCGTTATCCAATCGCAGGAAATTCTGCGCCACTTCCCATCTTGGTACAGCGCCACCTGCAGCTGTGACATTTCGGTAGGCTTTGATTCCAAAGGGACTGCTGGTAAAAAGATCTTTTTTTCCGTCCCCATCAAAATCTGCCAAGACCAAAAACCCATTGACATCATTTGGAAAGTAATAGGCCATTTCGGGCAAATACCTGAACCCATCCTGGGTGCTTTCAAACACCAAAATTCTTCTTGAATTGATATCCCAAATAACAATTTCCTCTTTTCCATCCCCATTGGTATCCATTTCCTGAATCTGGGCCGCATTGATCCCTACCGCAAAAGGCATGGGGATATCCTTTCCCTGGACTTTGATGTTAAGGTTTTGGTCATAAATAAAAGTCTGCTGAGCAGTCAAGAACAAACAGGATAGTAAGAAAAAAAAGAAGAAAACGTACTTCATCCGAAGGGAATTTGAATTCCTAAAATTAAACGAAAGAATTTGATTAAAGATTTTTGCAAAGACTTAATTTTAGGCTTCAATTGGGATAAAATGAAAACCGAAGCACTCTACAAGCATTACCTCCAATCCACTGGTGTAAGTACAGACACCAGAAAAATAGAAAAAGGAAACATTTTCTTTGCACTCAAGGGTCCAAATTTCAATGCCAACGATTTTGCTGTGCAAGCTTTGGAAACAGGTGCATCCTTGGTAGTGGTGGATGAGGAGCGGGTGATACCCTCAGGTGATTCAAGGTATTTCCTGGTAGATGACGTGCTACTGGCTCTCCAAAAATTGGCCAACCACCACAGAAGACAATTGACCATTCCCATTATTGGACTGACGGGAAGCAATGGTAAGACGACCTCGAAGGAGTTGCTTCATGCCGTACTGAAGAAAAAATTCAAAACTTCAGCAACTGTGGGTAACCTGAACAACCATATAGGAGTGCCATTGACTTTGCTATCCATTCCCAAGGATACAGAAATTGCCATCATTGAAATGGGGGCGAACAAGCAAGGGGATATACAGGAACTCTGTGAGATTGCCGAGCCTACCCATGGTTTTATCACCAATATCGGAAAGGCGCATCTGGAAGGCATGGGCGGACCAGAAGGTGTGCTAAAAACCAAAACTGAGCTCTTTCAGCACCTTCGGGCCAACAAGGGAACAGTATTTATCAATTCCCAGGATCCCATCCTGTCCAATATGGCCAAGCGCTTTGAGAATCCTATCCTGTATCCCGCCAAGGGAGATTTTTGTGAGGTCACATTTGTAGGAGCTAATCCTTTTGTAAAGTTCAAAGTGGAAGGGGACGATACAGTTCACCTAAGTTCACTTATAGGTGCTTACAATTTTGGGAACATAGCCACAGCCCTGACTGTGGGCAAGTTTTTTGGAGTCCCTATGGAGCAAGCTGTAGACGCTGTGGTCAATTACAAGCCTTCCAACATGCGATCGCAATTGCTGGAAAAAAGATCCAATTTGATCATCCTGGATGCTTACAATGCCAATCCCTCCAGTATGGAAGTTGCCATACAGACTTTTGGTCAGATGACCGGAAAAAAATACAAAATGGTCATTTTGGGGGATATGTATGAACTGGGAGACAGCACTGAGGAAGAACATAGAAAATTAGGAGAATTGGTAGCGCGTTACAACTTTGACAAGATTTGTTTCACCGGGAAACATATACAGGCCGCATTGGAAAAAGCACCCATCCGCTCCCTGTATTTCCCGGATCCGTTTTCTTTCCGCAACTGGCTTCAGGACTCCAAGCTGGAAGATCATTTGATATTGATCAAAGGAAGTAGGGGCATGAAACTGGAAGGATTGGTTGATTTCATTTAGATAATCATAGGCTGGTGTAGCAAAGTCTAAAAACATTCCTACACCAGTCCTTAAAAACAAAAGAAATCAATTCTCGGAAGAGTTCACTTTCTTCTTCAAGAGCCAGCCTAACCTGAATTCTACCTCAATAGGCCATATTGCTCTGTTGCCAACATCATCGAAAATAAATGCCGGTCCAATATTAAAATAATAATTGAGGGACCCATTGTTGCGCTGAAGTCCCCAATAAGGACCAATTTTAAAGGTATGCGGGGAATACCTAACAAAACTACTGGCAATTTCAGGACCTACATACTGAGCCCTAAAAGTGATGAAATTGCCAACATTGTTTTCTATGTTTTTCCCTTTAGCAATACGTTTATTGAAATTATAATACCTTCTGGTCTGAATATCATAAAAAGGGGCAATCTGATACAACACACCTG
Source organism: Cecembia calidifontis (assembly GCF_004216715.1). Taxonomy (NCBI): domain Bacteria; kingdom Pseudomonadati; phylum Bacteroidota; class Cytophagia; order Cytophagales; family Cyclobacteriaceae; genus Cecembia; species Cecembia calidifontis. The sequence goes on from NZ_SGXG01000001.1 coordinate 474,466, forward strand.
TACCAACGAACGGTTCTGTTAGCGGAGGTAGGCTTCCGGAAAATGTAATGCCGGCTTTCTGGGCAAGGGTCCATTGAGGAGCTATACTTTTCTCATATTCCAAAGTAGGAGTAAACGCATTGATTTTCCAAAGGTCTACTGTTTGGGATAAGACAGGATTGATTACAAAAAACAAAATCCCAAAAAATAAGCTTATTACTTTCATTAGCCTAACTTTAAGCTTCAAATCTAAGAAATAATTCGTTTTTAAAAAAATCAAAAATTATGAGCAAAAACTATCTCCCCTTCTTATCTGAACTATCCCGAAACAACCACAAAGACTGGATGGATGCCAACAGGGATTGGTATCAGGAAGTGAGGGCTGAGTTTTTGGAAGATGTTGATTTTTTGCTCAAGGCCATCAGTCAGTGGGAACCCGAAATGTCCAATTTCAAAGCCAAGGACTGTGTCTTCAGACAAAATAGGGATATCCGCTTTTCGGCCAACAAAGAACCTTATAAGATCAATTTTGCCGTCTACTTTTCAGTTGGTGGGAAAAAATCCAATGGACCAGGCTACTACCTACATATCCAACCGGGCCAAAGCTTCCTTGCAGGAGGAATATGGATGCCACCGGCAGATTTCTTGAAGAAAATCCGCCAAGAGATTGATTATTCAGGAAATGAACTATCAGCAATCCTTGAGGAACCTGATTTCAAAAAGGCTTTTGGTGGCCTGGAAGGCGAACAACTGAAAACAACGCCTAAGGGTTACGAATCAGACCATCCATATATTGACCTATTGCGGTTCAAAAGCTTTATTGTTTCCACCCCCCTATCGGACCAGGAAATCAATTGTGGTAAATTCAGGCAAAAAGCCATCGATCATTTCAGAAAAATGAAACCCTTCCATGATTTTCTGGCAAGAGCCATTGAGGAATCCGAGAGCAGAGAAGGACTACTTTGAGATCACTTAGAAATCCACAAAATCTCAATTATCAAAAACCCCTGTAACTGCACCAATTCCCATCAAAATAAGGATAATAATACCTATCCCAAAGGCTACTGCATACCAAAGCAATTTGGCCTTGGCCCAATTGGCTTTATTAGGATTTCCTGTTTTGTCGATGGCCCATACTACCAACATGACCAATCCCAATACCGGAATATTGGCAATAAAAATGCTCAGGAACCAATCTCCGGTATTGACCGGGGGATGTTTAAATTCATTATTGAAGTCCATAATCATTTGAATTTTCGGAATAAACAAGATCCTCCACCCTAAAACTGTATTCACTCATGGCCATATTATTGGGATTGAAAGGGTCTGTCTGAATAAATACAATTTTCACTTCATCATACTCCATGATTTTAGAATAGCTTTTTGCATAAAGTTCGGCACATTTTCGGGCCAGATTTTCTTCGCTTTGGTGCATGGCATGCCCTTTACCATTGATAAGCCGGAGTTCAACCTCTGCATTGGAAACACCATTTTGGTTTGACCTATACATATTGACCTCTACCCGCTCAAAGTCCCCCAATGCCAATAATTCCTCAGGTGGAAAATAACCGTCACCTGCAAGTTTGTTCATTCCCCAAAACATGGCCTTCATTACCTTTTCCCCATCACAGGCACAGGAACTGAACAAAAACAACAGGGGAAGAAATAACAGCAATCCTCTTTTCATACGTATCGTTAAAGGCTACTTGGCCGCCACGGCCTCAATCTCAATCAGCAGGTCTGGATTGGCCAAAGCAAATACAGCAAGGGTAGACCGTGCCACTTTATTGGGATTTGCATCATTATTGAAATATTCCCCATAGGCCCTGAACCAGGCATCCCAATCAATCTTGCCTTCTTTGTCAGGAGCCATGTAAACCCTCAAGAAAATCACATCCTCCATGGTAAATCCGGCTTCCCCAATAGTCTCTTTGATTCTTTCCAGAATACCAATGCTCTGCTCATAGGTATCTCCATATCGTCCGTATGTCCCTGGAACAGCATCGGGATCCTTGACAGGGGCAACCAATCCGGAGGTATAAAAATACTCTTTGCCTGCGGGAATATAGACACCCCTTAAAATGCTTGCATCAGGCCTGTCATATCTGACGATAAATTCCTCTTTAATAGGGCCTCCTGCCGATTGCTGCTTGCCTATCTCAGAATTACAAGCTGCAAGAGATAGCAATAAAGGTAGTATAAGCTTTTTCATTTTTACTTCATTTAGATGCCATGCAAAAGGGCCTGTTTTAACACAAGCCCTATTTTTTTATTCTGCCGCGATCAATTCCTTCTCTTTATTTTTCACCCTTAGGATAAAGTCACTCAACACATTCATGTAATTGATAAATGCGTCATAAGGGGTATCATAATGACTGAAATAGGAATGGACAGCCCCATCAGAAAAGAACTTGGTACACATATAGTAGAAATGATCCGAGGTCTGAAGGTAGTTCCAGTCCCTTTGGATATCAGCGTCATCTATTTTCTTTACCTTAGGCTCCAGTTCATACAATTTGGTAAAAGCCTCTTTTTGAAGATCATTACCCAACCAAGCTGTCAAATCCCTTTCTTCATCTGCCCAGGAGATGGGTACGGGTACGTTGATTTTTGCAATGGGCTTGGCTCCTCTGGCCACTTCAGAAGTGGTGCTGAAATCAAAATCAGTATGGCTAAATACAGCAGCTGGGAGTACCCTCATGAATTCAAAGATTCCTGTTTCTGCCCACTGATGCTCCCCAAATGTTTCATAATCCATAAACAGGTTCAAAACCTCTTGCTCTTTGGGGATGGCATTGATCCAGTTGACAAATTTCTCCGTGGTCAAAGGGTAATCGGACCAGGTTTTGTTGCTGAATCTGAATGCGATGTCATCACTCAACTGGAAATTCTTCAAGAGAACTTTTAGGTTGGGATCGATTGAATTCTGGTAAACAAAATTGGGGCTTTTCCACCCGAGAATATGTTTAGCACCCTCAGTAAGCATGGCTTCATAACCCATTTTGGATACCATGGCACCTATTTTATCGGAATAGATCAATTCTGTATTGCGGAAAACCTTAGGCTCATATCCGTTGAATAGACGCTTGATTTTTGCTTTGTGCCTTTCCACACTTCTGGCAAATTCCTCTTCGCTGGCCAAAGAAGACAAGGCATGCGCATCTGTTTCGCTCAATAATTCCACATGACCGGTCGCTACTAATTCCTGGAAACTGGCAAGTACATCAGGTGCATAGGCTTCAAACTGATCCAGACAGACTCCTGAAATAGAAAAAGTAACTTTGAATTTCCCATTGTAGCGTTTGATCAGATCCAGCAAGAGGGCATTCATAGGCAAGTAGCATTTAGTGGCCACCTTTCTGATGATACTTTTATTGCTGTAATCATCCCAATAATAATGGTCTTCGCCAATATCAAAAAAACGATATGGCTTTATCCTGAAAGGTTGGTGTACCTGAAAATAAAAGCAAATAGTTCTCATGGTTGTTCTTTGTGTAGTTTTTCGTAAACAGTGACAAGTTTGGCAGCGACATGCTCCCATTTCAAATTTTTCAGTTCTTCACTCCCCAGTTCCTTGAACATCTTGGCAATACTTTCATAATGAAGCAAGCCGAAAATTGCATCCGCCATGGCATCCACATCCCAAAAATCAATTTTGATGGCATTTCGAAGCACTTCAGCCACACCGGATTGTTTGGAAATAATCACAGGGGTATTATGTCGTACTGCTTCCAAAGGTGCTATACCAAATGGTTCGGAAACCGAAGGCATGACATACACATCAGAGATGGCATACATGTCATCCACGTCCTGACCTTTCAGGAAACCTGTAAAATGAAACCGGGTTCCCATTCCCAATTCTGCAACCCTTTCTACCATCCGGTTGAGCAGATCGCCGCTACCCGCCATCACAAAACGCACATTGGGATCCCTATCGATTACCTTCTTTGCTGCCTCCACAAAATATTCTGGGCCTTTTTGGAAAGTTATTCTTCCCAGGAAAGTGACAATTTTCTCTGGGACATTTTTTCTGACAGTGGATTCAATGATACTGGCGTCTAACACTGCATTATGGAGCACGCTCACCCTGTCCGGATCTACTCCATACTTTTCTATGACTAAATTTCTGGTGAGGTGACTAACAGCTACCACGTGGTCTGCCGCTAAGAGTCCTGCCTTTTCTATTTCAAAGACTGGCCCTTGTGCTCCGCCTTGTCCAGCCCTGTCAAATTGGGTGGCATGGATGTGGGCGATTAAAGGTTTGCCACTGATCTGCTTGGCAGCAATCCCTGCAGGATAGGCAAGCCAATCATGGGCATGAATGATATCATGGTCCTTCATTTTGGCTATCTGGGAAGCCACCAGCGCATAGCGGGAGACTTCCTCCATCAGGTTTTTCCCATACTTTCCGGAAAATTCATATTTATTGGAAAATACCGACTCTTCTACATCCGTTCTATGGTGAAGGGTATAGTCCGTATATTTCTCAAATTCCTGAGGACCAAGGTAGGGCACCAGGAAGCTGTTGATTTCCAGATAGGTGAGGTTTTTCCAGGTATCGATGAACTTTTTTTCCCGATAGTCAATCTCTATATCGCTGGCATTGACAAAATCAGCTAGCGGTTCCTCATCTCCCCAAAGTTTGGGCACCACAAAAATGATATCTTGGTTGTGATGGACAAGACCTTTTACCAGGCCATAACAGGCCGTTCCCAAACCTCCGGAAATGTGTGGCGGAAATTCCCACCCAAACATTAAAACCTTCATAATAAAACAATTATAATTTTTTGACCAAATACATCATTCGTAACAATTCACCAACACTCCAGGCCTGGGATATGGATCCCTTAGGCCTATGGGGAGGATCACCATCATAAATCTCAGCCACTGTCCCAATGCCATATTGGCTCATTACCTCATCAAATCCTTGAATGATCTTCTCCACGAAATGCTTTCCTGATTTCCCATGAAGCCTGAGATACCCCTCTACAAAATGGCCCAATAGCCAGGCCCATACCGTTCCATTGTGATATGCCAGGTCTCTGGTGTATTGATTGCCATGGTAATACCCTTTGTATCCCGGATCATCAGGGGACAATGAGCGCAACCCTCTTTTCGTAAGCAATTTTGATTTGACGATTTCCAAAATAGAATCCATCTGGCTTTCTTCCAATGGAGAGTAAGGCAGTGAAGTGGCAAAAATCATATTGGGTCTTACTGACCAATCCTTGTAGTTTCCGTCTACATAATCGGCGAGGTAACCTCTTTTTTCATCCCAAAAGACCTCATTAAAGGATTTTTTGACCAAGTCGGCAATTGATTTGATCTCTTCATCTCCGGACAGCTCATGATAAAAACAAAGTGCATTGTACCAGAGCGCATTGATTTCCACGGGACATCCGATCCTGGGCGTAACAGGTCCATCTGAATTAACGGCATCCATCCATGTCAAAGCTATGCCCTCTTCTCCCCCATACATCAGACCATTGTCCAGCATATGGATATTGTAATCAGTCCCCACCCTAAATCCATCAATAATGCCTTTCATTTTGTCAAGGTATTTTTCTTTGACGGTCTTTTTATCCCCGGTAAAAATTATGTATTGCTGAAGGGACCAGAAAAACCACAGCGGCGCATCCATGGACGTCATGTTCCTCATCACCCCACTTCCGACATTTGGGAAGAGTGGCCCATGAAGATCAGCGACCATCGTATCCATAATTTCCAAGAAGGTTTCCTTATCCCCCTGTGTCAAGGTCAGTCCTGGTGAAGCTATAAAAGTATCCCTTCCCCACCAACCAAACCAAGGGTAGCCAGCCACAACATGGGTTTTTCCGTCTCTCCTTTGGATAAACTGACTGGCAGAATTGATCAGGCAGTTTTCGAAATTATTCCTGGGCACACGTCTGGCCAATTCTTTCTCAAAAGCACGCTGTCGGGTACTTGGATCTGCTTCAGTCAAGCCGGCAGAAAAAATCACCGACTCGCCCTTTTCAATATCAAATTCAAAATAACCCGGGTAGAAGAGGTCCTCCTGATACTCATAACCCCTTTCCCTTTCCATGATATATTCAAAATTATAATACCAATCCGGTTCAGAATGGAATTTATTCTTCTTAGAAAGCTGGAGGTATAAAGGACTATATTCAGGATACAACTGAAACTTGGCACCGTTGGGTACTTTTTCAAAATTCCTGTTGACCCTGTCATTGGCTTTGGAAAGGTCATGATAGCCCCTAAAGGCCAGGAAGGGTTTGATCTGAATTTTTGTAGGGGAATGCGCATCCAATAAGGTATAACGGATCATTACCCTGTCTCTATTGGTATCCAAAATCAATTCCTTCTGCAACAGCACCCCTCCTACCCTATAGGTCAATTTTGGGATGGGTTCCGAAGTGAAATCCTCAAGGTACTTATGCCCCCTGGGGAAATAATTTCCTGGAAACTTACTGATCCCCAAATTAAAACTTGCCCCCCTTTGGATAACTGTTTCATGCACAGTAGAGAGCATGACGTGGAGCTGTTCATTGATTTGGGGCTGTGGAACTACCAATAAGCCATGGTATTTTCTGGTGTTACATCCTATTATGGTCGTACTGGTATAGCACCCGCCTCTATTTGTCCGGATGATTTCCCTATCCAGTGAATAATTCAGGTTGATTAGTTGGGTTTTGTCAAAATGGATATAACTCATGCGGTAAAAGTTTGAGATTTCCATAAAAATACCTTTTTGGTCGGGAAAGAAAAACTAATTAGCACAAAAATAAAGGTTATGTTGCCATAACCTTAGCCAAATTATTTGATAAACGGAATGTTTTAAACTAAATCATGAAGATTATTCCATTTTCTCTGGTTATTCCCCAGATCAAGAACGGATGCCTTCCTTCTGCAATTCCTCGAAGTTCTTTAAGGATTCTTCAAATTTCGACATATAAAGTCTGATTACCTTGATATCCACAGGTTGAATTTTCGGAAATTTTGGCGAAACTTTAAATAATGTAAACATGCCTTTTGTAACTTTTTTTAACCAATTAAACAAAACTTATGCCATTTTGGGTTTTTTGCTAAGTTAAAAACTAAAAAAGCCCCTGTATAAAGGGGCTTTTTGGGTGGGAGACCGGGTTCGAACCGGCGACCTCTGGTGCCACAAACCAGCGCTCTAACCAGCTGAGCTACAACCACCGTTTATCTTAAAATTCAGGACATCTTCCCGAATGGATTGCAAAGGTAATGCTTCCTTATTTTCTAAGCAATACTCAGTCTTTAATTTTTCTGGAAAATTTTAGACGCATCCCTTTCTTTTCTTCATGAAATTCGCCGTTTTCGTACACCAAATGTCCGGAAACAATCGTGTGGGTAACCTGGGAACGGAAGGTATGCCCTTCAAAAGGAGACCATCCACATTTGGCCAGAATGTTGCTTTTTTCCACTTTCCAGGGCTTATCCAAATCCACAATGACCAAATCGGCATAGTATCCCGGCCTGATATAGCCCCTCTTTTCTATTTCAAAAAGGATGGCCACATTATGACACATTTTCTGGGCTATCTGATCTAGCCTTATCTTGCCCTGATGATAAAGATCCAGCATGGCTACCAGGCTGTGTTGGACCAAAGGCCCTCCTGAAGGAGCTGAAGTATAGGGCTGAGCCTTCTCTTCCAGGGTATGGGGCGCATGGTCCGTGGCAATCACATCAATATTCCCTTCCAGAACTCCCTGAAGGATCCTGTCCCTGTCGGCTTTGGTCTTTACAGCCGGATTCCATTTGATGAGATTGCCTTTTTCTTCATAATCCTCATCAGAAAACCAAAGATGGTGGATACATGCTTCCGCTGTAATCCTTTTTTCTTCCAATGGAAGGGTATTATCAAAAAGGTCCACCTCTTTGCCTGTGCTTATATGGAGCACATGGAGTTTAGTACCATATTTCCTGGCCAAATCAACCACCTTTTTGGAGGCATCATAGCAGGCTTCTTCTGAACGGATGATCGGATGAAACTTCACGGGAATATTTTCACCGTATTCCTTTTTGAATTTTTCGAGGTTTGCCTTGATGATGTTGTCATTCTCGCTATGGGTAGCAATCAAAAGTTTGCACTCCGCAAAAATCCTCTCCAGACTTTCCGGATTATCCACCAGCATATTGCCAGTGGAAGAACCTTGGAATACTTTAATGCCGCATACATTCTCAGGGTCTACCTTTAGGATTTCTTCTATGTTATCATTGGTAGCCCCAAAAAAGAAGGAATAGTTAGCAAGTGATTTCTCGGAAGCGATTTTAAATTTCTCTTCCAACAATTCAATGGTAATGCTCTGCGGCACTGTATTGGGCATTTCCATATAAGAAGTCACCCCTCCTGCAACAGCAGCTTTGCTTTCTGTATAAATGTCGGCTTTGTGGGTAAGTCCGGGTTCCCTGAAATGCACCTGATCATCAATAATCCCCGGAAATATATACTTCCCGGAGGCATCAATACGCAGGTCAGCATCAAAACCTGAGAGATCAGGACCCACGTTATAGATCAATCCATCCTTCACCAAAATATCAGAACGGGTAATCTGTCCTTCATTTACTATATTTGCACCGGTTATCAGTATACTTTTCATTCGGTTTATTCAGTTTGATACAATTTATATGGTTTGGGAGATGAAATCAGGGATTTCACCTGTCATCTATAAACAACAGGCCTTAACTCAAAAGTGTTCCTTTGATAACCCCTGAACTTCTGTTCCAAAAATACAAAAACATGTCTGATAGCACGCCTACTTTCGAAAATTTCAAATTAAATAAACAGCTTTTGGAGGCAGTAAATGAGACTGGCTATTCCAAACCTACTCCTATTCAGGAAAAGGCTATTCCATTGGCCCTATCAGGCCATGACGTTTTGGGTATCGCCCAAACAGGAACAGGAAAAACTGCTGCCTATGTGCTCCCTTTGCTCATGAAAGTAAAGTATGCACAGGGCATGCATACCCGTGCCCTTATTTTGGCACCGACAAGGGAATTGGTCATGCAAATTGAGGAAGCAGTAGTCACTTTTGGAAAATATACGGACCTCCGCTATGTCTGTCTTTATGGAGGACTTGGCCCAAAAACCCAGATCGAAAAACTCCAACAGGGAGTGGATATCATCATCTCCACCCCGGGAAGGTTCATGGACCTTTACAAAAAAGGAGAGATATTCACCAAGGAAATCAAAACCATGATCCTGGATGAAGCAGACAAGATGTTGGACATGGGATTCATGCCCCAGATCCGTGCTATTCTCGAAGTCATCCCGGTCAAAAGACAGAATTTATTGTTTTCTGCGACTTTTGGCCCAAAAGTAGAAAGGCTTTCGCACGAATTCCTGGAATTCCCTGAAAGGGTAGAAGTAGCCCCGCAGGCCACTACAGCAGAAACCATCCAACAGGTAAAATATGAAGTTCCCAACATTAAAACCAAGATCAATCTATTGATCCACCTCTTGGAGGATCCAAGCTTGAATAGGGTGATCATTTTTACCAAATCCAGAAAAAATGCAGAGTCGGTTTACAGTTACCTGGAAAGAAAAAAAATAGGTGAAATTAGAGTAATCCATGCAAACAAAGGTCAAAACACCCGCATCAACTCCATGGAAGACTTCAAGTCAGGAGAAGTGCGTATTTTGGTAGCCACCGATGTAGCAGCCAGGGGTCTTGACATCAGCATGGTCAGCCATGTAATCAATTTTGATGTGCCTTTGATTTATGAGGATTATGTTCACAGAATTGGCCGGACCGGTAGGGCTGAAAATGAAGGATTTGCCATCACCTTTGTCAACCCGGCAGAAGAATACCATTTCGAAAAAATCCAGGACATCATCCGAATGGAAGTTCCAAGGGTACAGATTCCTTCAGAGGTAGAAATTACCCCAACGCCTTTTGAAGAGAAACAGGGGTATGAAAGGGAAATAGACAACCAGAAAAAGAAGGAAAATCCTGATTACAAAGGAGCCTTCCATGAAAAAAAGGTAAAGCATAAACCATCCCAGCAAAAAAAGGAAAAAAGAGGGAATAAAAACTCCAAGGCCAAAAGGAACCGCAATCAGCTTAAAACGCAAGGAAAGTATAAGAATAAATAGGGTGAAACGTAAGTCGGAAATTCGAAGTCGGGTTTCAGGACGTGACAGCTAAATATGGCAAGGAAATATTTCATGGCAGCAAATTTTGGGTAGACTTGAAGATTACACATTTATCTGAAAACAAAAAGACCTGTCAGGATTTCCGCCCAACAGGTCTTTGCTTTTGTTCTTTTTATGTCAGAGGACTATCAAGCAATGATGATTATCTTTCCCCTCTGTTATTGGTGCCATCAACCGGAGTTCTATTTTCCCTGTTGGCCAAATCCCAAGCGGTATGGAAAATAAGCTTGGTCCTTTTGGTCATCAACGGGAATTCAATCTTATCAACAGTATCTGTAGGCTGATGATAATCATCATGCACCCCATTGAAGAAGAAGATTACCGGGATGTTGTGTTTGGCAAAGTTATAATGATCAGATCTGTAATAGAATCTGTTAGGATCATCTTCGGCATCATACCTATAATCCAAAATCAAATTGGTATAAGTGATATTGTTGTATTCATTGATCACCTTAAGGTGGGATGAAAGCATCTCTGATCCGATCACATAGATGTATTCTTGATTTTCCGCGTCTTGATACTCATAATCTATCCTTCCCACCATGTCAATATTGATGTTGTTGACTGTGTTTTCTAATGGGAAAATGGGATGATTGGAATAATATTCAGATCCTAGCAATCCTTTTTCTTCACCGGTCACATTTAAGAACAGGATACTTCTTCTTGGTCTAAATCCATCTTTGGCGGCCATGGCAAAAGCTTCCGCAATTTCCATAACTGCTACCGTTCCTGATCCATCATCATCTGCCCCATTATTGATTTCTCCTTTGCTATTGATTCCCACGTGATCATAATGGGAGGAAATGACCAGAACTTCTTCTTTTTTATCTGTACCTTCCAGGAATGCCATCACATTTTCCGTTGGCACCACCTTATTTTGTTTTTTGACCAAATAAGAAACTTTTTGGGAAGGAATGGACTCCGGATTATTCTTGGCTGCCTCCTTTAAAATTTCCACCGGGGTTTGAAACAATGTTGACATTTTCTCACTGCTCACCAAAAAAATCGGTTCTTGCTTGGTAGGTTGTTCAAAACCTAGTCTCCCTTTACCACTTAAAGACTTATACCAATTTGCCATCCTATCAAAATTTGCCTGTCCCTCCATTGTCACTATAACAATCCCTGCGGCTCCGGCCTGCATGACCTCTGGGACCACAGTCTGTGCCCTGCTCCCAATTGCCCATAGTCCGACCAATTTATCTTTGACATCAACTTTTTTAAGGTTTTCCTCATTGGCAAGCCCCAAAAAAACCAGATCGGTTCTTTTCAATCGGCTCATATTTGCATCCCCAATAAATATAAAATCCTCATTTTGGACGAGTTTTTGTTTTCCAACAGTAAGGTTAACCTCAGGATAAGAAACTGAGGACAGGTTAAACTTCTGGAAATAACTTCCTTCCACAGGCCCCTTCAGCCCAAGGTCTTTGTAGAAATTAGCAAGATATTCAGCAGCAAGCTTTTGGCCCTTTTCGCCGGTATCTCTCCCCTCCAGTTCATCTGAGGCAATATAAGTCAGATGCCTTTCCAGATCCTGGGCCGTAATTGTAGCAGCATACTTTAAGGCAGTAGCATCCTGCGCCTGGCCCTTGATGGCCAAAAACAACCCCAGGACCGACGCAATTAAAACTCGTTTTTTCATATGTTATATTCAGGTTAATCAATTTGGGTTTTAAACATAAAAATTATTCCCAACAGATTAAAACCGTTTATCAATTTGGATGTTAATTGGGTATATTTCTTTGAGGTGAAAAATCCATTATCGTTCAAGAATTTATACCTTTGCACTACCAAAAAATAAACGGAATATAACCCAAAAATTTCCCTACAATATCCGAATATGAAAATTAATCTCCATCCCACTACCAAATTTGAAAATAGACACAATGGGCCTTCTCAGGAGGAAGTTTCCAAAATGCTTCAAGCAATCGGTGCGGCTTCTTTGGATGAGCTGATTGATCAGACCATTCCAAAATCCATCCAATTGGAGAAAGCCCTCGATCTCCCTTCTGCCAAATCAGAAGCAGCATTCTTGAAGGATTTCAAATCCCTGGCTTCTAAAAATAAAATATTCAAATCATTTATTGGCCTGGGTTATTATGACACTTTAGTACCTGGGGTAATATTGAGAAATATCCTTGAAAATCCAGGATGGTACACAGCTTATACTCCTTACCAAGCTGAAATAGCCCAGGGAAGATTGGAAGCTTTGATCAACTATCAGACCATGGTGATGGACCTGACCGGAATGGAAATGGCCAATGCTTCTTTGTTGGATGAAGCGACTGCTGCAGCTGAAGCCATGACCATGCTTTATGCTTCCAAGCCCAAAGAGAAGAAAAATGCCCATAAGTTTTTTGTGGACGAGAAAATATTCCCTCAAACCAAAGACTTATTGGTAACCAGGTCTACACCTATCGGAATCGAATTGGTGATCGCGCCTTTGGCCCAACTTGACCTGACAGATCCGGAATTGTTTGGTATTATGTTGCAATATCCAAACTTGGATGGAGAAGTAATTGACCATAGCGCCTTGGTAGCTTCTGCCAAAGAAAATCACGTATTGACTGCTTTTTCAACTGACCTACTGAGCTTGACCCTATTAACCCCTCCAGGCGAAATGGGTGCAGATGTAGTAGTGGGAACCAGCCAGAGATTTGGTGTACCGATGGGATATGGAGGGCCACATGCTGCATTCTTCGCTACCAAAGAGGCTTACAAAAGACAAGTACCCGGCAGGATCATCGGTGTTTCCGTAGACAAAGACGGCAACAAGGCATACAGAATGGCTTTGCAGACCCGGGAACAGCACATCAAAAGAGAAAAAGCTACTTCCAATATCTGTACTGCACAGGTATTGTTAGCTGTAATGGCAGGCATGTATTCCGTTTATCATGGCCCTAAAGGCCTGAAGGAAATTGCGGAAAGGACTCATGGATTGGCCCAACTTACAGCCAAAGCACTCCAGGTAATCGGCTTCGAGCAAGCAAACAATATTTATTTTGACACCATTAAAATCAAGGTGGATGATGTGCAACAATCCAAAATAAAGGCTTTTGCACTGTCTGCTGAAATGAATTTCAGATATGAGGAGGGCGCCATCTTCCTGTCATTTGATGAAGCCAAAACGGTAGAAGATGTTAAAGCGGTTGTGGAAGTATTTGCCAAATCTACCAATCTAAAGGCAAGTATTGACTGGAATTCCTTAATTGAAAGCCTGGAGGTGAATTATCCGGATACTTTGGAAAGAAAATCCCAATACCTGAGCCACCCTGTTTTCAATCAGTACCATTCTGAGCATGAAATGCTCAGATATATCAAGAGGCTGGAAAACAAAGACCTTTCCCTGGTGCACTCTATGATTTCATTGGGCTCTTGTACCATGAAATTGAATGCTACCACAGAAATGATCCCCGTTACCTGGCCTGAATTCGGTCAATTGCATCCATTTGCACCACAGGATCAGGCAGCAGGATATTATGAGATGTTCCAAAATCTAAGAAACTGGTTGACTGAAATAACCGGTTTTGCTGATACTTCTTTGCAGCCAAATTCCGGGGCTCAAGGTGAATATGCCGGTCTGATGGTAATCAGGGCCTATCACATGAGCAGAGGTGACCATCATAGAAATATCGCATTGATCCCAACATCTGCACACGGAACCAACCCGGCCTCAGCGGTAATGGCCGGAATGAGAGTGGTTTTGGTAAAATGTGACGAAAAAGGAAATATCGACGTCGATGACCTCAGGTCAAAGGCCGAAGAACATAAAAATGAGCTTTCTGCCTTGATGGTGACCTATCCATCTACCCACGGTGTATTTGAAGAGGCTATCCAGGAGATATGTCAGATCATCCATGACAATGGAGGACAGGTATATATGGATGGTGCTAATATGAATGCCCAGGTAGGTTTGACAAGTCCGGGCAGAATCGGCGCTGATGTTTGCCACCTGAACCTGCACAAAACATTCTGTATTCCTCACGGTGGTGGTGGACCTGGCATGGGACCAATCTGTGTGGCCAAACACTTAGCTCCTTTCTTGCCAGGAAATCCATTGGTAAAAACAGGTGGTACGCAGGCGATACATGCCATTTCGGCTGCTCCATTTGGAAGTGCTTCTATCCTTCCTATTTCCTATGCATACATAGCGATGATGGGCGGTGAGGGATTGACCAATGCCACCAAAATTGCTATTCTCAATGCCAACTACATCAAGGCACGGTTAGAGCAACACTATCCTATCCTATACACTGGAGCCAATGGAAGGGCTGCTCATGAAATGATCCTGGATTGCAGGGCTTTCAAAGAATTCGGCATAGAAGTAGAAGACATTGCTAAGCGATTGATGGACTATGGTTTCCACGCGCCAACAGTATCTTTCCCGGTTGCAGGTACTTTGATGGTAGAGCCAACCGAATCCGAAACGATGGCTGAATTAGACAGATTCTGTGATGCCATGATTGCCATCAGGGCGGAAATCCGGGAAGTACAAGATGGGATTGCTGATAAAGAAAATAATGTGTTGAAAAATGCACCCCATACAGCAGCATTAGCTTTGGCGGACAACTGGAACTTCCCATACAGCAGAGAGAAAGCTGTCTATCCCCTTCCTTATGTAAAAGGCAATAAGTTCTGGCCTTCTGTAAGGAGAATTGATTCAGCTTATGGTGACAGAAACCTGGTGTGCAGCTGTATTCCGGTGGAAGAATATGCAGAAACAACAGCAGAATAAGGTGATCTGAATAGCATAAAAAAGCCGATTGTGGGCTCCAATCGGCTTTTTGTTTGCTATAGGTACAAGATTTTGAACTGAAGAAAAGTTGAATTTCGAAAGGTGGAAGTCGGAATTCCAAAGGGACTATGACAAAAACTGTGTAAGTTGGTTTTACTACTTACGAAGTTAAAGTTGTACCTCGAAATTCCCTGTGTGATTTAGAAGAAATCGCACAGGGAATTTGAGGAACCCGCGGTAGGCGACTCCCCGGTCTGTGTGTGGACAATTTCTTACCTTTATAACACACAGATTACAAAAATGAAAAAAGAAGATCTCCTAAATGATGACTTCCTCAAGCAGTTCAGGACTGCCGGGGAGCTTAATTCCTTCCTTCAACAGCTTCAGAAAAGAGCCGTTGAGAAAATGCTTGAAGGTGAGCTGGATGCCCATCTTGGCTATGAAAAGCATCAGAATTCCGATAATCCCAATTCAAGGAACGGCTATTCCACCAAAACAATAAAAAATACTTTTGGAGAGACTGAAATCAGAGTCCCGAGAGACCGGGACGGCAGCTTTGAGCCTGCCCTTGTGCCCAAACGCAGAAGCATGGCGGAGGGCGTTGAAAACGTGATCATATCCATGTATGCCAAGGGAATGTCAAACCAGGACATCGAGGAACAGATCCGGGAGCTTTATGACATCAATGTTTCCTCCTCCACCATCTCAAGGGTTACCGGTGCCGTAGCGGAGGATATTGTTGCATGGAGAAACAGGCCGCTTGACCCTGTATACCTGATCGTTTGGATGGATGGTATATCCTTCAAAGTCAGGGAGAACTCCAAAGTGGTCAACAAGACCGTTTATATTGCCGTTGGCCTCAGAACTAACGGCCTTAAAGAGATCCTAGGCCTTTGGCTTGGCAAGAATGAATCTTCGGCTTTCTGGATGGGGGTACTCACCGACCTGAAAGCCAGAGGGGTTGAAGATATTCTCATAACGGCAACTGACAACCTGAACGGGTTTACTGATACGATAAAAGCTTCATTCCCCCAATCAGTCACTCAGATATGTGTCGTCCACCAGATCAGAAACGCATGTAGATATGTCGCATGGAAAGACCGCAGGGCGTTTACAAGGGATATGAAGGAAATTTATACCGCCCCTACAAAAGATGCTGCTTGGGCTGCCCTGAACGATTTTGCCAAAAAATGGGAATCCAAATACGCTTATGCCATCAAAAGCTGGAGGGACAACTGGGATGAACTCACCGTTTTCTTCGATTACCCGGCAGAAATCCGCAAAATCATCTATACCACCAACCTGATTGAAAATCTCAATGGAAAGATCAGAAAATACACCAAAAACAAGCTCTCTTTCCCGACAGATGATGCCGTAATGAAGTCTGTTTTTCTCGCTGCAAGAGAAGCATCGAAAAAATGGACTATGCCTATCAGAGACTGGGGAGCTATTCTTAACAGTTTCCTGCTTATATTTGGTGATAGGGTCAGGCTTCTTGATACCTGACAATAAAACCATAATTTGAAGTTTACACACTTATCGGGATAGTGTCATTCCAAAATCCACCTTCCGAAATCTCCCTTTTGATATTCTCTACTCTCGCTTCTCGTCTCTAACCTTAATCCTTCACTTCCTCGTAATCAATATAATCTCCTCCTTTGATTTCCTTGGCCCTTTTTTCCTGGTAATCTCTTGGAATATGGTCCACATTGACCTCTCCTTTTCCAGACCTGCCTTTTTTTCTCAGCTCCTCTTCCCTTTTCAGGTTATTGGCATGATCCACAAACTGCTTCAGTTTACTTCTTAAGAAAAACTGCAAAAGTTTGGAGAATATCCAGGACAGGGCAATGGCAATCAAAAGAAATTTAAATATAAATCCCATATTTAGACTTTTAGATGCAAGAAGTTAGACGCAAGACAATATTCTCAATAAGAATACTGACATAAGATCTAGTTTAAACTGAATTTCCAACCCAAATCTTATGTCTTGTATCTTGTGTCTTTAGTCTCTTAAAAACCTCCTTGGTTCCGCAATATTTTTTATCTACTCAAATAAAGATTCCTTTCGGCATAAATCTTCATGAAATAATCATCCATCAGATCATCGATGAAATAGATCGCTTCCCCTGTAGATTTCATTTCAGGACCCAATTCCTTATTCACATTAGGGAATTTATGGAAAGAGAATACCGGTTCTTTGATAGCATAACCTTTTTTCACTGGTTTGAATTCAAAATCGGTTACCTTTTTCTCCCCCAACATCACCTTAGTAGCGTAGTTGACATAAGGTTCCTGATAAGCCTTACAGATGAAAGGAACGGTTCTTGAGGCCCTTGGGTTCGCTTCAATCACATAAACCTTATCATTTTTGATTGCAAACTGAATATTGATCAACCCAACTGTTTTGAGTGCCAAGGCGATTTTGTGGGTATAAGTTTCGATTTGGCGCATCACATAATCTCCCAGATTATAAGGAGGCAATACTGCATAAGAATCTCCGGAGTGGATACCGGCAGGTTCTATATGCTGCATGATGCCAATGATATAAACATTCTCTCCATCGCAGATGGCATCCGCTTCGGCTTCAATGGCACCTTCCAGGAAATGGTCCAGGAGGATCTCATTATTTGGGATATCCTTCAGGACATTTACCACATGCTCTTCCAATTCCTTCTCGTTGATCACGATCTTCATCCCCTGACCACCAAGGACATAAGATGGTCTAACCAACAACGGGAAGCCTATAGTCTTGCACAACTCCAATGCCTCATCGGTATTATGGATAGTACCAAACTCAGGATAAGGCACATCATTTTCTTTCAGCAAGGTAGAGAAACGTCCCCTGTCCTCTGCCAAGTCTAAGGCTTCAAAGCTGGTACCAATGATAGGTATACCGTATTTATCCATTTTCTCGGCCAACTTGAGGGCTGTTTGGCCTCCCAACTGAACAATCACACCCAAAGGCTTTTCCTGAAGGATGATCTCATAAATATGCTCCCAGAAAACCGGTTCAAAGTACAGCTTATCAGAAATATCCGGGTCGGTGGAAACTGTCTCCGGGTTACAGTTGATCATGATGGTCTCATAGCCACATTCTTTGGCAGCCAACACCCCATGCACACAGGAATAGTCAAATTCAATACCTTGTCCCACCCGGTTAGGTCCTGAACCCAAGACCACTACCTTCTTCTTGTTGGAAGGCTGGGACTCATTTTCTTCACCAAAGGTGGAATAATAATAAGGCGTCTTGGCTTCGAATTCCGCGGCACAGGTATCTACGAGTTTATACACCCGCTTGATCCCCATTTCATGATAGCGCTTATTGAAGACTTCTGATTCAAGACAGCCTAGCAAATGAGCGATCTGTCTGTCTGCATAGCCTTTTTTCTTGGCCATGTCCATCAATTCCCTTGGGATGGTATCGATGTTATATTTTTCAATTTCGGCTTCCACGTGGATCAATTCCTCGATTTGTTTGAGGAACCACTTATCAATTTTGGTCAAATCATGGATAGTCCTGAAGGATATACCCAGTTTGAAAGCATCATATACATGGAACAGCCTGTTCCAGCTTGGATTGGCCAAACTGTAAAGTAGCTGTTCCTGGTTTTTCAATTCTTTGCCATCTGCACCCAGTCCATTTCTCTTGATTTCAAGAGACTGACAGGCTTTTTGAAGTGCTTCCTGGAAGTTGCGGCCGATACCCATTACTTCCCCTACTGCTTTCATGGAAAGGCCCAATCTTCTGTCTGAACCTTTGAACTTATCGAAATTCCATCTTGGGATCTTCACGATCACATAGTCAATGGAAGGTTCAAAGAAAGCAGAGGTTGTTCCTGTAATGGAATTGGTCAATTCATCCAGATTGTAGCCAATGGCCAATTTGGCGGCTACTTTTGCAATAGGATACCCGGTAGCCTTAGATGCGAGGGCGGAAGAACGGGAAACCCTCGGGTTGATTTCAATACCAATGATCTGCGAATTATCAGGGCTTACTGCAAATTGCACATTACATCCTCCAGCAAAATTCCCAATGCTGTTCATCATCTTGATGGCATAATTCCTCATCTTTTGATACACCGTATCAGGAAGGGTCATCGCGGGCGCTACGGTAATGGAGTCTCCAGTATGAACTCCCATAGGGTCGAAGTTTTCGATGGAACAGATGACGATCATGTTACCCAAATTGTCCCTCATGACTTCCAGTTCATACTCTTTCCAGCCAAGGATGCTTTGTTCGATCAAGACTTCGTGAACAGGAGAAGCCTGCAAGCCAGCCATCAAGAGTTTTTCAAAATCCTCTGCTTTCTCTACGAAAGCTCCACCGGCCCCTCCTAAAGTATAGGAAGCACGGATAATCAAAGGGAATCCGATTTCCTGAGCAATTTCTTTTCCTTGAAGGAAAGAAGTTGCGGTATCTCCCTTACAAACCCCCACGCCGATTTTTTCCATCAGGGCTTTGAATTTTTCCCTGTTTTCTGCCGTGTCGATGGCATCGATATCCACACCGATCATCCTGACACCAAATTTTTTCCAAATACCTGCCTTATCGCAGTCAATGGCGAGATTGAGCGCAGTCTGACCTCCCATGGTCGGCAATACCGCATCAATGTCCGGGTGCTCCTGAAGGATTTTGACAATGGATTTTTTCTCGAGTGGCAACAAATACACGTGGTCGGCCGTAACCGGGTCCGTCATGATGGTTGCAGGATTCGAGTTGATCAACGTGACCTTGATCCCTTCTTCCCTGAGTGACCTGGCTGCTTGTGAACCTGAATAGTCAAATTCGCAAGCTTGTCCGATAACAATAGGGCCTGAACCGATAAGTAGAACGTGTTTGATGCTGGTGTCCTTAGGCATTCTAAATGAGGTTTTAAGAGGGTTAAATACTTATGGCTAAATTGGTGCAAAATTAGGGAAATAATTTTAAGTAGCCCGATTGAATTCAAAAAACATCGGGAATTCTGGGGATTATATTAAAACCTATCTCAAACTCGAATTCCGCCTTTTAAAATCCCCACCTCACCCTTCCGAAATCGGAATTTTGAAATCCCACTTCAAAACGGCCCTTCAAATCCGGGTTGACCTACAACCATCCCTTTGTTATCAAGGCCTTTCAGGCCTAATCCGACATCAGACATCCGACTTTTGCCTTTTTACTTGGCTCTTCCCATCCCCCTAAACCCTCCACTTAAAACTCTTCTCATCAATCTCCCGCATGGTACACAAAACCCCATTCAAATGATCGTATTCATGTTGGATCAATTCAGAAATCGCCCCTTCCACTTTCCAGCTTTGTTTCTCCCAGTTTTCATCCAGGTATTCCAATGTCAGGGACTGATGCCTCTTCACTTTGACAAATAGATTGGGAAAACTCATACAGTCATCCCACAATTCAAACATCTCCTCGCTGGCATGGACGATTGCAGGGTTAATGATGATATAAGGTTTATCCAGGTTGAGATAAAAAAGCCGCTTCATAATTCCCAATTGAGGGGCAGCAATCCCCCTCCCAAACCCATACCGCTTTCGGATATCTTCCATGGCCTCATGCAGGTCCTTCACCCAATCCGTTACCAAGGGAAGTTCTTCCTTATTGACCAGCTCGCAGGTTTCATACAACCTTGGATCACCGAGTTTGAGGATGTCTTCTACTGTTTTCATCACCACAATTTATAAAAAAAACCAGGGCCTTTGAAGCACCTGGTTCTGTCATAGAAATTTCTTTCAAATTTAAATTTCTTATACTCAAGAATGGACCCGATAGTTCCCTTGTCTTATCCTAGAAATACTTGACACTTTTTTTGTTTTGACATGATAATTCAACCCTTTTAGGGTTGGGATTCCCGAACACTAATATCCTCCATTACCACCGGGTTTCACTCGGAGAAAATACCACTTTGTGGGTTCAATCACTTCGTTATTTTCTATCTCCGCAATCCGTCTTCTAAATTTCGAAATTATTTTTGTCTTCCTTCTTGTGTCTTATATCTCAAATCTTAGATATGCAAAGCCCTATTATCCGTAGCCGCCAAACAAGCTTCTTTGAAAGCTTCTGTGTAAGTTGGGTGGGCATGGGACATCCTGGCGATATCTTCAGCAGAAGCCCTGTATTCCATGGCTACGACCGCCTCTGCGATCATGTCGGCAGTTCTTGGTCCGATCATGTGTACACCTAAGATTTCGTCTGTTTCGGCATCAGCCAAAACTTTTACCAAACCATCGGTATCCATGGAAGCTCTTGCTCTTCCTGAAGCCATGAACGGGAACTTACCAACTTTGTATTTCATAC
This sequence comes from Cecembia calidifontis, assembly GCF_004216715.1. NCBI lineage: Bacteria > Pseudomonadati > Bacteroidota > Cytophagia > Cytophagales > Cyclobacteriaceae > Cecembia > Cecembia calidifontis. Next base: position 495,631 of record NZ_SGXG01000001.1, read on the forward strand.
CCTTTTCCTTCAATTGCTCCTCGGTGTAACCCACTGAAGCTACCTCAGGCCAGGTGTAAACAACCCCGGGGATCAATAGGTAATTGATATGTGGTTTTTGTCCGGCGATGCTTTCTGCTACAAAAACCCCTTCTTCCTCTGCCTTATGCGCCAACATGGCACCTTTAACCACATCTCCGATGGCATAAATATTAGGCACATTGGTTCTAAGGTGATCGTCCACTTCCACCTGACCCCTTTCATTCAGTTTTACTCCTGCAGTTTCCGCATTCAGGCCATCAGTATAAGGTCTTCTACCGATGGAAACAAGGACATAATCACCCTTGATTTCCACGATTTCACCCTTGCCGTTATCTGCTCTGACAATTACCTCTTTTCCTTTATTCTCAACAGCCGTCACTTTATGTTTGAGGTAAAAATCAAAGCCCAGTTTCTTCAATGATTTCTGAAGCTCCTTGCCCATGGTCCTATCCATGGAAGGAATGATGGCATCCATAAATTCAACAACAGAGACTTTGGCACCCAATCTTCCATACACAGAGCCCAATTCCATACCAATCACGCCACCACCGATAACAATCAGGTGTTTGGGGATTTCCTTCATCTTCAAAGCTTCTGTGGAAGTGATAACCCTTTCCTTGTCAATTTTGATGAATGGAAGTGAAGCCGGCTTGGAGCCTGTGGCGATGATGATGTTTTTACCCTGAATGGTCTCAGAAGAACCATCCTCTTTGGTCACTTTTACGGTATTCTTGTCCACAAAGGAACCGAAACCATGGTGCACATCAATTTTGTTTTTCTTCATCAAAAACTGGATACCGTCCACATTTTGCTTAACCACATCTTCTTTGCGGGCGATCATCTGCTTGAGATCCACTTTCAGGCCACTCAGGTTGATGCCATGGGTTTTGAAAGTATGGGCAGCATTGTGGTAATGCTCTGAAGAATCGAGCAATGCCTTGGAAGGAATACACCCTACGTTGAGACAAGTACCCCCCAAGGTAGGATATTTTTCAATGATGGCGGTTTTCATCCCAAGCTGTGCCGCTCTGATAGCAGCAACATACCCTCCTGGTCCTGAACCGATTACTATTAGGTCGTACATATTTAAGACTTTGTACCAAGTACCAAGTACGATGTACCAAGTACGCGGTGATTAGTGAATATTTAAACTTTTTTTAAGTTTAACGATCATGTTTTGAAGATGCTCCAATTCACTCTCAAGATGTTGGAAATCTTGATCGTTAATATAATCCAACCTATTAGAAATAAAAATTTGAGTATCTAGTTCAAAGGAAGAGCCTAAGGCTATTCCCAAGAAATTGTCAAATTCTTTCTTTCCATTTCTTCCTGCCCCTTCAGCAATATTTGAAGGAATAGAAACTGCGGATTTGTTCATTTGAGAAATCAACCCATACTTTTCTTCTGCAGGTAGTTTCTCAGTTATCCTGTAAACTTCAACAGCGAGATCAATGGCCTTTTGCCATACATGTAATTCTTTGTATCGGTGCATATTTGTTGGATTTAAGGTGAACTTTTAGCCTAAATCTAACTGCAAAGAAAAGAACTATACAAATTATAAACGGATAAATAACCGATTAATAACCACTGAGCATTTTCTTGTACTACGCTCTGCTACATGGTACTTTGTACTTGGTACATGGTACACTTTGACTCTCGCTTCTTGCTTCTTGTTTCTTGTGTCTTATCTCTTGTGTCTTGTTTCTAGAATCTAGCTTCTCGCCTCTCTTTAAACTCCAAACAACAACCTCGTAGGATCTTCCAAGAGCTGTTTTACCCTTACCAGGAAGCTTACTGACTCCCTACCATCGATGATTCTGTGATCATAAGAAAGGGCAAGGTACATCATCGGACGGATAACCACCTGTCCGTTTTCAGCTACCGGTCTTTCTACGATGTTATGCATACCCAAGATAGCAGACTGAGGCGCATTGATGATCGGCGTGGACATCATGGAACCGAAGATTCCTCCATTGGTAATGGTAAAGGTACCCCCTGTCATTTCTTCAATGGATAATTTGTTGTCTCTTGCTTTGGTAGCCAATCGGACAACCTCTTTTTCAATCTGTTCGAAGCTCATGGATTCGGCATTTCTGATCACAGGCACTACCAGACCTTTTGGCGCGGATACCGCAATAGAAATGTCACAGAAATCATGGTAAACAATCTCATTCCCATCAATCATGGCATTTACTGCAGGCCATTCCTGAAGGGCTACGCATACTGCCTTGGTAAAGAAGGACATGAAACCAAGGTTGACCCCATGCTTCTCTTTAAACTGGTCTTTAAACTTCTTTCTCAGCTCCATGATCGGCGCCATGTTCACCTCATTGAAAGTGGTAAGCATGGCAGTTTCATTTTTCACGGATACCAACCTCCTCGAAACCGTTCTTCTCAAGGAAGACATCTTCTCTCTTCTGCTTTCTCTTGAACCAAATACTCTTGGAGCTGCAGCTGTTTCTGAAACTTTAGGAGCAGCGGGTTGGGCTGCAGCTTGAGGAGCTGCCTGTGGTTTAGGCTGGGCAGTCAAGGCATCTTCTTTTGTGATCCTTCCATCTTTTCCGGTTCCTGCGATCTCAGCTGGATTCAAACCTTTCTCAGCTATGATTTTTGCCGCTGCAGGAGAAGCATGTCCCGTAGCATATGTCTGTGATCCAGATGGAGAAGCACTTGATGAGGCTGCGGGAGCAGCAGCTGGGGCAGCTGTTTGCGCCGGAGCACCCCCTTCTACCACTTCAATTTTGCAGATCAAGCCACCGATCTCCAATGTGTCCCCTTCCTTGGCAACATGCCTTAAAATCCCTGTTGCCTCGGCCGGCAATTCAAAAGTCGCTTTATCAGAATCGACTTCTGCAATGATCTCATCCAACTGAACAAATTCGCCATCCGCTTTCAACCAAGAGGCCAAAGTAACTTCTGTAATGGATTCTCCGACTGGGGGAACGATCATTTCTTTAACCTCTCCTGTCTTGGTACCGCTAGCGGTGGTTTCTTTACTTTTAGCAGCTTGAGCAGGGGCCGCGGATACGGCAGCACCATCTTCTATGACGCAGATAACTGAACCTATCTCCAAGGTTTCGCCCTCTTGTGCTTTTATTCTCAATACTCCTGCTTGCTCAGCAGTAAGTTCAAACGTTGCTTTATCGGATTCCAATTCACAGATCACTTCATCCATGGCCACTTGGTCACCGTCTTTTTTAAACCATTTTCCGATGGTCACTTCACTAATGGATTCCCCTACAGCGGGGACTTTCATTTCTAGGCTCATTGTTTTTTCTTTTTTACCCCCAAGCCCGCTCCAGCAGGCCTAAGGCTAATTTAATTGGATAAAATTTAAATTAAACCTATATCCCGAATCCTTTATGCCTTCGGGATTAGGGGTTATTTACGAAAGTTTTAACGCTTTATTGATAATGGCCGACTGCTCTTCCACGTGTACCTTGTGGTATCCGGTTGCTGGAGAAGCAGATGGTTTTCTGGAAATCACTTCCATTGGAATCTCCTTGTAAAGCATTCTCAACATGTAATTCCAATAACCCATATTTTCCGGTTCTTCCTGTACCCAGTATATCTCAGCACCTTTGTACTGCTTCAATACTTCTAGAATTTGCTTCTTGGGAAGTGGATGCAGCTGTTCAACACGAATGATCGCGACATCTTTTACTTTCTCCTTTTCTCTGGCTTCATCCAAATCGTAATATATTTTACCTGAGCAAAGCACCACTCGTTTTACATCTGCCGCTTTTGCCGTTGTATCAGGAATAAGCTCTCTGAACCTTCCGGAAGTAAATTCTTCCAAAGGAGAAACAACTTTTGGATGCCTCAAAAGAGACTTTGGGGACATCACAATACAAGGTTTTCGGAACTCCCATGCCAACTGCCTTCTGAGCAAATGGAAGAAGTTTGAAGGTATGGTTATATTGGCTACTACAATATTGTATTCAGCAGACAACTGAAGGAACCTTTCAGGTCTGGCATTGGAGTGCTCAGGACCTTGGCCTTCATAACCATGGGGCAATAACAATACCATACCGTTCATTTTACCCCATTTAGATTCAGCAGAGGAGATAAACTGGTCGATCATGGTCTGAGCGCCGTTGGCAAAGTCACCAAACTGGGCCTCCCAAATAGCCAAAGAATGCGGATTGGCCATGGCATATCCATATTCAAATCCCAACACAGCATATTCAGAAAGCAGGGAGTTGTAGATATGGAACTGGGCTTTACTGTCCTTCAATTCTTTGAGGAAATTGTACGGTTTGTTGGTATTGGCATCATGTACCACCGCATGTCTATGGGAGAAAGTTCCACGCTGAACATCCTGCCCTGTAATCCGCACGGTCTTGCCTTCCAGCAATAATGAACCATATGCCAGCAATTCGGCTGCGGCCCAGTTGAGGGATTTGGATTGGAAGAACATGTCCTTCCTTTGCTTCAACTGCACTTCAATTTGTTTGATCGGTTTGAAACCTTTAGGGATGGTGGTCAGGGCTTCAGCCACTTTCTCCACCATATCCAGGTTGATGCCGGTTTCAGGTGATTTTTCAAAATCTTCTGGAGTGGATTTTCTCAGTTCCTGCCAGGCTTTTTCGAATTTGGTAAATTGATAGGGAAGAGGCTTCTCTTTCACCATGTTCAACCTGTCCTGCAAAAGCTTACGGAATTCTTCATCCATTTGCTTGGCGATCTTGGCATCAATATCCCCTCTTTCGGTCAATCTTTTTACATAAATCTCCCTTGGATTGGGATGCTTGGAGATGATATTGTACAACTCAGGCTGGGTGAATTTTGGCTCATCAGACTCATTGTGGCCATGTCTTCTGTAACAAACCATATCCACAAAAATGTCTTTGTCAAATTTTTGACGGAATTCAGCGGCCAATTTGGCTGCAAAAACTACTGCTTCCGCATTGTCACCATTTACGTGGATGACCGGAGCATCTATAATTTTGGCCACATCTGTACAATAAATAGAAGTTCTGGCATCATCAAAGTCGGTCGTAAAACCTACTTGGTTATTGATGACAAAATGTATGGTGCCTCCGGTATTATAGCCTTTCAAGCCCGCCATCTGGGTAACTTCATACACGATACCCTGGCCGGCTACCGCAGCATCACCATGAACTAAAATGGGTAGAGCTTTCTTGGAATTCCCTTTATGCTGGGAATCAATTTTGGCACGTATAAAACCTTCCACTACAGGATCCACCGCCTCCAAATGGGAAGGGTTAGGAGCCAGTTTAAGGTTCACTTTTTTATCACCTGTAGTAATGATATCGGAAGAATAACCCATATGGTATTTTACATCCCCATCACCCATGGTGAGGTCAGGCTTGGCAGTACCTTCAAATTCTGAGAAAATCTGTTCATAAGTTTTACCCATGATATTGGCGAGGACATTGAGACGTCCCCTGTGTGCCATACCGATCATCACCTCTTCTACTCCATAATCCGCAGCAGTATTGATTACCGCGTCCAGGAAAGGGATGGTGCTTTCACCACCTTCAAGGGAAAATCTTTTTTGGCCCAAATATTTGGTATGAAGAAAATTCTCAAATACAACAGCCTGATTTAATTTAAATAGAATTCTTTTTTTCTCTTCTACAGAGGGATTAAAAGCCAGAGCTTCTTTTTCAATTTTGGTTTTCAACCAATCCAACATCTCCGGATCCCTGATGTACAGATATTCAAAACCAATCGCACCTTCATAAATGATTTTGAGAGCCTCAACAATTTTTGAAAGCTTGGCAGTACCAATACCAATTTCATTTCCGGCTTGAAACTCGGTATTCAGATCATTTTGGTCTAAGCCAAAATCCTCAAGATCAATCAAAGCTTTCCTATCCCTTCTTTCCCTTACTGGGTTGGTTTTGGATCTCAGGTGTGCCCTTGACCTGTAAGCATGGATCAAGGCCCTTACTTTGATCTCTTTGGGCAATTGCTCCATATCCATGATTGTACCTCTGGTAGCCAAAGCACCGCTCACTGCAGGTCTGCTCTCACCGTTTCCTGCAACAACTTTTACCGCACCACCTTCTTCGTCCTCTCCAAATTTTGTAATGGCAAAATCAAAGCCGTCAAAAAAAGTCTTCCAACTTGGGTCTATTGAATCAGGGTTCTTTTTATATTCCGCATACAGCTCATCAATGTAAGCCACATGCGCATTGGAAATGTAGGAATAATTATCCATATCGATTTAATGTCTTTGTTTACAAAGGTATAGGTAAATAAAATTGTAAAAAAACCGTATAACCGAATATCCATATATATTTATTTTTCTTCAAATTCACGACCCTAACCAAATATTATTCTATCAATCGGTGTCTTTTTCTTCCAAAAGGAAAATATGAACGGAAAAACACTAAAGTAACCAGGATTAAAAGCCAAAAAATGGTCAAAAACAGAATTAAATGTATATCAATTAAGCAAAACAAAAAAACAGCGCCCATAGAGCGCTGCTTTTTTTATGAAGAAAGTTTACTAGTTGACTTGATTTTATCATTATCTCAAACCAGGAGGGAATGGCTTGCCCTCATTGGCAAACATAGTTACTGTTCCGGATTCCCCATAAGTATTCACCCATCTGAAAACCAATTCAGATGCGCTAGAGCTGAGAACCTCCATGGAGTAGAGGTCACCATATTTATCAGCACCACTCATGGTCAATCTACCACAAGCATCCGAGATAACCACATTACCATTACCCCAGGTATCACCGATACAAGCCCAGTAACCGAAGGTTCCATCAGAAACCCTATAGGTCGTAGGACCAGTCCTGGTCCAGGTAGTGGTCCCTTCAAAAGAAGGAGGGCAAGAACCTAAAGGACCGGTAGCGCCATCATGTCTGAATCTGTAAGTACCTTCTAGATCAGAAGGGCAGACTACGCTTGCAGCATAGAAGAATGGAGAAGCATAGAAGAAACCACCTGCTACATCAGAAGAACGGTTGGTATCTGTAAAGACTCTGCCAAACCTGTCTGTGGCACGTAATCTAACTTCAAAAACATCACCACCTTCAATTTGAGCTGCTGTAAGACCCAAAGCAGCAATCATTTCCGTAGCGGTAACCTCAAATGTTGTTCTCAAATAGGTTTGAGTCGGATGGTTAGGGTTTTCTGTAGCTTTTTGAAAATCTGCTTTAGTCAACGTTTTAACCAAAACATCTTGAACATTGGTAGCTGTACCTGTTGGAATATATTGAAAACCAACCCCAGTAATCAATCTTCTATGTCTTACCCTAACTTCCACAGACTGAAGTGTCTCTCCCCCTTCAGCATCCACAGCTTCTAAAGTAAGCCTAACGCGTGCATTGCCCAAGTTAAAGAAATTGAGGTCTGTTGAACGCTCCAATGTTCTTAGGTAAAGGGCAGTATCAAATGTTTTATATGGTATCGTAGGATCCACAAAGTCCACACAGGCAGAAAACACCATCATAAGGGACATCAAGAATCCAAAACCAATTTTATTAATTTTCATAACTTTCAATTTAAAGGTCAAAGATTAATATATCCCATTTGGGAAATTGCCTATTGGATTATTATCCCAGAACACCCTTACACTTAGACCTGCTTTAGGCTGAGCATTGCTGTTGGTAACTACGTGGTTGTTAGGATATGGAAGCGATCTTGGGAAAGTACCAAAATTTTCCAACAATCCTGGCTGCATGTTATCCGGCTTTCCGGTTCTTCTGTAAAGGTTGTAAGCTTCGTTACCGTTGCCGAACAAAGACAACCAGTATTCTCTGGCGATGAGGTTCATCCTCCTGTCATCATTTGGTGCAGCATTCCATTCATTTATAACATAGTTAATGTAATTGTTCACTGAAGTAGCATATCCTGCATCATTTTGCCAAGCCTGAATGGCAGCAGCATTGGAGCCCGAAGATGCTACTGAGAACGACCGTACAAAATTCATGGATTTTCTGATACCACTTTCCATCAATTCTATTGTATTACCGGCAACACCAGGAAGGGTTAAGGCAGCTTCAGCTCTCATAAAATCTACGAAGGAAGCCATCATGATAGGCCAAATACCTGCCCCATTGGCACCAGCGCCTCTGCTTACTGAAGTATTGGCATTGTCATCAAATCGACCACCGACTGGATAAACGCCCCATTGGGTTCTCAAAGGCCCATCTGGTGGAATACCCTCAGCGTTCAGGTGATCTCTACCCCAATATCCTCTATTACCTGGCAAACAGAATGGCCAACCACCTGCTAAATAATGGCCTGGTGCAATCTCAGAAATACATCTTAATTGATCAGGATCTGTGGGGTTTGTAATTCTCTGTCTATATAGGTAATATCTTGCTCTGGGATCGTCAAAACCTTTCGCTTCTGTCAAGTGGAACATGTACCAGGTAGAGTGATATTCACCGCCACCACCATTGTTATATTGATTGTAATAAGGGTGCTGAGAAGCAGGATCGGTGAAGTTTGTTCCGAAACGGAAAACAAAATCATCACCTGTGCCAATCAAATTACCTTCAGTGATCAGAGCATTGATTGCCGCAGCAGAACCAGTAGCATTGGTCAGCTTCAAGTTCAAATGTGCCCTTAATTTCAATGTATTGATCAACTTTCTCCATTTGGTATAATCCCTATTGTAATACAAATCCTGTGGATTGCCGGCAGAAGGAACTGCGGTAAAGTTAGCAGCAGCCTGGTCCAAAATTGCCAAAGCTTCTGCATAAATTGCCGCACCATTATCCAATTTCGGGTTAAAATTGTTAGGATCTAAAGCCTCGGTGTAAGGAACATCACCAAACCAATCCACCAAGTTCATCAGGATATAAGCCTTCAAAGTTCTGGCAATGCCCAAGTGTCTTTGGAAGTTTCTTTCTGTTGCAATTTCCTCCAAGAATTTGATATCATTTAAGAGGTTGGCATAAGCATTGGTCCAGACAGTATTAAAAGTAACTGGAATGTAAGCCTGCTCATACAAGTTGTTGGGCTGCCCCATCATCCTTGTCAACCTCATCCCATAGAAACTTGTTCCGTCAAAATGAGCTGGAAAATCCAACTGTATCCTGTTCAAAACAAGATCAGGGTTAGCTGTACTTCTAGTGACCGCATTTGGATCATCTTGCAGATCCAGGTCACAGGCACTTACCACCAGCAAACTCAGGGCAGTAAATAAGCTATATAGTATTCTTTTCATTGTCTTTTCGTTTTAGGTGATTAGAAAGCAAGGGTTACAGTACCACCAAATCTTCTGGAACTAGGTCCTGTCACGAAGTCAAAGCCCAAACCGTTACCCACACCTGTACCTAATACATCTGGATCGAAGTTCATGTTAGGAGGGAAGTTCAATGCCCTAAACCAAAGGTTAGTAGCAGAAAGTGCAACAGAAGCTCTCTTGAATGGAGTTCTTGAAATCACAGAACCAGGAATATCATATCCCAAAGAAACTTCTCTCAACCTGATAGCTGATCCGTCAAACACGTTGGCTGCATCAACTGCTCCATGGTAGTTGTTGAAGAAGTAGTTGGAAGCAGTAACCTGAATATCATTAGGTACGAAGCTACCATCAGCTGCTCTTTTTACACCAGGAAGGATAAAGGTCAATTCCCTGTCTACTACTGGGTCTTTGGTTACACCCCTTGCAAGCGTAGCGGTAACAGTGTTGGAGAAGATAGCACCTCTATGTCTGTACTCGATCATCGCATTCAAGAAGAATCCTTTGTACCTGAAGGTATTGATCCAAGAACCTGTCCAAGCTGGGTTTGGATCACCAAGTTCTTCCAATTCAGCAGAGACTTGATAATCACCGTTAGGCAATACAATTGGCTGGCCGTCATCAGTTCTTTCAATACCAAAACCCTTAATCACATTGAATGGTCTACCAGGAATTGCGAAGTTTCCTAGATCGGTAAATCCTGCGATAACAATTTCATCCAAGCCTTCACCCAATTCCATGGTTACTGTTCTGTAAAGCGTAAAGTTTACAATTGATTCCCAGCTAAAACCACTCGCTGTACTGATTGGAGTTGCTGTAGCCTGGAATTCAATACCCCTGTTCCTGATCCTACCAATATTGATGGAAGTAGAAGTATATCCGGTAGCAGGATCAATCGGAGCAGTAGTAATCAGGTTTCTGGTATTTTTCTGATACAAAGAGAGATCGAATCTCAATTTGTTGTTGAACATGGTAGATTCAACACCAAATTCAAACTCTTCGTGCAATTCCGGCTTCAAGTTAGGGTTACCCAAGAAATTGTCAATAGACTGTGACTGGAACAAAGTTCCTGCGGTATTGATGAATGCCCTAGGTGCCTGAAGCAAAATGTTTCTTGTGCTGTAAGGACTTGGGAAACCTGCAGAAGTACCATAACCCAATCTTAATTTCAGGTCATTGACAGTTGAAGAATTCCAATTGAAAGCATCTGAAGGCAAAAAGGAAACGGAAGCTCCCGGATACAGGATTCTTCTATTTTCTTTTTCTACCGTTGAAGTCCAGTCATTTCTTGCAGATAAGTTAAAGAATAAATAATTGCTGTAATCCAAAGTTACGTTCGCATATACCCCCATTCTTTGTTCTTCTTCCAATCTGTCGAAAACCAAACCATTAAATGGGTCTCTAGAAGACACATCCAGGAAGTTACCATGGTTGAAAAGACCGAAAGCCAATTGGTTCGAAGAAACCAAACCTGTCCTTTCAAATCTGTCATAACGGCTATTACCACCCAACAAGGCAGTTAAACCGATTTTATCAGAAAGATCTGTTCTGTATGTTAAAATCAAATCTTGGTTCCAAATGGAATTTCTTATAGAAATTGACCTGTAATAGCCTGAATTAACCAATGCACTTACACCTTGACCCGCACCCTTGTTGTATTTTGCATCCCTGCTTTCTGTGTAGGTATCCAAACCAAGTCTGTAAGTAACAGCAAACTTGTCATTGAAGTCGTAGTTCAATGAAGTGGAGTTAAAGAACCTATCTACAACAGAATAATCTAACATATTTTTGGACATCCATATTGGGTTTACCTGATCATTACCAGCCCTGTGCATAACAGACCCTCTGGTAGTTGGGATTTCCCATGGTAGATTTTTCAAGTCATGAGATCTTGGGATGTAAAGCGTGTTGGCAAAAATAGATGGTATACCATTAGAAGGACCGGAACCGAAAGCAGCGTTCACCGGAGGGGTAACCAAATCCGTTCTGGCAAAGGTAAAGCTAGAGTTCACAGATAATTTATCTGTCACAGCAGAGTTGATACCCAAACCAAAATTGTATTTGGTCAACTCGTTGCCGGGAGTAAAACCGGATTCATCTGTATAACCAAAAGAAGCATTAAAGCCAGTTCTGTCTGATCCACCTGAAATTTGAACAGAGGTATTAGAAACAACACCTGTTCTAAAGAACACTTTACTAACGTCCTCGTACGCCCTGTAATCATACCTGATTGGCGTAGTAGAAGGTGTTCCATCAGGATTTGGAACAAAGAACTCTGGGAAAGCATTCCTGATTTCCGCAATGGCAGACTGACCGATTGGGTGAGCAATAGTCAAACCAATATCCAGTCTAGGACCAAAATTGGAGAAGAACAAACCCGGCTGCTGCTGGAAACCGTTACCATAAGTCTGACCGAAAGTTGGCAATGAAGCCGCCTGGTTACCAAACACAGACTGGTTAATCGTTACCTCCGCCGCTTTTCTTTTTCTGGTACCGGATTTGGTAGTAATCAAGATTACACCATTTCTACCTTGGTCACCATACAATACGGTAGCGGAAAGGCCTTTCAAAACAGACACGTTCTCGATATTGTTTGGATCAATATCCAAGAAACGGCTGGAAGTAGTTGCACCACCTCTGTTGAATTGACCGGTTGCGTTGGTACCAGAACTAAATGGCACCCCATCTACAACGAAAAGAGGCTGGTTAGAACCGGTGGCAGAGGAATAACCCCTGATGATGATGTTGGTACCGGAACCTGACATACCGTTGGTAGCTGTGATGTTTACACCGGCAACTTTTCCTTGCAATACCCTCGAAACGTCTGCTTCAGGTCTGTTTTGGATAAGTTCATCGCCCACGGTAGATACCGCATACCCCAGGGCTTTCTTTTCCTTCTCGATACCGATCGCTGTTACAACGACCTCACCCAAGGTGGCGGCATCAATAGTAAGGGTAACATTAATTACTGACCTGTTACCGATGACCTCTTCTTGGGTCTTAAGACCTACGAAAGAGAAGATCAGTACATTTGATCCTGCAGGTACGCTTATAGAGTAATTACCATCCAAATCGGTGGTAGTACCTATGGTCGTACCTTTGACAAGCACGGACGCGCCTGGTAAGCCCAGTCCGTCTTCGTCGGAAATTACCTTTCCGGTAATTACCCGTTGTTGCGCCGACACCTCAAACGTAAGTGCCACGGTGAAAAGCGCAATAACAAAGAGTAAAGCTTTTCTCATAAGGTATTTTAGTTTAGTTGATGCGTAAATAAAAATTATTTATTGCACTTTTCAAAATGCCCCAACTTTAACAAACATTAACGTTTTTATTACAAAATATTTGAACTTTAAGCAAGTTGATAAAGCTATAACTTCATTAAACAACATCAATTCTTTTTTATACAATATTTTTATGAAATATTAAAAACAAACGGGTTTTTTAAGCTTTGAACGGCATAAAAAAGGGATTATTTGGAAAAGGGAATTTTATCAATAGATATATCAAAAAATTTCGAACCCCACTTACAGTTATCAAAATATAATTTTGTAAAATTTGAAGAAAAAAAATTTCTAATTTTTAAATTTTTTGAGTCGTTTAATATAAAAAAACTACTCTTATGCCGGCATTAATAAATATTCATCAACAGGAATGGCTTTTTATTAAAAATAAATCAGAAGACTTCAAAAAATTAAAACTTTACCCAAGGCTTATTGGAATTTTTTTTTCTTGGCTAAACAAAAAAGAAGCAAAATTCTATATTGATGGTGTTTTATGGGCCTGATTCTTGAGTCAGGCCCATAAAATCAAAAAACATAGCGGATGGATATACCTATCTCATCCCACCAGAATCCGCCTTCTCCAAAATTGATGGCCGGCTTCCAGTCCAAAGAGAGATTTAGAGGTGCCCTTCTGCCAAAGGCATAATCCAATCCTATTATAGCATCCAATCCGTATGCACTTGTACTTACGGAATTATCCCCCCAGGATCTGTTGCTGTTTTTGGCATTCCAGGTCCCATAATGGGCCCCTCCCCCAAAAAACCAACCTAAACCCTTGACATCCCTGATGTCTTTGTGCACCTCGTACAAGCCTGTGACAATCAATCCACCCCAGCGGGTATGAAAGAGTCCTTCAAAAGCTGACTCCTGACCAATAAAGTGCCTTACAGTAACCCCATTAGTTACACCAGCCCTGACACCTATTCCTGTCGTGTATTGGGCGTAAGTCTGTTGATGAACAGCCAAACCACCTAATACCAATAACAAAAAACAAACTTTTCTCATATTGATAAATTTTACCTATGACAAATTTAATACAAGTATCATGCCTTGAATAAATTGTTATTCAAAATCGGAAAATCCAAGCTTTCAAATTGCCATAATTTAATGATTACAGCTGGAAGGAGTGTTCTTACTGTCAAAATTTCAAAACACCCTCAGGAGTGATACAATAATCCAAGGGCACATCATGTGACTCTTCGGGAATAAAATCCACTGGCCCAAAAAAACTTAAGCCCAATTTAAGGACATCCCTTTTCAGGTTGGCAAGGTATTTATCGTAATAGCCCTTACCATATCCCAACCTAAATCCACGGCGGTCATAAGCTAAAAGAGGGATTAGGACCATTTGGATTTTATCAGGATCAACAAGTCTTGCATTTACCGGAACAGGAATTCCCCAAGGATCTGATTCAAAATGAGCGACATTTGAAATCTCCAAAGTGTCAAGGTTATCGTCTTCCTTATTTACCGTAGAAGTATATAATTTATAGCCCTTTTTTTGAAGGGTGTAATACAAAGGAAATGTATCCACTTCATGCAAACGGTCAATGGGCAAAAACAGGTGGATATGTTTTATAGCAGCATGTTCTTCTAAATACCGTAATAGGTTATCCGAAATTTTACCAGATAAGAGCCGGATTTCCTCCTTCGATAAACCCCTCCTTTTTTCTTTGAAAGCGGTCCGAATTGATTCCTTATCCATGGTTCATTTTTAAAATGAGATAATTGAAATCCAATGGATCAAAAAGCTCAAACAATTCCTGAATAAAATTTTCATTGCCAAGATAAAAACGCATAAAGTTTTCTACCCTTTCCTGTGGCGAACCTCCCGGATTGAGGTATTCCTGTATCTCCATGCGCTGACGTATATGTACTGCCTGTTTTCTCTCTTCCGCTTTCCTAACTTTCCCTGATAATTGTTCCAAAATTTTCAAAGCCCTTACTTTTGCTGCCTGAAATGCGCCTTCCAAAGTCTGATCCAAACCTACAGCCTTATGCCCTGCCTGATCAAAAATCTTTTTCAAGGATTCTTTTTCTTGAGCCAAGGTTAAATCAAATGCAGCATGCTCTTCCAGAAATTGCTTTTTCCATTCTTCCACACTTTGGAAAAGTTCAATGTCTTCCAATCCAAGCTTACTGATTTTTCTTTGAATAGCAATGTCCAATATCATGGCAAAATTCCTTGGCAATAAGGCGGGAAACTGAATTCCAAAATGGTCAAATACCGGCTTCAGCTGTAACCAATACACCACTTCAGCTGGCCCACCCAAATATGCCAGGTTAGGAAGAATCATCTCCTGATAGAGTGGCCTCAATACCACATTTGGACTGAATTTCTCTGGAAATTGATCGATCAGTTTTTCGATTTCTTCTTTGCTGTAAATGATATCTGTGTTCAAAATTTTATACCGCCCGTGTGCATCAAGTTCAATTCTCTCCCTCAACCCCTCTTCCATGTAAAACAAATTGATCTCTCTTGGAAAAATCTGACTTTTATACCCTAAAAGCTCAAGTTCCTCCGTCTGCTTCTGAACCAACTCATGGGGAAGATGGGAAATCAAGTCCTCTCTGATTACCTGACTGAATAAGCTTTTGAGGTCAGCATCATTTCCATCTATGATCAAAAGTCCTTTCTCCCCGAAGAGATGGTGGACATACTTTCTAACAGCCTGGCTCAAATGGTTTGAGCTTAAATAAGCTTCCCTGAAAAAATCAGGTACAAAATGGTTCACCCCCTCAAAGAAAGTTTTGAAGCTTTGATCCAGTTTAAAATTTCCTACAGGTCCTTTTTGATCGGTTTGCCATTGGTACTTTTTACCGTCCAACTTGAAATAGTTGATTTCATCGAAGTCATGGTCTTCAGAAGCCATCCAGTAAACAGGCACAAAATGATAATCCGGATAGGTGGATTTGAGCTGCTCTGCCAAATTGATGGTAGAAACAATCTTATAAATAAAGTATAGCGGACCGGTGAAAAGATTCAGCTGATGTCCTGTCGTGACCGTAAAGGTCCCCGAGTGTTTTACTGAATTTATCTGATTGGAAGTCAGCTCGGAAACCTCCAAACCTTCATATTGCTTTTCTAAGGCCTTGTGCAAAACTTCTCTGTTATGAGAAGGGAAATTTTTCCCATTGATAAGGGATTCAAAATATTGAATACGGGGGAAAACATTGAAAAATGGACTCAACTGGGGCTTTAGCTTGATATAGTCTAAAAACAATTGGGAAAACTGTCCGGTACACTCAGGATCTACACTTGACTTGATCATGTATAATTGGGTTCAATGTTGGGTTTGAAGGTACAAAAGAAGTAAACTTCCCTGCAAAGCATAAAGTTCGCATTAATTTTCAAATTATAGGAACGGTCAATGGAGGATTTAATTTTTACAAAAATTCTATAACTGGATGACAGACCCAAGGAGTAACTTTATGGCATTTAAAGACCTTTAAGGCTTCTTGCCTCTTTGGTATAAAACATAATATTTCTGTGTCTTGGTACCTTTGTGGCCTATAACAACAATTAATATGTCAACCAAAAAAAAAGAAATACCTGTCAGTGGAATGAGTTGCGCTGCCTGTGCCATTGCGGTGGAAAAAACCCTTGCAGCAAGCCCTGGAGTAAAACAAGCAGCGGTTAATTACGCCAACCATAGTGCTTTAGTGGAGTGGGAAGAAGAAACCACCAACCTTGAGGATCTGAAAAAACGGGTGCAGTCGAGTGGTTACGATCTGCTGATTGAAAACCTTCAGCAGGAAGAACTGGAAAAACTGCAATGGGAGGCACATCAGCAGCTTAAAAAAAGGACCTTATACGCTGGTCTCCTGGCTTTCCCTGTTTTCCTTATAGGAATGTTTTGGATGCATATGCCTTTTGGGAATTACATCATGTGGGCCTTGACGACTCCTATTCTTTTTATTTTTGGAAGGCAATTTTTCATTCAGGCCTGGAAATTGGGAAAAAACTGTCAGGTTAACATGGATACCCTCGTGGCCATGAGTACAGGCATAGCCTACATCTATAGCACATTCAACACCTTTTTACCTGAATTCCTTTTGAAAAGAGGATTGGAGCCCCATGTCTATTTTGAAGCAGCAGCAGTGATCCTGTTTTTTATTTTGCTGGGCAAGACCTTAGAATCCGGAGCCAAGGCAGGAACAAGTGATGCCCTTAAAAAATTGATGGGGCTACAAAGCCAGGAACTGACTGTACTGGAAAAGGGTCAGCCAATCCCCAAAAACACCAAAGATGTCAAAGTTGGTGAAATCATTCTGGTCAGGCCCGGACAAAAAATCCCATTGGACGGAACGGTAACAGAAGGAAGTTCCTATGTCAATGAAAGCATGCTCACCGGCGAACCACTGCCGGTACTCAAAGAAAAAGGCCAAAAGGTATTTGCCGGCACAATCAATCAGGAAGGCAGTTTCACTTTTCGGGCAGAGCAAGTAGGTGATCAGACCCTTCTCTCCCAGATTATTGAAAGGGTAAAAGCGGCGCAGGGCTCCAAGGCTCCTATTCAAAAAACCGTGGATAAGGTGGCAGGTATTTTTGTTCCTACAGTTTTGGCCATCGCTTTCCTGACCTTTTTGATCTGGGGCTTCAGCGGAGTGGATGACGCCTGGCTTAAAGGAATGTTGGCCTTGATTACCGTTCTGGTGATTGCCTGTCCATGTGCTTTAGGACTGGCTACCCCTACAGCCATCATGGCAGCCATGGGAAAAGGGGCTTCTATGGGCATCCTGATCAAAGACGCAGAAAGTCTTGAAAAGGGCAAAAAAATTGATGTCCTTGTTCTGGACAAAACAGGCACGATCACAGAAGGTAATCCTCAAGTAACAGATAAACACTTCGATGGTTCCTGGACAGAAATGGATTTTTCCATACTTAAAGCCATGGAAGAAAAAAGTGAACACCCATTGGCCAAAGCCATTGTGCACCACTTAAGCGAGCAAGACGACACCATACCCCTCACCAAGTTCAAAAGTGAAACAGGAAAAGGTGTAATGGCCAGTTTTGAAAACAAAATCTACAGGGTTGGGACATTAAAATGGCTTAAAGAGGAAGGCGTAAGGGAAAATGAAGCCATTCTGGATTGGGGGAAAAACGCCGTAAATGAAGGAGCTTCAGTTGTTTTTGTATCCAAAGCAGATGATTTAATCGGGGCCATAAAAATTTCAGATCCCATCAAAGCCGGTTCTAAAGAGGCGATACATGCCATCCAAGAAATGGGAATAGAAGTTCATATGCTGACAGGAGATCAGGAAAAGACTGCTTCTTGGGTTGCCAACCGACTGGGCATTAAGAATTACAGGTCTGAAACCCTGCCTCAGGACAAAGCCGACTATATCAAAACCCTCAAATCCCAAAACAAAACAGTAGCCATGGCAGGTGACGGGATCAATGACAGTGAAGCCCTCAGCTTGGCAGATTTGAGCATTGCCATGGGTAAAGGTACGGATATAGCAATGGAAGTAGCTGAAATCACCCTGGTACATTCTGACCTAAAGCAAATTCCAAAAACACTGCAACTGATGCGAAAATCAGTGCGTATCATCCACCAAAACCTATTTTGGGCATTTATCTATAACATCATTGGGATCCCTATAGCTGCCGGAATTCTCTACCCGGCCTTTGGCTTCCTTTTGAATCCTATGCTGGCCGGGGCTGCCATGGCACTCAGTTCCGTATCTGTTGTGAGCAATAGCTTAAGGCTCAGGTAAACATTTCTTCAATTAATTCAGTGTAGAAGTCCTTTACATCCATACCTATAGCCCGGACTTGCTGGGAAATCAAACTGGTCTCAGTCTGTCCGGGTACGGTATTGATCTCAATGAAATAAAATTTATCGGTCTCATATTCCAGGAAGTAATCGATTCTCACCGCTCCTCTGCAATTGAGTTTTTGGTACACCCTCTCAATAATTCTATTTACCCTATTCACTTCTTCTTCCGTCATCCTTCCCGGGGTGATCTCCTCGGTCACTCCTGGTGAATACTTAGCCTCAAAATCAAAAAATTCCTTGCTGCTGATTATTTCAGTTGCAGGCAAAACCGTGGTCTTCCCCTTGGCCCGGTAAACTCCTATGGAAAATTCCCTTCCCAACACAAACTCTTCCACAAGTACTTGGCTATCTTCTGCAAAGGCCTTGTCCAGAGCTTCTTGAAGTTCTCCGGGAACTTTAACCTTACTCATACCAATACTGCTGCCTCCATTGTTTGGTTTTATGAAGAGGGGAAACCTCAGTTCCTTTTGGATCATTTCCGCATTTTCAGCTTTTTTTTCAAAAAGCTGAATAGACCTGGCCACATACAGTTCAGGTATATCCTGCACTATCGCCTTGGTATAACCTTTGTTCATGGTGATGGCAGAAGTCAGCGCATCACAGGTGGTATAAGGAATGCGCAACATGTCAAAATATCCGGCCAGTTTACCATCCTCTCCCGGAGAACCATGAAGGATATTGAATACTCCATCAAAAGTGACTTTTTGCCCGTTCAATTGAATCGAAAAATCATTGAGATCAACCGGAATTTTCTCACCTTCCGTAGTTTCATGGTACCAATCACCGGGATAAACCAAGATTTTATAAATATCATATCTGTTTTTGTCAATGGTCTTTTCCACAACTGCAGCACTTTTTAGGGAGACTACCGATTCACCTGTAAAACCACCGGTCACCAAAGCTATTTTTTTCTTCATAAAGCATAGGATTGAATACCCGAATTACTGAAAATTTAGGAAAATTTCTTCAGAAATAAGGCAAATAAATCTTGAAGGTTGTTTTGTTCAGAATTGCAATTTATATGTATTGAACATTTGGGTTTGGTATTTTGCCCTTGATGTAAGTCCAACTTTTCCTTCTCCTCAAATTAATTATCTTCGCCTTTGAAATAAACTCAATTATATGCTAAGATTTAGCCTCATTTTAATGTATTTCCTGGTTTTTCCGTTTCCAGGAAACTCGCAGGCACAAGATAAAAAAACAGTCAGCCTCGAAGATGTATTTAAAAACAATACCTTTTCCCAAAAATCCGTCTATGGCATCAACTGGATGAAAGATGGGCAATATTATTCCTCCCTGAATAGAGGCCTGTCCGGACCAATAGTTGTCAAAATCAATGTGGCCACCGGAGAAGAAGCAGGTGTATTGATAGATGGCGGTAAACTAGGCATCAACTTTTCCAGTTATTCTTTTAATCCGGATGAAACAAAAGCACTGATTGCTTCCGATGTGGAAAGTATTTACAGAAGATCATCCAAGGCTGTCTTCCATGTGGTAGATCTAAAAACAGGAACTGCCCAGAAATTAATGGATGGGGAAAAAATTATGTATGCTACCCTTTCCCCTGACAATGATAAGGTGGCATTTGTTAAGGACAATAATTTATTCGTGGTAGAACTTGCTACCAATCAGGTAACCCAGATCACCACAGATGGAAAATGGAACCATATCATCAACGGTGCAGCTGATTGGGTATATGAGGAAGAATTCTCTATGTCCAAAGCCTTTGACTGGTCCAGAGACGGTAAAAAAATAGCCTTCATCCGGTTTGATGAAACAGATGTTCCGGAATTCAACATGCAGACATGGGGAAAACTGTACCCGGAAGATTACCGCTTCAAATATCCAAAAGCCGGTGAAAAAAATTCAGAAGTAAGCATTCATGTCTATGACCTAAGCACCAAACAAACGGTCAAGGTGGATACAGGAGAAGAAAAAGATATTTATCTTCCAAGAATCTATTGGACCAATGACAACAACACCTTGGCGTTTTTAAGGCTCAATAGACTCCAAAACCAACTGGATCTCTTTTATGCCAATGCACAAACCGGAGCATCACGCCTGATTCTTCAGGAAAAATCCAAAACTTATGTGGACTTGGATTACAATGATGATCTAAGATTTCTGGAAGGCAACAAGGGATTTATCAGAACCTCAGAACAGGACGGTTTCAAGCATATTTATCACCATGACAATGAAGGAAAACTCATCCGTCAGATTACTTCAGGAAACTGGGAAGTCACCAATCTGGTAGGGGTTGATGAGAAAAACAGAAAAATCTATTTTATTTCTACTGAAGCCTCTCCTTTGGAAAGAAACCTGTACGTGATCAATCTGGACGGCAAAAACAAAAAGATCCTGACTCCTGAAAAGGGCATGACTTCTGTCAATATGAGCAAGGATTTCAAATACTTCATCGCCAATCATACCAGTGCCAACAGTCCTCTAAGGGTTACCTTGAACGAGGCTTCCGGAAAGTTGGTGAAGGTGTTGGAGGAAAATTCAGAACTCAGGTCAAGATTGGCAGGTTACCGCATTTCGCCAAAAGAGTTCTTTACTTTTAAAACAGTAGACGGCACCTCCCTGAATGCTTATATGATCAAACCTCCTCATTTTGAGGAAGACAAAAAGTATCCTGTCCTGATGTATGTCTATGGAGGTCCAGGCTCCCAAAATGTCACCAATTCCTGGGGCGGCACCCGTGACCTGTGGCATCACCATCTGGCAGCCGAAGGCTATATTGTTGTCTGCGTGGACAACAGAGGCACAGGTGCGAGGGGAAGGGATTTCAAACATGTCACTTATGCCAATTTGGGCAAATACGAAACAGAGGATCAGATTGCCGGCGCTAAATATCTGGGAACGCTGCCTTATGTGGATGCTTCCCGGATAGGGATCTGGGGATGGTCTTATGGAGGTTACATGTCTTCATTGGCACTGATGATCGGAAATGATGTCTTTAAATCAGCGATTGCTGTGGCCCCTGTGACTACCTGGAGGTATTATGACACCATTTACACAGAAAGGTATTTACAAACCCCTCAGTTGAATGCGGCTGGATATGATGATTACAGCCCTATCACACATGTCAACCAATTAAAAGGAAACTATCTTTTGATACATGGAACAGGAGATGACAATGTGCACTTCCAAAATGCGGTGGACCTGGTAGATGCATTGATCAAAGCAGATAAACAGTTTGAAACCATGTACTATCCCAATAGAAACCATGGAATCTATGGGGGCAATACCACATGGCATTTGTACAGCTTGATGACCGATTGGATTAAGAGAAAACTTTGATTCATTGTACCAAGTACCAAGTACAATGTACCAAGTGCTAATCTTGGTACTTGGTGCATTTTTTCTCACTTCATAAAATCATAAGGTAAGCTTCAATTATCAAAAACTTCATCACTTTTTGCAGCTACTTTGCTGTGCTACCTATATGATTGTATAGTGACATAATTTTCAGATTTGCGATGATTAAGCCTTTTTCAGCCTTATCTTTTTTAATACCACATAGAAACATAGTGCACATAGTAGACTTCGGCAATGAAAAACTTATCGCCATAATTTAGTTCTACCGCTATGTGATCTATGTGTCTATGTGGTGAAATGATTTTGAGATTTACAATGATCAAAGCCTTTACTAACATATCTTTCATAAAACCACTTATCAGTAAAATTCTCGTTTAACAACCGATTTTTTGATGTTTTCGATAAAATCCCTATCTTATTTGGCAGTTGAACCCAAAAAACGCATCATGAGAGAAAGATTGAATACCTCTATCCAATCAGCCAGTTTAATCTTGGTAGCGGCAGGACTGGCATGGGTAGTCTGGTCCCAGGACACCACCATGAAGGACATGTTAACCTATTTGGTCATTTTGATGGCTCTAATTGAAAGTTTAAGTTTGTACCTCATAGGAAGGGTCTATCCTGAGAGCCATACTACCTTTAAAATGGGAATTATAGCCACCCTTTTGATCCTTTTGGGTATCAAAATCATGCTTCCAGATTTGTTTATCCCACTGACCATCACTGTTTTTGCCATCAATTTTATGTATACCTTAAATCCGCAGGGCGGATTTAAAAAAAGCCGAAAAAGTGGCTGAATTTATTCAATTCAGGCTTTTCCGGCTCGTTTTTTTTTCACTTATTTAGGTGTTACCACACATCCTTGATAAGCGGTATGAAAATTACGAATTCGACAGAAAAAATCACACCTTTCGGAGGTTTTAATTTTGTTTTTAACTCTTTCAAAAATTCTGGTCTCCCAGAACTCATTGATAATCAATTGGGGGTTAGAGCCTTAAGGGGAGGGTTTTCATACAGTGACATTTTCGCCAATCATATGGCTATTTTCTTTAATGGTGGCGACTGTACTGAAGATATCAATGTTCACTTGAGAGACGCACTTGAACAGGTCCCTTCATTTTCAGTATGCAGTGCCGATACAATTCTGAGAGGTATCAAAGAGCTTGCTGTTGATACAGAACTCTTTATAAATCCGTCCAGTGGAGTAAGCCATGAATTTAATATCAATGGAAAACTCAACAGCTTGTTGTTAAAATCAGCTTGTAAGACCGGATTACTCAAGTCAGGTGTTGCTTACGACCTCGATTATGACAACACCGTCATTCCAACTGAAAAGTACGATTCAAAAAAGACATATAAACACGTCTATGGATATCAGCCAGGTGTAGCTTCCATAGCACATCCTGAATTTTCACAGGCCATTCCTGTGTACGTAGAGGGCAGAAATGGCAACAGTCAGGCCAAATATTTGCAGGCTGATACACTTACACGCATGTTTGGGCAGCTTACCAATGAAAATATCCGTATCGGAAGGTTCAGAGCCGATTCAGCATCCTATCAGGAAGAAGTTCTCCGCACACTGGAAGCACATACCGAAAGCTTTTATATACGGGCAAACAGATGTGCCAAACTGGATAATATCCTTGGAAGTATAGCCCCTGAGAAGTGGCAGAAAATACGTTTGGGTGTACAGGAAATGGAAGTTACTGACCTATCCGACTACAAACCTTTCGGTAAAGACAGGTCTTACAGGCTGGTCATTACCAGAATCAGGCGTAAAGACGGGCAGGCAGATGTGTTTAGTGGAGATGCATTTACTTACAGGGCTATTCTGACCAATGAACATACATCGTCCAATGAAGCTGTTGTAAGGTTTTATAACGCCCGGGGTGCAAGCGAACGCTTGTTTGATGTACTCAACAATGACTTTGGCTGGTCTAAGTTGCCCTGTTCGTTCCTTGCAGAGAATACCTCCTTTATGCTTATGACGGCTATGTATGCCAATTTTTACACCTATATCATTGGAGAGTATTCCAGAAAAGTTGATTGGCTTAAGCCTACCGACAGGCTCAAGAAGTTTATCTTCAGATTTATCACTGTTTCAGCCAAGTGGATAAGAACGGGAAGAAGAGAAGTGCTCAAACTGTTCACGAGTAAGGATTACAAGCCGATTTTGAACTAAATTCAGATAAAAACCCCTCAGGAGCTCAAAAAATAAAGATTTACAGGGAAGAGGTATGCCTTTTCCATTAAAATTGAGGAAAAAAACCGTCCATTTTATCCTCAAACCTAAAATCCATTGTCTCAAAACTATGAACACTCTTCAATCAAAGGGAAGAAATTCCCGAACTAGACCAAAAATGAACACAAACAAGCAGATTCAAATCTCCAAACTAAAATCCTGCGGATTTTAGGGTATAATTTCTATACCAACAGTAAGCGCAGACAAGGAGCTTTCAAAAGAAGAATAGGCAAGAAATTCCGTTGACCATCAAGATCTTCGGCATGTTATTTGAGCAGGGGTTCAGGTAATACCAAAATGGCTATGATGAAGAAATTGATGGTTTTTATTATGCTGTTAGTTCCATTTTATGGATTTTCCCAAGCCAGGCTGGAAAACTTATTGGCTGAGAGGGAAAAAATGCACCGGGAGTGGAAAGCATCTGAAAGTAAAAAAAGCGGAATTTTTGGCAACCGTACCAAAAAAGACATGATCGAAACACATGACTGGATGGCCAGGATCATCCAAAAGGACAATCAGATCATGGATGAGCTCAAGATGTTGAGTGAAATCGAAAAAACGGAAATCACTTACGAGAAAAATGACTACAAATTCATTTCCCAAAAACAGGAAAGGGAAATTGCCATACTAAAGAGGGCCTTGGCAGAAAAAGATCAGGTAGTGGAAGAAAAAAAGTCAGACAAAAGAACCTATGAATGGACCACTTTGATCTTTTTTCTGAGCACTTTGGCTTTTGGTTATTTATATTTTAAAAGAAGAAAATCGGGCTAAACCAACCCGCAACAAAAAAGTATTTAGCGATTTAAAAAAAGAGGCTGTCTCATAAAAAGGGACAGCCTCTACTATTCTTTAATGATTCTTGCCTAGAAGTTGAAATTCAGCCTTGCAAAGATGAACCTCCCGTTGAAGCCCATCTGCTGAACCCTCCTGGAATACACAAATCTTCCCAAACTGAAATTTCCACTATGGGTATGAACATCCTGATATACATCAAATAGGTTATTAGCACCTATATTTAGTCTCATATTATCCGTCAACTTATAACTTACCGT
Organism: Cecembia calidifontis; assembly: GCF_004216715.1. Taxonomy (NCBI): domain Bacteria; kingdom Pseudomonadati; phylum Bacteroidota; class Cytophagia; order Cytophagales; family Cyclobacteriaceae; genus Cecembia; species Cecembia calidifontis. Next base: position 520,508 of record NZ_SGXG01000001.1, read on the forward strand.
CACGTCCGTCACTACTTTTGGTGAGAAAGTCTGGTCCAAAGTTTCTCTTTGACCGGTAAGCGTATTGACGGGCCAAGTAGCAGGATCCGGGCCCATGGTAGGATCCAGGAACACTACCTGTCCAAACCTTACCGCTCTGTACATAAAAGTGAATTTTCCAATATTGTAATTGGCCATGAAGCTGACCTTATCCCTTGGGTTGGCTACCTCAATCCTACTTTGATCTTCTCTGTTAAAGTAGTTTCCAATCTGACCGGTTTGTTCCAAAATAGGAGAAGCTTTAATTATAGGGTTGCCATCTGCATCTTTCTTAACAGAATTATCAATGAAAGTACCTGCCAAAATCAGGTTCAGTTTTGAGTTATTTCTGAAGAAAAGGTTATAGGTTATCACTGTTTCTATTCCTCTTGCCCTGGTATCAATGGCATTGGTAAAGAAGTTGGCTGTATTGGCATTTGCAGCCCTTAATTTCTCCGCCAAAACAGGATCTCCTCCTGCAGTAAAGTTATTGGTCAAAACAATCCTGTCATCAATATCTATTTGATAGGCATCGATCGTGATTTCCAGATTATTAACAGGCTGCAAGGTGGTGCCTAAGGTAAAGCTTCTGGAAGTCTCCTGCTGAAGGGTAGGGATTCCAAGTATCTGTGCAGGTTCACTGTCATTTCTGAAAGTTCCTGCTTCAACTGGAACCAAACCCTGCCCCGGCAAGGTAACAAAGAGTGTATTTACCCTGGAATAAAAACGCTGTTGCATGGAGGGAGCTCTAAAGCCTGTGGAAGTAGAACCTCTCAATACAAAACCATCCGTGATTTTATACCTTGAAGCCAATTTGTAATTCAATGTACTTCCAAAGTCAGAGTAGTTTTCAAATCTCAAAGCACCTGCTACATTGAGTTTTTCAGTGAATTCCTGTTCTAAATCCAAATACAGACCAATGTTATTTCTTGTCCAGGTGCCTGCAGTGGAAGGGGCAAAACCCGGAAAAACCTGAGCGCCTGCTGCAACTCCGGAATTTGGATCGAAATTCCTGTAAGAAGATTCTTCACCTTGCCTTATGCCAAATCTTTCAACTCTAAACTCTGAACCTGCTGCCACATTCAAGCCTGCCAAAACATCATATTTTCTTGCCACATCAAAATTGACAACATTTTGAAGAAAATTAAGCCCCCCTGCATCAAATTCCCTTTGAAAATTGGGTGTGGAAATAGCCTGGGTGTAGTTGACAGAATTGGTAATCAGAAAATCAAAAATATTCTGCCCATAGGTGTTGGATAAATCAAACCTCCATGATCCAAGATTACCAGTTAGGCCCAAGGTATTGGCAATATCAGAAATATCGGTGTTTATTTCAGGTAAAAATCCATTAGGATAAACCTGGAAAACATTGGCCCTTGCTGCTGCCGGGACAGCATTTGGGTACCTGTAAAAGCCTGCTGCATTTCCTCTTTTATTATTATAGCCCCCAAAAGAGTATAATTCCATTCCATTTTTAAGCGGTAAAGAAAAATTCAACATAATACCTCCGCTATTGATGGCAGAGTTACCTATTCTCATATCAAAATCCTGCCTTGTCAAACCCCTTGCTACAAGCTCCTCTTCGTCCACGTTTTGTCCATTGACCAAAGGAAAAATCTGCCCAGTATAAGTGCCTGAACGGTTGGTATATCCTCTCCTGGAATATTCACCGGTTACGTTAAGAAAACCTTCCTGTCCGATTTTTAATCCATAATTCAATGCAGCACTGACCATATCCCCATCTCTTACACTGGCAAAGGTATCTTCACCCCCATTGATCACATAATCCCTTTGAAAACGGGTTACATGTGTACCTGCCGCCACATTTCCAGAAATACCTTCTGTCTTTTTAAGGACGATATTGATCACGCCCGCAATGGCATCTGAACCATATTGTGCTGCAGCGCCATCTCTCAAAATCTCTATTTTTTCAACTGCATTGGCTGGAATAGCATTCAAGTCTGTACCAACCTGGCCACGGTTTACAGTACCGTTGACGTTTACTAGGGCGGATTGGTGCCTCCTTTTGCCATTGACCAAGACCAAAACCTGATCAGTGCCCAAACCCCTTAGCTGGGCTGGGTCCATATGGTCTGTACCATCAGAAATGGTCTGTCTGCTTGACTGGAAGGAAGGTGCAATATAAGTTAGGATTTGGTTAAGGTCTATCTGTCCCACTGCATCAATTACCTCTGAAACAGGAATGATATCCACAGGAACAGGGGAATCAATTCTGGACCTCGCTCCGACCCTTGTTCCGGTCACAATGATTTCAGAAAGATCAGTATCATCAGATTTTAGGGTAATATTAACTTCATCCCTGTTGGCAATGTTCACCTCTTGGGATCTCATGCCAATAAAAGATATAACAAGGATGTTGCGCCCGGCCGGAACATCCAAAGAAAATTCTCCATTCATGTCAGTTACAGTACCTACAGTAGTCCCTTTTACAAGTACTGCTGCACCGGGCAAACCCATTGGATCATCCTCTGAGAATACCTTTCCCCGAACCATTCTTGTCTGTGCCTGAAGCTCCTGCATCAATGACACAAAACACATCAAAATAATCAGTGATAAAATTTTTCTCATATGCGTTCTTTTTTGTTTAACAAAATCATTTCCGCATAAAACAAAATCAAAAAATCAAAACGAACAAATATTTAAAATAATTTTTATGAATTTTATTGGATATAAAAATTTAACAATGTTTTTTATAGATATTGCCCAATTAAGTGATTTTTAAAAAAAATTCATGAGGCAACTTATTGGTTAATAGTGTATTACGCTATACTTAATTTTTTGTTTCAAAAAAAATTGGACAAAAAAATACCTGCCAGAATCCCGGCAGGTAGATGTTTTTTTTAAGCCTTTTTCCGAAAGAAATAAATCTGATTTTTTATTTCAACCTCGCAATCGGCGTTCTTCCCCCTTTGGTTTTTTCATCGATACTTACCAAAACCTCTGCATCCAATGGCAAAAATATATCCACCCTTGAACCGAATTTGATAAACCCAAATTCCCCACCTTGTGCCAAAGGCGTTCCTTCTTTCACATACCATTTGATCCTGCGGGCAAGGGCACCTGCTATTTGCCTTACTAGTATTTTAACTCCGTTTTGGCTTTTGACAACCATAGTCGTTCTTTCATTTTCAAAACTGGACTTGGGATGCCAGGCAACCAAGTATTTTCCGGGATGGTATTTGAAGTATTCAACAATCCCAGCAATGGGGGAGCGGTTAACATGGACATTGATAGGGGACATGAATATGGAAACCTGCTTTCTTTTTTCATGCAGGTATTCTTCCTCCATGGTTTCTTCAATTACCACTACTTTTCCATCTGCAGGTGCAAATACCAGTTTTTCATCATTAGGCAATTTGATATATGGGCTCCTGAAAAACTGCAGGACGATCAGATAAAGTACAACACTGACCAGTAAAACCACATTCAACACTGTTTCCTGCTCGGGAATCCACTTATTCAATCCGAAATTTATGGCTGCCAATACTATCAGCATCCAAAACAACAATTTTCTTCCTTCTCTATGTATGGTCATGGGATAAGAATTTAAAAGGGTGTAGGAGACTTGCTCCCACACCCCAAATATAGTAAACTTTCTATTTTGACTGTTTTTAGAAGCCGCCCCTGAAGGTATAGGTTTTTGCTACTTTATCAATGGCGACAATGTAAGCGGCAATTCTCATAGGCACATTGTATTTTACAGAAGCTTGATAGACATGGTCAAAAGCATCTTTCATGATCCTATCAGATCTCCTGTTTACCCTTTCAGCTGTCCACTTATAGCCTAGCCTATTTTGTACCCATTCGAAATATGAAACAGTTACACCACCTGCATTGGCAAGGATATCAGGAACAGCCATAATACCTTTTTCATTGATGATGGCATCAGCCTTGGCAGAAGTAGGCCCATTAGCACCTTCTACAATAAGCTTGGCCTTAATTTTTTCCACATTTTTAATGGTGATCACATCCTCCACAGCAGCAGGAACCAATACATCTACATTCAGTTCCAACAGCTCCATCGGATCGGCCATTTTTTCGGCACCTTTATATCCTTCCAAAGTACCGTTGTTGCTATCCCTGTATGCAATAGCTTCCTGTATATTGATACCATTGTCATTATGGTAAGCTCCGGAAATATCGGAAATTGCTACTACTTTCAACCCTCTTTCTTCCAAAAGCTGTGCAGCCCAGGATCCTACGTTCCCAAAGCCCTGTACTGCGCAAGTGGCCTGAAAAGGATTGATTTTAAGTTTCTGCATAGCTGACAGTGCGGTCACCATCACCCCTCTTCCGGTAGCTTCTGTTCTTCCCAAAGATCCACCCAATACCAAGGGCTTTCCGGTTACTACTGCATTTACGGTCATTCCATGGGCCTTAGAATATTCATCCATTAACCAGGCCATTTCTCTAGGTCCTGTACCCATGTCAGGTGCCGGGATATCTTTATCGGGACCAAATACATCAATCATGGCCAAGGTGTAGGCACGCATCAGTCTTTCAATTTCACCCTTGGACATTTCTCTTGGATTACAACGAACCCCCCCTTTACCTCCGCCATAGGGTATATCCACTACCGCACATTTCCAGGTCATCCAAGCTGCCAATGCCCTTACTTCATCCAAATGAACATCTGGCGCAAAACGGATACCTCCTTTGGCTGGGCCTAAAATATTGGAGTGAATAACACGGATTCCTTCAAACACCCGGATTTTTCCATCGTCCATGGTGATTGGTAGGGAAACAATGACTTGTTTGGCGGGATTTTTCAGCACATTATAGACTTCGTCAGAAAGTCCTAACTTTTCGGCTGCGATGTTAAATCTTTCCATCATGGACTCCAAAGGATTTTCTTTATCCTTAATGGGAGCCGGTTCAATGTAAGCCATATTGGGTTTATTTAGTTGAATAGTTCAATTATGATACAATATTAATGAGTTTTTTAATATCTATCGGTGATTTTAAAAGATTTTCAAAAACGAGGCAATGAAAGGAGCTGATAATAACAATCCGTCAAAACGGTCCATAAATCCACCATGCCCTGGAAGGGCTCTTCCAGAGTCTTTGATCTCAATACTTCTCTTAAAAAGGGACTCTATCAAATCCCCATAAGTGCCAGCTATGATAATGATAGTGGCTATACATAACCATTTCCAATCCGGCAATGCGGTGAAGGTTTGCGCAAGAATATAGGCAACCAAAAATGCCAAAGCTGCACCACCCAAAAATCCTTCCCATGATTTCTTGGGAGATACCCTTTCAAACAATTTGGTTTTCCCAAATTTGGTTCCTGCAAAATAAGCACCCGTATCACTGGCCCAAAGAATCAGCAAAGAACCTAGTATGATTTCATAATGGAACGTGTCATCCACTGAGAAAGCTGCCACATTCAACATGGAAAATGGTACCGCCACATAAAAAATCCCCAAGAAAGTAAATGCCACGCCTGTGAATGGCTTTTTGTCAGATTTGCGGTAAAGTTTGATAAAAAACACCAGGGAAGCCAAGGGGAAAATCAGGAAGTAATATTTGTCTTCCAAGTGGCCAATACCCACCAGAAAAGACAAGGTAAAAATGGTAATCCCCAGAAATGTTCCAAAGCTTTTCAAAGGCAACATACCGTCAAGGCCCGTCAGTCTGTAAAATTCCATTTGGGAAAACCCCAAAATCAGGCCAAAAATCAGGAAATAAAGCCAAGGGCTAACAATAGAACCTGCAATGATAATGGCCGCACCAATAATTGCCGTAATGACCCTTTGCCCCAAATTACTGTAATTGTTGATATTGAAGCGGTCACGCATTCGAAAAGGAGATCTCATTCTTCACAATATTTATGGCCCTGAGCACATCATTCACAGGTACCATCACCTCATAATGTCCATGAATCTGATAGACAGATTCTTTTTTGTTGACGATCACTGCAGGGATATCATTGTCACCGAGTACCCCCTTGACTATTTCTGCCCTTACAGGGGAATTGTCCTCAAAGATTTTCTGCCAATCCATCATCCAATTTAAAATTTCTGTGGTTTTCCTTAAAAGCCTTAAGGCCAATAAGAAGCCCCGCTAGACCAACCATAGCCAAAGGCCAACCTACTTGGTCCGTTTTTTCGATATCGAAATCAATAATGCCCAAATTACCCAGATAAACCAAAGTAACTGTAAAGGAATTGTTCAAAATATGAGCAATTATCGGATAAACCAAACTACCGGAATAGAAATAAAGATACCCGAATATTGCCCCTAAGACCATCCTCGGAAATAAACCATAAAACTGAAAATGTATGGCCGAAAAAATAAATGCCGAAATCCAAACTGCCAAATGAATATTATGGGTATAAATATACATTTTAGGCTGAAGGACTCCCCTAAAAAAAACTTCTTCGGCAACACCTGCAAGAATGCCAATCACAAGTATGCCTATTATAAACTCCAGGGGTGACTGGAAGTCTGTCAAAAACTTGGTCAGGGCCATTCGGTTTTCTTCGGCATCCTTCATCATGCGCTCCAAGGCAGACCAATTTTCCGGGAGCGAAATGTTTGCATTCCAGTCTATAATTACAGAATTGAAAAGCATGCTCCCGAACATGATAAACAACAAAATAATGAAACCCATGAACTTAAACCGGGACTTTTGTTGTTTCCACCCGACATCGGCTTTCTCAATAAACTTGGCAATAAGTATGGCCGAAACCAGAAAAGCGAGCCCCGCACTAATGGCCTGAACAAAATAGAGGGCATATTTGGCAAGGGGGTGATTGGAATCACCGGTGAATATTTCCACTATTTCATCCAAAGGAATTTGAAAGAGGGGAGGTATTAAAATTAAAGCGATCGATTGTAACACAATCATCACACCAACGGTTACCAATAACATCATCAGTAAGGACAAAAACCATGACCTTTTGGATGCAATTGGAGCTTGGGTTTTATATATCTGCATAATTGCGGTAAATTTACAGGAAAATTACAAATCAGAAGTGGTTAAGATAGGAAACTTGGAATTGGGAGAATTCCCATTGCTTTTGGCCCCCATGGAGGACGTGAGTGATCCTCCTTTCAGAGCGGTCTGCAAAGAAAATGGCGCTGACCTGATGTTTACAGAATTCATCAGCTCTGAAGGACTGATACGTGATGCAGCCAAAAGCGTTCAGAAACTGGATATTTTCGAATATGAAAGGCCTATTGGCATCCAGATTTTTGGCAATGAAATCGAATCCATGAGGGAAGCTGCCGCTATAGCGGAGGCAGCTGGACCTGATATCCTAGACATCAACTATGGCTGTCCTGTACACAAAGTGGCCTGTAAAGGTGCGGGTGCCGGAATTCTCCTCGATATTGACAAAATGGTTTCCATGACGGCTGAGATAGTCAAAAGGGTAAATATCCCGGTTACAGTAAAAACAAGATTAGGATGGTCACATGACACGATCCGTATTGTGGAAGTTGCCGAGCGCTTGCAGGATGTCGGCATACAGGCCATCAGCATACATGCCAGGACCCGACAGCAAATGTACAAAGGAGAGGCGGATTGGTCTTACCTGAATAAAGTCAAGGAAAACCCACGTCTAAAAATTCCTGTTTTCGGAAATGGTGACATAGACAGCCCTGAAAAAGCCCTGGAATATCGCCAAAAATACAATGTTGACGGAATGATGATAGGCCGTGCTTCTATTGGTTACCCCTGGATTTTCAATGAAATCAAACATTTTTTTGATAAAGGGGAAAAACTGGCAGGGCCCGATCTTGAGGAAAGGATTCTGGTTACTAAAAAGCATTTGGACTTTTCCGTGAAGTGGAAAGGCGAAAAACAGGGAATATTGGAAATGAGAAGACATTATACCAACTACTTCCGTGGGATGCCCAACTTCAAACCTTTCAGAACGAGAATGGTCACAGCAGAAACTTATGCAGAAGTTTCAGCTATTCTGGAAGAAGTAGGGGAAGTTTTTGCAGATTATCAGTTCTAAAATCAATAAAATAAAAACCTACAATTCATCAGGTGATCTGAACCGCCCGGATAACCTGATGATTGGATTAGAGCAGGAGGCCTTACTTTTGTTGGTTCCTATTAAGTCCCTTAATAAAATTTCAAATGTCAAGAGATATTCAATCTGAAAGCGCCTTGAAAGCCTGGGGTTTCCTTGTGATTTTGGCGCTGATTTGGGGCAGCTCCTTTATTCTCATCAAAAGAGGCCTTGAGGTTTTTTCACCTGGTGAAGTCGGGGCATTCAGGATTGTAGCAGCAGGATTGTTTTTACTTCCATTGTCCCTACCCAAGCTCAAAAATCTGAACAAAAAGCAAATCAAAAACCTGATAACCGTGGGGATGGTTGGAAGTTTTATTCCGGCATTTTTATTTGCCAAAGCGCAGACCCAACTTAGTTCAGCCCTTACAGGAGTATTCAATGCCATGACCCCACTTTTTGTGGTACTTATTGGGGCCTTGTTTTTCAATTCAAAAATAACCAAAAAGAATGCCCTGGGCCTTTTTATTGCATTTATCGGTGTCGTAATATTATTGACAGTAAAAGAAGGGGTAGGCATTGGCTCCTTTACTGACATCAATGCTTATGCATTTTTCGTATTACTGGCCTGTGCCTGCTATGGACTGAACCTCAACATCATTAAGTTCAGATTTGTTGAATTAAAACCAGTAGCCATTACAGCCATTTCACTTACCTTGGTATTGCCTTTGGCTTTGATCTATCTTTTTTCTTATACCCAGTTTTCTTTTAAAATCCTTCATGTAGAAGGGGCAGTTATGGCGGCAGGTTATATCGCCATTTTAGGAGTTGTTGGTACCGCTTTGGCCCTCATTCTTTTCAATGTTATGGTCAAGGTTGCCACCCCGGTTTTTGCCAGTTCTGTGACTTATTTAATCCCAATTGTTGCCATTATGTGGGGGCTTTTCGATGGAGAACAGCTCTTGGCAGGGCATTATCTGGGAATTGCCGCTGTGATATTTGGTGTTTGGGTCGGAAATAGAAGGTAGGTTAATCCTCTTCTTTCCTTCGTGGAACTTTCGGTTGTCCGAGACCAACACTTCCTTTCAGACCGGATACTGTTGTCCTCCACCAATAGTTAAAAATAAACCTGTCTGAATCCCTTTGATGGTAGATATTGGATTGCACAGTTCCACCTATAAATTTTCTTGGATTATTTGACCTAACGGCAAATGTATTCAGGACAAAAGTCAATATGCGGCTCCTTCCCCTACCTCTTTCCAAGGTTCTTACCTCAAGCAATTCCAGATTAAGACCACTGTACAACAGTTTCATCTTACCAAAAGCTTCTCTTTCATTGGCTGTAAATGACCAATCCCCACTGTTGATCCTTCCGGCCCTGACACGGACAAATGCATTATATTTCAGGATAGAATTGATCAAATCCAGGTCAAATTCCCCCAATTGGGCATTGATATTCATGCGATATGGCTCATCAAAATAGAGCCTCCCCTGAAGACTGATAGGCGCTTCTCCATTGATCTTGGCATTGGCCAATAATTGTGATTCTCTTACATAATAAGTTTCAGCCCCCTTCCCTAAGTGAAATGGCGCAAGCAAGGCATCCAATTCTGAAAAATAAATTTCTCCTGGCACCATCCCTTTTTCAGGAAATTCCAAATAAACAATCTTTGCATCTTTGACCAGCAAAGTGTCAATTTTTGCAATTACACCAATGTTTTTCATCAGTTCCTGCGGCATTGGCTTAAACACATAATTTGGTCTTTCAAATCTCTTGTCCCGGAAAAACTCCCCTTCAATACCTTCCAAAACAACCAGATCAGCCTCCATGATTTCTTGCTCAATAAGTTTATCCAGATCTGGTTTTTTTATTCGGACCTCAGGAATTTGAATTCTCGCGACGTCAGTTTGGTATCCCACTTTCCTTGCATAATGGTATTTTCCAATTCTTGGACCATAAGACACATCCCTGAGCACAATTTCCTCATTGTTAACCGCTACCCTACCAACAGAAATACTGTTCAGGCTATCTTTTAACAGCAGCTGAAAATTTGGGAAATCAAGCTGAAAATCTTTCTTCAAAATAGCCTGCCTGGAAAGACCACTAAGATCAACTAAATTAAAAGCAAGATCTTTGAAACCTAAGTTCAAATCTTTTATCTCCTGGGGAGCTTTGGAACCGTCTTTTTGAAAAATAGATATCTTCCCTTCTACCAACTCAAATTCATCAACCTGTATTGATTCAAGGATTTCTTTTTTATCATCGATTGACTTTTCCTTCCTTCCTGAAGGCTTTGCCTGATCGACAAAAATTTCCAGATCAGGTCTAAACAACCTTAATTCCGTAATCCATAAATCCTTGCTTTTTTGAATTTCTGAAAGGGATTTGGTTTTGATCAATGCCCTCGGAATATGACCTGAGAAAATAGGCCTTCCGGGATTGCCCGATAGTTCCTCCGGAATTATCCTGAAATTATTTAACAAAACCCCTTCATACCGGGTATCCAATTCCACTTTGGAGAAAGTAATCCGGTGAATGCTGTCATTTAGCGTAAGCCAAAATTCATCTATACCCAGTGACATGGCATTGAAAAAGCCAGCTATATCCCCATTAGAAATTTTGGCAGAATCCAACAAGAACGAATAAATAGAAAGGTCAATCCGGGTATTGATCAACTCCCTTTGGGCACCTTTTTCACGGAAAGCAAGGTTAAACTGTGCTTTCTCTGCCTGAATGGTATCGATGCTCACGACATCGATTGTTTTTGGAAGCTCCCTACCCCTTCTTTGTCTCCTCGCTGAGCTCCTGACACTTTCCTGAAGATCGTTATTGATAAGTACCTCAACTTTTGAGTCTAATAGCCTGACCTTCTCCAAGCTGAGGCTGTTATCAAAAAGAAATGCCTCAAGGTCCACACCCCTAAAAGTTAGCTCAGGTATATTGGCCGTCACCCGGGTTTTGTCCTGAATGTTCAAATTGGGATTGAGCCTAACATTAGAAACAATGATTTCTTCTCTTGCTGTATTGAAATTGATTCTTTCGGCAAGTAGATTGTATTTACCATCAGCAATATTGAACACATAATTATTCAGCCTTAAGTCCACCTCCTCGGAGAACAAAAACCGGACATTTTCAGGATCAGTTTCTTCATGGATATGGAAATTCCTAACGGTGATGGACACATTCTCTTCTGAAAAAGTTTTGATCCTATCTCTTCCAAAACCTTCATAATTCAATGTCCCATTTTGAATACTCAGACTACCGATATTTACCTCCCTAAAATAATTGGTCAGCAAATCCAGGATTTCTTTTTGGTCTACTTCTTTTTCCTCTTCTTCTTCCGAAGAAACCGCCCTATACTTATTAATATTTATTCTAGGAGCAGGAACCGTAATCCTGTCTATTCTGAGCACTTCATCAAAATAAGCATCCCTAATCCCAACTCCCCTTGCCCGAAAACGGGGAACAAAAATATCGAGAATGGTAGTCCTTCCATACCTGTCCAGGGCGGTTTGGGTCTGATCTGGATTAAAATGGCTGATGGCAAAACCATCTATGTCCAGTTCTGAAGTTTTGGTGTTCAGATAAACCCTGTCCGCTTTGAACATATGCAGGTTATCTGCCAACTTCAAGGCGTAATCCCTAAGTTCTAATTGTAAATTTTCCGCCCAAAAAAAGCTTCGGGTATCAGCGGTCCCTGTATCATCATCTATTGCAAAATTTTCCAATACAAGATTGACTTTACCAAATGAAAGACTGTCCTGTCTGACCCTTAACCTATTGTCCACCACCAATGACCCTTCCTTAATTTCAAACCGCTGCACATAAATCGCATCAAGGTATTCAGAATAAAAATCAGAGAAATCAAATCCCATGCTCCCATCCTGTTTGGCCTTTACATCTTTCAAAAGAATTTCTGGACCTTCTACGGTGATATCTTTTACATCCACAATTCCATCATTATATATCTTTTTGAGGTTCGCTTGTGTGATGCTCACTTGTGGCACAGTGATCTCCAGTCGGGTCTGACCTTTTATGGAATCTGGCGCTTCCAAGGGAAAAAGATGGAAATCCTCAATTTTGATTTCATCTTCTTTGGACGAAAGCAATACAAAATCAGCTGTAATCCAATGAATACTATCTGCCAAAGCCAAATCAACCCCTGATAGCTCCACTTTTGCCTGATTGGCATAAAAAAACTGATTTTCCTTTTTGGTTACTTCAGGGCCAACATAAAAATCCTGCATGTTGAAATCAATTCTTTTGGCCCTGATCCTAAACTTATCGTCTTCTGCTATGCTCCTTTGGGCAAATTCTCCATTTTCAATATCCAGCTTCTTAATCTGAATGGACACCAATATACCATCAATCAAATCGTAAAGCTCAAAAGGCTTGATCCCCGTTTCCCTTTCCTCACTAGATTTTCGGTTTCCTACAAAAAGATCAAATTTTGGATGTTGAAGTTTCAGGTGTCCGATTTCTACTTCAGAGGTATAAAAAACCTTATTGATATCTGCATCGCTCAAAAGCAGGTCTTTCAAGCTTGCCTGAAAATAACTTTCTGAAAAACGTGAAAAATCAGGTTCAATCAATAGGTTTTTAGCCTGAATAAATTGTTCAAGAGACGAAACCTTTAATTGCTGTGCCTTAATATTATGCACGCTATCTGCCAACAACAGCTCAAAATTTTCAATTTCAAAAAAGAAACCCTCCGCATTGAATGGTGTTGCAGGTTCTCTATCCTTCAAAAGTTGGATGTTTTTAACCAATAAGCTGGAATTCTCAGCCTTGATACTTCTCTGCGCAATAAAATTGCGAATAAGTAAATCAGCATTATTGATTTTTAGGGATTTGATGCGAATATCTTGAATGGTGGATTGAAGGAATGATTTCTTGATTTCATTCTGAAGTATTTCCAGCGGAGATAATTGAATCTGCTCTTCTCCCTCATCTGAAATTTTCAATCGGAAATCCACCACCGGTGATTCCAATTCTATTTTGCCCACGACCAATTCTTTCTTCCTGAGCAGGTAATTGAAGCCCTTTAGGCTGATGCTCGGAAATTCAAGGTTGTAGTAGGCAATATTTTCCAGCAATTGGATTTTTTCATCTACTGGATTAATGGTCAAACCTTTAAAGGAAACCCCTCTTTGTAAAAACAGGATATGGAACCTTTCAAAATCTATCTCATATTTTTCTTCTGAAGCGGTCCTGACCTTTTCCTTGATATAATTTCTCAGGAAATAATTCGCTCCGAAATAAAAAGACAGCTGAAGAAATAGAAGGACTAATACCAAAATCCCAAGAACCCGGATAAACTTCCTTTGATACCACTTTCTTTGAGATCTTTCTTTTGTATTGTCTTCCATTACCTAAAATTTCCGATGCAAATTTAATACTAATGTCGCTGAAAAATATACCCTTATAAAATGATTCTCCACATAAACTCAAAAAGGCAATCTTACCCAATTCTATTGAACGGGCAAGATCACCTTCCAGGTTTTCTTTACTATAATTAGTTGATGCTGTAGGAGAAGGATTCGAACCTCCACGGGGTAGTTAGGCAACACTAGAGCTCTTGGTGCGCTTTCTCCATGGATCCCCACCCCCGAGACAGGAGGGCTTGTCTGCCAATTTCAACATCCTACAGTGCGGGCCTTTTGATTTAAAAGACAGGTCAAAATTAATAAAGCGATTCTTTTTTTAAAATTTTTTCAACACAAATACTATTTTTTTACATTATTTTTATCTAAAACTCATTATAAATGAAATTTCAATAATAAATTATAGGATTTCAAGAGACTCATTAAAAATTCCGCAATCGATTTTTTCTAATCTGGAGAAGCTATTCCTACAAAATTCTATGTCTTTTACGGTTTCTAAGAAAATGTTGAGATAAGAAATGAAAATAAAAAAAAGCTGTGAAACAAGATTCCACAGCTTTAGTCAATTAACAATAAACCCAAAATAACCTGATGTAGGAGAAGGATTCGAACCTTCGAGGCAGATACCTCACCAGCGTTTTTCACCCCACATGTACTATCAATACAATATATCCTTATTGGTGGTTCAAAATTAACCCCGAATCTCAAATTTTACAAACTTCACAAAAATTTAAATAAAAAATTACAGATTTTTTATTTTTGTGCTTAAAAAATATAAATTCATTATCGAAAATCGATTGCGGAAGCTCTCACTTTGAAAACTTGATAAAGAAAAACGGGTTTCCAACTCAGATTATAAATAAAATCCTATTCTTAAACCCTTCTAATTTTACCTTTTCAAATAAAAAACAATCTTTTTTACAGATTTCAGGTTTCAAATTTTACATAATTCTCCCATTTTTCTAAAACTGTGGAAAAATCTTGCGGTAATGCTGCTTCAAAATAAAGTTTCTTTTTGGTGACTGGATGGACAAATCCCAAAGACATGGCATGAAGGGCCTGCCGTGGCATGATATCAAAACAGTTCTGGACAAAAGCCTTATATTTGGAAAATTGCGTGCCCTTCCTGATTTTATCTCCACCATAGAGCGCATCATTGAAAAGCGGGTGTCCGATAAACTTCATATGGGCCCTGATCTGATGTGTCCTTCCCGTTTCCAGATTGCACTGGATCAAAGACACGTACCTCAGCCTTTTCAAAACTTTCCAATGGGTGACTGCGTGTTTCCCTTGACTACCGTCTGGATAAGCGTCCATGACCTTCCTGTCTTTGGCACTCCTCCCCACATGAGCCCTGATGGTTCCCTCCTCTTCTTTTGGTTCTCCCCATACTAAGGCCAGATAGGTCCGGTCAATATGGTGGTGAAAAAACTGATTGGCCAAATCAGTCATAGCCAACTCAGACTTGGCAACGACCAATAAGCCTGAAGTATCCTTATCAATTCGGTGAACCAATCCTGGTCTTCCCGTATTTCCCGGCAGTGTTGGCAGTTGATTGAAATAATAAACTAACGCATTGACCAAAGTTCCGGTCCAATTGCCATGCGCCGGGTGTACCACCATACTAGCAGGTTTGTTCACTACCAACAAATGCTCATCTTCATAAACGATGTCCAAAGGAATTTTTTCAGGAACGACTTCTGTATCTCTGGGCGGTTTTTCCAGAAACACCTTGATTTCATCAAATGGCTTGACTTTGTAGTTGGACTTGGTAGGTTTACCATTTACCAGGACATTTCCTGCCTCTATAGCATTTTGAACCTTATTGCGGGTTGCATTGGCCACTTTGTCCGTCAGAAATTTATCAATTCGGGTCAAACTCTGCCCTTTGTCTACCACAAAGCTAAAATGCTCAAAGAGTTCTAGCTCTTCTTCCTCGTCAAGAATTTCGTTTTCAAAGTCTTTTGCCATTCCGCAAAAATAAGGGCATTTGCTAAAGTTTTTGATATTTGCAGAACAATACCTTTTGCCATGCTGATCCCAAACTCCATTCAAACAGAAATCCTCCTTCATCCACTTTGGGAAAACAAAGGCATTGAACTGTCTATTAAAAGATTGGATCAGGTCCATCCCAAAGCCTCTGGAAACAAATTTTACAAACTAAAATACAATTTGGAAGAAGCTAAAAAACAAGAAAAAACAACCCTTCTGACCTTTGGCGGAGCTTTTTCCAACCATATCTATGCCACAGCAGCAGCAGCGGAATATGCAGGTTTCAAATCCATAGGCATCATCAGGGGTGAAGAGACTTTACCGCTCAACCCCACACTGCAGGCGGCTCAATCTCATGGAATGGAAATTCACTATATCAGCAGGTCTGCTTATAGAAATAAAAAGGAAGATGCATTTATTGAAAATCTAAAAAGACAATTTGGGGATTTCTATTTGGTTCCTGAAGGGGGGACCAATGCGCTGGCTGTAAAAGGCACAACAGAAATCCTTTTGGAAGAAGATAAAAAATACAGCCATATCTGTACTTCTATAGGAACCGGAGGAACTTTTTCGGGATTGGCCAATAGTATCAGCTTTGGCCAGGAACTTATAGGCTTTTCTTCATTAAAGGGAGATTTCATCCATGAAGAAGTAAATTCCCTAATGAAACAATTTGAAGTCATACCTAAAGGCAAGACAAAAATTTTGGACCAATACCACTTTGGGGGATACGGTAAGCACAATGAAGAATTGCTGGATTTTATCAGATGGTTTTACAGGGAATTTCAAATCCCATTAGACCCGATTTATACTGGTAAAATGGTCTTCGGAGTGCTAGAACAGATAAAATCCGGAGGGATCCCTTCAGGCTCAAAAGTACTGTTACTTCATACAGGAGGTATTCAAGGTCTTGCCGGATTCAATCAACGGTTTGGAATTTCACTTCCTTTATGACTCCTTAGAAATGTAATAGTCCTCTTTTTCCTGCGGAACAATCTGTAAGACATTGGCCAATACCAACCTCACCAATGTTTTTGAGGCTAAAAATCTGGGCAACCTGGCCAAATCCTGAAAATCCTTAAGTGTAATTTTACCTTTTTCTTCCAAGGCCTTCATGAGAACGGTTTCCTTTTCGCCATAAGTAAATACCATATCCTGCTGCTTTTTGTCACGCTTGAGAATTTCCCACATCTCCCGACTTGCCTGAATACTCCGGTCAGCTACCCTTACAAATGCTCTTTTACGGTTTTGATCCAGGATATAGTGAGGCCTACTTTCTGATTTGGGGATTTGAAATACAGCCACGCCTTTCTTAGCATTGAACTTGATGACTTCTACTTGATATTGCAGTGATGGCCTCACCAATTCACGGATCGCTTTTTCCATGACAAATACTTCTTCTTCTATAAAACGCTGACCACTGACAGTCCCATCATCATCTACCCCAATCAACAAAAAACCGCCCTCGGTATTGGCCATAGCAATGATCTCCCTGACAATTTTATCAGGAAAGGCAGCCTTCTTTTTGAACTCCACCTTAAGTCCTTCTCCTTGCTGCGCGAGTTTATTGATTTCCTGTAGTGTCATTTCATTTCTTGGAACAGGACCTATTTAAATTCTCCAAATATTCATTAGAGTGATCCAGGTCCTCTGTTCAGCTCCTCCAACCTATTTTTCAAACCCTGCCATTCATCTCTTAGCCTGGCAGCTTCCATGAAGTTCAGCTCTTTGGCTGCTTTTTCCATTTGTTTTTGGGTCTGGGCGATCAGCTTTTCCAGCTTTTCCTTACTCAGGTATTGGACAACAGGATCTGCAGCTACCATGGCTTCGGCATCCACCCTTTCTTCATATACTTTGGCATTTTTCTTAGAATCAGCTACAGTGGTCTGTCCCAAGATCTTTTCTTTGGATTTACGTACAGTTTGAGGAACGATACCATGTTCCTCATTGTAAGCCATCTGTAATCCTCTTCTTCTCTTGGTTTCGTCAATGGCCATCTGCATAGAATCTGTGATCGTATCTGCATACATGATCACCTTTCCGTTTTCATTCCTTGCAGCCCTACCAATGGTCTGAACCAAACTCCTTTCATTTCTCAGGAATCCTTCCTTATCTGCATCTAAAATAGCAACCAAAGAAACTTCCGGAAGATCAAGCCCTTCCCTCAACAAGTTGACCCCTACCAGGACATCAAAGATTCCCAGGCGAAGCTCACGTAGAATTTCCACCCTATCCAAGGGTTTGACCTCAG
Source organism: Cecembia calidifontis (assembly GCF_004216715.1). Lineage (NCBI taxonomy): Bacteria > Pseudomonadati > Bacteroidota > Cytophagia > Cytophagales > Cyclobacteriaceae > Cecembia > Cecembia calidifontis. Next base: position 538,142 of record NZ_SGXG01000001.1, read on the forward strand.
AATGAATATACCTGCTTTTCACCCCAGCCCTTTCGAGGAATTTTTGAAGTTCTTCAGCCATTCTTTTGGTCAAGGTGGTCACAAGAACCCTGTCCCCCGATTTCACCCTTTCATCTATCTCCTCCAGCAGATCATCAATCTGATTGGCACTTGGCCTGACGTCAATAATGGGATCAAGCAGGCCAGTAGGTCTGATGATCTGTTCTACCACGACCCCTTCAGCCTTGTTCAGTTCATAATCTGCCGGAGTGGCACTGACATAAATGATCTGATTGACCAAACTTTCAAATTCATCAAAATTCAAAGGTCTATTGTCCAAGGCAGAAGGCAATCGGAAACCATAGTCCACCAGATTGACCTTTCTGGCCCTGTCACCTCCCCACATCCCACGTATTTGTGGAAGGGTCACGTGGCTTTCATCTATTACCATCAGGTAATCGTCAGGGAAATAATCCAGCAAACAGAAGGGTCTGGTCCCAGGTTTCCTCCTGTCAAAATACCTGGAGTAATTTTCAACGCCTGAACAATAGCCTAACTCCCGGATCATTTCCAGGTCAAACTCAGTCCGCTCTTTAAGCCTTTTGGCTTCAATCAATTTCATGTCTCTTTCAAAAAATGCCACCTGCGCCATCAGATCATCCTGGATTTCACGGATGGCCGTTTCGATCACATCCCTTCCTGTAACAAATAGATTTGCAGGAAAGATGGAAATAATCCTTTCATCAGATATTTTTTTCCCACTGATAGGATCAATTCTTTGGATGGCCTCAATTTCATCACCCCAGAAATAAATCCTGTAAGCAAAATCCGCATAGGCCACAAAAATATCCACAGTATCACCCTTGACCCTGAATGTACCATGCGTGAGGTCATTATTCGTCCTACTGTACAGGATGTCCACCAATTTGAAAAGGAGTTGGTTCCTGGGTATCCTGTCTCCCTCCTGCAGACGGATGACATTTTTCCCAAATTCATCGGGATTTCCTATACCATAGATACAGGAGACCGAAGCTACAACGATCACATCCCTCCTGCCCGAAAGCAAGGCGGAAGTAGCGCTTAGCCTGAGTTTCTCTATTTCATCATTGATGGAGAGGTCTTTTTCGATGTAAGTCCCTGATGTGGGAATGAAAGCTTCCGGCTGGTAATAATCGTAATAGGAGATAAAATACTCCACCGCGTTTTCGGGAAAAAACTGCTTGAACTCACCATACAACTGGGCAGCCAATGTCTTGTTATGACTCAGTACCAATGTTGGCTTCTGGACCTCTTGGATCACATTGGCAATGGTGAAGGTCTTACCGGATCCGGTAACCCCTAACAGCACCTGTGCCGGATCTCCGTTTTTTATTCCTTCAGAAAGCTGGGCAATAGCCTGAGGCTGATCCCCTGTCGGCTGGTATTCTGATACAAGTTTAAAGTCCATTCCGCTTCAGTCTTAGCAAAGTATAACAAAAATCATGGGGCAAAAAGTTTTACCCTTTCAAACATTAATCCTTTTTGCCACCTGAAATTTTCCCCAGTTGTAATAAAGGAAATTAGTCCTCAAAATCACTATCAGGAGCAAAGGGACAATGCTTGGATGAAATGACTGGATTCCGAAAATCCAGAAAACCAGGCTAAGGTTGGCAAGAACCAATGCCGCAAGGCAATAATTTTTGAGCCAAGGCTTCGTGGTACCTTTCAAAAGCCCAAAGGCTAAAAACAAATGGCCGGGGAATGCCCATAAAATATTCCAATTGTATTTGGTTTGTGAATGAAAAGTAAAAAACCAAAGTAGCACAATGAGAAGACCCAGAAGACCCAGAGCTGTAAAAAAAGCAATATCAAAACCCTTGAACAAGCGGCCCTTTTTATGTCCAAAATAAGTCAATAGGATCGCACCTATGGCCAAAGTCCACCAGACCAGGTAAGGGTTGAACAGCCCCATGTTGAATTGCCTTTCATCAAATTGCAGGACTACATGGCTGGATTTCACCAAAGGGCGTGTCGGACCATCTCCCACAACCTTGGCACGGGCAAATGCCTCCTCCATATAATCGGGCAAAAATTGCTTCTCCCTTTCTTTGGCATCCACGTCGATTACAGCTCCAAGTGCCAGATCAATTCCAAAATCGGCCCAGGGAAGTGGGTAAACATATTCATCGATCAGGTTCCGAAAGGTCTTTTTTTCAGGCTCAGGATTTTCATTCCAATCCAATTGCTTTCCCAAAACGGCTTCAAAAGCATCCCGGATACGGGTAGCACAGTTGTCATAAAAAAAATCATACCGGTAAAAGCGGTTTTCAGGCTGATAATTGACCTGAAGGAATTGTACCAATTGCCTGGCCTGTTCGGGATTAAGATCCAAAACTTGTTCCCTGACATTGCGCTGAAAATAGTTGTATTCGTACAAAAAACGCTCATATGTCGAAATACTGAGCATGTAATCCAGCGTCCGTTGAGTGAATTTGACATAGAAATAAGGCGTATTGAAGTCAAAAGTCCCGTAGTTGAATACTAAATCCTGATTGGAGTCCTTTTCCCATACCCTGATGGCACTGTGCCCAAAAGCCGAATACAATTCGTCCCCCGGATCACAGGTCAATAGGCTGATCTGATAATTCTGGGCAGGGGCTGCAAAAATAATCGGATAAATAAACGGATAAATTAGGAATATTTTTTTCAAAAGGGAGCGCATAAAACTAATTTTATTAAGCACGAGGACTTTTTCGGACAAACACTTATTAAATCGGAAAAGCTATGGATCGCTTACTTCATTCGGCACGAATTTACTCGTTTCTAACATTTTTTTGTTGGAAAGTGGGGATATTCTATATGCTTTGCTTTGCGCAGATACCTTTAGAGCCCGGCGATTACCGGAGCATAGCCTCTGGAGACTTTGAAAATCCGGCCATTTGGGAAACATGGGACGGTTCCCAATGGATAAATGCAGTTCAAAAACCCAACCTTAACAACAACATTTTTATTGACCAAAACCATGAAGTCCGACTGACCGCCAATGAAAGTGCCAAGCACCTGTATTTGTTCAGTGCAGCCGATCCAGGTAGAAAGCTTAACCTTCAAAATTTTGAACTCCATGTTTATGGTGCCCTTCGGGCCCTCAGAAAAGAAGGTGGCGTTTTCTTTATCAACTCAGTAAGCAGCCTTTTGATAGATTGGATTTATCCCCAAACGGGGAAAATCGTATTCAAAGGAATTTCCAGAACCGTGGTAGATAGGGCTTCATGGAGTGCAAACAACCAAAACAGCCGCTACACGGTGGTCTTCGACCCAGATCCCGGGGAAACTCTGATTGTCAATTCTGCCTTCAAAGCCAGTACTTTTATAATCCGTACTGGGACTGTTCTACAAACCGTAAATACCATGGGTTTACCGGCCTGCTCTACTTTTTCTTTCAATACACAGGCCATTTTCAATGGTGGGGGACCTTACGGAGACTTTATCATTGAACCTGGAGGAACTTTGATTTCAGACTGTTCTGCACCATTGGATCAGATCATCCGACGATCCAATACCACACCCTCTGCTCTTTTTCATCTGAAACCCGGGGCGTCCCTAATTTTGAACGGCAATATTCCCCGCTTGGAAGCTGCCATTATCCAGATGGAAGGCACAGTAATTTATAATTCCAATACTGGCAATCAGCAGATGTTGGGAAAAACATTTGCCGCATCTTCAGAAGTCTTGGCTTACCATGACCTCATTTTCAGAGGTAATTCGACAAAAGTCCTTAAAGAAAACATCTCCCTTTCAGGCAATCTGATCAATGAGGCCTCGGGGAATATCCTTACTGCCTCTACCAACTTTCATTTTTTTGGACCATCCGAGCAAGGGATATCAGGTTGGTCCAATGGTTTTGAATCCTGGTCTGTGGATAAGGCTTCGGGAAGGATAATTTTGGAAGAAGACCTAATGATTCATGGAGCTTTAATTATGAAAAATGGGCAGATTGACTTTAATGGTTTTGATTTTACCATTAACGGATCTGGTCCAGGCGGCTTAACTTATCAAGGGGGAACTTGGCTGAATCTCTCCCAGTTCAATTACCTGAATTTACCCAGTGAATTGGATACATGGAATGCAAGTTTCCCATTCGAAGATGCCTATCAGGGCGGTATCCGTAAAATCCAGCTACTGGGTTCAAGTCCTGGGGGTGACCTCTCCATCAGATTTATTGAAATCCCTGGGGCCAACTGGGAACCCAACTTCAACGACAATGATGGCACACCCATCCTGTACCAATTGAACAGTTATTTTGAGTTTTCTACCAGTCTTTCAGCCCCTTCAACTCTGGAAATGCGCATCTCTGCCCAAAACCTGATCGTGGACGATGTGGATGACCTGCGCATTGTCAGCAATGGGCAGGCAGCTCCCGGAAGCCATATCCCGGGATTGGATCCTGCCTTACTTTGGGCGAGACGTAATCTCAGTTTTGGGGAGATCCATGGCCAAACATTCACGGTAGGAAGCTTCCGGGAACTGTCCATTTTACCGGTAACTTGGGTATCGGAAAAAGCTACTTGGGAAAATGACAGAATCCGTATCGAATGGAGTACGAACCATGAAAGTAAAAATGAAAAATTCATCATTTACCGCTCTTTTGGTCAGGCAAATGATTTTGAAGCCATTGCAGAAATACCCTCCCACGGGGAAAGCGAAAGATTGCAACATTATAGCTTTGAATACAGGGAAAGTATTCCAGAGACCCATGTTTATTTCCAGTTGGAACAGGTAGACCTGGACGGCAAAAAGACTTTAAGCCGGATTTTCAGGTTGGAAGGTTGGAAATTGCCCCATGACCATTCCATCAAGCTATGGCCCAACCCTTACCGTGAAGGCCCTGTATTTTTGCGTTTAGGTTCAGATTGGAATACTGAACAGATCAACTTTGAAATCCGGGGTGTCAATGGCCAACAATTTTATTCAGGAAACTATGATGCTATTCTATTGCAACAGGTCATGTCAAAGCTTCCAGAAGGATTTTATTTCATAAGTGTAAGAGAAGGACAAAATGCAAAGGCTGTGAAATGGATAAAAAGTAAATAAAAATTGGCCATTCATCAAATACAAGCTTGGCGAAAGAATCAGCTTCCCAATATATTTTCTAAATTGGTGCTTCAACCCAAACCTGACCTATGACCTTTGTATTCCTATTGATCAGCATAGCGGTACTGATACTTTTGATCACCTGGCTGAAATTCAATCCATTTATTGCCTTCCTAATTTCCTCCATTCTGGCAGGAATTCTTTTGGGTGTTCCTTTAGAACTTCTTGCCGGTTCCATACAAAAAGGGATTGGCTCTCTTTTAGGCGATTTGGTCATCATCATCGTCATGGGGGCCATGTTGGGAAAACTCGTGGCTGAAAGCGGTGCAGCTCAAAGGATTTCTGAAGTGTTGATGGGTATTTTTGGGGTAAAAAATGTTACCTGGGCAATGATGGTGACAGGACTCGTCGTTGGTATTCCTTTGTTTTATAATGTCGGTTTTGTCCTGTTGGTTCCTTTGGTTTTTACTGTCTCTTACCAGTATAAACTACCTGCTGTTTATGTGGGAATCCCTTTATTGGCAGCCTTATCTGTAACCCATGGTTTTCTTCCGCCCCATCCTTCTCCTGCTGCACTGGTAGCCCAATTTGGAGCAAATATGGGGCTAACTTTAGTCTATGGCTTGTTGATTGCCATACCCACAATTATCATTGCAGGGCCATTTTTTGCCAAATTCCTGAAAAAAATTGATGCGCGGCCTTTGGAAACTTTCCAGGCCAAACCGAAAGAAGAAAGTGAATTACCAGGTACATTCAACAGCTTTTTTTCAGCTTTATTTCCGGTATTCCTGTTGATTGGAACTACCATTTTGAGTTTTCAGGTTGACCCTGGGCATGTAATTGCCCCTTATATCAAATTCATCGGAGATCCCGGCATGGTCATGCTGATTTCATTGCTGCTGGCCTCCTACACCCTGGGCATCCACATGAATTTCAAAACAGCCCAACTCATGGAGACCTACGTGGTTGCAACAAAAGATATCGCCATGATTCTTTTGATCATAGCCGGCGCAGGTGCCCTGAAACAGGTCCTCATGGATTCAGGGGTAAGCAAGAGTATTGCAGATTCCCTACAAGGCTGGGATGTCCATCCATTGATTTTGGCATGGACCATTACAGCCTTGATCAGAGTAGCGGTAGGATCGGCAACGGTAGCAGGCCTGACCACTGCAGGTATCATCGCTCCCATGGTAAGCGGAGGCATTGTGAACCCGAATCTTCTGGTTTTATCTATTGGCGCAGGAAGCCTGATGTTTTCCCATTTCAACGATGGGGGCTTTTGGCTGTATAAAGAATATTTTAACCTATCTGTAAAGGACACCATCAAATCCTGGTCCCTGATGGAAACCATTGTAGCAGTTGTTGGCTTATTGGGTGTCCTTGCCTTGGATGCAATTATTTAAAACATAAACAGATAATAGTATGAAAACAGCTGAAGAAAATTTCGCGGCCTTGGGGCTTGTCCTACCCCCTGCACCCAATCCTCTCGGGGTCTATAAGCCCTGCTTGGTGGATGGAAAATACCTCTACCTTTCCGGTCATGGAACCGTAAAAGAAGACGGAAGTCTGATCATTGGAAGGATTGGGGTTGACATGGATATAGAAGCAGGAAAGCTGGCTGCAAGGCAGGTTGGATTGGCCATGCTGGCCACGATCAAAGCCAATATTGGTTCCCTCAACAAGGTCAAAAGGGTCATTAAAGTTTTGGGAATGGTCAATGCAAGCCCTGATTTCGAGAGGCATCCCTATGTGATTAATGGATGCAGTGAGCTATTTGCTGCTGTTTGGGGAGAAGAAAATGGCATCGGTGTAAGAAGTGCGGTAGGTATGGGTTCCCTACCGGACAATATCCCCGTGGAGATAGAGGCGATGTTTGAACTGGAATGAGGGATGAGAATCTATCAAAAGAAATTGGGAAGGGCGAAGGCGGATTTCGCAAAAAATGATGAATGAAGAATTTGGCATTATGTGAATCCGCTGGCGACAAGTACGATGTAAATTTATCTTTCAATAGTCATGGGTGCAACTTGGCGTTTTGGGAATAGAATATTTTCCTCTTTAGAGCAACATTAAATGGGTTGAACCCCTATTCTAAAAAAATTGAAAGTGTAGGATGATATAATCTTAGTCCTAAAAAGATGATTTCCAGAAAAAGCTGGATTTGAAGCGAAACAAAGATCTAATAACCATTACAACTACTACAACACAACAAAAGAAAATGTTCACCATAGATGCCCATTTAGACCTGAGTATGAATGCCCTGGAATGGAACAGGGACCTGAGAAAACCTGTAGCTGAAATCAATCTCAGGGAAAAGGGAATGGATGACAAACCCGACAGAGGGAATGCCACTGTTTCCCTTCCTGAACTCAGAAAAGGAAACGTAGGATTGGTGGTGGCCACTCAGATTGCCCGTTTTGTTGACAAAGACAATCCCCTGCCGGGTTGGCATTCCCCTGAACAAGCCTGGGCACAGACCCAGGGACAGTTGGCCTGGTACAAAGCCATGGAAGAGGCAGGCGAAATGGTTCAGGTCAAGGATCTGGAAGGTCTGGAAAAACACCTTAACCTTTGGCTGAATGAATTGCCCTTTGGCTCCAAACCCATTGGTTATATTTTATCCTTGGAAGGGGCAGACTCCCTGGTCAACTTATCATACTTGGAAAAAGCTTATGCTTATGGCCTGCGGGCTTTGGGTCCAGCACATTATGGCCCTGGAAGGTATGCCAATGGTACAGATGCTGTAGGAAAAATGGGTCCCAAAGGTCTGGAGTTGTTAAAGGAAATGGAGCGTCTGAATATCATCCTGGATGCCACCCACCTATGTGATGATGCCTTCTGGCAGGCTATGGACCATTTCCATGGACCAGTTTGGGCCAGCCATAACAACTGTAGGGCATTGGTCAACCACAACCGGCAGTTTTCGGATGATCAGATCAAAACACTCATAGAAAGAGGGGCAGTGATCGGAGGTGCAATGGATGCCTGGATGATGGTACCCAACTGGGTAAGAGGCAAATCCAAACCCAAAGAAATGGGCTGCAACCTGGAAAAATTGATTGATCACCTTGACCATATCTGCCAGCTTGCCGGAAATGCAGATCATATCGGGATAGGTTCAGACCTGGATGGCGCCTTTGGCAAAGAACAATGCCCATATGACCTGGAAACCATCGCAGATCTCCAAAAGATTCCTTCCCTATTGTCTAAGCGGGGTTATACTGCCAAAGACATAGAGAAGGTCATGTTTGGTAACTGGTTGCGCTTTTTAAGGAAGGCCTGGAAATCAGACCACCGGGAGGGATTGTCTGGCTGACCTATCCGGGGCATTGAGTAGTTCACAGGTATTTTAGAGAAACTTGGTTTCTCCTTTGTCAACCGTGAAAGCCTGCCAATTGGGAAGATGGAGACTATTAGGATTACCTGAATGCATAAAGGGAAATAATACATCTGACATTTTTTCAGAAAGTTTCCTTTGCCTGCTTCCTCCATCCGTATGGGCGTACATTCTATCTTGCAAATCAATTATTTAGCCACTGCTGTAAATCCCTATTGCGTATTTGAGTAATTAATGCCAACTTAAGCCAAGTGCTTGTTTTTAAAAAAATAGAAACCCCGCACCGACCCTCAGTAACCTATTAACCCAGCCGTAAGATGATTACCATCCGGTTTTTATTCCTTTTCTGTATCCTGTCCTGCTTTTCCGCTTGCTCGAAGCAGGAGCCCATAGATGGAACTGCCCCTTCCCCCCCGAAAAGTCCTAAAGAAGCGCTGAAAAGTTTTCAGATCGAAAGCGGATTTGAAATCCAGTTGGTCGCCTCGGAACCCATGGTACAGGACCCAATTTTCCTCACTTTTGATGAAGATGGCCGCTTATGGATAGTTGAAATGAGAAGTTTTATGCCGGATATAGATGGGAATGGAGAATCACTCCCTTTGGGCAGGATCAATATCCTGGAAGACAGTAATGGAGATGGTAAAATGGATAAAAGCACCATTTACCTGGACAGCCTCATCATGCCAAGGGCACTTGGGCTGATCAGAGGAGGCGCACTCGTCGCTGAAAACAATGCGCTTTGGCTTACCTTTGATGATGATGGGGACTTGGTGGCTGATAGAAAGGAACTTTTTGACCCAACTTATGCTGCCAATGGTATTCCAGAGCATTCTGATAATGGATTGCTCAGAAACATTGACAACTGGTACTACAATGCCAAATCCAAGTTGCGATACCGTCAGATCAACGGCGAATGGATTAGGGACATTACAGAAGAAAGAGGGCAATATGGAATCAGCCATGATGATTATGGCAGGCTGATTTACAACTACAACTGGTCACAGCTCCATGGGGATCTGGTGCCTCCCAACTACCTTGGAAGGAACCCCCATCACACCCCATCCTCTGGCATAGATCATGGGCTGACCATAGACCGAAGGATTTATCCGATAAGGCCCAATCTGGCAGTAAACAGAGGCTATATCCCAGGTACCCTGGATGCTAAAGGGCAGCTCTTGGAATTTACTGCCGCCTGTTCACCAACAGTTTTTAGAAGCCCGCTCTTTTCTGAAAACTTTTATGGCAATGTGTTTGTCTGTGAGCCTGCAGGTAATTTGATCAAAAGAAATGTTATAAAAGAAACAGGGATCAATTTGGAGGCATTTGATCCACATCCCGGCCGGGAATTTTTGGCGTCAACAGATGAGCGCTTTAGACCGGTCCATTTGGCGGTAGGCCCTGATGGGGCTTTGTATGTGGCGGACATGTACCGGGGCCTGATCCAACATGGAAGTTATGTGACGCCATACCTACGGGAGCAAACCTTAAAAAAAGACCTGGTGCTGCCCATTCATATGGGAAGAATCTGGAGAATAGTACCCAAAAAATGGAAACCATCGCCATTTCCAAAACTCTCCACCGAAAGCAGTGCAGACCTTGTCCAAAGATTGAGCCATCCCATCGGCTGGCACCGGGATATGGCCCAAAGGCTTCTGGTGGAAAGACAGGCGCTCAGCGTAGTACCCCAATTGGAAATCTTGGTGAAAGAGGGAACAAATGAATTGGGAAGGATGCATGCCCTGTGGACCTTGGAGGGCATGGGGGCATTGTCCAGTGACCTATTGTCAGGCTTGATTTCCGGACCATCTACCCTTTTGGCCAATCATGCCCTTAGGCTCTTGGAAGAAAAAATAAAGCAAGAACCTGGCCTGGCTGAAAATATTTATGAATCTGTTTTGGCTGAGGCACCAAATGCTTCCCGACAAAGGGCCCTCCAGCTGGCATTAAGTGCTTCCATACTTCCTGAACAAAGTCAGGTAGCACTAAGCAAGATCCTGTTCGAAAAATATGGTGAGGAACCTCTCATCCGTGATGCTTTATTGAGCAGCCTCAAAGACAGGGAATTTGCCCTGGCACAAGCATTATGGAATTCAGAAAACTGGTCAAAAAGCATCCCGGAAAGGGAAATATTTTTGGAGATGTTGGTCACTTCCATCATTAAAAGAAAAGACATCCACGAGCTCGGCGAGTTGGTCCATTGGATAGAAAAAAATGAAGGCAAGGAAGACTGGAAAGCAAATATCGCCTTAAACACCTTGGCGATACAAGGTGCCGAACCCCAAAATCTTGGATTAATGAAATTCAATAAAGAGCCGATGATCATTGGGATAGCAGAACAAAAGCTGAGCGCCAATAAAGCGGATTTAATGAAAAGAATTTTTCGTTGGCCAGGTCATTCCCCTGAAACACTTGTTGCTTCCGCAGTCAGCCTGACCGAATCAGACCTTAAACAGTTTGCCTTGGGAAGACAAAAATACCTATCCAGTTGTGCCGGATGCCATGGTTCAGATGGCAAGGGAGTGGCCCGCATGGGGCCTCCATTGGCAGGTTCGGAATGGGTAACTGAAAATGAAACCCGATTGGCTTTGATTCTTTTACATGGGATGGAAGGGCCCTTGGAAATAGGAGGCAAAGTATATGACGCTCCGGAAATCCTTCCTGTTATGCCTTCTCATTCTACCATGGATGATGGAAGCATTGCCGCCATTCTTACCTATATACGCAATGAATGGGGCAATCAGGCCGGCCCGGTCAGCGGAAGATTAGTAGCAACTACCCGACATTTGAACCAGGGAAGGGTATATCCTTGGACAGCTATTGAGATCAATGAACATGTAAAAAGACTGGAAAACCCACCCACACAAAATCCCTGACCATGAAACCCAGCCAAGACCCTCAACCATCCTTTAATCCAAGCCGAAGAAACTTTCTGCTCAGTGCGGGGATTTTAACTTTTGCCATGAATTTTCCAGTTGATGTTTTGGGAAAATCAGGGGAAAGGGGAAAAATGGGGATCGTCGTTCATTCTTATGGACTCCGCTGGAATTCCTCCCATCAGAGCCGAAATTTTCCGGGATTTCAGGATGCCCTACAACTTCTTGAACACTGCCATCGGATTGGGTCAGGAGGCATTCAGGTCGGAGTTCACAACTGGACGGAATCATTTGCGGGCCTGCTCAAGAAAAGAAGCAAAGCCCTCAACATGTTTATTGAAGGGAGCATTGGTCTTCCAAGGTCGGAAAAAGAATCAGGCTCATTCGAAAAACAAATTGAAATAGCCAAATCTGCAGGAGTGGATGTCTTCCGTACTGTTTGTCTTGGAGGCAGGCGCTATGAAACATTCAAAAGTCAATCGGAATTTGACGTCTTCAAGGAGGAGTCCTTGAAAGCCTTAAAAACTGCTGTTAAAATAGCAGAAAAACATCAGGTCAAGCTGGCCATTGAAAACCATAAAGATTGGAGGGCCAAAGAACTGGTTGAAATTGTCCAATGGCTGGATAATCCATGGGCAGGAGTCACTTTGGATTTTGGCAATAACATTTCACTTTTGGAAGACCCGGATGAAGTTATTGAAATTTTAGCCCCATATTCCTTTTCCACACATATCAAGGATATGGGAGTAAAAACCTATGAATCCGGATTTTTACTTTCTGAAATCCCCCTGGGACAGGGAGTGGTCAATCTGGAAAAAGCTGTTTCCCTTTGCCTGAAATACAATCCTGGAATCAGATTCAACTTGGAAATGATTACCAGGGATCCACTGAAAATTCCTTGTCTGGAGGAGGATTATTGGAAAACATTCGGGGAACTTCCAGGAACTGAACTGGCTAAAACACTCCGATTGGTGAGGGATAAAAGTTTCCAAGGACCACTCCCCATCATCAGCAATTTGGATGCTGAAGAACAACTTTCCAAGGAGGAAGACAACATCCTTGCTTGCCTCGCATACGGTAAAAGAAACTTAAAAATGAATCGATAAAACCCACCAATTCTAAAAACTAAATTTAAGACTATGGAAAATCTACCAGGAATAAAACTTTTTGATCTGAGTGGCAGAGCGGCCATTGTAACCGGAGGATCCAAAGGACTGGGAATGGCCATGGCGGCCGGACTGGCATCTGCCGGCGCCAATCTCATGCTGGTAAGCAGAAACAAGGCTGAAGGGGAGGCGGCAGCGATAGAACTGTCATCCAAATATCCTGTGAAAGTAATTTATTTCAGTGCAGATGTGGCCAATCAAGGACAAACTGAGGCTATGGCCCAAAAAGCGATGGAAGAATTTGGAAGGATTGATATTTTGATCAACAGTGCCGGTATCAACATCCGTGGGGCAATAGAAGACCTCAGTCTGGAGGACTTTCAAAAAGTTATGGATGTTAACGTAACCGGAACCTGGCTTTGCAGCAGGGCGGTGGTACCTTATATGAAAAAAGCCGCTAAAGGAAATATCATCAACCTGGCAAGCACCTTGGGCCTTGTCGGATTGGCCAATAGGACGCCTTATACTTCCAGCAAAGGGGCAGTAGTACAGATGACCAGGGCTTTGGCGATTGAACTGGCTCCTTTCAACATCAATGTCAATGCCATTTGCCCTGGACCTTTCCTGACTGAGATGAACCTGCCAATTGCAGACACAGAAGAGGGAAAGAAATTTGTGGTCGGAGCCACTGCATTGGGCAGATGGGGTGAACTAAAAGAAATTCAGGGTGCGGCCCTTTTCCTGGCCAGTGATGCTGCCTCTTACATGGTAGGCTCTATACTGACCGTCGATGGAGGCTGGACTGCCCGTTGATCAATAGAAGATTTTGGTAATCAGGAAAATCAGCCCTATAGCTGTAAAGGACATGATGATGGTCCCCAAGCTATGGGTCTTATTTCCCTGAGATATTTTCAGCCCTGAAAGCTGGGTCACTGCCCAGAAGAAACTGTCATTGGCATGCGAAATCGCTATGGCTCCGGCACCGGTGGCCAGCACTGCAAAAACCCTCATGGAATCTGAGTCCATTCCCAATGCGCCCAACAAGGGCGCAATGATAGATGCCGTGGTTATCATCGCTACAGTGGACGATCCCTGGGCTGTTTTTAAAGAGAATGCAATAAGGAAAGGGAGGAATATTCCCCAACTCGCATGGGACAAACTCTCCCCTACCATATCTCCAATTCCGGAATTTTGGAGCATTTTTCCAAAAACCCCACCTGCGCCGGTAATCAGTATCACAGGAGCGGCAATCAGTATTGCTTCCCCAATCCAGCCTGAAGAGGACAATAATTTACGGTCAAACTTACTGGGTAAGGTAAAGGAAATTAATACACCGATCAATAATGCGATGACCGGGCTTCCCACAAAGGTGATGATGGTAGTAAAAATACCGCTTCCAAAAGGTTGGGATGGATATTTAGCGATAGATGCCAGTACAATCAACAAAAGGGGCAAGATGACAGGCATAAAAGATCTGGAAGCTGATGGATATTTTTTCTCCGATTTCTCAAGATCAATTTTTGCAAATTGAGGCTCCAAAGGAATATTATATGCCACCTTTTTGATGAAATAATAGCTTGGGATCAAGGTAATCAAACTGATGATCAAACCCCAAAAAATCACCATACCGAGGTCTGCTTCCAGAATCCCCGCTGTGGCGATTGGCCCAGGAGTAGGCGGAACCAAGGAATGGGAGGCTGTGGCACCCAATGCAACAGCTATGGTTGTCGCTGCATAAGGCACTTTACTTTTAAGGGAAAGAGATTTGCTGATCGGATTCATCATAATAAAGGTACTGTCCCCAAAAACAGGAATGGACAAAATGTACCCACAAAGCAACATGGCCTTGGTGACCGCCTTTTGACCGATCCAACCCAATATTTTCTCAGCAATAACCAGGGCTCCTCCCGTCTTTTCCAAGAAGGTCCCCAAAAACACCCCTAATAAAATCAGCAGACCAATACTTCCCAAAACCCCTCCAAAACCTTCAGAAATAGATTTGATGATCATATCTCCAGACATACCTGATAGAAGACCATATAAAATTGCGGTTACAAAAAGGGCCAGAAATGGATGGATATCAAACTTTACGATGGCGATCAAAATTATTGCCAATGCAAGCAGGATGGTAAGAATCAGGATCATTTGGGTTGTGGTTAAATAGGTTTCCGGAATTTATCTTATCACATAGGGAATCAGTCCCTTCCAATATACCCAAACTTTTTACAGTCGTGAAACATGGATTGATTTTTCCTGATCCAATTGTTGGATTTTTACATAAACAGGCCATTCAAGCTAATAAATGGACCAAACTCTTAAATGAGTGCAACATGAAAAAGAAATTTAAGCGCTGTTTTTTTTACACTGTTAAAAAAATAAACACATATAAAAAACAAAAGCGGGAAGCAACCTTTTAAGATTTACTTCCCGCCTCATAAACTGCTGACCATAGTCAGGTGCTTATGTCAAGTTACCGTTATTATGAGTTGAACCCAGTTGCCCGGAATTCAAAACTTCCACTTAAAATTTCCTGTCCATCTTTCAACTTCCAGTCCAGGACCGATCGCTTCTGCGGTTACCCGTCTCAAATTTCAACAGCGATGTTGAAACTCCTTCACAAACTATCCTGACATTTTAAGCCAAAGTCCGGAATGCTACTTCCGATCTTTTATCTCTTACTTGATGTTATCAAATTACGCAAATTTATATTTCAAAAACAAAATTCTGAATATATTTTTATTCACAAAATTTCAACATTGTAGATTGACTTATCTACAGAATTATCCACAAAAACCGTCCAATCCGCTTTCATCGGTTAAAATTTATGTGCTTCATCAAAATTCCGGTCCTAAATATTTGCCACCATAAGTTTTTATAACCTCAGGAGACCGTTAATATTTTCACTAAATTTTTTAATATCACACCCGTTCGCTCCATTCTTTCCTGATTTTTACTAATTTGTACATGCTCTTAGACCTAATTTTTCCCAGCTACTTATGGACAAAAGAAAATTTCTCAAAACGGCCTCCACATTTACGGGAGCAGCTCTTTTGGCGCCCCTTATCCAATGTAATCCCAATAAAAAAGAAATGGAATCCACATCAGCGCTCTACAATTGGGCAGGAAATTTACAATTCAGTACTTCCCAAATACACGAACCCAAAAACTTGGAACAAGCGGTCAAGTTGGTGAAAGAACTGCCCAAGTTGAGGGTTTTGGGTTCCAGACATTCCTTCAACACCATTGCAGACAGTGACCGGCATTTAATTTCTACCAATAACTTAAATCAGTTGGTAAATCTGGACAAAGTCAACGGGAAGGTGACTGTTGAAGCAGGAATGAAATATGGTGACCTTTGCTTATTGCTTGAAAAAGAAGGTTATGCATTGCACAACCTTGCTTCCCTGCCCCACATTTCCATTGCCGGTTCTATCAGTACCGGTACTCATGGTTCAGGAATAGGGAATGGAAACCTCTCCTCAGCGGTAGCAGCCATTGAATTCATTGATGGAAAGGGAGAATTGGTGAAACTTGAGAGGGAAAGGGATGGTAATTTCATGGGGGCAGTAGTGGCACTTGGGGCATTGGGGATGATGACCAAAGTTACCTTGGACATCGAGCCATCTTACCAAATGGCACAGGTAATCTATAAAGACTTACCCATGTCTGCACTCAAACAACATTTTGTTGAAATTATGTCCACTGGTTACAGCGTCAGTTTATTTACGGATTGGACCAGTGAAAACATCAATCAGGTTTGGATTAAGAAGCGCGCGCATCAAAATGGAACAGTTGATTTTCCTTCGGACCTATTCGGTGCCCTTCCATTTGAAACGGCAGTTCACCCCGTACCGGGCATCTCACCAGAGAGTTGCACAACCCAAATGGGCCAACTCAGAAAATGGTATGAAATCCTGCCCCATTTCAAAATGGAATTTCAGCCTAGCGCGGGAAAAGAGTTACAATCGGAATATTTCATTCCTGTTGAGCATGCTTTTGAAGCCATTTCCAGCATCCAGGAAATGGCCAAAGAGATCAGTCCCTTCTTGTTTATTTCAGAAATACGGGCCATAAAAAGTGATGCGCTTTGGTTAAGCCCCTGCTATCAAAGGGATACCATTGCCATTCATACCACATGGAAACAAGAAATTCCTGAGGTAATGGGAATATTACCAAAAATGGAAGAAAAATTAGCGCCTTTTCAAGCAAGACCACACTGGGCTAAACTGTTCACCATTCCCCCTTCTGAGCTTGAAAAAAGGTATCCAAAACTCAATGACTTTAGAAGACTCATGCAAAATCATGACCCCGATGGGAAGTTTCGAAATAGTTTCATTGAGCAAAACATTTTAGGAAATGCCTAACCTGTCACACATATTAACCCAATAGACCCCAAACCCTAATGAACATCTATTATGTGAATGACTATGAGGCCTTAAGCAAACAGGCCGCAGGCATAGTCGAACAAGAGGCAAGCAAAAAAAGTGATTTACTTTTTTGTGCCGCTACGGGCAACTCCCCTACCGGCATGTATAATGAAATGGCCAAAAAGCCAAGTGTATTTGGAAATATGACCATCGTTAAAATGGACGAATGGGGCATCATTCCTCTGGACCACCCGGATTCCTGTGAAACCTACATCAAAAAACATATTTTGGACCCTCTTCACATCCCAAGCAAAAGGTACATAACCTTTGATACCTCCCCAGAAAAGGTAGAAGCAGAATGCGAAAGGATGGAAAATTATATTCAGGAAAAGGGGCCTTTTGATGTCATCATTTTGGGTCTGGGAAAAAACGGGCACATTGCCTTCAATGAGCCTGGGGAATACTTGGAAACACGGTTCCACAAAAACCTCCTTGAGCCTTCCACCATCCAGCATGACCCCAACCTCTCCAAAGGGCCGGAACCAGCTTATGGACTTTGTGTGGGTATGAGGGACATCATGATGTCCAAAAAGATTATTTTTCTGATTACGGGAAAAGGAAAACAGGATGCCGTTCAGCAAATTCTGGAAAGGAGGATTACAACTCATTGTCCGGCAACATTACTTTGGCTACACCCCAATGTGGAATGTTTGATCGATATGAGCAGCCTAAGCAGCTGATAAGTTAAAGGACAACTAATATTCAACCCAAAATACCTATGAAACCCATTGTTCAAATTTCCCTGGACCTGACCAATATCGATGAGGCCTTGGAAACAGCTGCCATGGCCATCAGGGCCGGAGTGGACTGGTTAGAAGCAGGTACACCTTTAATTTTAGCGGAAGGCCTCCATGGCGTTAGGAAATTGAGAGAAGCATTTCCAGAAATTCCCATAGTAGCTGATCTCAAAACCATGGACGGTGGATACCTGGAAGCCGAAATGATGGCCAAAGCAGGTGCTACCCATGTGGTGGTCATGGCAAGGGCCCATGAAGAAACCATCAAATGTGTGGTAAAAGCCGGTCAAGATTACGGTATAGCAGTCATGGGTGATAACTTGGGCTGTCCGGATATGGTCGCTGGCGCCAAACTAATTGAAGATTTGGGCTGCGATTATGTGATCCACCATATAGGCTATGATGAAAGAAGGGGTATCGCTGCCAGTGGAAGGACAATGCCCAGCCCCTTGGATCAGTTAAAAGAAGTAGTAGCAGCGGTCAACATCCCTGTTCAGGCCGTTGGTGGGCTAAGCTTAGAACAAGCCATTCAATGCCCCAAATTAGGCGCTCCACTTGTCGTTTTAGGCGCTCCACTTACCATCGATGCAGATGCCTTCAAAACGGCAGATGGGGACTTGGAAGCATCCTTAAGGAAAATCTGTGCGGCCATCCATGCCCAATAACCAAAAATATAACCCATAAAATAACCATGTCAGGCAAATCAGCAGCAGTTGTCAATTATGCAGAAGCCAAGGGCTCTGTGGAAATCAGAGAAATTCCCATTCCTGAAATCGGGGAAGAGGATATCTTGTTGGAAGTGAAGAATGTAGGTGTATGTGGAAGCGATCTCCATCAGTGGACTTCTGACCATAGCTGGCCGGTGAATTATCCGGTGGTATTAGGCCATGAGTTCGGTGGGAAAATTGCTGCCCTCGGAAGCCGGGTAAAAGGCTGGTCGGTCGGAAACAGGGTCGTAAGTGAAACCGCAGCGGTGATTGATGCACAAAACCCTATGAGCAGAACGGGGCTCTACAACCTCGATCCAAGCAGAAAAGGCTTTGGGTATGGAGTAAACGGGGCCATGACAAGGTTTGTAAGGGTTCCTGCCAGATGCCTTCATCATGTACCTGATCATTTGGCTTTTGAGGAGGCCTGTCTTACCGAACCTTGCTCCGTAGCTTATAATGCAGTGGTTGGAAATTCAAGAATCAAACCCGGGGACAGGGTATTGGTGATTGGACCTGGAACAATCGGAATCCTTTGTGCGGCTGTCGCCAACTTATGCGGGGCAGAAGTGGGAATTGTTGGCTTAGAAGCAGATAGAGGAAGACTGGAAATTGCCAAAAAATATGGCTGCGATACCTTGATTGGAGATGCAGCTGAAGATTGGGCAAAATTAGGAGATGGACTGGGAGCAGATCTTATCGTGGATGCGGCTGGTGTTTCCGAAACCCTAAAAATAGCCATGAAACTGGTTCGTCCCAATGGGCAGATCACCAAAGTAGGTTGGGGTCCCCAGCCCTGCAATTTTTCCCTCGATCCCTTGGTTCAGAAAAATGTGCGCTTACAGGGAAGCTTCAGCCACAACTGGCCGATATGGGAAAAAGTGATCAGCCTGATGTCCAGTGGAAAATTGGATGTCAAACCCATCATTGGCGGCGTTTGGCCAATTACAGAATGGAAAAAGGCTTTTGAGCTGATGCATGATGGGAAAGTAGTAAAAAGTGTCTTAAAGCCTGTGTAGGATGCGGTTAAAAAATAAAGTCATCATCGTCACCGGAAGCACGACGGGTATAGGAAAAGCCATTGCCAAAGCAGCCTTAACGGAAGGGGCAAAAGTTGTAATCCATGGATTGGAAGAAGATTTGGGCCAACTGGCCACAAAAGAACTGGGGGAAGACAATACCATACTGCATGTAGAAGATATCACGGCAGCAGGCTGTGCAGAAAGATTGGTAAATTTGGCGGTCAAGACTTGGGGAAAATTAGATGCCTTGGTCAATAATGCTGCCTGGATTGTAAGTTCAGATATTGATACCACGGACAAAGAATTTTTAGAAAAAGTACTGGAGGTGAACAGCATTGCCCCATTCCTTTTGATCAAATCAGCGCTTCCTCATTTATCAACATCCAAAGGTGTGGTATTGAATATTGGTTCAGTGAATGCCTGGAGCGGCGAGCCCAATTTATTGGCTTATAGCATTTCCAAAGGAGCATTGATGACAATGACCAGAAACCTGGGTGATGTACTGCCAAGAACGCATGGTGTCAGGGTCAATCAGATCAACCCGGGATGGGTACTCACCGAAAGGGAAATGATCCGCAAAAAACAACATGGCCTCTCAGAAAAATGGTATGAAGAAATACCGGCAATGTATGCCCCCTCGGGAAGGATACTTTGGCCTTCCGAAATTGCTGCTGCAGCCATTTACTGGTTAGCTGACGAAAGTGGCCCGATCAGTGGGCAGGTAGTAGACCTGGAACAACATCCCCTGATGGGCAGGAATGCTCCCAAAGATTCCTCCACCATTCATGGTAAACCATAAAAAATACGGACCTATGCCAAAATTAGCTGCCTTTCCCAAAGCCTTCATGCAAGCCCTCTGCAAAGATGGGAGTATGAAATTGGCCACCTGGATTGAACTTGCCTCCAAATTGGACATTGAGGGATTGGAATGGTATGCCGGGTTTTTGGAAATGCAGCACAAAAATAATTGGCCTCTGTTTCGAAAAATGGCAGAAGACAAGGGGAAGGTTATCCCAATGATGTGCTGTTCACCTGATTTCACCCATCCCAACAAAGCTTTCAGACAGCAAGAAATAGACAAGCAAAAATACTGGATAGATATGACCCATGCGCTGGGCGGTTCTTATTGCAGGGTGCTATCGGGTCAAAGGCGGCCGGAGTTGACCATTCAAGAAGGCGTAAAATTGGCGGCTGATTGTATACAAAGCTGTCTCCCTTATGCGGAGGAACGTAAAATTACCCTGATTTTAGAGAACCATTACAAGGATGATTTTTGGGAATATCCCGAATTTGCCCAAAAAATGGACGTATTCACCCAATTGGTGGACAGCATCGACCATCCCAATTTTGGTGTAAATTATGATCCCAGCAACGCTTTTTTGGCAGGGGAAGATCCTTTGGAATTGCTCAAAAAAATTTCCCATAGGGTGGTCACCATGCATGCCAGTGACAGGTATTTGAAGTTTGGCACCATCGAAGATTTGAGAAATGAAGAAGATGGCGCAATAGGTTATGCCAAAAGGTTAAGTCATGGAGAAATCGGCAAGGGGTTGAATGATTACGATGCCATCTTTACCGAATTGAAATGGGTGGGTTTTGACAGTTGGATCAGCATTGAAGATGGGGTGGAAGGCATGGATCAGCTTGAAAGAAGCGTAACCTTTTTAAGAAAAAAAATGAACCAGTATTGGCCCGGATAAAGTCAAAAATTATGGAAGCAATTCATTTGTACGCATCACAATGCTTTTTGGGAGAAGGCCCTTATTGGCATGCAGGAAGGAACAGTTTTTTCTGGGTGGACATAGAAAATGGGAAGCTGTTTGAATATCCCCTGGAAAGCGGAAAAGTTAATACTTGGAAATTTGAGCAGCGCATTACTTTGGTCGTGGAAGGAAAAGCCGACCACCTGATATTGGCATTGGACCAGAAAATCGCACGTTTTAACCTTGAAACTGAGAACCTGGAATGGATTGCATCGATAGAGGACAAACCGGGCAACCGCCTGAATGACGGGAAATGTGATGCCAAGGGAAGATTATGGGTAGGTTCTATGAGCAAGACATTCGACCAAGGTGCTGGCGCTTTTTATAGTTTGGAAGCCGATAGCCATGTCAAAAAGCATTTAGAACACATTACCATTTCCAATGGAATGGCATGGACTCTTGACAACAAAACGCTCTACTATATTGACAGCCCGACACAAAAGGTCAATGCCTATCATTTTGATTTGGAGAACGGAACCCTTCAATTTGACCGGACGGTCGTTGAAATTCCCATATCTTTGGGAACCCCTGACGGAATGTGCATAGACGTAGAGGGGAAACTGTGGATTGCCCATTATGGAGGTTCTGGGATCTTTAGATGGGATCCGTTCACCGGAAAATTGATGGAAAAAGTTACCTTACCTGTTCCTCATGTGACTTCTTGTACTTTTGGTGGGAAAAACCTGGACACTTTATTGGTGACAACGGCCAGGGAAAACTTAAATGAAGCTCAGTTGGAGGAATTTCCTTTGAGCGGGGATGTGTTTTTAATCCAAACCAATACCAAAGGATTCTTGCCTAATCCTGCATGTTTTTGATGAAAAGAAGTGGCATTGCGACAATGGGTAAGTTAAGGAAAGCGGTAAAAAGCAAGGAGAAAAACTTTATGTTCTACCAAATAAACACTTATTTCATCTGATTTTCAAGGAAAATTTGTCCTACCATTAAAATTTAATTTCCTTAAAGACTGGATGTTTACTTTTTTTCAATTCCATCCTGTAGCTTGAGAGGCTTTTATGGCACGGTCTTGGCACTCTCATGAGTATTACAAAAGGAGGTTACCATGAAAACTTTGAAAAAAATCATAAGCTTGTTCTTAATTATCAGCCTGATCTTTGTAATGGATGGCTACGCACAAGGTCGAGGTAACGGCCATGGAAAAAAAGGACATCCGAAAGAATACAAACACCATCAGGGCAAATATAAAGGTAAGCACCATCAAGCTTACAGACAAAAAGGCCCTCCGCCTTGGGCTCCGGCTCACGGGTACAGGGCCAAGCAGCATGTCTATTTCCCTGATTACCATTTTTTCTATGATGCAAGAAGGAGTGGCTATGTTTACTGGAACAATGGAAACTGGGCTTTCTCAGCCGTGCTGCCAGCTTTTATCGCCAATATTGACCTTGGAAATGCAAGAATGCAGGTTATGAGCGACATCCCTTTAAATGTCCGGCCGGAAATTTATTATGATGACTACTACCGCAGTTACCCTCCAAGAAGGGGAGTAGCCAATATTAATATCCACATTCCGTTTTAATCTAACAGGAAATATCATCTCAACAACCCTTCAAATCAGTTTTGAAGGGTTGTTTTTTTGAACTCCCCAAAAAGAAATACCTGCTATTTTTTCATCAAGGTTGAAATCGCCAACAGGAATGAATTCCGTAATCGCCAAAATAAATCCTGCTACCAAAACATGACTGATATCAAAAGAGAGAGATTAAGCATCCTTTTTTCGGATGCATCCGTCTTTGAAATTCCTGATCGACAGGAGCAATCTCAATACCTAAAAAACAAAAGCGGGAAGTTTTCTTTCGAATGCTTCCCGCTTCATAACCTGGTAAACCGTAGTTTGCCAAACTATGTCAAGTTACAGTTATTATGAGTCATTTCAGTTGCCCGATTTGAAATTACTTTGAACTGGTATGGCGGTCCATCAGATGGCCGCAATGCATTTTACATGCTTTTACAGATTCCAGAATTTCAGCATTACCTGTTATAGTTTGATTTTTCAACCTCCCTACTTCTTGATCTAATCCAGTTTGTCAAAGTAACCTGAAGTTTTACCTTCACTCTTTTATCTCTTACTTGATGTTATCAAATTTCGCTAACAAAAAACTGAAAACCAATATTTTACCCATTTATTTATACACAATTTTTCAACAGGAACTATCCATTTATACACAAAATATCAACATTCATTATCGTTTTTTGGACTTAATTTCAATAAACTGGTTCAAATCAACAAAGGGATACATTTTGATGCAATAGATCGCCCCTACAGACCTCTGCACTACCTATTCTTTTTACCACAGACTTCCTCAAGCTTCAGTCTGGGTTGGCACATTTCAGCCTTTCAGGCATTTCATTTGCCTCTTTCCCAACTTTTTAAAAATATTAATTTTTATCGACCTTTAATATTTCACATAAATTTGATTTCCCTGATTTTTAATCATTCACTATAGGAATCAAAAACCAATCTCTGTTGTTAAACCAACAATAAGCCTAATTGACGCATGGAAATTACCTGGAACCTGGAACATACCTACCAACAGCTGCCCGAAGCCCTTTTCAGCACCATTCATCCCATCCCGGTAAAAGCTCCGCAACTGGTTTTGTTAAATCAAAACCTGGCGGATGAACTTGGCTTACATCTTGAAAATTATGATGTAGCCACCTTAAGCGCATTGTTTTCAG
Organism: Cecembia calidifontis; assembly: GCF_004216715.1. Lineage (NCBI taxonomy): Bacteria > Pseudomonadati > Bacteroidota > Cytophagia > Cytophagales > Cyclobacteriaceae > Cecembia > Cecembia calidifontis. The sequence goes on from NZ_SGXG01000001.1 coordinate 561,860, forward strand.
GGAACCAAATCCCCAAAGATGCCCAACCCATGGCCCAAGCATATGCAGGACATCAATTTGGTCAATTCACCATGCTGGGAGATGGTAGGGCTATTTTGCTTGGAGAGCAGATTACCCCAAAAGGAGAAAGATATGACATCCAACTGAAAGGTTCCGGCAGAACGCCTTATTCCAGGGGCGGAGATGGAAGGGCACATTTCAGTGCCATGTTGAGGGAATACCTGATTTCCGAAGCCATGCATTTTTTAGGAATCCCAACTTCCAGGTCCTTGGCCGTGGTGATTACAGGGGAGCCTGTTTATAGGGAAAAAGTGAGGCATGGCGCCATCCTTACCAGAGTTGCTTCAAGTCATATCCGTGTGGGAACTTTCGAATATGCCAGGAATTTCCATGAGGGAAAATACCTCAAAGACCTGCTCCAATACAGCATTGCCCGGCATTATCCGGAACTCGATGAGTCAGAAAATCCGGCTTTGGCCTTCTTTGAGGCTGTGATGGACAAGCAGCTGAACCTGATCCTCCACTGGATGCGGGTAGGCTTTATCCATGGGGTGATGAATACAGACAATATGAGTATTCCTGGCGAAACGATTGATTATGGTCCATGTGCCTTCATGAATGCTTATGACCCGATGACGGTTTTTAGTTCCATTGATACCCAAGGAAGGTATGCCTATGGCAATCAGCCTTTCATTGCCCATTGGAATTTGGGCTGTCTTGGATCTGCCCTGCTTCCTGAAATTGCAGCCAAAACTGCCGATGCAGTGAAATTGGCTCAGGAATCCATCAACAAATTCCCTTTAGCCTATGAAACTAAATGGCTGGAAATGATGGGGAAAAAATTGGGAATAGCTCAAATAAAGCCCTCAGACAAAGCTTTGGTAGATGACCTCTTGCACTGGATGAAAAAGAACAAAGCTGATTTTACCAATACATTCCTTTACCTGAGAAGGAATGCCTTTCCCCAGGACAGTATTTATCAAGAAGTGGATTTCAAGGCTTGGCTCCAATTGTGGCAGGAAAGAATTTCAGAGAACAGGACAAAAGCCCAGGAATTGATGGATCAGAACAATCCTGCTTTTATCCCGCGAAACCATTTGGTAGAAGCAACCTTGGAGGCAGCAAGTAATGATGGCAATATGCAGCCTTTTCAGGAACTTTTGGCTGTACTACAAGACCCTTATACCGATAAGCCCGGTTTTGAAAAATTCCAGGAAGTACCAATAGAGGTGGATAAAGGTTTTCAGACGTTTTGTGGGACTTAAGACATGGTATTTTTGATTTTTTCTCATAATCTCATAATTTAGTTAAATGAAAAGTATTGGAGTTCTCAAATATTCCAGTCTTTGCTGTTTCCTTTTTTTAATGGCGGGGGCTGTATTTTCCCAAAACAGAGTTATTGTTCCGATTAATGAGCACTTAATCCCAACTGAAAACGGAAGCAATGAACACATCTACAACAAAGTGGTTTCTGTTTCAACGCAAGGTGAGCTTTTGGAAAAAATATACAATTTAGAAAACCGCCCCATAGAAATAAGTAAGTCCTCTTTCAAAGATCCTGAAGGGAAACAACTATTGTGGAAGGAAACCCAAAAGTTTAATGAATTAGGAGAGATAGACAGGATAATAATTGTGGATGCCAGTAGCGATTCCACAAAAACAAAGGTTTTTAACAATGAGAAACTCCTTCTTGAATTATCCTGTGATGAATTCAGCAATTGCAACGGCTTATTTTACCCTGAGGATTCAGAAGAAACCATACCTGTTGACAGGAACATATTCGAGCCTAATTTTTCAGATATCCAAGGTTGGTTTAAGTTTGCCCGAGAGAATTTTAAATACCCAGAAATAGCAAGAAAGGGCAAACATGAAGGAACCGTTTGGATGGGTTTAAGAATAGGTACCAATGGAGAACTTTTGGAGAGTACGGGCATCAATGCCAAGGAATTGCACCCATCTTTGATAAAAAAAGTCCAAGAAATTATAGATGCTTATCACGGAGAATTTTCTCCCGCACTGGATAAAAAAGGAAATCCTGTTGAAGGTTGGATGTATTTCAATACCGATTTTTATTTGCTTCAAACAAAAACTACTAGGACAGTACCAAAATTTGATTTTTAAAGGTTTTGATAACTTTTAGCTTGCTGGCACCCACTTGATAAAAGAATTATTTAAGCCTCTCATATTTTGCGTTGTGTAATTTACGTAACGCAAAATACGTCAAAAAACCAGTCAAAGACCGAAGCCAATTGGTACCTGATTTCCCCAAGCTTACTTTCCTCCCGGAGGTAAATTGTTCAACCAAAAGCGCTCCATGGTTTTCCGGAGATGCAAGGTGGTGTTTTCCCTTTCATTGATGCCATGGGCCCGCATGGGGTAGGACATCATATCAAATTGTTTGTTGTATTTGATCAGCCGGTCCACCAGCATTTCAAAACTCTGGTAATGCACATTATCGTCAGCGGTGCCATGAATGATCATCAATTTTCCTTGAAGATTTTGGGCAAAATTGATAGGAGAGCCATCATGGTAGCCTTGCGGATTATCTTTCAAAAGACCCATATAGCGCTCCTGGTAAGTGGCATCATACAGCCGCTGGTCAGAAACAAATGCCAAAGCCAGTCCAGCCTTGTAAAGTTCAGGATACCTAAACAAGGCATTGAGGGTCATCTGACCACCACCACTCCATCCCCAGATGCCAATTCGGTCCGCATCAAGAAAAGCGTAGGTCTTTAAAAGCTGTTCCGTAGCTTCCTTCTGGTCCTGAGAAGCCAAGATTCCGATTTGTCCGTAAATTGATTTCCTCCATTCCCTGCCCCTTGGGGTCTTGGTCCCCCTATTGTCAATACTGACCACGACATATCCAAGTTCAGCCATGTAATGATGCCATAAATCTCCACCCATCCAAGCATCCTGTACGGTTGACCCGGCGGGCTCTCCATAGACATAAAACAACAAGGGATACTTTTTGGAGGGATCAAATATTTTTGGCTTCAACATCCAGGCATCCAAAACATCATCGCTTATATCAATTTTTATAAACTCTTTTTGGGTCAGTCCCAAAGCATGGTATTTATTATACAGGTTTTCATTGGCTTCCAAAACCCTGATGGTTTCATGCCGGGGCAAGCTGATCAAGGAAATTTTTGGTGGCGTCACCGTGTTTTGAAAAGTATGAATCGCATATCCCGAATTGGGGGAAAGCTGATAGGCATGTTGCCCGGGTTGGTCAATCGGCGTAATGCGTTCCGCCTTTCCCTTTTTCAACAAAGGGCTTCTGTAAAGATACCTTTGTGTGAAATTTTCCGGGGAGGCGATATAATAAACATAGCCGGATTGAGGATCGATATGACTGATACGTTCTACATCAAAATCACCCTCAGTGATCAGATCCATGGTTTTCCCGTCCCTGGAGACTTTATAAAGGTGCATCCAGCCATCCCTTTCACTGGTCCAGGTAAATAAGCTTTCATTTTCCAACCACAGGATATTGTCATGGATATCCAGAAAAGCATCATCCTCTTCCACCAGGATAGTGGAAATTTCCATCGTTTGAATGTTCCCGGTCCAAACTGTATTTCTGTTTTGTGGGCGATTGAGTTGCTGTACCATCACTTCCTTTGAGTGCGGTATGAAATCCATCCTTGCGAGGTAATTGTTTCTGGGGTCTCCGGGAAAATCAAACCAACGTGTATCCCCTCCCTTGCTGGACACCACTCCAATCTTTACCGAAGAAAGGGTTTCCCCAACTTTTGGATAGGGCAAAGGAATAGGCTTAGAATAGATGGAGTCGATGTTATTGATCAGGTAAAATGTTCCCACCCCTTTGGTGTCAGAGCTCCAATAGGCAATATGCTCTCCATCCGGGCTCCACCTGAATCCATCCCGACAATCCAACTCCTCTTCATATACCCAATCAAAAGTCCCATTGATGATTTCCTCACTTCCATCATGGGTAATTTGGGTAACCTTAGAAGACTTTAAATCCTCTACATAAATATTGTTCTCGCTTACATAAGCCACCTTTGAAGCATCGGGGGAAAACTTGGCAAACATCAGGGAAGATGCTTTGAGCCCTTTGCCCAATTGATTCAATTGTTTTGTTGCAAGATCCAGCACCCAATAATCCCCGCGGGTATGGTAACGCCAGACTTTTTGGGTATTGGTGAAAATCAACAATTTGCCATTGTCATCAGACCATTGATAGTCTGCAACAGTCAATGGTCTATTATGCCCTGCAGGTATCAATTCTTTTGCTCCGACCAATACCTTACGTTCGCCGCTTTTGGCTTCATACCTCACAATATCATCCCCTGAAAATTGTGGATTTCTTTCAATGCTGGAATAACCTTCCGCATCTTTCATCCAACGGATTGGGCCAAACCTTTTTTGATCATAAGTGCCCTTTTGAAAAATATCTTCCAAAGTCAATGCACTTTGACCCAATACAACGACAATGGAAAGGAAATGGAAAACAAACCCCAGGGCAATTGTCTTTTTCATAGCTAAAATTTTCAGGACCAATGGGTTTAAAGATAATAAAATAAGGCAAAATCACTATATTTAATGCTAACCATTTGCTGAGACCATGAGCTATCCAAGTATCTTCAACGATGTCTTAGGACCCGTGATGCGGGGACCTTCAAGTTCCCACTGTGCGGCCTCCCTGAGGATTGGGAGGATATGCCATGACCTCATGGGAGGGGTGATCTCTCAAATTGAAATCGACTTTGACCCTAATGGCTCCTTGGCCACTACCCACAAGGATCAGGGCTCAGACATGGGATTATTTGGGGGATTTCTGGGATGGGAAGCGGACGACGAACGCCTGGTCCACTCAGAGCAGCATATTGGGATTGCTGGAATCCGGGTAAATATCCATATCAAAGACATCCAAGCGGAACACCCTAATACCTATCAGATCACCTTAATCAGCCCAAGGGAACAGCATCAGGTAATTGCCATTTCCACCGGAGGAGGCATGATTGAAGTGATTGAAATAGATGGAGCAGAACTTTCCTACGCTGGGGATGCCTACCTTACATTGATTTTCACTTCAGATCAGGAAGCAATTTTAAATTTCCTGGGGCAGGTGAAAGATTTGGACAGTCTGGAATTCAAAAAAGGAAATCCCTCCTTCATATTGATCAGGTCTCAGTTTGCCTTGGATCCAACGCTCCTGCAGGATATCAGAGAATTGGACAAAGACTGCCAAATCAGGCAGATAAAGCCTGTATTGCCTGTTCTTACGGCGAAAAACCAAACAGTACCTTTTATTACTTGTGAGGAAATGCTGGCTTACAATAAGGACAAAAATTTGAGCCTTTGGGAACTGGCTGTCAGGTATGAAAGCATACGGGGCAACATTACGGAAGAAGAGGTTTTATCCAAAATGAGGCACATCTACAGGATTATGCGTAATGCTGTGGATACGGGATTGAAGGGAACCCAATTTGAGGACAGGATATTAGGACCTCAATCAGTCACTTTTAAAGAAAGGATGGAAAGCAAAAAAATGGTGGATGCCTCTGTGCTGAACAAGATCATCATGTACGTGTCGGCCATTATGGAGGTAAAGAGTTCCATGGGGGTGATTGTGGCTGCCCCTACGGCTGGCTCCTGCGGGGCGATGCCAGGCGCAGTTTTGGGCGTTGCCGATGCTCTGGGTTTGTCTGAGGAAGAAACAGTGAAAGCATTGATGGTGGCAGGTTTGATCGGCGTTTTCATCGCGGCACATTCAACCTTTGCGGCCGAAGTCGGGGGTTGCCAGGCAGAATGCGGTTCTGGTTCATGCATGGCCGCTGCGGCCATTGTGGGTCTGGCGGGAGGCAGTTTACATCAAAGCCTTTCTGCCGCTTCTATGGCATTGCAGAGTTCTTTGGGTATGATCTGTGACCCCATTGGCAACAGGGTCGAAGCCCCCTGCCTCAACAGAAATGTCATGGCCGCTTCCAATGCTTTGTCCTGTGCCAATATGGCCCTGGCGGATTATGACCACCTGATCCCATTGGATGAAGTAATTGAGACCATGTATGAAGTCGGAAAAAGTATACCCAATACCCTGAGATGCACCAATTTGGGTGGGCTTTCCATCACCAAAACAGCCAAGGAAATAGAGAAGAGGCTGGAGCAAAAGCAGTTTTTCAAAAGTTGTTGAGGGTAGTAGATATGGGATTAAAATGTAAATTGAAGCATTTTAAAAAGATGGTCTTTAACAGTTCCTGTGGTTGTTCTGTAAGCTCCCCAAAAACTACCAACCAACTTTTTCATCCAATCCAAAAATGGGAAATCAATCAAATTACGGCAAAGCTATATTATCTTGATTTAATATGGAGTAGCGCAAGGGTTACGGCTTTTAGCTGCAGTGCTTTTTAATTTGTCTGTGTATTGGGTTTCTTTCTATTAGGGTCACTTTTGGAATCCTTTGACCCATAATGAGTTCATTATTAGCTAGCCCTGGGTTTAATATCCAATGTAACATTAACGGATTTTCCCAATTCCAAATTAAATATTTTAATTTGTAGTAATTCATATTTTACCTTCAATTTATTGTCTTCTTGCAAAAATATATTGAAGTTTAAGACCGATATTTAGATTAGAAGTTTTTAAAACATCATTAATTTCTGGGTTAGGTGAAAAACCAGGAATGACTCTTGTTGTCATAGAGTAGTCAAAGTTTGCGCTTTGATATGATAGCACAATCCCCCAGTTGAATTTTGAAGATTTTTGATAATTGAGATTTATCGAAGCCCCTAATAGGAGAGCTTTCAAATTTGAACGATCACCATCATGGGCCCATTTCAGAGGCGGAACTGTCGTTGTATATAGCAATATGCTTTCATAGTATGGATAGTTTGTGAGCGCAAGACCTGAATATACACCAAGCCCCAGACTAAAATTTCCAATTTTTTTTTCGTATCCTATTCCCGGGGCAGCATGCAATATTCTGTAGTCGACATGTTCAAATTTTTGATCTCCGTAATTTGTAGAAAGGAACTGAGTAATGCCGTCAGTCCAAACGCTATTTAAGGTGGATCCTGTTTGTAACCTTATTCCAAAAGATTGACTCAGCATGTATTTCATTTCGAGATTAACAAAGTACCCCGGCTCTGCAAATCCGCTTTTTGATTTATCTATGCCAATCACCCATGGGTTTTGCACACCCTCAAGGGTATAAATAGCTGAATTAACAATGTTTTTATTCCCAAATGAGCCAACAGGAATAGCCCTTCCTCCACTAACAGAAATACTAAATCTGTTATAAATACCATCTTGACCAAGTAATTCCAGCCATGTTGTTAGCATCAACACGCTTAATATGATGAAGTTTTTCACAAGGTTAAAATTTTATTAAACCTATTGTTTTTCATTTACCATATTGATAATCATATATTTTTGATCATTAACATACTGTCAAAAGTTCAATCGCTTGGCTTTGTAAATACCATAATTTAGAGGCATCACTTGTTAGTAAGCTGCGTTTTTCCGGTCCAATGGCCGGCAACTTGTTTATATCCCTGATTTTGTTCAGCATTATCTCAAAACCTACTAAAACTAATCATTTATAAACTGATTCCCAAGGATAGGATCTAATTAAACATACCTGTTATCCATTCCCAGCATTACCCATGTCCCTTATGCTAAACTTTTAATGGTTTTTATCCAAAAATCCTTTTCCCCATTAGTATGTTGGAGCTAAGACACTAAAAAAGGGATGAATTTCATCCCTTAAATAATTGTAAATCAAGTTTGTATCCTCGATACCCGTACGTACCGTTCGGTACGGGCGGGGGAATCGAACCTGTATCTAAAGTTTGGGAAACTTCCATTCTATCCCTGTCCGACTGGCCTCAGCCGGGCGGGCCCGTCGGAACGATGTCAGCCGGGCGGGCATTGAACTACGGGGCCAATATTTTTTTGAGAAACTCCCTTCCTCTGGACGATTTGAAATACTTTTCTCTTTTTATTGCTTCCTGTAAAGTTTCCAATTTTTCAAAATAGACGATCTCGAAAGGAATGTAAGGCCTTATTGAATCTGTCATCCCTGAATTGTGCTACAAAAGTCTTTTTTGAAGATCCTTGCAATGACCTTTATAAAAATAATCATCTTGCTTGCTTTTTAATACGTAAGCATAAAACACTTCCTTCATCATAAAAAAGTTGAAAAAGATTGTAGCCTCGACAGGAATCGAACCTGTATCTAAAGTTTAGGAAACTTCCATTCTATCCATTGAACTACGAGGCCATGCTGAGACTGCTAGAAACTAGGATCAAGAAATAAGACTGTTTAGAGTCTTGCCTCTTGTTTCTTGTTTCTTAAATCTTGCTTCTCGTCTCTCGCTTCTAATTCGTGCCGCAATTTAAAGCATTCTTCCCTATTCACGCAAATAAATTTCAAGGCATTTGTGCATTTCGATAATAAAGCGCTATCTTTGCAGTCCAAAAATTACGATGGACGGGATCCATCAATTCACTAAATATCAAAATTATATGGCAGTAAAAATCAGATTAGCGCGTAGAGGCAGAAAGAAAATGGCCATCTATGACGTAGTAGTCGCTGATGCTAGAGCTCCACGTGATGGACGCTTTATCGAGAAGTTGGGTACATACAACCCAAACACTGACCCAGCATCTATCAACATCAACAATGAGCGTGCTCTCAAATGGTTGTTGAACGGTGCACAGCCAACTGATACAGTTAAGGCGATGCTTTCTTACAGGGGTGTATTATTGAAAAAACACCTTCAGATCGGTGTGTTGAAAGGTGCTATCACCCAAGAGCAGGCTGATGAGAAATTTGAAGCTTGGAAAGCTTCCAAAGAAGCGGCCATCGGAGGCAAAGTGGACAGATTGGCCAAAGCTAAAGAAGAAGCCCGTAAGAAGGCTTTGGAAGCTGAAGCAGCTAAAAACCAAGCCCGTCTGGATGCTATCAAAGCAAAAGAAGAAGAAGCTAAAGCTGCCGCTGCTGCAGAGGCTGCTGAAGCTAGCACCGAGGGCGAAACCCCTGCAGCTTCCGCTGAAGGAGAAGAAACCCAAGCTTAATATTCCCCCATCCCATGAACAAAGACAATTGTTTTCAATTGGGCTATATAGCCAAAGTTCATGGACTTCACGGTGAAGTGGGTGTAGTACTGGATGTGGATTATCCAGAAGAGTACGAAGACCTAAAGAGTGTTTTCCTTGAGCAAAAATCCAGATTGGTCCCTTACTTCTTGGAGCACTTTGTCGTCTCCCATAGCAATAAAGTGCTGGCAAAGTTTGAGGACTGTGACACAGTAGAAGATGCTGAAAAATTGGTCGGTTCGGCCATGTATCTTCCGCTCAGCCAACTGGCAAAGCTCAATGAAGACCAATACTATTACCATGAATTGATCGGTTTCGAGGTTTTGGACGAAAAACTCGGAAAGATCGGGGAAGTCAAAGTCATTTATGACTTAGAAACCCAGGATTTATTGGGCGTTGACCATCAGGGAAAGGAAGTTCTGATACCCATTCAGGACCAAATCCTCCTCAAAGTCGACAAGGCAGCTAAAAAAGTTTACTGCCGATTGCCCGATGGATTGCTTGACATATACTTGGAAGACTGATGCGCATAGATATCATCACGGTAGTACCAGGATTATTGGAAGGACCTTTTTCACATTCTATTCTGAAAAGAGCAGAAGACAAAGGCTTGGCTATGGTCAGGGTACACAACTTAAGGGATTATGCCAGCGGCAAACAAAAGCAGGTCGATGATTATGCATTTGGAGGCGGCGCCGGTATGGTCATGATGATAGAACCCATAGCTAAATGCCTTGAAGCATTGAAAAGCGAAAGGGATTATGATGAAGTCATTTACATGACACCCGATGGAGAGACCTTTAACCAGAAAATGGCCAATGAACTCTCCCTGAAAGGTAACCTCATCATTCTGTGCGGACATTATAAAGGTGTGGATGAAAGAGTCCGTGAAAAATTCATTACCCGGGAAATAAGTATCGGAGACTTTGTGTTGTCCGGTGGGGAACTGGCAGCAGCCGTAGTGGCAGATGCCGTGATCCGTTTGATCCCAGGGGTGTTGAACGATGAAACCTCCGCCTTGACAGACTCCTTCCAGGACGGACTATTGGCACCTCCGGTCTATACCAGACCGGCAGACTATAAAGGAATGAAAGTTCCTGAAGTGCTTTTATCCGGTCATCAGGCAAAAATTGAAGCCTGGAGATTTGACGCATCGGTTCGCCGTACCAAGGAAAGAAGACCCGACTTATTGGAAGGGAAAGATTTCTAAGGCGATAATAAGAAAGCTAACATTCAATAGAGTCTAACAAAAACTGCGTCGAGGCGCGGTTGCTACAAGCAAATAAAAGATAAAGCTATGAGCGAACTACTTAAATTTGTAGAAGCGGAATACAACGAGGTGAGAGCCAAATTCCCTTCTTTCAAAGCTGGAGATACCATCAACGTTCACGTAAGAATCGTAGAAGGTAACAAAGAGCGTATCCAGCAATTCCAAGGAACTGTAATCCAAAGAAAAAACCCTAATACCAACGGTGAAACCTTCACAGTAAGAAAGGTATCCAATGGTGTGGGTGTGGAAAGAATTTTCCCAATCCTTTCTCCTGCGATCGAAAAAATCGAACTGTTGAGAGAAGGTAAAGTAAGAAGAGCAAGATTGTTCTACTTGAGAGGCCGTCAAGGTAAGTCTGCCAGAATCAAGGAAAGAATCAGACACAGCAAATAAGATCAAAAGCATCTTATGCAAAAAGGGAATCCAAATGGGTTCCCTTTTTTGGTTTTGGTTCAATTGGAAAAGAACTTAATATTTCAAAACCCACAATTTAACCCTTCCGGCATCCGAAATCTCCCTTTTTACTTTTACATTTTGCCTAGGCTCTTTTCCAAACCTTAAATTGAAGTAACTTAACTACCTTACTTTTCTATTATCTTAGAATCAAGGTTAAAATTTATTATCTTTGCAGCCTGATTTTCAGAAACCAAGCAACCATTTCAAAGCTAAAATGGTTGGATTACAGAAGAAAAAACCAACATGAACAAAGAAGTACGTGTACGTTTCGCCCCCTCACCTACCGGGGCACTGCATATCGGAGGGGTAAGAACCGCCCTCTACAATTATCTTTTTGCCAGAAAAACCAAAGGCAAATTTTTACTGAGAATAGAAGATACAGACCAAACCCGCTTTGTGCCGGGGGCGGAGGAATATATCAAAGAATCCTTGGATTGGTTGGGAATAACTCCTGATGAGAGCCCTTGGAATCCGGGTGATTGCGGCCCTTACCGTCAGTCCGAGCGCAAACCGATATACATGCAATATGCAATGGACCTGGTAGAAAAAGGCCATGCCTATTATGCTTTCGATACTGCTGAGGAATTAGAAGCCATGAGAGAAAGGCTCACAGCAGCCAGGGTTGTTTCCCCTCAGTACAATTCCATCACCAGGACCCAAATGAAAAACTCCCTTACCCTGCCTGAGGATGAGGTAAAAGCAAGGCTGGCTTCCGGTGAACCCTATGTAATCCGGATAAAAATCCCTAGAAAGGAAGAAGTGAGGCTGAACGATATGATCCGTGGTTGGGTAATGGTCCATTCCTCCACCCTGGACGATAAAGTACTGATGAAATCTGACGGAATGCCTACTTATCACCTGGCCAATATCGTGGATGACCACCTGATGGGCATCACCCATGTGATCAGAGGAGAAGAATGGCTACCATCGGCTCCTTTGCATGTGCTGCTTTACAGATACCTCGGCTGGGAAGAAACCATGCCACAGTTCGCCCACCTGCCTTTGCTGTTAAAACCAGATGGGAATGGAAAGCTGTCCAAAAGGGATGCCGACAAACACGGATTTCCTGTATTCCCGATGGATTGGACCGATCCAAACACTGGCGAAAAAGCCATGGGATTCAGAGAACAGGGTTACCTGAAAGAAGCGGTGATTAACTTCCTGGCTTTCCTGGGTTGGAATCCGGGAGATCACAGGGAAATGTTTACCTTGGATGAACTGGTGGAAGCTTTCTCTATCGAAAGGATCGGGAAGTCAGGTACTAAATTTGACATCAATAAAGCCAAATGGTACAATGAACAGTACCTAAGGGCAAAATCAGATCAGGAATTGGCTGCTTATCTGATTGCTGATCTTGAGAAGGAAGGCATACAGATTGAGGAGGAAAAAGCCGCCAAGATCGCACATATCATGAAAGAAAGGGCTACTTTCCCTGCCGACCTTTGGAAAGAAGGTAAATTCATGTTGATCGCTCCAAAGGAATTCGATGAAAGTGTGGCTTCCAAGAAATGGAATCAGGAAGCGGTGACGGTATTGAATACTTATAAGGAAAAATTGTCAGCATTTTCAGGTGACTTTACCCCTGAAGCTGCCAAAAACATACTAGAAGCGGCTGCTGAAGCAAATGGCATTAAATTGGGTAAGGTGATGCAGGCGGTGCGTTTAGCAGCCACTGGTGTGGGTGCAGGACCGGATCTGATGGCTGTATTCAGTATCATAGGAAAAGATGAACTGATCAACCGGATATCCTACGCACTAGCACAATTACCTGTTCAAGGATAAAATATAAAGTTGAAGGAGATGGCCAAAAAACCTAAAAAAGAAGAAACCCCTAAGGTCCATAAGGACTTGGAAGGATTCAAAATGAATATTGACTCTTTTGGGGAAATCTCCAGTACTTTCCCTATTGATAAAATCAATGAATTCCTCAATAAAAATGTGGATGACAAAAAGCTGAAGGACAGAGAGGATATTGATGATATCAAAGAAGGTAAAAAGAAGAAAAAGTAATTCAAAACCGGTCCACATGGATCGGTTTTTTTTTGCTCTGATAAAAAATTGAAATAAATTCCTGTGAGAATCTTCAAATTCCTTATATTCGACTTAAAAATTAGTAACAACATGAGGAATTTCTTCGTTTTTGGACTTCTATTTTTATTTTGCCTCCCTGCATTTTCCCAAAATGCTTCCATCAAAGGAAAAGTAACTGACAGTAAGACAGGTGAGCCGCTTCCCTTCTGTAATGTTTTCATCAGCAATACTACCATTGCTACCACGACTGACCTGGATGGAAATTATACTTTGGACAATGTCCCAGAGGGAGAATTCGAGCTTGGTTTTTCTTTTATTGGCTACCAGGCTGTTCAAAAACCCGCCAGCATCAGGCCGGGAAGCCAATTGACCTTCAATGTCAGCTTGGTATCGCTGGAACAGGAACTCTCTGATGTAGAAGTCAAAGCCTCAAGGGACAGGGCCTGGGAAAGAGAACTGAGAAGGTTCAAAAATTATTTCCTGGGCAATGATGACATGGCTGCCCAATGCGAAATCCTGAACCCATGGGTCATTGATTTTCCTGCTGACAACAGCAGCAATAATTTCAGGGCAGAAGCCATACAGCCCATTGAAATTGAGAACAGGGCATTAGGCTATAAGTTGACTTTTGACCTCAAGGCCTTCCAGTTCACACCCAGCTATTACATAATTTCTGGCGCTACAAGGTTTACAGACCTGGAAGCACCTGATGACAAAACCAAGTCGGAATGGGAAAGAAAAAGGTTGGACACCTATCTGAAATCGCCAGCGAATATGTTCCGCGCCATGATAGTCAACCAACACAATCAGGAAGGTTTTTACCTATATGGAGACAAAGCAGGAGGATCGGAAAGCAGGAATCTGAGATCCGATATTTTTGCGAATGAACTGGGCAAGTCAATAGTCCCTTATAAACCTGATAACCTGGTACAACCGGGAAGGAGACCGGGAGAATACCGCATTTACCTGAAAGGCAGGATCGAAATCCATTATGAAAAAGGCTACAGTACCGTCAATACTTATAAAGATGCGCCCTACCCCATTTCTTGGGTAGAAGTGAACGGTAATTATGTTACCGTCAATTCAAATGGAATGATCCTGAACCAAAAGGATGTGATTTTTTCGGGAGACATGGACAAAAGAAAAATATCCAGCCTTCTTCCATTGGATTATCAGCCCAATTTAGCTGATAGGGTAAATACCCAAGTGGCCAGGGATGCAAATGGCATGCAGGAAAAGGTCTTTTTGCATACCGACAGGGGATTCTATTATCAAGGTGACCCTGTTCTTTTCAAAGCTTATTTCAACTATGCCAACCCGGAACTGAAAAGGGATTTGAGCAAAATCCTTTATGTAGAGCTTATTTCGGGCGAAAGGGATTTGATTCTACAAAAAAAGTTCAAAATTGAAAATGGGTTGGCTTTTGGGGAGTTTTTTCTTCCGGATACCCTAAGTCAGAAAACTTATTACCTTAGGGCTTATACCAACTGGAACAGAAATTACGGACCGGACACTTATTTTATCCAAGCTTTACCGGTTTTGAGTCCATATGAGCGAATCACGGCTTCGGAGATCAGGCAAGCGAAATCACAGGATATCCAAGTTGGCTTCAGCACCGCGGAAAACAGCTATGGCAAAAGAGAGAAAGTGAAGGTCAACCTGAGCATCAAGGACAAAGAGGGAAGACCGGTAGCCTCCAGTCTTTCGGTGACAGTTAGGGACGGCAAATATGCCCCCGAGCTTGTGGAGCGCCCTTCCCTAGCGGAGATCCTTCAAATCAAAGAAGTGCCTTCCAATATTACCACCGAGAAATTCACCTATGCACTCGAAAAAGAATGGAATGTTTCCGGAAGGTTTCTAAATGAAAAAGGCAGGCCGGCAGCTGCCCCATTCACTGTTTATTTCAACAACTTTGAAGGCATGTTGGACCTTGAGAGCGATAAGGACGGATTATTTACCTTAGAAGCCATGGACTTTTATGGTCCTTTAGAGTTTACTTTCATGGCCCTGGACAAAAAAGGAAAAGCGTTTGGTTCATTTGAGCTGGTTGAAAGGCTCAATCCTCCCTTCTTTGTTCCCGCCTCCATCAAGTTTCCAAAGATCACCAAAGTAAGCGAATCCATTTTTGAAAAAGTATCAGTACAGGATGAAATCATTCCATTAGAACAGGTGACGGTGGAAAGCCAAAAAGAAGAAAGCGGTACCAGGGCGATATATGGCAGGGCGGATTATGTAATCAAAGGGGAAAACCTAAACCGCAATGGCAATATCACAGACCTATTGATGAGCCTTAAATCCCAAGTGCCGGGTATGAATGTCACCACTACCCTGGAAATCAGGATCAGGGGAGGAGCCACTTCATCCAATCTTTCCATGGAGCCCTTGGTGATGATCAACGGGGCAGTGATGCCTTCCGCTCCGGGAGTGAGGGCTGCTGACAATATCGCAACCGTAAATCCAAATGATATTGATAGAATTGAAGTGGTAAGCCGGATGAGTTCCATGATGGGAGATTTAGGAAGAAACGGAATCATTGCGGTTTACCTGAAAAAAGGACTTTCCCAGTCCCCACTTTTAGGAAGCAACACACCGGGATTGAACAATTTGATCATCGATGGCTTTGGATTTCCTCCAAGTTTCATTCCTTTCAATTATGAGCAAGCAGAAGAAATACCGGAGATTGATCAAAGGGTTACCTTATTTTGGGACCCTTATGCAGTAACTGATGATGAAACAGGAACTTTCACCTTTGAATTTTTCACCAATGACAGTCCTGGTGAAAAAATTATTGAAGTGATGGGGTTGAGTATAGATGGCAAACCTATACAAGCCACTTATTCTATCCCCATCCGTCAGTAATTCCCAAAAAGTATCCTTAATTTTGCCCTATGCAAAAAATGGCCATCCGTGTGGTTTTCACCTTATTCTTGGGATTCTTTTGTTTCCTACCGGAATTATTGGCCCAGACAAGCCTTGGTTTCCGGGGAGGTGTGAGTAGTTCCCAAGTAAGCTACCGGTATAGACTCGGCCGCCCTCCTGTGCTTACTTCGGGCATTCAGGGTACTACTTTTGCCTTTGTTTTGGAGCATTTTGGGCAAAAGAATGCAGGACTACAGCTTGAATTCCAAAAAATCACCTTGGGGTATACCCAGACAGATGAAGGAGAAGCCGTCAATCAGAGTGAATGGGACTACCTGAAGATGCCCTTGCTTTCTAATTTTTACTTTGGGAATAAAGGGCGTTTCCACATCAAAATTGGCCCGCATTTTGGCTACCTCTTAGATGCCCGGGATGTAAGAAGGGAGTTTGTAGGCAATGAAACCTCTCTCCCCACTTATGGACAGGCGGGAGATGATCCTAAACGCTTCATGTACGGACTTAATTTAGGTGCAGGATTGTCCAAGTTATTTGGAAAAAGTACGCTGGCAGGAGATGTGCGCTTTGCCTATGAATTTGCCGGGCCTGAATCCCAAGACCGGATATATGATATCAACAGCACCACCTTGGAAATAACCTTGACTTACCTTTTCCAGATCAGAAAAGGAAAATGGCAGAAATAAAGGAACTATTCTCGGCCTTTCGTGGTATAATAGAAAAATCCAATCCCGATCATTATGCTTCAAGCACAAAAGAGACCCGTACATATTTACATGGAAGCCAACCCCAACCCCAACTCCCTGAAGTTTGTGGTCAATTTCATGTTGGCAGATGAAGGCATCAGCTTTGATTATCCAGATCAGGAAAGCACAGAAAACTCCCCTTTGGCTAAAGAGCTTTTCAATTTTGCAGCAGTAGAGCGTGTATTCATTGCTTCCAATTTTGTGACTGTCACCAAAAAAGAAGACATTGAATGGCCTGAAATCCAGGATTTTATCCGGGACCATATCAAAAAATACCTGGAGACAGGAAAAGCAGCAGTCAATGCGGTTTTTGACAAAGACCCTCTTTTTGATGAAAATGATTCTGAAACCGTCAAAAAAATCAAAGGAATATTGGACGAATACATCCGCCCTGCAGTCGAGCAGGATGGTGGCGCGATTGTATTCCATAGTTTCCATGATGGTATCGTAAAAGTTTTGCTTCAAGGCAGCTGTTCAGGTTGCCCTTCCAGCACCATTACCTTGAAAGCCGGTATCCAAAACCTACTCACCAGAATGCTTCCCGAAGTCAAAGAAGTTCAGGCTGAGGGAGTATAGGATTCCGAAAATTTTACGTTTATTTTGGAAAGGGAAAGTGTTATAAAGACACTTTCCTTTTTGTACCAGTTGATCCGGATCAAAGTGCTAAAAGGAAATTGGACATGGAGTATGTTGGGACTGACCAGTATAGTGGTCAGGTACTTTGCTGTTCAACATCCTGAAAAAACCGAGCAACTCTATTCCAGGACCTTTTTCCCTGCCGTAAGGAATTTGATTGACCTGAGCATATCCAAATTACCCTTTGCAACGGTCTATATTTTCGTCTTCACGGTTTTTTTGGTATTGTTTTCCTACTTGTACTTTTTGATTCAAAAAGAAGGCTGGAAACAAAAACTCGGTTTTACGATTCGCTCCTTTTTCAATGGAGCAGGAGCTTTGGTCTTCCTTTTTTTGGTATTGTGGGGATTCAATTACCAAAGGATCCCGATTTTTCAGCAGATAGGTATGAAGCCTGTACCGCTCAATCAGGATCAACTCCAACATGAACTGGAACTGACAAGGAATATCCTGAACCAACTCCGCTACAATATTGAAGAGGACACCATTGCCATAGAGGAAATCATGCCTTATCCAGAACTGGAAAAATTGGTCAGGGCCAATATGCGGGAGCACCTCTATCTCTTGGGGCTGAATTTTACAGGGGAACCAAGAACAAAACAGTTCTTTCCTGCAGGCTTTATGCGCCGCATGGGCATTTTGGGCATTTACTTTCCCTATACAGGGGAAAGTTACATTGACCCTACGCTTCATCCTCTTGAAAAACCTTTCACCATAGCCCATGAAATGGCCCATAGCTATGGGGTAACAGATGAAGGGGAGGCCAATTTCATTGCCTGGGTCATCTGTTCCAATTCTGATGATCCCTTACTGCAGTATTCCGGTCAACTCCGCCTACTACGTTACCAGCTGAATGACCTGTATCGCATGTCAAAAGAGCTCTATGGGGAATTTTTGAAAAGCCTGCCCAAAGGCATCCGTAATGACCTGATCTCCATTCAGCAGGCCAACGAAAGGATCAAGCCCTTCAATCTGGAGATCAGCCGCAAATCCAACGACCTCTTCCTCCGTACACAAGGCGTAAAAGCAGGCATCAACAGCTACCAACAGTTGCCGATGCTGGCCTATGCCTGGAGAAATAGTTTGAATGAGTGATTTTTTTTTAAAAAAATCAATTTAGGAAATTTTTTTAAGCTAAGTGGATTGAATTTTCAAACCTCACCATCAAATTCAAAAGGATTTTTAGGAGATTTTTTCCTCACACCTTTAGTTTTCCATCAAAAATTATTTTATTGAAATCAAAAAAAACTAAACAATGCGCTTTTCTCTTTTATTCCTCTTTTTCTTGTTGTATTCCACTGTTTTTGCTCAAGTCAAATTAGAGTCTGAACAGGACAAAGACGGTAATGTCACCATATACGCCAACAACACGGAAGTGATTCCCTATACCTTGGTGGTGGATTTTACAACGCTCATGAATCTGACTTCTTCCGGAGGAAGAACGGTTTTTGCAGTGGCCAACCCAGGCAGGAGCATAGTCGCCCGATTAAAGAAAACCAATGCCAACCAGGGCAGTTCTTATAACTATTCCACCAAACTCTACAAGGGGAGTTACTTAGACAAAAGCAAAGAGGAACCTGTTTACCTGATCCCCGTGCAGGAAGGACAAAAAGTCCGCATGCAGCCCATGACACATGTTGAAAATATCTATAAGAAGGAATCGGAAAACACAAGCTATGTAGGAACTGCTTTTTATCTGGAAGAGTCCACTACTATTTGTGCGCCAAGAAAAGGTATTGTCAGCGATATGAAAATGGATACCCAACTCAAAGGAGCTGGCCTTTCTTTTGATGCCTCGGACAATTTTATTGAAATCTATCATGAAGACGGCACTTTTACCAAATTGATGGTGCTGGAATCAGGTTCCGAAAAAGTGAAAATTGGCGATGTAGTCTATCCAGGGCAGGCCCTTGCAACCTCTTCCGGTGAAAAATACAATAGCGGCAGACATGTGCGGATGGTCCAGAGCAGGCTGAATAAAGTAGAAAGAGAAATCAAGTTTGAGCAAATTCCGGTTAAACTTTTTGATGGGGAAAAGGAAATATCCAGCAACCAAACGGTCAATGAACTCATCGCTTCCCATCCTGAAAACCTTATAAGCAAAGAAATGAGTAAAAAAGAACTGAAGCGCCTGGAGTCCAAATAATCATTGGAGTCTCCAGGCTCTTGTCATTTCTTTTTTGCCGGGTGGGCCGGGCAGGGTCTCTACTTCCAATCCCAATTCCTTAAGGTTTCTCTTCAGTTGACCTTGTGCACAATAGGTCACAAAAACTGCCCCAGGATTCATCGTCTCCACCACCTTGGACAGCATTTCTTTGGTCCATAACTCCGGCTGTTTACTGGGGGCAAAAGCATCAAAAAAAACAACATCGGCATGGTACAATACCGCCTCTTCCAAAGTGGTCTTATCCTTTTTCATGTTGAAATATTCGGATACAATGCCCCCCTCATTCCAGGGGGCTTCGTGTAACATCTGAAAATAGGGAGCATAATGATAGATGGAAGTATCCACTTCCGTGTAATTCAATTTGGAATAAACTTCATTTTCCAAAGGAAAAGGCTCAATGCTATGGTAAAGGACGGGGACTTTGTACTGTTCGGCCCATACAAGACTCAGCCAGGCATTCAGTCCTGTACCAAAACCTACCTCAAAAATCCTGATGGGATACCTGTCTGGGTTGCGTACATACCAGGCTTCCAGTCCATACAGCATAAAAACATGCACAGACTCCCTATATGCCCCATGAAAAGAATGATAGGTCTCATTAAGTTCAGGGACAAATAAGGAATGGGAACCATCCTCGGTTGTGATGATTTTTACCTCTCTTGCCATCTTACTTTTTGTAAATCAATGCAACACAATAGGCGGAAACACCTTCTTCCCTTCCCACAAAACCCAGTTTCTCGGTAGTGGTGGCCTTAATGGAAATGGCACCTTCCTCTACTCCCATTACTTCAGATAAACAAGCCTTCATAGCAGGAATATGGGGATTGACTTTGGGAAGCTGCAAACATACCGTAGAGTCAATATTGCCCACTTCATAACCGGCTTCCCGGATCAAGACCATTACCTCACGCAACAGAATTTTGCTGTCAATACCTTTGTATTTGGGATCCTTATCTGAAAAGTGATAACCTATATCCCGCATGTTGGCAGCACCCAAGAGAGCATCACAGATTACATGGATCAATACATCCGCATCGGAATGGCCTAAGGCCCCTTTTTCATGTTCCAACTTGATACCTCCCAACCAAAAATCCAGCCCTTCGTGCAACTGATGCACATCATAGCCAAAACCAATTCTGAAATTATTCATAGCTCTTCGATAATGTTCTACACGGTTTGAAAATAGAGTCAAGACACAAGATGTATGACATAGGACTTAATTTCTCCATATCCCATAAATATCCCAATATCTATTACAAACCTATTTCAACTTTCTTCAAAATTATTTCACAACAGCCTTATAGTAAACGGTTGAAGCATTCTCCTCTTTGAGTATTGATTTTCCCCAATCCAAAATACTTTGGGCGGGGATCTGGGTCTTTTTCTCGTATTCTGTTTGGTAAAGCTCCGGGCTTCCTAAATGAGCATAATAGGCCAAACTCATGGCCCTGTTGAGCAACTGAACAGACTCGTAGGTCTTCATGGCCTCAGCTTGATTTTTCACCTTCGTGAGGGTATCCTCTGGAATCGCAGATTCCAAAAATTCCTGCACTACCTGGTCCAAAGCTTTCTCTGCCAGTTCAGCCGTTTGTCCCTTCTCCATCTTTCCTGAAAACACCATGAGACCGGGGTCAACCGTCCCAAAAATATAAGCACTGACAGAGGCAAATATGTGCCCGTTTTTTACCAACTTCTGTTCCAGGGTGGAAGAGCGGCCAAAGCCTAAAATATCCGTGATCAGATCAGCCTGTAAATATCCTTCCTGTAATTTTCCAGGCATGTGATAGACTTTATACAGGGCATCCGTAGGCACCTCAGCATTGACCACTAAAGTCTTTTTGCTTGTCTGGGGCAGCTCCACAGGAATGGACCTTTTGGGAATTTTACCAGTCGGAATATCCCCAAACCATTTGTCTGCCAAAAACTTGACCTGATCCAGTGTTACGTCACCTGCCACTACCAGGATGGCATTATCGGGTCGATAGTGGGTATAGTAAAACTCTTCTACATCCTCCTTGGTGTAATTGACAATATCCTCAATATCCTTTCCGATTGTAGGCCACTGGTATGGGTGCGTATCAAAAGCCAGTTTTCGGATATGATGGAAAACATCACCATAGGGCTGATTCAGGTAGCGCTGTTTGAATTCTTCTATGACCACCTTCCTTTGCGTTTCGATGGTCTTTTCGCTCAAATTCAGCTGCAGCATCCTGTCCGATTCCAGCCAAAATGCGGTCTCTATATTGACCGCAGGAAGGGTGATGTAGTAATTGGTAATGTCTGTATTGGTAAAGGCATTGCAGGAACCTCCTACCCTTTCCAAAGCGGTATCAAAAACAGGGACGTTCTTTGAACTTCCGAACATAAGGTGTTCAAAGTAATGCGCCAGTCCTGTTTTTCCCGGAATTTCATTCCTGGAACCCACTTTATACAGGATATTGAGTACAGCCATCTTGGTACTGTGGTCTTCATGAACCAAAACTTCGAGGCCATTTTCCAATACAAACCGTTGATAATTGATCATAATATGCCTTAGAGAAATGAAATAAGCTTAAGCTTCTATGCTTTCACCTTTATAGCCCGCATTTTCCAATGCTTTTTGTACAGCTTCTGCTTCAATTTCTCCTTCTACTGTCAAAATCCTGTCAGGATGGCTCAGGTCCACCATCCATGCGTTTTGGGCTACTTTATCCATTTCCGGTGTGATTGCAGCTACGCAGGCTCCACACTTGACATTGGTTTTAAGTTGTATCTTCTTCATATTGATTCAAATAAATAATTTGGAAAATTTTCAAGCCAAACAATACAGGCTGAATATTAAAACTCCCAAACAGGCCTTTTGATTCCTTTGACGAGCCTGCAATTTACCTAACTCGATGAATATGTCCTGTGTTTATCCAAAATAAAAGCAAAAAGCGGCACTTAGACCGCTTTTTATTTTAAAGACCAAATTCTTTCTTGATGGTATCTACGTAATCCAGTTTTTCCCAGGTAAAGAGCTCTACATCAAAACTCAACACTTTGTTATCAGGGGTCTTGAAAGTTTTAGTAACAACCTCATTTTTTCTTCCCATGTGCCCATAGGCCGCAGTTTCCTCATAAATGGGGTTTCTCAACTTTAGCCTTTGCTCAATGGCATAAGGCCTCATATCAAAAATCTCTTCAACCTTTTTGGCAATTTGCCCATCGGTCATATTCACTTTGGCAGTTCCATAGGTATTGACATATATACCCATTGGCTTGGCCACTCCGATGGCATAGGACACCTGCACCAACATTTCATCGGCTACGCCTGCTGCCACCATGTTTTTAGCAATATGGCGTGTGGCATAAGCTGCTGAACGGTCGACTTTGGAAGGATCTTTTCCGGAAAAAGCCCCACCTCCATGGGCACCTTTCCCACCATAAGTATCAACAATGATTTTCCTTCCTGTAAGACCGGTATCTCCATGAGGACCTCCGATGACAAATTTCCCGGTTGGGTTGATATGGTAAGTGATTTTATCTGTAAACAAGGCCTGATTTTCTGGTTTCAGTTGGGCTTTTACCCTAGGGATCAGGATATTGATCATGTCCTCTTTGATCTTCGCCAACATGGTAGGCTCATCGGCAAATTCATCGTGCTGGGTAGAAATCACTATAGTATCAATCCTTTGGGGAATATTATCATCAGAGTACTCAATAGTCACTTGAGCCTTGGAATCCGGTCTCAGATAGGTAATCTCTTTATTTTCCCGCCTCAATGCTGCCAATTCTTTTAGGATCAAATGGGAAAGGTCCAATGCCAAAGGCATAAAATTATCTGTCTCCTTGGTGGCATATCCGAACATCATTCCTTGGTCTCCTGCACCTTGTTCTTCCGGATTGCCTTTATCCACGCCTTGGTTGATATCAGGTGACTGCTCATGAATGGCGGACAACACCCCACAGGAGTTACCGTCAAACATATATTCTCCTTTGGTATATCCAATACGGTTGATTACCTGACGGGCAATCTGCTGCACATCCAGATAAGTCTCTGATTTTACCTCTCCGGCCAGGATAACCTGTCCGGTCGTGACCAAGGTTTCACAAGCTACTTTGGAGTTAGGGTCAAAAGCCAAAAAATGATCAATCAGTGCATCCGAAATCTGATCCGCAATTTTATCTGGATGTCCTTCAGAGACTGATTCTGAAGTAAATAAATAAGGCATATAATAACAGGTTTAGCTCTTTTTCAAACGGTGCGTAAAAATAAGGTTTACAGGGGAAATAAAAAACCAAATCTTGACAGGAGAGGAAATAGTCTAATTGACAGAAATTCAATCTTTCAAATTCTAAATCTTCGATTCCCACATTTATTCTTTAACTTTGTCTCGAAATGACCAAGCCCAGCTCCTCCATGAATGAACGGTATATGCAAAGGGGTGTTTCCGCCTCCAAAGAAGATGTACACCAAGCCATTTCCAAATTGGACAAAGGCCTTTTTCCCAAAGCTTTCTGCAAAATTGTAGAAGACACATTGGGAAATGATCCTGAGTACTGCAATATCATGCATGCGGATGGTGCTGGAACCAAGTCTTCCTTGGCTTACATGTACTGGAAGGAAACCGGTGATCTGAGTGTTTGGAAAGGAATTGCTCAGGATGCAATTATTATGAATATTGATGACCTGCTTTGCGTAGGTGCGATCAACAACATCCTTGTTTCCTCTACCATCGGACGGAATAAGAACCTAGTCCCCGGTGAAGTGATTTCAGCCATCATCAATGGCACAGAGGAAGTCCTTCAAATGCTCAGAGACCATGGGGTCCACGTGGTCTTAACAGGAGGTGAAACCGCAGACGTTGGGGATTTAGTAAGAACAGTCATTGTAGATTCGACAGTAACTTGCAGAATGAAAAGGGACGAGGTGATTTCAAATGATCAAATCCGTCCAGGAGATGTGATCGTTGGACTGGCCTCTTATGGCCAGGCCACCTATGAGGATTATTACAATGGGGGTATGGGCTCCAATGGCCTGACCTCAGCCCGACATGATGTTTTCAATAAAATCCTTCAAACCAAATATCCTGAAAGTTATGATCCGGCTGTTCCCCATGAACTGGTGTACACCGGCAAATATAATTTGACTGACCCGGCTCCAGGACTCCCTGTGGATATGGGCAAACTTGTACTTTCTCCTACCAGGACCTATGCTCCTGTGATGGTAGATGTGCTGAAATACCTGAGACCTCAGATTCATGGAATCGTGCATTGCAGTGGTGGGGCACAGACTAAAGTATTGCATTTTGTGGACAATGTCCATGTGATCAAGGACAATTTATTTGATACGCCTCCATTGTTCAGAATTATTCAGGAGGAAAGCGGCACAGATTGGAAAGAAATGTATAAAGTTTTCAATATGGGCCATCGCATGGAAATCTACCTGGAAGAAAGGTATGCCGAAGAGGTGATCGACATTGCCGAAACCCTGGGGGTAGAAGCCAAAATCATTGGAAGAGTAGTCCCATTTGAAGGTAAGAAAGTAACTGTACAAGGAGAACACGGAACTTTCGAATATTAAAACATAGTATTCGAAAAACGCCCTATTTATCATAAACATGTACTTGAATGTGAAAGCAGTTTACCAAGACTTATGAAGTGATTTTTTGGTGATTATTCCTTATCTTTTCAAGACTTGCCACTAGATACCCAGATAACCATGTCCAAATCTACACTTCAGCGTATATTTAGAACACTGGCTTGGACTATGGGCATACTGTTTTTCATCCTCATGGTATTTTTTACAAAAGTTGACAGAAGGCCTTACCAACAAATGGACTATTACCATGCTACTATGTCCCATTTAGATACCATTAATTGGAAGCAAGGACGAGGCAACAACTGGAAGGCAGGCTGGGCAAAAGTTAACATTACCCCAGACAGCCCGGTCAACCTGGCAGGATACAGTCCAAGAGGAAAATATGAGTTTGTTCAGGACAGCAGTTTCCTTAGGACCATTATCCTCAACAGTGGGGACATTCATGTGGCTTTTGTAAATTTTGAATTGATGATTGTCCATCCCTATCTGGAAAAAAGAATCCGGGAAAAAATTAGGGAAGCAGGATTGAAAATTGACCTGCTTTATTTTACTACTACCCACACCCATAGTGGAATGGGAGGCTACATGCCAGGCCTAGTCGGAAAATTTGCCTTCGGGGGCTACAATGAAGAATTGGTATCATTTCTTGAAGAAAAATCACTTGAAGCCTTAAAAATTGCACATTCCAAACTAGATGCTTCAATTATTGTTTTCCAGAAATCATTGACAAAAGACTTGGTAGCCAACCGCTTAAAAGAAACTGACCCCGTAGATCCTTTCATAAGGCAACTCACTTTTATCAATTCCAAAGGCCAAAAGGCGACTTTATTGAGTTATTCAGCCCATTCTACCATTTTGAACAAAAAGTTTATGGGTTTGTCCGGTGATTATCCCCATTACCTGAGCCAAAAATTGGAGGAAGATTACGATTTGGCCATGTTTGCAGCGGGAACAGTGGGAAGCCATAAACCGGTAGTAAATGGCAAGCAAATAGAGGATGTCATTCAGTATAGCGAACAGGTTTTTGAATCGATTAACAAGAATCTTTTAGACTCAGATACTTTGGATCAGGGTCCTATTTCGTTCGCAACATTACCCTTACAATTGAGGAAAGCACATTACCGCACTGGCAAAAATATCAGGATAAGGCCTTGGGTATTTAAGCTACTGGTAGGAGATAGCAATGCCCATTTTGATATGGTTCTTTTAGGGAAAACACTTTTGGTAAGTTCTAGTGGTGAGATTTCCGGAGTTTTTATGGAAAAGTGGGAAAATTATGCACGCGAAAATGGACTGAATCTAATTGTAAGTTGCTTCAATGGAGGATATATAGGCTATATTACTCCTGATAAATATTATGATGAAAAGTTATATGAAACCATGGAAATGAACTGGTATGGACCCTATAATGGTGCTTATTTTGATGAGATCATGATGAAAATAATCGAGAAAGCCGCTACATTATTTTAACAAAAGCAGCTAAGAAAAAAATCAATTTTTCAGAGTACCAACAAAACCAGAGGCAACAAAAAAGAGGCCTCCAATCTTTCCCTTATATTTTGACCATTTTCCCGATTAAACTCAAATACATGGAAAAGCACCAATAGCAGCAAAACGCTGACATGGATTCTGTAATAAGAGGGAACTAAAATAAAGACCCCAACAAGATAAATAATGGCCCCCATTGAAAGTAAAAGGATAAATCTTCTCAAGACAATTTTGCTCATCAGTAGCAAAGCCGAACCTAACTTATCTTGCGCATCACTTTTTTCATCAATATAAGATAGCATAAAAAGATTGATCCCCGCCAGCAGGATATAAGCTATCAGAATTAAAAAGAATTCAACAGGCACCTCATTGGGAAAAACCGAGAAGAATGGGGCCAGAGAAATCCCTATCGCATAAAAAACAGCAGTTGATATTTCTTTTAACCAAGCCAATTTCTTTTCAAAAAACTGAAGAAATCCCATCCAAAGTACCATTCCCCCAGCAAAGATTACTCCGGGGAAAAAGATAAAATGAAGACTTTCAAAACAAATCATCAATCCAAATCCGGAAAGAACAACTATTGCAAGTATAATACACAGCGAAACAAAATGCTTCTGGTGAAATCTGTGCCTATCAGAACTTGCCAAATGAACAATCCTCTTTGCATCAATCAGATGATCCAAAGTATAAATTCCCCATACCGCCATTCCCAGCACCACATAAAGGACAAAAGGTAAGGAGACATCCAGCAAATCAGCAAAAAAAAGCATCCCTGCCATGGCCCCGAAAACCACATCCAGAGAGAGCAAATTAAGAACCCGCCAAATTGATGTCAGAAAATTCATGGAACGATATTAGCAAATTTTATTAATTCCATCATGGGACAAAACAGCATGTTATTTTTTAACTTTAGAAAGGATAAACCAGTAACCTATGAAAAACACTTTATTTTCAATCGTACTGTTTTTAGGACTCATATTCAATACCCTCGGACAAAACATTATCAAAGTTGCCTGTGTCGGTAACAGCATTACCCAAGGACCGGGAAGAGAACATCCTGACAGTTATCCTTTACAATTACAGGCTTTACTTGGAGAGAATTACCAAGTTAAAAACTTCGGGGTAAGCGGAAGAACATTACTCAAAAAGGGGGACTTCCCATATTGGAATGAACCCCAATTTCAAGAAGTGAAGGATTTTCAACCTGATATCCTGGTTATTAAACTGGGCACCAATGATTCCAAACCCCAAAATTGGGTATATAAAGCAGATTTCAAAAAAGATTATTTAGAGCTCATTGCAAGTATAAAAGCGCATATGCCATCAAGTGGCAAGGTATATATCTGCATACCTGTCCCAGTAACCAAGGACAATTTTGGGATAAGAGAAAGTATTATGGTCAATGAAGTCCAACCTTTTCTCCTTGAAATCGCCAAAGAATCAGGTGCATCAATCATAGATCTTTATACCCCATTGAAAGATAGGGCTGACCTACTTCCTGATGGGGTCCATCCTAATAAAGAGGGACTCGGAATTATGGCAAGAGAAGTTGCAAAGGCAATCCAATAAAAAAACCGCCTCTTGGGCGGTTTTTTCGGGTTGTATTGTTAGTATTTTCTTATTTCCCTTCAAGGGCATTTGCACCAGCAACGATTTCAAGAATTTCGTTGGTAATGGCTGCCTGACGGGTTCTGTTATACATCAACTTCAATTCTTTAAGCAACTCATTGGCATTTTCAGTAGCCTTATCCATGGAAGTCATCCGGGCTCCGTGTTCAGAAGCATTGCTTTCAAGAACAGCCTTATAGAACTGTGTTTTGAGGGCACTGGGCACTAAATCTTCGATAATGTATTCTTTGGAAGGCTCAAGGATATAATCCAAGTTGTTGAAGTTATCCTTTTCATTGCTTTCAGGGGCTCCCATTGGAAGGAATTGTTCAACAGTAATTTCCTGCGTTGCCACATTCCTGAAGTGGTTATAGATCAAGACTACTTTATCAAACCTTTCAGAGGTAAAGCCATTCATGGCAAAAAGTGCAATTTCTCTCACACTTTCGAAATTAACATCATTGAATACAGAATAGTAATCACTGATGACATTGAATCCTCTTTTGGAGTAAAATTCAAAAGACTTTTTACCTAAAGGAAGAATGGTAACATTTTTACCTTTGAATTCATTTTCCAACAGATTATTGGTGGCCTTCATGGTATTGGAATTGAAAGCACCGCAAAGCCCCTTATCAGAAGTCATTGGGATCAAGAGCACATTTTCAACTGCTCTTTGCTCAGCATAAGCAATATGAAGTTCTCCTCCCATGGCTGCTACGACATCATTCAATATCGCTGTGAGTTTTTGAGAATATGGACGCATTCTTAGGATTTTGTCCTGCGCTTTTCTCAACTTGGCCGCAGCCACCATTTTCATGGCCTTGGTAATTTGTTGAGTGGATGTTACAGAAGTGATCCTTTGTTTTACTTCCTTAAGGTTTGCCATAATATTCTTTGAAGAAAAGCAATATAGTCAATGCCAGCAGGAAGAAAGGAAATCTACCTGCTGGGCTGTTTAATTATTGTTTAGCGTATTTGGTAGCCAAATCTTTCGCTGCCTGCTCAAGGATTTTACCCGCATCATCAATTTTATTTTTCAAAATCAACTCCAATGCTTCAGGGTACTGGCTCTTCAACAAGTTGTAGTATTCCGCTTCAAACTGCCTGGCTTTTTCCACAGGTACTTTATCCATATATCCTTTGGTGGAAGCATAGATAATGGCAACCTGAAGTTCAACAGGAACAGGTGAATACTGAGCTTGCTTAAGGATTTCCTGGTTTCTTCTACCTCTTTCGATTGTTCTTTTGGTGGAAGCATCCAAGTCAGAACCGAATTTAGCAAAGGCTTCCAATTCGCGGAACTGTGCCTGATCCAATTTTAGGGTACCTGCTACCTTTTTCATGGATTTGATT
This sequence comes from Cecembia calidifontis, assembly GCF_004216715.1. Classification (NCBI taxonomy): domain Bacteria; kingdom Pseudomonadati; phylum Bacteroidota; class Cytophagia; order Cytophagales; family Cyclobacteriaceae; genus Cecembia; species Cecembia calidifontis. The sequence goes on from NZ_SGXG01000001.1 coordinate 591,115, forward strand.
TGGGCGTTACCACCTACCCTGGATACAGAAATACCTACGTTGATGGCAGGACGGATACCGGAGTTGAAGAGGTTAGTTTCCAAGAATATCTGACCATCTGTAATAGAAATCACGTTGGTTGGGATATAAGCGGAAACGTCACCCGCCTGAGTTTCGATAATTGGAAGTGCTGTCAAAGATCCTCCACCTTTCACCATTGGTCGGATTGATTCAGGAAGATCGTTCATTTGTCTGGCAATTTCATCAGATGCGTTGATTTTAGCCGCTCTTTCCAACAATCTGGAGTGCAGGTAGAAAACGTCACCAGGATAAGCCTCACGTCCAGGAGGTCTTCTCAATAGTAGGGATACTTCCCTGTAAGCCACAGCCTGCTTGGAAAGATCATCATAAATTACCAAAGCAGGACGTCCTGTATCACGGAAAAACTCACCGATACAAGCACCTGTAAACGGTGCAAAGAACTGCATTGGAGCAGGATCAGAGGCAGCAGCAGAAACCACCACGGAATAAGGAAGCGCTCCACCTTTTTCCAATGCAGCGACTATACCAGCTACGGTAGAAGCTTTCTGACCAACTGCAACATAGATACAGAAAACAGGCTCACCTTTTTCGTAGAATTCTTTTTGGTTAAGGATGGTATCGATAGCCACAGCAGTTTTCCCTGTCTGACGGTCACCGATGATCAATTCCCTCTGACCCCTACCGATAGGAATCATAGAGTCGATCGCTTTGATACCAGTCTGAAGGGGTTCAGTTACCGGTTGACGGTAAATTACCCCGGGAGCCTTACGCTCCAATGGCATTTCGTAAAGATCTCCTTGAATTGGACCTTTTCCGTCGATTGGATTACCAAGAGTATCCACTACCCTGCCAAGCATTCCTTCGCCTACCTTAATGGAAGCGATTTTCTTGGTTCTTTTTACATTGTCACCTTCCTTAACCAATTTGGAGTCACCGAACAACACGGCACCTACATTGTCCTCTTCAAGGTTAAGTACCATTGCTCTTAGCCCATTGTCAAATTCCAACAACTCACCGGCCTGTGCTTTGGAAAGTCCATATATACGGGCAACACCGTCACCTACCTGGAGTACGGTACCCACTTCTTCAAGTTCAGCCTCAGTTTTAACATTGGAGAGCTGCTCTCTCAATATTGCTGAAACTTCATCAGGTCTAACTTGTGCCATTATATTTTTTATTAAATGTTATGCGATAAATTATTAATACATCTTGACGAAATATCTCTGAGCAAATTTCAACCTCAGGTTGCGCAATTTCCCACTCAAAGAATCGTCAAGCAATCTGTCATTTACTTTTAGAACAAAACCGCCTATTAGGCTTTGATCAATTTTTTCAATAAGCTCAACCTTTTCCAGACCGGAAATTTCTTTAACAATTTCCACGAAACTTTTCTTCAATTCTTCGGTAAGAGGGAGGGTAGTGGTCACCTCCGCCACTTGAATACCCATATGCTGATTGTACTGCCTTTTAAACTCCTTCGCCGTACTGATCAGGTTATTGGATCTGTTTTTCCTGGTGATGATATCGAAAAAACTCAAAGTAATGGGATTACCTGTTTTTTCGAACAATGCTTTCAACACGTTATGCTTTTTATCAGAATTGACTATTGGACTGTTGAGAAGAAGAACGATCTCCCTGTTTTGAGCTGCAATTTCCAATAACTGATTCACATCCCTGTTCACTTCTTCCAGCTGATTCTTTTCAACTGAAAGCTCCAATAGTGCTTTGGCATAGCGGGATGCAACTTTGATATCTGACATAATTAGTTCAGCTTAAGATCTTTAACCAATTCTTCTACTAAAGCCTGCTGAGCTTTTTCATCAGCAAAGTTCTTTTTAAGCAATTTCTCTGCAATATTCAAGGAAAGAACCCCTACCTGAACTTTAACTTCTTCCAAAGCTGCTTGCTTTTCGGTTTCAATAGCCGCTTTCGCGTTTTCGATCATTCTGGCACCTTCAGCCTGTGCTTTTTCCTTAGCTTCTTCCACAATCTGCTTGGCAGTTTCAGTAGCCTTCAAAAGCATTTGATCTCTTTCAATTTTGGCCTCTTGAAGGATTTTCTCATTCTCTGCTTTGAGATTGGCCATTTCATTTCTGGCAATTTCTGCCGACTTGAGCGCATCTTCAATACTTTTTTCCCGCTCATCCAGTGCTGCCAGGATAGGCTTCCAGGCAAATTTCATCAACAAAAACAAGAGGGCCAGGAAACCAATCAGTTGCCAGATAATCAGCCCGGAGCTAGGTAATATAAGATCCATGTATGGTTAGATTTATAATTTCGGATTTGTTCAAATTAAAGTAAGGGACCAGCCAAGCGCTGATCCCTTTTTCTTTTGTTCTTAGAAGGTAAGACCACCTGCGTTCAAAGCAATAAGTAGACAAACTACTACTGCAAACAGGGATACCACCTCAATAAGAGCTGCAATGATCAACATGGCAGTCTGAACTTTACCAGCAGCCTCAGGCTGACGGGCAATAGATTCCATAGCTTGACCACCGATTCTACCGATACCAAGGCCTGCGCCAATTGCTACAATTCCAGCACCGATACCTGCACCCATAAGTGCTAATCCAGCAGACAACAAGATTGAAGTTAACATACGTGTTTATTATTTATAAATTGAACAAAGAAATTTCTAATTAATGATGCTCATGATCTGCCACTGCCGCACCGATATACATCGCTGAAAACAGGGTAAATACATAAGCCTGAATAGTGGCAACTAATAATTCGATGATATTAAGGAAAGTTACCATCAAAGTACTCACCACACCGATTGCATAGGATTCAAATATGAAGACCAGTGCAATGAATGCCAAAATCACAATGTGACCTGCTGTAATGGCTACAAACAAACGGACCATCAAGGCGAATGGCTTCGTGAATAAACCAATGATTTCTACGGGAACAATCACCAACAACAAAGGAACAGGCACGCCTGGGGTCATGAATACGTGCTTCCAATATTCTTTATTACCATTCACGTTGACCACAATGAAAGTCAATACAGCTAAAGTCATGGTCACTGCAATATTTCCGGTCAGGTTGGCCGCACCTGGCATCAAGCCCATCAGGTTCCCAATCCAGATAAAGAAAAATAAAGTCAACAGATACGGAACAAATTTCCTGTACTTAGGACCAATGGCCTTGTGGGCAATTTCATCTCTTACAAAAACAACGATTGGCTCTATGAGTGCTGCAGCACCTTTTGGTGCACTGATTCCGTTTTTCTTGTAATGTTTAGCAGCAGATAGCACCAAGCTTGCCATCACGATGATTAACAAGAACATCATGGCCACATTTTTTGTGATGGAAAGGTCTGTGAAGGCTCTTCCATCTACACTATAGAGGTGCTCATGTTCATCTATGTAGTAGCCGTTATGCGCAAATGCTTTTCCAAATTTGTGGGTCTCCGGATCCTGGAAGTCGGAGGACATGTAAAATTCCAAACCTCTGTCTGAAGAATAAATAATAACCGGCAAAGGAAGGGTCAAGTGTGTGTGTCCGAAGGTGGCAAAATGCCATTCGTATGAATCCTTGATGTGATGCATGATAAAGCCAGTTTTGTCTTCATCATCCCCAGCAGCGGACACAGGTGTGGACAACGTTAGGAAAAACGCTGAAAATAAAACACTTAAGTAAAGGAACTTACGGAGCATCTAATCGAGTATTTAGGTCCTATTTTGAAATCGGGCGCAAATTAGTTATTAACCCGTACATATCAAATAATAAGTAAAACAAATAAATGACAAAAAAATTAATTACAAACAGAATTAAATTTTCTTGCCCCAAAACCAGCATAACTACCACAAATGCGATACTTGCTAAAAATCTTATTCCTATTGTGCCCATTAAAATATTGGCAGAATTTTCTTTGCTTATGGAAAGCAAATAATGTGCAAAAATACCTGTTAACCAGGTTAAAATCAAAAAGAACGAAATGATCTTCCAGATGCTCTCATGGACCCAATTCAAATGGAAAACCTCTTTGATTAGATAGACCAAGCCTGCAATGGTCAGGGTCAACAATAGCAGTTTTACGGTAAGATTTAGAATTTGTTTCATTTCCAGGAAATAAGGATGCAAAGCTACTGCTTTTTAGCTTCTTATTCTTGGTTTTCATCATTTTTCATGGAAATGTACAACTGATAAAAAGCCAACACTATAGAAAGAAAACAAAAAAGTAAAAGCCAAACGGGAAATTTCATTTGGCTTTTTTGTTGTATATACCAGCCAAGTGCTGTGCCAAGGCCAATTACTGCAAACATTTGAAAAGAAAGGCCCAGGTATTTGAATACCTGTTGTTGCCTAGTCTGCTGCGAATTCTTTTTCGGGCACATTCAGCTTTTCTGCTTTTCGAGTTTTGGATAGCTCAACTGATCCCATTTGACACTTCCCGTTGAAGGTAGCTCCATTTTCTACTACCAGCTTTTTGGTAATGATATCTCCAGTAACCAAAGCGGATTTTTTTAGATAAAGGATTTCAGTACAGGTTACCTGGCCTTCTATCTTTCCGGATATTTCTGCTTCAGCTGAATAGAGATTTCCTTTTATGAAAGCAGACTCCCCTATGACAATCTTACTTTTTGATTTGACCACACCCTCAACGGCACCTTCAACTCTGATATTGCCCTGGGCTTCAATGTCGCCTTTGATCTGGGTTTCTTTTGCAATGACGTTGCTGGAGTTAACCATTTCCACAACGGATTTTTTTTCTTCGGCTTTATTAAACATAATTAATTGAAAGAAATGAAATCTTGGGGATTAAGCGGAGAACCTTTATACCACATTTCGAAATGCAAATGAGGTCCGGTGGTGAGTTCTCCTGTATTTCCTATGATAGAAATGATTTCACCACCTTTTACTACATCTCCAATGTTCTTCAATATTACCGAATTATGTTTATAAATGGAAATCAATTCGTTGGTATGTTGAACTGCCACCACATATCCGGTCCCTAAAGTCCAGGAGGTGAAGATAACCGTCCCATCCGCTATGGATTTGACTGGCTCGTTTTCTTTAGCCACAACATCTATTCCAAAGTGATCTTTAGTAGGATCAAAAATTGAAGTAACCACTCCTTTAAGCGGAGGGAAAAAATACGTTTCACCGATAAATCCGCCATCAGGTGCCTGAACCCTCGCTTCTTCCAAAGGCAGCCCTCTCATCTCCTGCAAAATGCTTAATGTCGCTTCACTGGGCTCGAAATTAAACTCGGGATTGAGCCTTTTGGCAAAAGGCATGGTATCCAAAGTTTCCTGGTCCTCAAATATTTCAGTTTCACCTGAAATGATCCTTTGGATATTTTTCACGTAATTGTCTTTTCGGATTACTTCAAGCCTTAAAGAATCCACAGTCTCTGACATTTTAAAAAGAAGTGCAGTGTTTTCGGAATCTCGGTAACTTGGATCAAACCAGGCTTTTAAAAGTGTTTTTGACATGATCAATGAAAAACCAAAAATCAAAATAAAAATCAATGCCAATATAGAAAGCATCCTTCCTGTAGAAATGCTGAAAGAAGTTATGACAGAAAAGTCCTGTTCTTTTCTGATGACTATAAGGAATTTGGCCTTAAGCGACTGAATAAACCTGCCGGGTGTTTTCAATGCAGTAGATTTTTGGTTTCCAAGATTCAAAAATATGAATATCCGCCTACATACAAGTGGGCAAATTTTATACTTTGACAATAAGTGTCAATAACTTTCAGGGCTGAATTGTAAGTGTTTAATTGGCTGTAAATAAATAAGAAGGCCATGAATATTCTACAATTCAATGAAAGATATCCTGATGAGGCAAGTTGCATCCATTACTTGAAGGAACAAAGGGAAAGAGAAGGTGTCATTTGCAAGAATTGTAATTCCAAGGATCACTACTGGCTTAATTCTCTCAATATGTTCCAATGTAAACATTGTAAATTTAGGACAGGACTGAAAAATGGTACTATTATGGAAAACAGCAAGTTACCATTGAGGACTTGGTTGCTTGCAATGACTCTTGTAAGCGCAACCAAGAAGGGATTTAGCTGCCTTGAACTACAGAGGCAGATGGGTCATAGCAGATACGAGACTGTTTTCAGACTGTATCACAAGCTCCGGGAAGCAATGGGTAAACGTGACAGCCAATATAAACTAGAAGATATGGTTGAATATGATGAGGCTTTTGTAAGCAAGGCAACAAAATCTTCGGAAAAGACGAAGCTGAAGAAAGGCCGTGGAAGCCAAAAACAAGCTACTGTCGCTGTTATGGCTGAATCATCTATTCTTGAAGACCTAATTACTGGAGAAAAGGACAAAAGCTGCAGATATTTCAAGATGGTCAAAATAGATAACTTGAAGGCAAAAACAGCCGAAAAACTGATAAAAGGACTGATTGACAAAAAAGCCGTGCTCCAAACTGATGAAAGTACGACTTATGCTAACCTAGAAGATTGTATCGATGTTCACGTGAGCGAATTATCTTCCACAAAAGAGGGCAAGTTCAACCTCAAATGGGCACATATAGCAATAAGCAACCTTAAAAGGGATTTACAGAAGTACCATATGGTTTCAGAAAAGATGCTTCAAAACTATCTCAATGAATTCTGTTATAAACTAAACCGAAGATACTTTGGTAAAAAACTCTTTGATAGACTTGTTATTGCGAGCATTTGCCCCTACTTGTATACAAGCGGATAATCATATTCAAAAATATAATAATAAACGGAAGCGTTTAATAATTTGATACAAAACCAGTAATTTGTGACTTTGTCAAACAAGCAATGATGCGTGGGTATTTTACAAGTTTAGGGATTATCGCTGTAATTTTCTTAACAGCGTGCTCCTCAGAAAAAAACACTTTTACCAATAGGTGGTTCCATAACACCACATCCCGATACAATGCGGTTTTTTATGCAAAAGCCAATATTGAGGAACTCGAAAAAGCCATCGCAAAAAACCATAGGGAAGATTTCACCCAAGTCTTACCCATTTTTTATCCTGTAGATAGCGCTTTGATAGAACAAAATGAAGAGCTGTTGGATGATGTCCGGGGATTTGCCTCTAAGGCCATTGATTGGCATAGAATTTCCAAATGGGTGGATGATTCTTATTTTCTTTTGGGCCTCGCAGATTACTATGATGCCAAATTTGATGAATCATCCAACACATTCCGTTACCTGAATGTAAATAGCAAGAAAAAAAGGGTGAGGCACAGAAGCCTTATCCAACTCATGCGACAATTTACAGACCTTGGGAATTTTGAAGATGCGGCATATGTCATCGAATATTTATCTAAGGAACCCGGTATCAGCAAAGAAAATAAGTTTTTATTGTACAAAACCCTTGCTTACTACTATGAAAAAAGGCAGGACGTGAATGGAAAAATCGGTGCCTTGGACAGGACGCTTGGCTTGACCAAAGACAAGAAGGAAAAATCAAGAATAAACTTCATCCTGGGACAACTTTACCAAAGAGAAGGTTTGGATGCTTTGGCCTATAGTTATTACAGAGAAGCAGTTAAAGGGAACCCTCCTTATGAAAGGGCATTTTTTGCCCAACTATTTGCTCAGCAAGTAGCTGAACTTAACAAGAGCAAAGATGTGAAAAGGGTTAGAAACTATTATGATGAATTACTTAAAGACAGTAAAAACAGAGATTTGAGAGATGTTATCCTCTACGAAAAAGCCATGTTTGAATTTAAACAGGAAAACATAGAGGAGGCTGAAAATTTACTGAAACAAGCAGCTAAAAAGGAGGGCAGGAATCCCCTTCAGAAAGGCTATATCTACCAAAAATTAGCTGAAATCAATTATGAAATCAAAAAGGATTTCAAGGCTACAAAATATTACCTGGATTCAGCATTGGCTTCCATACGCCCCACTGATAAAATTTACACTGAAATCAATCAAAAAAAGGGGATTTTTGACAATTATGTGATGCATTATGAAACGATAAACAAAAACGACAGTCTTATCCGCCTTTCACAAATGAGTGCAGAGGAGCAGGAATTGGTTGCTGAAATGTTTATCAAACAGGAAGAAGAGCGGCTCTTGAGGGAAGCAGAACAAAAATCCGAACAGCGTTCTTCAGGAATTTTTGATAACCTCTTGGCTTTTGGAGGTCGAGGTTCAGGTGAGTCTTTCTATTTTGACAACACTTTGGCCATGCAAAGGGGCTCCATTGAGTTTTATAGAAACTGGGGCACCCGGCCCCTTGATGATAACTGGAGGAGAAATGTACAAGGATTCCAGTCCGGAGGTAGGGATACTGGGTCCATGGGCTCCCGTACCGAAATCAGAGATGAATCCGGCCCAGAAGAACCTGGCAGCACTATTGGTCAGCTGCCGGACAAACAAAGCCTTTTGGCACAAATTCCAAAGACAGAAGAAGAAGTTAACCAACTCAGGGAAGAATTGGAAGATTCCTATTTTGAATTGGGAAAACTCCTCTTTTTTGATTTTAAAGAAGCATTGATGAGTATTGAATATTTGGAAAATCTCATCACCACCTATCCCAATTCCAGCAAAAAGGCTGAAGCTTATTATATCCTATTCTTGGCTAACCAGGAAATTAACGGCAACCCACAGCTCTATGCACAGAGGCTGAACAGGGAGTTTCCTGAATCACCTTTCACCTTTTCTGTGAACAATCCTGATGCCATCAAGGGCAATCAGGCTTTTTTGGAATCCTCAAGGCTTTATAAAAAAGCCTATGAACAGTATTATGCAGGGAATTTTGCAGCGGCAAGAGGAACGATCCGATCAACCCTAGAAAACTATCCTCTCACCAAGAATACCGATAGATTATTGTTATTGGATATTATGGTATCTGGAAAAATCGACGACAAGGAAAGGTATAAAAACAGGTTGGAAAATTACATTCAAACCACTGAAGAACCCCAATTGGTAAAATTGGCAAGAAATATGCTATTGGCATTAACAGGAGAACAAGAAGAAGTCAAATCGGAAAGTGCAGAAGTGGCAATGGAATCTCAGGTTATGGAAGAGCAAATTGCAGATGCTGAACAGGAATTGGAAAATGAAGAAGACTCCCCATTCCGTGAAAATCCTAACCAAACTCATATATTTGTCATCGCTTTGGATCCGGAAAAAGCCAGGGAATCCAAAAACCTGTTGGCAGACCTTGAATCATTTCATGCGCAAAATTTTGCCAATTCAAGACTCCGTACAGGAAATATGAACCTTAATCGCCAAGAAGTGATTTTTATAGTGAGCCCCTTCAGCAATGCTGAACGTGCAAAAGAATATAGGAACAAATTCATGAACGATTTCAATTCTAATTCCCTGGAAAAAAATGACAAAGAAAACAGCTTCTTAATTTCCATCGAGAACTTCCAGGAGCTCAACAGACGTAAAAACCTCAATGAGTACCGTCAATTCTACAGAAGAGTTTATAAATAACAGTACATCAATACGTTTAAATCATAATGACCAATAAAATCATTAAAATTATTTGGTTGGTTTTCGTTGCCGGAATAATAGGTTTTGTCCTGTTTGTCTGGGCAGTGAGTGTCAATTTTCTCGGCCTATTTGGAGAATTACCGGATTTCAAGGCCTTGGAAAACCCCAGAACAGAGGTCGCATCAGAGCTTTATTCTGCAGATGGGGTATTATTGGGAAGTTACTTTAGGGAAAACAGGAGTCCTGTCAGCTACAATGAACTTGCCCCGAATCTTGTGAATGCACTCATCGCCACAGAAGATGTAAGGTTTGAAAAACATTCCGGCATTGATCTTCAAAGCATGGGACGGGTATTGTTCAAATCCTTAATCTTAAGACAGGGTGCAGGAGGGGGCAGTACACTTAGTCAGCAGACGGCCAAAAACTTGTTCAAGACCAGAAATCTGGAATCTCAAGGGGCCTTAAGTAGGGTGCCAGGGCTACGGATGCTGATCATTAAGACCAAAGAGTGGATCGTCGCCACCAAGCTTGAAAAATCTTACACCAAGGAAGAAATATTGACTTTATACCTGAACACATCAGAGTTTGGAAGCAATGCTTATGGCATAAAAACAGCTGCCAAAACATTTTTCAATAAAAACCCAAACGAACTTACCGTTCAGGAATCCGCGGTTTTGGTAGGCTTGTTCAAGGCACCTACCTATTACAGCCCGGTATTCAATCCGGAAAACTCATTGAGAAGGAGAAACACGGTTTTGGCACAAATGGAAAAATATGGCTTCCTGACCAAATCTGAACGTGATTCCCTTATGGCTTTGCCCATTGAATTGGATTACCGGGTTGAAAACCAAAATCAGGGTTTGGCCACCTACTTCAGGGAAGTCCTGAAAGCAGATTTACTCAAATGGACGAAAGAAAATCTCAAAGCAGACGGAACCCCTTATGATCTATTTGGTGATGGCTTAAAGATTTACACCACGATAGATAGTAGGATGCAGCGTTATGCGGAAGAAGCCGTGGATGAGCACATGAGAGAACTTCAGAAAAAGTTTGAAAATGAAATGGGCAACAGAGACCCCTGGATTGATGAAAATGGCAGGGTAATCCCCAATTTCCTTGAAACCCAAGTGAAGCGTACGGAAGCTTACAGAAATTTGGTGAGAAGGTATGGGGCCGAATCTGATTCCATCAATATCAAATTAAATGAAAAAAAGAGGATGCGGATTTTTTCCTGGACCAAAGGAGAAATAGATACCCTCATGAGCACGATGGACTCTTTAAGGCATTATAAAAAGCACCTTCAAACTGGCTTTATGTCTATGGATCCACATACAGGACATGTCAAAGCTTGGGTAGGGGGCATCAATCACAAGCACTTCAAGTTTGACCATGTCAAGCAGGCTAAAAGACAGCCAGGGTCCACCTTCAAACCCTTCGTATACGCTGCTGCTATTGAAAATGGATACAGCCCCTGCTATACTGTAATTGACCAGCCTGTGGAAGTAAATATTCCCGGTCAGCCGGCCTGGACACCCAAAAATGCCGACGGAAAGTTTTCCTATGAAAAGATGACCATAAGGAGAGCCATGGCACAGTCTGTCAACTCTGTAACGGCCTTTATGATGAAAAAGCTTGGCCCAAAAGTGGTGGTAGAGACTGCTCACCGATTAGGGATTACCAGTGACCTCGAAGAAGTCCCGGCACTTGCTTTGGGAACAGCAGACGTTTCTGTATATGAGATGGTGGGGGCTATGGCTACCTTTGTCAATAAAGGAGAGCATATCGTTCCTTTCTATATTGAAAGAATAGAGGATAAGAACGGAAACGTATTGCAGCAGTTTACTCCTAAAAAACGTCCAGCGATGAGTGAAGAGCATGCTTATCTTATGGTATATATGATGAGAGGTGGCTTTGAAGAATCCAGAGGAACCAGCCAAGGGGTACCATGGACGCTGAGAGATCAGGGCAATGAATTGGGTGGTAAAACCGGAACTACCCAAAATGCCTCTGATGGATGGTATATGGGAATGAGTAAAGACCTTGTCTCCGGGGTTTGGGTAGGTGGTGATGACAGGGCCATCCACTTCCGAAGCTGGGTAAGTGGACAAGGTGGACAAACGGCGAGGCCTATTTGGGTAAGATATATGGCCAAAGTCTACGCTGATCCTACGCTTGGATATACCAAAGGACCTTTCCCCAGACCGGAAAGACCGCTGAGCATAGAAATAGATTGCGACAAATATGATCTCAACAGTAATAGGTTCAACGACTTCGATTTTGATCCAAGAAAAAATGATTTTTAACAAATGTCAGCCAGAAACGAAAAAAGCCTCTTATGGGGCTTTTTTCTTGGCAACCCCATAGCCTCTTCATTAAAACCCTATAATATCATAGATTGTTAAATTTGTACCATGCAAGTACCCTCATTCAAGGTTGACGAATACAATTTACTACCCGACCATCCTGGGGTGTATAAATTTTTTAACGCAGAAAATGAACTTATTTATGTGGGAAAGGCAAAAAGTCTCAAAAAAAGGGTTTCTTCTTACTTTGTAAAAGGACAGGGCATCAACCATAAGACCAAAAGAATGGTCCGGGAAATACAAAAAATCGAAATTACCCTTGTCGATTCAGAATTTGATGCCCTCTTGTTGGAAAACAACCTGATCAAAAAGACACAGCCCAAGTACAACATCCTTCTCAAGGACGATAAGACCTACCCTTACCTGCTATTGACCAAAGAGCATTTCCCCCAAATCTACCCTACAAGGAAATTAATCCCACATAGAGGCACCTATTTTGGCCCGTTTGCATCGGTAAAAGCCATGAATAATGTGCTGGAATTGATAAGGTCAATTTTCACCATCCGTACATGCAAATTGGATCTTAACCCTGAAAAAATCCATGAGGGAAAATACAAAGTCTGTTTAGAGTATCATATTGGAAACTGCCTAGGTCCCTGCGAAGGAAAACAAAAAGAATCAGACTACCAGCAGGATATCGAACAGGCCAAACACATCCTAAGGGGTAATCTGGGAATTGCTAAATCTTATTTTAAAGAACAGATGCAAAAGGCTGCGGAAAATTTGGCCTTTGAACGGGCACAATATTTCAAAGATAAGTTAGATCTTCTTGAAAAATACCAATCAAAATCCATGGTGGTCAATCCTTCCATCAAAGACTTGGATGCATTCGCCATGGTAACAGATGAAAAAAATGCCTATGTCAATTACCTAAAAGTTAAAAATGGAGCGGTCATCATCACAAAAACTGTAGAACTGAAGAAAAAACTGGACGAATCAGATACAGAGCTCTTGCTTACCGCCATTGTGAGATTAAGAGACCAATTCAACAGTGATGCAGAGGAGATCATTGTCAATATTCCAATTGAAGAAAATTACGAAGGCCTGAATATTCATGTTCCGAAGATAGGAGACAAAAAGAGCCTGATAGAACTATCTCTTAAAAATGCCAAATACTATAAACAGGAAAAGCTCCTTGCCTCGGGAGAAGTAAAAGACAAAAAATTCAGAGTTTTAAAACAACTTCAATCTGACCTTTCGCTTCAGGAAATGCCTGATCATATCGAATGTTTCGATAACTCGAATATACAGGGCAGCAACCCAGTTGCCAGCATGGTCTGCTTTTTAAATGGTAAGCCTGCATTAAAGGAATATCGACATTACCACATCAAAACGGTAGAAGGCCCGAATGACTTTGCCAGTATGACAGAGGTAGTGGGAAGACGATACAGGAGATTATTGGAAGAGGATAAACCCCTGCCAAAACTCATAGTCATAGACGGAGGTAAAGGACAGCTATCTTCTGCGGTAGAAGCACTGAAAAATCTAGGTATTTATGGCAAAGTTCCTATCATAGGAATAGCCAAAAGGCTGGAGGAAATATATTTCCCAGGTGATCAATATCCAGTACATATAGATAAGAAGTCCGAATCACTAAGATTACTTCAAAGGATCCGGGACGAAGCTCACCGATTTGCCATTACTTTCCATAGAAATGTTAGAAGCAAGAAGGCCTTTGGATCCCAACTGACAGAAGTTGAGGGAATTGGAAAGCAAACAGCAGAAAGGTTATTAAAACACTTTAAATCTGTAAAAAAAATAAAGGAAGCAAGTGAAGAAGAAATAGGATCAATTATCGGGCAATCCAAAGCAAAAAAATTAAAGGAATGGTTAATAAAAGAAAAAGGCGGGTAGACCCGCCTTTTTTATTACCATTCCCAAAGGGAATTTTCTAAATCAAGGAGTTTATACTCAAATTCGAGCGCATTGAGAAAGGCGACCAAATCTGGATTCGGATGATCAGGATTAACCATATCAGCAATCAAAGCATTATCGGAATTGGTATATTTCCTTACCACTGATCTGAACAACCTTAGATCAAATGCCTGATCATAAGTCAGACTTTTGGAGTCATTTTGGAAATTCAACCACTTTGCCTCAGGATGATTTTTGAAGTGATTATAAAAATCTTTATACCTGATAAAACCGATGGTCTTTTGACCTGCATTGGCATTTGTTGGGGAAGGCATGACCAGTTCAATGTATTTTACGTCAAACTTAACCTGGGAATGATGCTTGTCAAATAAGAAGTCCTCTTTGAAGTCAAGATAGTACAACTGCTTGACAAAGATGCTGTCACCATTCGCAGCTATCCAGAAATTGTTCTGGAATTCAGAAATGGACAAAGGCTGTTTGAATTGCTCATCAGCAAAAACCTCAAGGGCATTTTCCTCCACTACCGCTTTGTAGATATTGTTCATGATACCATTATTTTTGGTATCTCCTGAGCCATACAGCGGGTGGTTGTACTTTTCCCTTAGATCAATCCTTCTCCAAACACTGATCTGGAACATGATATCATCTTCCCTGATCGGTAATACAGAGAACACCGTGTCTACTTTGAAGCGCCTGTCCCCACTATTACTTGGGCTAACACTTGTGGCAACTTGGCCAAAAACATCTGTGACTAAAATAAGTCCCAGAGCAGCCAGGGCTAAGGTAAAATAATTTTTAAGTTTCATAACATTCTCATTTTAATCGGGAAAGTCCCCATGTTATTACTTGATCTGCAACCTGATGATTTCAGGCGTAGTAAGTGTGGTTTTGATCTTGTTTCCACGGAAGTTGGTCCTGGTTACCTCAGTCACCCTTACCACAATTCCGTCACCTGATCTGGCAGCAGCCAAAAGATTTCTAATGGCTACATTTTTGCCAGTAATTGCAACCCTCTCCCTAGGAACCTCGCTTCTAAGTAGAATTACTTCACCACCGGTCACCTCAAAATTGGCATCTCTGGCCATTGTTCTTCCAAAGTTAACTTCAGGCAGTGCCTCAACGATCAAAGAAGAAGGTCCAGGAGCCGGATATGCCTGGCTCAAGTCAATTGGTCCTCTCCCATCAAACAAACGGATTGTAGGAGCAGGAACCGGTTTAATATCATACGAAACATCTCCGATTTTATTGCCTCCACTGGATACGCCGATAACAACTTTCCCTGAATTACCAGGAATAACGGTTACCTGACCAGGCTTTTGTCCTTTGATAAATGTACCATTAGAGATGGTAAAGTCGGGAGCATAAGAATTACCCAGGGCAGGAACATCGATCATGAGGTCATTGGCACAATCAGCATATAACTGGTTGACTACTTCAGAGGTTACCCTGATGACCGGCTGTGCGACAAAATACTCATAATCGACAGTCAATGTAGAATCCTTACCTGCGATATTTACTGTAATCTCTCCTTTCAGAATTCTTTTGGCAAGCCCCCTGTCGTCATATTGTCCAGCAGGTGGTACCGTAAAACTAATTTGACCAAAACCATCTACTACAGGCACCTCTCTTCCATCCACTGTCATTTTTGGAGTAGCAGATGAAGAGGATGATGCAATGAAAAGATTACCCTCAAATTTAGTACCGGCAGCAACCACATTGGAATTTGCAGCCACACTTGCTTTAAAGACGTCAGATTTGAAGTAGAATGTACCAATGGAATCTGTGATTGCTCTCAAGGCTTCAGATTCGATGTTAAGTACCTCATTTTGATATTGAGAAATTAGGGCAAGTACTGCACCAACTGGAGATTTCACAAAATTCAAGAAGACAAAACTCTTGTTCCTAACATCTGGATCATTTTTGAAGATTTCGATGTCCTTAGCATCCTTAGCAATGTCTTCGAATTCCAAATTAACACCTATGCCTTTAAGGATATCTGAAATTTGCTTAGGATAATTGTTCAATTTTTCCTGCATTTCAAATCCCTTTTTGTTATTGTTGAAAATATTTCCAGGGATGTCCACATTCTTCAGAGCAGAATTTTTAAACTGTCCCTGCTCATTTTTTGCGTCAGAAACAGTGATCAATTCCTGTTTAAGACTTTCCAGGTAGGCATAAACCTCAGCAGTTGTTTTACGAACCTCCTGAGCTGCCGCTACCTTGGGCACATCCCTCTCATTATTACCCTGCTGCTCAACTGTATTTGCAATAGATGAAACAGTAAATTCATTTTTGTCGATAAAATTTTTGGATGTTCTTTCCAATCCATCATTCAGCAATACAAACTTCTGGAGGATCTGGTTACTTACCTGCAATGCCAACAATGCTGTCAATACCAGGTACATCATTCCGATCATCCGCTGTCTAGGTGTCTCTTTTCCGCCAGCCATATTTTAATTCAATAAAAGATTAAACATTGGATACTTAAAGGC
The DNA here is from genome assembly GCF_004216715.1 of Cecembia calidifontis. Taxonomy (NCBI): domain Bacteria; kingdom Pseudomonadati; phylum Bacteroidota; class Cytophagia; order Cytophagales; family Cyclobacteriaceae; genus Cecembia; species Cecembia calidifontis. The sequence goes on from NZ_SGXG01000001.1 coordinate 607,263, forward strand.
TTAACCTTTCATGGCTGTTAACATACCACCATAGATTTTATTGAGTGAGCTTACGTTTTGGTTCAATTTAGACAGTTCACTTCTGAAGGTTTCTGTTTCCTTACCAGCTTCAGTAATACCCTCCATAGCAGCAGCAACATTGGAATAAAACTTATTCAAAGTTTTCATGTGGTTTTGCGCATCGATAAGCTCCATTTCATAGACATTATTCAAGGCTGAAAGGTTTTTGGTCACCTCTACTACTTGCGCATGGTACAGCTTGGCATCATTAGATGCAGAAGATAGCTCTACAAGGGCAGTGGCTGTTTTGCCATAAGATTGATTGATATCCACCAAAGTTTTGGAAGCCATTTTCACATTTTCTGCATACTCATTGGTAGCAACAGCTGCATCGGACAATTTGCCCATTTTTTCAGCAGAAGAAGCGAGATTTTGAATGCCTTTACTCAAGCTGTCAAAAAGTTCCGGTCCAATTTTAGCATTTTCCAACATTTCATCGAACTTCTGAGTCAATCCGGCACCTTTAGCTGGGCTTTGTTCTCTAGCTGGAGCAGGCTCATCGCTCGCCAATTCAGGATATACTTTAGTCCAGTCTACCTCTTTATGTTTAGGTTCAAAGGCCGATAGAAAAAATATTGCCGCTTCTGTGGATAGCCCAAGACCAATCATCAAGCTGGCAAAAGGCCAGTCAAGAATTTTGAACATTGCTCCTAAAATAACCACAGCTGCACCTATACCGTAAATTTTTGGCATAACATCGCCATAAAATTTGTCCTTGAAAGATTTTTTCTTTGTCATTTTTAAATAGATGATTAAGTTGAATTTGTTATTTGTAATGAATTGGGTGATTATCTTTTTCTTCTTCTACTGTTATTTACATCCAAAGAACCTGATCTACCCATAAAAGTTACAACTGTCCTAAAGCCAATGTGTGCAGTTTTTACATCTTGATATTCATAAGTTCGTGTACTTGTTTCTAGATAGTGAGCGATATCTTTCCAAGAGCCCCCTCTGACCACTTTCCTTCTTTCATTAGGATCATCGTATTTAGGATCGAGGTCCCAGGTAAGAGAGCTGGAAACGGGGCTGTAAGCGTCTTGTACCCACTCGGCGACATTGCCTGCCATATTATACAAACCAAAGCCGTTGGGAGCAAATACATCCACTGGGGCTGTGTAGGCAAATCCATCGTCGATATAATTACCTCTTCCTGGCTTAAAGTTTGCCATTAGACAGCCTCTTCTGTTTTTCAGATATGGACCACCCCAAGGATACTTGGCTACCTCTTTGCCACCTTTGGCTGCATATTCCCACTCTGCTTCAGTTGGAAGTCTAAACCTAGGGTAGTCGTAATCGGACTTGTCATTGGCATTCATGTGATACGTTCTCCACTCGGTGTACATTTGAGCCTGCTCCCAACTGACACCCACGACAGGATAATTATCAAAAGCGGGGTGATCAAAATAAAACTCCATCAAGGGATCTCCATAATGGTAGGTGAAACTTGTGGACCATACTGTGGTGTCAGGAAGTACCTCGTTCAAATTGAAGACAGGTGGTTCTTTCAATGTGGTAGGTGTACCATAGGTGTATTCTCCCAATCGAACAGCCTCCACAAACTGTCTGTACTTGTTGTTGGACACTTCGTACTTGTCCATAAAAAATTCCGAAATAGTAATCTGCTTGTTGAAAGCGGACTGCGTGAAGCCAATGTCTTCATCTGCCTGTCCCATCCAAAAAGTCCCGGCTTTGATGGCCACCATGTCTACTGGAAGGGGTTGCTGCCAGATTTGTCTCTTGGGGACGCCTGTTACTTCCCCCCTTCTGTTTTCTTTTTCACTGGCAGTTCCTCTCTTGCCAAAAAGTCCACAACCCTGAAGCATAATGGACACAAAAAAGATGATAAAAACGGACAAAATTCTGAAATTCATTATTCTATACATGTTTTACATGAATTAAGTGATGTAAAATTTTGCTGATAATCACTCGTTTATAATCTCGAAATTTAAAGTAAAATCTCAGAATATAGCAAATTTGACAAGAAATTTCGAGAAAATTTTAAAACCTAAACCTTGGTGTCCTCTGAATTACTTTTTGAAATTCTCTGGTCACCGGCTTCAGGTTATAAGTCAACATGAACTCATGACTGGTCGGGGCCTTGGCTTCAAGTCCACCAAATACCAGGTCAAAAGCATACCCTAATCTTAGAGAATTGTCCCTTAGAATTCCATACCCAAACAGGAGTGATACTGATTCTTCTCCTCTGAAGGCAAGACCTCCACTGATTCTTTGGCCATGTGTGGCAATAACGCTCAGGTCATAGGAGAAATTATTTAATGAGACAGTTTTTATTAAAAAACTTGGCTCAAAAGTCCAAAGTGCAAAAGTCTTTATCCTGTATCCGGCCAATAAATAAGAATGGTTTTTCAATTGGTTGTCTATGGAACCATCACCAAAGTCAAATCCAGGTTCATTGAGATGCTTACTGCCTAAACCGATATAATAGTTACCCCTGTCGTATATGGCTCCTGCTCCAAAATTAAAATTCATTTGTGTTTCTCTACCCGAAGAAGGCACCCTTGGATCGGGGTTGACTACTACCAGCTCATCATATTTCAAGGTACTGGAGAAAATACCGCCGGAAAACCCTAAACTAAGAGCGCCCCTACCCAGCTTTTTATGGTAGGCGGCAGCCAAATTGATTTCTTGATTGTTACTCGGCCCAATGTTATCGTTTACAAATGTAAGCCCAAATCCCACATTGTATTGGTCAATCCGACCAGAAGCTGTCAATAATTGGGTAATGGGAGCCGGACCATTAGTACCTGTATAATTCAACCATTGTGTCCGATGTAAGGCAGAAAACTGATAGCCGGATTCTTTACCGGCAAATGCAGGATTGTAAAACAAACCATTGTACATATACTGGGTAAACTGGGCATCCTGCTGAGCCTTGGCTGAAAAAAGGAACCCAGTAGATAGAATAAAAATGGAATAGAACTTAATGTGGAGAAATTTCAGCTCTTTCATCGAGGATAAGAAATAAGGTTAGAAACTCTATTCTACACAATTAAACTGAATTTCTCCACAAAAGATTGAAAACAATCACAAATTATTTGCCTTTTTTATGTAAAGTTCCAATGCTCCGGTCATACTTGGTGCATTTGGCATTGGCGCTTCAATGTCTAGTATCAGCCCCTGATTCAAAACTTCTTTAGCCGTGGTTGGACCAAAAGCAGCAATCCTGGTATTGTTCTGCTCAAAATCTGGAAAGTTTTGCTTTAGGGATTTTATACCGGATGGGCTGAAAAAGGCGAGAATATCGTACTTGATATCTTTTAGGTCAGAAAGGTCTGCAGCAACTGTGTGGTAAATGATGGCTTCGGTATAAGAAATACCCATCTTATCCAAATATTCCGGAATGTCGTCTTTTCTTATATCGCTGCATGGAAAAAGATATTTCTCTGACTTGTGCTTTTTAAAATAGTCAAACAAATCAGAGGCGGTCTTTTGCCCCACAAACAATTTCCTCTTCCTGATCACCACATATTTCTGTAAGTAATGGGCAGTCTGTTCGGAAATACAGAAATATTTCATTTCTGCCGGCATTTCCACCTTAAGCTCTTTACAAATTGTAAAAAAATGATCAATGGCATTCCTACTCGTAAATATAATAGCAGTATGCTTAAGAATATCTATCTTCTGTTTTCTGAAATCTTTTACTGGAACTGGCTCAACTTGGATAAATGGCCTAAAATCAATCTTTAGGTTATATTTTTCAGCAAGTTGAAAATAAGGGGATTTTTCATCGGTGGGTCGAGGTTGAGAAACTAAGATACTTCTTACTGGATTAAGCCTGTCTTTTGCAGTTTTACTCATATTCTTAATCTTATCCTTTCAAGTTAATTCAGAAATCATCCCATTACCAATTTGGCTATTATTAAAAAAGGAATCAGTTCTGCGCTGCAAATGTAAGCAAATAAATGGTAATTTTTAAAGGGCACTCTGTTCACCATGATGAGAAACATGAAAAATACACCAAATAAATAAACCCAAAAAAAGCTCTTTAACGCAATTTGAAAGAAATTGACCAAAACTGAATGATTGTTGAAAAAGAAAAAAATACTTAAAATAAGCATACCCAAAACAGAAATGGAGATGATCCGGAGCAGGTAAAAGAAATGTGCAAAATCAAATTTGCTAAGGTCAAACAAATAGACCATTACCTTTAAAAACAAGAATTTGAAGACGGACAAGATTGCGAGTCCAATAGAAAGAAGAAACCAGATTAAAAATAGATTATTGATATCACTATTTCCTAAATCCAAAAAAACAGAGACCCCTGCAATGTGAACATAAAGCAATACCAAAAGGGAGATCCCCAGATTGACCATAAAAATATAGAATAATACATCTAAAGTAAAAAACTTCTGTATACTCCCTGATTCTGAAAAATCATCAGCAGAAATTACTGTTTGGGGCCTGATAATCAAATCCAATACATTCGGAAAAACAACTTTAAAAATAGATACCAAAAACAAAAGGATAATCGTAGCTAGGATAAAAAAATCATCAAAATCATCCACTTTTCTTTGTTCCCAATCAAAGACACTGGGTGAGGACTCAAGGATGTCCTGACTCCTTTCCCCAAAATATCCTTTCAGTACATGAAAACCTTCTAAAGAAGCGTCATCATTAAGTACTGCCACCTTAACTTTTGAAGGATCGGCTGGGACAAAAGTTTCCTTTAGCTGGCTCAGTGCCACAGTAATTACAGTATCTCTTTCCGCAAAAACCCAGAGTTTCCCTTCCAGAAATACGGTGGAGCCTTGCGGAATTTCAAAGAATAAACTGCTTGCTGGAAAATCCTGAAGATTCACTTCTAACTGGGCGGAATGATATTTATTAAAAATACTTTTGTTTTTTGTGTAAAGGATGTTGGATTGATAATTCTCCAATACCTGGGCTTGCAGCACATGGTTCAAAGAAAACATCAATAAAAAAAAGATTAGCCTAGGCATGTTTTTAAAACCTACCCGTATATCCAAAATGAATTTTTGAGAAATTAAGTGCAAAGTCCTGTGTATTCGATCCTCCCAAAGCATAAATGAAGTTGAAGATTCCACCTGCAGTTTCTAAACTGAATCCTAATCCCGCAGCAAATGGATAATCAACGGGAAGCTGCTGCACTTTATTGTTCAGCCTTCCCATATCGGCAAAAATCATAAAATAAGAGTAGGTATCAAAATAATATCTGGGCTCGATATTGATAAATGCGTAATTGTCCGCAAAAAAGAAATTTTCATTGAATCCCCTGATACTTCTCAAGCCTCCTAATCTGAACAAATCATTGATAAACAAATTAGGGTTGTCCATAATTCCACCTGAAAATCCGGTAAAAATCCCCCACCTTGAATTCCAATAGAAGTACTTCTCAATATTTCCTTTTATGTAATATTGGAGGGACCTAAGATCCAAGCCTTCATAAAGCCCAGGAGGAATCGCTGTGTTTACTAAAATATTTTTATTCCCTACAGAGAATTCGAAATCAACCAAAGCCCCCCTCCTAGGGAAAAACCTATCATCAAGCCAAGATTTCTCTAATCCAAACCCATAATTATTGAACCTAAAATCTCCCACTTGAGGAAGTGAAGTGGCTTCAGATAAATTGGCAACGGCCAACAAATCTCCCGCTTGTCTTCTGGAAAATACTTTCATGTATGTATTTGATCCCATCCGGTAACCAAATGCCAATCGGAAATCCCTGTTTAAAAATGTGGTATCCTCTTTCAACAGAGCAAAAGAAGCCATAATATCTACTCCTGATCCTAAAACCAAAGGCTCAAGGGCACTTATATTTAAGCTTTGAGAAAACTGATTGAACCTTTGCCAATTCAATTCGTAATTTCTGCCCCTGCCCCCGACATTGTAAAGAGCGAGATCAAACTGACCTGTCACCAACATCCTGCCTCCTTCAAGTTCATTGGGCAAAAACCCAATTATCCCGTCAATTGAATTGATCCTCCTGTCGTTGAGGGGTAAAAATAGCGTAGCCTCTTCATTTTGAAAGCTCATTTCAGGTTCTCCACCCCACCTTAAATAAGGCAAATTTTTAATCTGTCTAAGCCCATCATTCACCTTTTTTTGAGAAAAAGGCTCTCCTGGACTGATTTGCATATACCTTGCAAGAAACATGCGCTTGGTTTTTGAATCTCCGGTAAGCTGTAGCGTGTCAAAAGTAATCAGCGGTCCTAAATCCAAATCCAATGATGCGGAAAACCCCTGACCTTGTCTCTCCAAAGAATCAAGTTTGATGGAAGCAAATGGATATCCTTGGTTTTCGGATGATGATAGTAATTTTTCATACAACCCCTTTAGACTTTCAGGATTTGCCGGTCTATTCTGGAACTGCCTAAGATCCACGCCAGCTTTTACTAAAAAAACAGGATCCACGTTGCCAAGATTAAGCTTGATCCAATCAAATCTTTCACCGGTTTTTACATTCCAAACCAGCGTATCCTTCCTTTTTACAAAATCCGATTCCGGATTCAAATAGCCGTTTTGGTACAAGCCTGACAAAACATGGTTTTTAATCTGATTCAATTGTAGCGAATCCCGAAATGAAACCGTTTCTTGTTTTTGTATTTGCCCTGAAATTTCATAACGGAGCCATTGGGCCTGTTGGGCAGGCAAGTGCTGCACGAAATAATAAAGAAAACAAAAAAAGAAGATGAACTTTAATTTCAATGGAAGCTATCAGGTTTAGAAGTATCTTTGGGCTTAAATGTAAACAATTTGTCCGGCATCTACATTCATATTCCGTTTTGTAAACAAGCCTGCCACTATTGTGATTTCCATTTCAGCACCAATCAACAGCTTGTTGGTCCACTGATTGAAATGATTGGGGCAGAATTGGAAATGCGAAAAGACTTTTTGCCCAAGGACAGCCCTGTCAGGACCCTTTATTTTGGAGGAGGCACTCCTTCCCTATTGGAAACAAAGCACATCGACTACATCCTGAACACCATTTACAAGCATTATCGTTTAGATTTGGAAGAATCCACCTTGGAGGCAAATCCAGATGACTTGGATAGGGAAAAATTAAAAGAATTAAAAAGTCTTGGGATTGACCGATTGAGTATAGGCATACAGAGTTTTGATGCCAGGGTGTTAAAATTTTATAATAGGGCCCACAACGAAAAAGAAGCGCTCCAGGCCATTGATCTGGCAAAATCAGGCGGTTTTGAAAAACTCTCCATTGACCTGATTTATGGATTTCCATATGGAGACCATTCCATTTGGAAAAAGGATCTGGAACAGGCGCTTACATTAGACCCTGGACATATCAGCAGTTACGCCCTTACCATTGAACCCAAGACAGCTTTCGGAAATTGGCAGAAAAAAGGCAAATTTCAGGAAGCATCAGAAGATTTTCAGGCTGAGCAGTTCGAAATGCTGATGGAGGCCATGGAAAAAGCCGGATATATACAATATGAAATTTCCAATTTTGGAAAAGAGGGTCACTTTGCCATACATAATACCAATTACTGGAAAGCCCAACCTTATCTAGGAATCGGGCCCAGCGCCCATTCATTTGATGGGAAAGAAAGAGGCTTCAACATCTCCAATAATGTAGGCTATATGAAGAAACTCCAGGAAGGAGTCCTCCCCTATGAAGTAGATTCTCTTTCTGATGTGGAATTGGCCAATGAGTACATACTTACCTCTTTGAGGACCATTTGGGGAATTAGTCTTGGGTACTTTCAATCCAATTTTGGAATTGATCTTTTGGATCAAAAAAATGGGCTTATCAAAAAATTGCGTGATGAGGACATGATCAGCATCTCTTCCAATCACCTATATCTGACCAATAAAGGAAAGTTATTGGCGGATAGTATTGCCGCTTCACTCTTTATTGGCGAATAAGGTTTATCTTTGATTCATGGAAAGGTACAAAGACCATACGGGAAGAAAAAAAGAGGTGGCTCCTCTTCAGGAAGCGTTTGAAGAGTTATTGAAAACCTATAGGCTCAAAGATAAGTTCGATGAAAGACAAGTAATTCAGGCCTGGCCTGAAATGATGGGCAATACAGTTGCCAGGCGGACAGAATCGCTTTATGTCAGGGATAAAAAACTTTTTGTGAAAATAAACTCTGGACCTGTCAAGAAAGAACTTTCCATGAACAGGTCCAAAGTATTGGAACTGATCAGCAACCGGTTTGGTGATGAGGTTATTCTGGAGGTGGTTTTTCTTTAGTCCTGCGCAGCAAACACCCTTCTCATCAATGCAGTAGTTCTTTCCAAAGGGTTTTTTCTGATATTTTGTTCTTCTGCAGCCACCAACTTAAACAACCCGTCTATGGCCCTTTCAGTAACATAGGCATTCAAATCCGGGTCAATTTTTCTGTTCGTGAGCGGGAGGCTGTTGTAGGTATTGGCAATATCCCCGTAAAAACGTGTGGCTCCGACCTCATTGAGTGACTCATGAATTTTGGGCTGGAAAAGCGCAACCAATTGGCTTTCTGTTGTCCTTCTGAGAAATTGCGTGGCGGCATCCTGCTCTCCCTTTAATATAGAGAATGCATCCTGTATGGTCATCTGCCTGATCGCATTAATGAAAATGGGTTTGGCTTCCTGTGCTGCCCTTTCAGCCCCTCTGTTGATAGCTAACAGTGCCCTATCTACCTCAGATCCAAGACCTATCTGGCGCAGGGTATTCTCCACCCTTCTTGCATCTTCCGGCAATAAAATTTTTATAAGTTCATTACCAAAAAAACCATCCTGCTTTGAAGCTTGGTCAGCTCCCTTGCTAATGCCTTGGATCAAGGCTTCCTTCAGTCCTTGGGAAACCTCCTGCTGTGTCAAAGGAGCCTGCCCCCCTACTCCCTGGAGTATTTTATTGATATCAGAAGAGGTACAAGATGCAAAAATGAGCAACAATACAATTGGGTAAACAAAACGCAAATGGATCATGATTTTATTAAAATTTAACATCCTTAAATCCGCAGGGCGGATTTAAAAAAAGCCGAAAAAGTGGCTGAATTTATTCAATTCAGGCTTTTCCGGCTCGTTTTTTTTCACTTATTTAGATGATACCACTCAAACTAGATAAGCGGTATGAAAATTACGAATTCGACAGAAAAAATCACACCTTTCGGAGGTTTTAATTTTGTTTTTAACTCTTTCAAAAATTCTGGTCTCCCAGAACTCATTGATAATCAATTGGGGGTTAGAGCCTTAAGGGGAGGGTTTTCATACAGTGACATTTTCGCCAATCATATGGCTATTTTCTTTAATGGTGGCGACTGTACTGAAGATATCAATGTTCACTTGAGAGACGCACTTGAACAGGTCCCTTCATTTTCAGTATGCAGTGCCGATACAATTCTGAGAGGTATCAAAGAGCTTGCTGTTGATACAGAACTCTTTATAAATCCGTCCAGTGGAGTAAGCCATGAATTTAATATCAATGGAAAACTCAACAGCTTGTTGTTAAAATCAGCTTGTAAGACCGGATTACTCAAGTCAGGTGTTGCTTACGACCTCGATTATGACAACACCGTCATTCCAACTGAAAAGTACGATTCAAAAAAGACATATAAACACGTCTATGGATATCAGCCAGGTGTAGCTTCCATAGCACATCCTGAATTTTCACAGGCCATTCCTGTGTACGTAGAGGGCAGAAATGGCAACAGTCAGGCCAAATATTTGCAGGCTGATACACTTACACGCATGTTTGGGCAGCTTACCAATGAAAATATCCGTATCGGAAGGTTCAGAGCCGATTCAGCATCCTATCAGGAAGAAGTTCTCCGCACACTGGAAGCACATACCGAAAGCTTTTATATACGGGCAAACAGATGTGCCAAACTGGATAATATCCTTGGAAGTATAGCCCCTGAGAAGTGGCAGAAAATACGTTTGGGTGTACAGGAAATGGAAGTTACTGACCTATCCGACTACAAACCTTTCGGTAAAGACAGGTCTTACAGGCTGGTCATTACCAGAATCAGGCGTAAAGACGGGCAGGCAGATGTGTTTAGTGGAGATGCATTTACTTACAGGGCTATTCTGACCAATGAACATACATCGTCCAATGAAGCTGTTGTAAGGTTTTATAACGCCCGGGGTGCAAGCGAACGCTTGTTTGATGTACTCAACAATGACTTTGGCTGGTCTAAGTTGCCCTGTTCGTTCCTTGCAGAGAATACCTCCTTTATGCTTATGACGGCTATGTATGCCAATTTTTACACCTATATCATTGGAGAGTATTCCAGAAAAGTTGATTGGCTTAAGCCTACCGACAGGCTCAAGAAGTTTATCTTCAGATTTATCACTGTTTCAGCCAAGTGGATAAGAACGGGAAGAAGAGAAGTGCTCAAACTGTTCACGAGTAAGGATTACAAGCCGATTTTGAACTAAATTCAGATAAAAACCCCTCAGGAGCTCAAAAAATAAAGATTTACAGGGAAGAGGTATGCCTTTTCCATTAAAATTGAGGAAAAAAACCGTCCATTTTATCCTCAAACCTAAAATCCATTGTCTCAAAACTATGAACACTCTTCAATCAAAGGGAAGAAATTCCCGAACTAGACCAAAAATGAACACAAACAAGCAGATTCAAATCTCCAAACTAAAATCCTGCGGATTTTAGGAACATTATTTTCTGGCTATAGGATCAAACGGTTAAAGAAATTTTAAGTTTGTTTTGGTATTATTGTGGTGCGTTCAGAACAATGTTCAAACTTCAAACCCCAAATATCGGAAAAATCAGTGTACTGGTAGCCATTCTTTCCTGGCTAGCATTACTCTTTGTTGATATTACCCGGATTTTTGGGGAACTCAACCAGATCGAATCTGGGGTTGCGCCTGAAGTTTCCTATATCTTGGAAATTTCCTTTTTCACCATGGTCTATCTTTTTTACAATTATTCCATAGCAAAAAGTGAAAGGAATGAATTCTTAAATCTGATCTGGAGGGGGGCTACTACGGGTATTTTGGCTTTGGCCATTTCTTTGTTGGTCAGAGGCTTTTATATGGCATTGGGTGACTCAAGACTTTCAGAAGATCCTTTGCTGAGGAATTTCTTTTATCATGTCAACTTTGCGCTGACTACTTTATTCTTAATATCCTGTACCCTTTTGTGGAAAAGACTGATCCTGTATCAAAAAACAAAAAAAGTGGTACAACAGTGGCAGGCTTTTGAAATACTGCTCCTTATCAGCATGTTTTTTATTTTCTTCAACAAGAATACCCTGGACTATAGCTTCCTTTTTGGGTTGGTCTTCCTGGTTATCTTTTCCATTTCCCTTTCTATCAACTTAAAATGGATTCCCTACCTCACTTTCAAAGAAAAGTGGAAGTCCATACTCTTCTTTTTTATCATCCTGGTTTCTTCCTCTTACCTTTTTATTCAGCTGCTTTCTTACAGTGATGCCAAGCAAATACCTGTTAACCTTACGGATAATTTATTTTTGATCGGCCTTTTTGGCTTTGTCTTTATTTATTCTCTTTTCAGCTTTTTGGTGACCTTGTTTAACCTGCCTACTTCTTCAGTATTTGAACAAAAACTGGTCGAAGCCATCAACTTTCAGCGCTTAAGCCAATCTATCAAACCGGGACAGAACGAAACTCAGGTATTGGATATTTTGGTGGATAGCTGTATGAGCGCTTCTTATGCAGATGCAGGTTGGCTTGAATTAATAGATGAATCCGGAGAAAAGCATCTTATCCAGGAAAGGTTTACCGACAAGAAATCTATAATTAAAATCACAGAACTGATTGATAAAAGTAAACCCTTTGAAAACTTTGATTGGAACAGCCCGGAAAATGACTTAAAAATTTTCCACGGAAAAATAACGCATTCGGTTTACAAATCAGCCTTCATGGTACCCCTGGTGGTCAATCAAAAAACCATTGGACGATTATTTCTCCTTAAAGAGGTACGGGATGGATTCAACAAGGAAATGATCAATATCATTTCCACTTTTGTGGGGCAGGCCTGTATTTCTGTGGAAAATTACAGACTTTTGAACGAGGCGATAAAAACAGAGCGGTACAAGGAGGAGCTAAAAATTGCACAGCGGGTTCAGAGAAGTCTGCTGCCGGAAAAACTCCATCATAATGAGGCATTTGAAATTGCTGCTTTTTCAGCAGCTGCAGATGAAGTTGGGGGTGACTATTACGAAACTTGGGATTTGGGAGACAATGAATTTGCTTTGATAATTGGGGATGTATCAGGAAAAGGAACTTCCGCCGCTTTCAACATGTCCCAGATGAAAGGGGTTTTCCATAGCTTGGTCCAGATTCACCCGGCACCAAAAGAATTTTTGGTTTTGGCCAATAATGCGCTGAGCCAGTGCCTGGAAAAGAACCATTTTATCACTACTTCGTATTTTATCGTTCACACCAGCAATAAAACGGTAACTTACAGCCGAGCAGGACATTGCCCTACATTATATTTCAACAGCCAAAAGCAGGAATCATCCTATCTCAGTATTGGAGGGATGGGGCTTGGTATTTTAAGAAACCAAATGTTTGAGAGATATATCGAGGAAAAAACCTTTAGCTTCAGCTCGGGAGATGTGCTGGTTTTGTATACAGATGGTATAGTAGAAGCCAAAAACAGTGAGGGCATGGAATTCGGATATGAAAGGTTAAAAAACACCTTGACAAAAAATGCTTTAAATAACCCTGAAGAAATCCAACAAAAAATCATACAGGAAGTATTCAAAT